>CAXXKH010000031.1:0-127206 GCA_963677545.2 Desulfobacterales bacterium | reverse complement strand
GCCCGGTCTCGTATTGGGGGAAGAAAAAGCCCTTGAGATAGCGCAAAAAGGGGAGGCCTTGGATGTCGTTCAACACCAGATGGCTGTCGAGAAATCAGGCCGTAAGCTTTTTTATAATGTTTATGAAGCACTTATCAGCGGTAAGCGGATCGGTTGGGTGGTGAAGACTTCGGGCGCCGGGTATGCGGACAAGATAGAACTACTTGTGGGGTTGGATGCGGACGCTGATAAGATTTCCGGTCTTTATGTGCTGGGGCAGAAGGAGACGCCGGGCCTCGGAAACAAGATAATCGAAACGGAATGGCGCGGGCAGTTTATCGGTAAACCCGCTTCCGATGCCCTTACAGTAACAAAAATGGGTGCATCGAAACCGATTGAGATTGACGCCGTAACCGGTGCAACGATCTCCTCCAACAGCGTCATCCAGATCATCAACACTGCACTGGCGGATTTGAGGCCGGCACTGAAGGATAAGCAGGGATGAGCTTGGAATCCCGCCGCCGCGGATTTTAGGCCGAGCTGAAGGAAAACAAGGAATAACAAACCATAACGAATAGGACAGTTAATATGGCCAAGGGACCAACACCGCTGGAGCGGTTCATTCAGGGGATATTGCCGGAAAACCCGGTATATCGCCAGCTTTTGGGATTATGCCCGACCCTGGCGGTTACCAACAGCATGAAGGCCGCCATCACGATGGCGGGGGCAGTCATGTTTGTGCTTTTCTGTGCCAACGTAATTATTAGCCTGATTCGCAATCTTCTGAAACCGCATCTCAGGATCGTCATTTTCACGTTGACTATCGCTACATTCGTGACCATTGCGGACAAGTTTCTTGCCGCCTATATGTACCAGATGAGCAAAACACTCGGTCCATATATTCCTCTGATCATCGTCAACTGCATCATTATCGGGCGTTGCGAGATCTGCGCCTCACGACAGTCGGTAATAACCGCCGGTGCGGATGCTATCGGGCAGTCCATCGGTTTTGCGCTCGCGCTTTCGAGTATTGCCGCCGTGCGGGAGATTCTGGGGACCGGGATGTTTTTCGGATTGCGGGTACTGCCCGCGGCATGGCCTGACTGGGTAATTATGGTCCTGCCGCCCGGGGCATTCCTGACCTTCGGATTGTTGCTGGGGGCTGTGAACTGGTATGGAGACAGAAAATCAAAAACAGGGAATTAATCCATGAATTATATCATTGACATCAGCCTGATTGCAGTGGGCGCAGCCTTGATCAACAACTTTGTGTTGATTAACTTTGTCGGGATCTGTCCGTTTATCGGTGTCTCACGGCGTGTGGATATGGCATTCGGCATGGGCTGTGCGGTGACGTTTGTAATAACCATTGCCGCATTGATCAGTTGGACCATTACCACGTTTGTTCTGACGCCCGGTGCGCCGTTGTCCGCGTGGGTGGCCGGTTTTTTTATGCCGGCGGAGACGGCTGCAACCGTTGACCTTACGGTCCTTTGTTATATCGTCTACATTTTTGCCATTTCCGCATCGGTTCAGTTCGTTGAAATGTATGTACGGAAATACAACCCGGATCTGTACAAGTCTTTCGGGGTTTTTCTGCCGCTCATTACTACCAATTGCGCCATTCTGTTCGCCTGTCTGAAAATCAAGGACAATATCGTTGGCGTGGACAACCCGGCGGATGCGTGGGACCTGGGCCGCTCCCTGGTGCTGGCGATTTTCGGCGGGGTCGGTTTTACCATCGCCATCGTCATCATGGCCGGTATTCGGGAGGAACTCGATCTGTGTGATGTGCCGAAGCCGTTGAGAGGCGCCGCCATCACCCTTATTGTTGCCGGAATACTTGCCATGGGATTTATGGGATTTACCGGGGTCAACTCCGGCTTGGAAAAGGCACTGACGGCCGGGAAGGCGGAACAGGCGGCAGTTCAGAACGATAATGCGGCGTATGCTCACAAGGGAATTGTCGATCCGCTCAATGCCGGACACGAAAGAGAAACAGACTTTCCAGAAATGGAGCGAACCATATGACACTGGTTACGGTAGGCCTATCGGCTGCGACTTTATTGGCAATGGCCTTGATTCTGACATTTGTACTGGGATGGGCCAACAAGGCCTTTCATGTGGAGGTGGACCCGCGTGTGGAAGCAATTATTGATGCGCTTCCGGGCGCAAATTGCGGCGGCTGTGGATTTGTCGGGTGCGGTGAATACGCGGAAGCCATTGTTGCCGGAAATGCGGGTGTCGCACTCTGCAATGTCGGAGGCGCATCCTGTGCAAGCAGCATCGCATCCGTCATGGGGGTCGAGGTCGGAGAGAGCCTGCCTTACCGGCCTATTGTCCACTGCGGCGCCGACCATTCAAATCGCCTTCACCGGCATGAATATCGGGGAGAGATGCGATGCGCGGCTGCCAATATCGTGGCCGACGTGCAGGGATGCGTTTACGGGTGTCTTGGCTTTGGTGATTGCGAGCGTGCTTGTGAGTATGACGCGATACACGTCCAGAACGGGCTGGCCGTGGTGGATTATGAAAAATGCGTGGGATGTAAGGCCTGCGCGAATGCCTGCCCGAGAAATATCATCACCATGGCGCCGTTCAAGTCCGAGCAGATGCTTGCAGTGGCTTGCTCGAACCTGGATACGGGGAAAGAGGTAAAGGCGGTGTGCAATGTCGGGTGCATCGGTTGCAAGGCATGTACACGGATTTCGAATCTCTTTAAAATGGATGAGGGGCTCTGTACCATCGATTACGACGGTTATGAAACGGACTGCACGGAGGATCTCCTCAAAGCCATGGAAAAATGTCCCCGAAAACGGCTTATGTTCGTCGGCAAACCCACCGCCAAGGATCTGGAAAAGACCAGGGACGAAAAACTGCCGGAAGTGATCGCGGCGGACTTTAAAACGACGGTGGATGATACTGAGTGGCGGGGGTAGACAGGACGTAGAGGTCGGAGATCGGGAGTCAGAGGTCAGCTTGCCAGTCGCCGGGAGTTCGAAACATTGTTTACCCGGCATTGATCAGAATTGACCGAAACTTCGCCTAAGGGCTGTGCCGTGGCAGGCTGCTTCTCCACTGCGTTTCGAACGTAGCCTGGAAGTCAGTCCGACCACCGGCCAGTTGCAGTTCCTTTGATCAGAAACGACACTTTGTTGTATTTTTCTATGCTCTTAATCTTGATCTTAATCCATGCTAACGACAAGATTAAGATCAAGAGCAAGATTAAGTGCAAGAGGGTGCTTTAGAAACATTGGGCTTGAAGTTTCATACAAATAGTTCAGGCCGGATCAGAGGTTGGAAAAGATAATCCGTTTGGTACGTTCGATAATCTTTTCATAGTAGGTACTGTTGCGCTGGACATAATAGTTGATCTCCGGTTTCCACCGGCTCTCACAGGTTTTTCTGATAAACACCTCCAACTTTCTTGGTGACTTCATTCGTTCCACGAACAGTTCTCCCCAGCTGTTGATATAGATTATTCCGAAATCGTTGATGTCTTTTTCGTAATAAGCCTTTTCAAAGCTTACCACTATCAGAATTTTTACGGTACGCTCCTTTTTAAGATACTGATCAAGTTCCACATCGAACCGATCGAAGATGCCGAAGAAATCACCGACCTTTCTGCCCAGATTCAAGACCTCCTGGAGTGTCACGCTCGAGGGGTTCGGTTCCATCCGGATCTTGTTTGTCCCGAACAGACCGTTCCAGACGGTGAAGGCGATCAATCGCAGAATATCGGTGTTTGCAGCCAGCGGGACGTTTTTATTGCTGTCCGAAAACAGCTGCCATTGATTGCCCTTGAGGTGAAGCGTCAGATACGGAAGGTTCAGATTGGCGATCGGTTTTTGAAGCACCCTGACTTTATTCTCTTTTTTCTGGTAGCTGGCCAGGATTTTTCTGCCGATAATGGTAAAGTCCTGCTTGTTTATCTCTGTCGCCATGGCGGCATGGCTGGAAGAAATGTCGCGGTAGCTGTTCAACAGCAGTCGGAACAGGCGGTCTCCCAGGTTGATCTGGGAGTTGAAATCCCAGCGGTCGAAACGGCTCAAACGGATTCTTTTTCGAATATCGATAGGGTTCTTCTGTAAATATTCCTTGGCGAGAAGATTTTTCAGCGGTGTCCGGTGACTCTGGGGTTTGATGTCGCACCGGAGATAAAAGCACTCCTTGAGCAGTTTTCCGGTGCTGAAATCGCCTGTTTCGTTGTAGTAGTCAAGAATAGCGTTCATGGTGAAGACACCCGGATCCGGATATGTGTCCTGTTCATCACTGCTGAGCACCATGTCCCGAAAAAGCTGGCAGATGGGAGTTACCCGGGATGATTCAAGCAGGATCTTGACATGAATCATTTTAATAATTGATTTGAGGGGACTTGAGAGTGACTTCTGGAGCTGCCAGAGTGCGGCGCCGAAATGCTCGGATTTTTCAACCGGGGACAGGTTCCCGAAGTCGATGATGTCGTAGTGGCTGTATTTGATTCGCTCGATATCGTCGATCGCTTCATTGTAATCAATGGGCGCTTTTTTCTCCTTGTCATAGCACAGCCACCACAGTGGAATTTTTCCGCAGATTACGATACAGGTACGGTAAAATTCTTCTTTAAGCAGGTTTTTCTGGGTGCTGCCGGAGCTCTCCTCATCGACGCTTCCGAAATGGTTGTTGCGGACATCCGCCACGTCGGATACGAAGAAAAAGATCTCCATCTTCAGGTTGATATCCATCCAGTCCTTGATCAGGTTGATTTTCTGGTGGAGCTGGTGCCAGGATGTTTCGGTGAAATCCTCTTTGTTATAGCAAACCCAGATGTCGCAGTCGGAACCCGATGTCTGACTTACCGAACCGACGCTGCCGATGGTGTACAGGCCCTGAATGGTCGAAAATATCGATCCGGTCTGCAGCAGAGACCTGGATTCCCGGACACCGAAAAGCCGTTTGAAGGCAGTTTCGCGATGTCGGATCTCTTTTTCGATATCGACGTTAAATACCTTGAAGGGGCGCTCCAGATCGGCGATATAACCCGGGCATGCCTCGTGATTGATGCTGAGGAGCCACGGCAGGAGATACAGGACAGCTTCACCGGCTTTCGGAGAGAGCTCTAAGAAAACTTGTTTGCGAAATTGGTTGTAATGGTTGAAAACATGTTTGTTCCGCGAAAGTATGGCTTGTATCATAAAGCTCTATTTTCTCTTGAAAAAAATGTTACCTTACTATAATAATTACACCGGACCCAAAAAAGATTCCCGCTGCAAGGGGGTGGGTTTCCTATGGAAACACCCGTTAAAAAAATCGACTGTCATAAATGTCGGCATTATTATGTGACATGGGATAAACTATTTCCCCACGGATGCCGGGCTATGAAATTCAAAAGCAAGGCGTTTCCTTCAGTCACTGTTTTTTCAAGTTCAAATCATCCCTGTATGTCTTTTTCTCCGAAAGAGAAAACCGGAAAAAAATAATGACGACATTCGCATATTATGCCAGCATTTCGGATTCTTCACAAGCAAATCATTTAAAAAAAAGCGTCTCATTTTCCATCCTCTGTGAATCGAATCGAAGGGATAGTTTCCCCTTAATAAAAAGTGCCTCATTACCCATCCTCTGTGAATCGAATCGGTGGGATCGTTTCCCTTTTCCCCGGGCTGAAAGGTGCGGACTCTTTTGAAGCAACTCGATGTCAAAATTAAAATTGGTTTTTTAATCGCGCTGCTGTTGCTTGTGGGGATGGTGCTGCTGGATCTGGTGATGGTATTCGCCTCCCAAAAGCATGTGATTCGTACTGAAAAAGAGAAAGTGGATGTCCTGATCGATTTCATATGCGTCCAGCTTATTTCCGGACCCGATGGGGAAGACGGTTTCAATGATGGAATCGATACCGAACGGATACGAAACGTTCTGGATACCCCAGGTGTTACCGCCGTTGTGTGGGTGGATATTCGGGGAGATCTCCATTGGCTTGGCGGCCGGGAGGACGGTGTCGCCGCTTCTCTGGGACGTCTTGTACAGACGGCCAAAAACAAGAGGGTGAGGCGGTCCGAATTTATTGGTGAGACCTGGGGGGTCTTCTGGCGGCAACGGAAATATCTATCCCTTGCCAAACCCGTATTCGATGCATCGGGGAATGCGGCTGCCGCCGGTATATCTCTCTGCCTGGAACCGGCGTATGCTCAACTCAGAAAAACCCAGAAATTCATCGGGTGGTATCTGCTGATCAACACAATTCTGCTTTCTCTTGTGGGGTTGTACCGTATTCATCATCTGGCTATTCGGCCCATTATGAAAATCGTTCGGCGTGCCGAGGGATTTCGTGCGGGTGACAGTACTTTTTTGCTTGAAGAAGGTGGCGAGAATGAGCTTTCGAGGCTCTCCTCGGCCTTCAACCGTATTCTGGATCTCAACAGGGAGGACCAGGAAAAACTTCAATACACGGTCTCCCGTCTTGAGACCGCCATGACTGAGCTGAAACAGGCCCAGCAGGAAATTATCCGGGCGGAAAAGCTTGCAACGGTCGGCCGGCTGTCGTCGGGTGTTGCCCACGAAATCGGCAACCCCATCGGCATTGTGCTTGGATATCTGGCCCTGATAAAACAGCCTGATACGGAAGAATCTGAAAAAGAGGACTATATCCGTCGGGTGGAGGACGAGATTGAGCGAATCAGCACCATTATCAGACAGCTATTGAATTATTCCAGACCTTCCGGAGAGGGGCGACAGGAGGTATCCATACATGATGAGCTGGCGGATGTAATCCAAATGGTCCGGGTGCAACCTCTGTTTGCCGATGTGGATGTGGACGCTGAATTTACTGCTTTGAACGACACTGTTTTGGCGGATCCGGATCAACTCAGACAACTTTTGCTCAACTTTATGCTCAATGCGGCCGATGCCGTCAAGATGAGTGAACAAACAGACCAGGGGAGAATCCGGATAGAAAGTGAGAACCGGACACCCTCCGGACCCGATGGAAAAGAATCGCCCGGTATGGTACGATTGGTGTTCGAGGATAATGGAGTGGGGATTGCGGAGGAGGATCTGGGCAAGATTTTCGACCCGTTTTTTACCACCAAGCCACCGGGAATGGGAAGCGGCCTGGGTCTCTGGGTTTCGCTGTTGATTGTCGAGTCAATGGGGGGAAAGATCGAGGCGGAAAACAATCCCGGGGGTGGGGCCCGAATGATATTGTCGCTGCCGGTATATGAACCCCATTCCGGAAATTTGGATGAATACAATGGAAACAAACAGTAAAACACTTCTTATCATTGATGACGAAGCCAACATGCGGCATATGCTGACGCATCTGCTCGGCAAGTCAGGTTACCAGATTGATACGGCGGAAGACGGCCTGGCGGCGCTCGAGAAGGTTCAGAAGAGGGGGTATGGTTTTATTCTCTGCGATCTAAAGATGCCGCGTATGGACGGGCTGGCGTTTCTGGAGGCCGCTCGGGAATTCTTACAGGACACCACCGTGATGATGATGTCTGCTTTCGGCACCATGGACATCGCATTGACGGCAATAAAAAAGGGCGCGTATGACTTTATTTCCAAACCGTTCAAGCCGGATGAAGTGTTGCTTACCCTGAAAAAAGCGGAGGAACGGGAAAGCCTGAAGAAAGAGAACTTGAAGCTGAAGGAGCGCATTCGGACCATTACCACCAGCTATCATTTCGGAAAAATGATGGCCAAGAGCAAGCCCATGCAGTCGGTATTCAAGATCGCCGCCAAAGCCGCCCAGTATGATACGACCGTACTTATCATCGGTGAGAGCGGCACGGGGAAGGAGTTGGTAACCAAAGGAATCCATTTCAGCGGCCCCCGCTCAGGAGAACCTTTCATTCCGGTAAATTGCGGGGGTATTCCCGAAAATCTTCTTGAGAGCGAACTGTTCGGCTATAAAAAAGGGTCCTTTACCGGAGCGGATAAGGACAAGGCCGGGCTTTTCGAGGCGGCCAACGGGGGGACGCTTTTTTTGGATGAAATCGGCGAAATGCCCTTAAACTTGCAGGTGAAACTGCTCCGGGTGCTTCAGGAGAAAGAGATTCTCCCCATCGGCGAATCTAGAGGCAGGAAGGTGGATGTGCGGATTATCGCCGCCACGTCAAAAAACCTTTCCGAGGAGGCGAACCGGGGGACCTTTCGTGAGGATCTTTTCTACCGCCTTAACGTGATTTCCATCCTGCTGCCGCCCCTGAGGGAGAGGTCGGAAGATATCCCCCTGCTGACCCAGAATTTTCTGAAAAAATTTAACAGGAAACTCGGTAAAAATATCGAAGGGATTTCACCATCAGCCATGAAACTCCTGCTTTCAAACGACTGGCCGGGAAATGTGCGTCAGCTTGAAAATATCATCGAGCGGGCCATGGTCCTGACCGATGAATCGACCCTCCAACCGGATAACTTTCCCCCGGAACTTTCGAGCAAAGCTGCTACAAGCAATTTTTATTCGGACCTGGACGGTTTCTCCTTGAAAGCGGCAAAGCGAGTGATGGAAAAATCACTGATTTCAAGTGCCCTTGCCGAAACCGGCGGGAACCGGACCCGGGCTGCCGAGCTTCTCGAAATCAGCCATCCGTCGCTTTTGAGTAAAATCAAGGACTATAATATTTCGGCTTTGTGAGGCGTTCCCGACGCCGGGATCTCCGACAGGTTTCAGGTGTCGGGTGTCAGGTGTCAGGAACGGCAAAAACAGCATCCGGTACCTTGTGTGAAACGTCTGGATTACAAAGCTCGGAGTTTGTCCTGATACATCGGAACCCATTTAGAGAAGCGTTTCGCCCCATTTTTTTTATCAATCAAATCCAATACAAAATAGAATGGATGACCTGGTTGCTTACTTCCCGCTCCAGTACCGGTCATCGGTGCTACCGATACCTGACACCTGAAACCCGACACCTGACACCTGAACGAAATTTGCTCTGCGATTATCCCGCGCTCAATGGCTCCCGGCTTGCATTCTCGTTTTCATGACTTATGTTTTTATAAGGAAAGGGGCTGATAGAGCAGCCGGCAGCCCTCCTTTTTTTGTTTAAAGGGCTATAATTAAAAGAAATTACGGATGGTTATATGAAAAAAGAAGTCAACGAGAAGATACCGACCCCCAAAGAGCTTGAGAAAGAGATCGGTGAATTTTTGTCAAAGCGGTTCGGAGATAACGTTAAGTTTATGTCACCTGTTGTCATGACCCATAGGGAAACGACAGACGAACAAGAGGCGCCCCCCAAAAAGAAGCAGACGATTGAGTTCGACCTGAAACCCGAAGACCTGGTGGCCTATCTGGACCATTACATCATCAAGCAGGACCAGGCCAAATCGGTACTTGCCACCAAGATCTGTACCCATTTCAATAGAGTTAAACGCTTCCAGACCGGCGAGGACAGCGAGGCCCTGGATATGGTGGGGCAGATTAAAAACAATGTGCTTATGATAGGGCCCACGGGGGTTGGAAAGACCTATATGGTCAAATTGATCGCCAAGCGGATTGGCGTTCCCTTCGTAAAGGGGGACGCGACGAAATTCAGTGAAACCGGGTATGTGGGCGGGGACGTGGAAGACCTTGTCAGAGACTTGGTCCGGGAGGCGGACGGAGATATCGATGCGGCACAATACGGTATCATCTACATAGATGAAATCGACAAAATCGCCTCCGGAAAAAACCTGATTGGTGCGGATGTTTCAAGGACGGGTGTTCAACGGGCACTGCTCAAGCCCATGGAAGAGACCGATGTGGACATGAAGGTGCCCCATGATCCCATTTCCATGATGCAGGAAATCGAGAAGTTTCGTAAAACCGGAAAGAGGGACAAGAATTCGGTAAATACAAAACACGTCCTCTTTATCATGAGCGGTGCTTTTCAGGAACTGCCCGAGATCATCTCAAAGCGTATGAACACCCAGCACATCGGTTTCGGCGGCAGTATCGGCAAGACCACCGAGAAAAACGACTGGCTCAAATATGCCAAGTCCGAAGACCTCATCGATTACGGTTTCGAGTCGGAGTTCGTGGGGCGGCTTCCGGTCCGGGCGGTGTTTGAAAAACTTACGGAGCAGGACCTATTCAAAATTCTGAAAAACCCGAGCAACCCCATTGTGCTTGGCAAGAAACTCGACTTTGGCGCCTATGGTATCGATATCAAGTTCGATGATGCGCTGCTCAAACAGCTTGCGAATACTGCTTTCAAAGAGAATACAGGCGCACGGGGGCTGGTGAGTGCCGTGGAAAATGCGTTGCTTCCATTTGAAAAGAGGCTTCCTTCACTAAACATTCGAAGATTTCCGGCCACTGAAGCCTTTGTCTCCGATCCGGAGCGGACACTATCCCTGTTGGCTGAAGACCCTGGAAGCGATCAGTGGATGACCGCCTTTGATCAATTGCTCCAGTCGGAAAGAGACCATATCGCTTCATACCTGAATGACAACTGGGACCAGTGGATGGATCAATACCATCTGAGCCTTACCCCGGTTCGGGCGAAGGTCATTGCGGATTATTACAGCCGACGGGTGGTTGATATCGGGACCGCGATCGGTGTCGTAAAAACATTCCATGAAAAGATTAAGGAGATAGAACTCAAGTTTTTTAAAACCCATGAAATCAATATTGTTCTCGAGGAAGAGACGGTTGATTATCTTATGGGCGAATTGGCGGATGGCAGTACTACCATTGAAGGGATTTACAGGAAACTCACCGATAATTTCAAGGATGGTCTCAAGCTTATTCTCGAAAAGACTGGAAAGAACCGATTTTTTATTTCCAAAGGAGCGCTGCTTTCCCCCGAAGAGTATTTGAACAATCTCATTCGGGACGAACTCCGGCAAATTACATGAAAAACAAGCGAACGGCGGGGTGAATTATCCGGCATCCGCCGTCTGCCGGGTCCGGGAAAGGATCTTTGCGACGGTCGCTTTCCTGTCCGCAAATTCGATGGCTTCATGCTCTTTTAAGATGATCGAGTCGATTTCGATGCCGACATCGTAAAGCGGTGCATTCTCTTTTTTGTCGATTTCAAGCACCCAGAGAATCGCTCCCGACAACAGCGTTTCTTCTCCCGTGGCCAGGGAAAGGGCGACATCCGTTTCCGGCAGAATCGGGTCGGGTGATGTGATGCGGATGCCGTCGGTGTTGATATCCACGGTGATCACCGGGATAAAAGCCGTTGGAGTTATGACGGTGGCATTGACTTTAATGGGATGACGCTTCGCGAGACGTTTTTCCTGAGTCATATTATCTCCTTTTTTTATTTTCCCGAATATCGATACGCATATGTCGGCTGGACGGTAGTCCGCTGGATTTGATTCTGCCAGAGCATGGCCGGTCGCAACTTGTGAATGTGGTGCAACCTGCCTTGATCTTTCAAGCGGTTATATATATCGACCCATGCACAGGGGATGTCCTGGCTGACTTCACATTTTCCTCCGTTGGTTCCGCCGCAAGGACCATTGAAGAGTCCCTTGGCGCAACGGGTGACGGGACAAATTCCGCCCGTATAGCCCAGGACGCATTCACCACAGGCCCTGCATCTTTCCTCGTAAACACCGATATCCCTGTCAATACCGATGGAAACGGTGTTGACGGCCGGGAATACAGGCGTCAGCGGAAAGCGTTCGGCAAGAAGCTGTGTGCCGGCGCCGCAGGCCATGGAAATCAGGCAGTCATATTTGGCCGCCAGGGTGTCGAGTCCTTCGAGATATTTCAGGTTGCACTGCCGTTCCACCGTGTAGGCGTCTACCCGACCCGGGGCATTTTCTGCTTTCAACCGTTGGTTAATCTCTCGGTTGAGGGCCTGAACTTCTTTCTGGCCGCCGGCCAGACAGACCGACACGCACCCGCCGCAACCGATATTCAGAATACGGACATATTCCTTTACGGCGTCGATGATTTCTTCAACCGGTTTCTGTATCGCTTTTATCACGACAGTACCTCCCTCTATATACACCGGGTGTCTCAGTCTCCCCGGATTTAGACCGTTTTGGCGTTTTCGTTATTTGATATGACATTCTCCGCAAAGCTCGGGCCCCGGTTCAGACCCGACCAGCCACACAATTTCATCGCAGACTTCACAGCAACAGTGAATTCTAAACTGTCTGTGACAACTTATGCATTGGCGATGATATGCTTCCTGGAGGTCGATATCGGCATTTTCATCGTGACAAGCGGCACAAAGAAGATCCGGATTTTTTTCTTCCAGCATCTCCTCATTGAGGATGTTTTTACCGTCTTTATAATCGTGATGGCACGCGAGACAATCAAAATCTCCCACATGAAGTTCGTGTGGAAAGGTTACGGGGGAACGATGTTTTTCCCGGTACGCATCAGAATTGTCTATTATAAGTTCATCTTGCCGTTCACCGGCGTAGGATATGCCGAACAGGATCAATAGCAAAATCGGCAGGAACGGCAACCGGATTAATTTTTTCGTTAACGTCATTAGAAATTCATACCTTTTAAATCGGCTCATTATTCTTCATCATACCTTCTGTATATATCCTGGGTTCGGCAGATTTTCCTCCCCAGAGCAATCATTTCGGGGATGTCGATTCCGAAGGGGCAATAGCATCGCATGCAGAGTACACAACGGTTCCAGACGATATCACCTATTTTTTCGAGAGCTTCCCGGTTTACTTTCCCCTTTTTCTTGTAAAGCGTACCGATTGAGTTGATGAATTTATGAGACGGCATATACTTCGGGTCTCTGCCTTTTGTCGTATATAAAAAACAGCTCTCGGCACACAGGCTGCAATGGGCGCAAACCTTCAGCCAAAGCTTCATCTTGGCTTTTTCGGTGTTCAGGATTGCCCTGATTGCTTCTATATCGATATCATTTGTTACCGCTTTTGTCATAGTTTTCTCCGGCTGTCTAAAAAACTCATTCTTACCATGTGCGGCGTCCCCTGCCAAAGGTGTGTTCGTTTATCACCAGGAAACGATTGAGAAAGAAGAAAATCATATGTGTCAGCTTGGTGAATGGAATGGCCATGAGCATCAGTTCCCCCGAGAGCATATGGACGGTCATCACCGTCCGGTAGTCGAATATCTGATGGAAAGCGAGAAATCCGCTCAAGAAGGGAGTTGTGGCCAGTGCCAGAACCAGGTAGTCATAAAAAGTTGTGATGGTGCGCACCCGGGGGAGAAAGATTCTTCGGAACAGAAAAAAAAGGCAGCAAAGCAGAACAACCGCGGTCAGCATGTCCGAAATATGTTCTGAAACCGAAGGCAGGCTGAAACCGAAGGCCATTTTGATGAGTTCATTATGGCCCAGTAAAAAAAACGGTACAAAAATCAGGCATAGGTGAAAAATCGCACTGACCGTTATCATTACCGGATGTATGGAGAGTACCGTTTGTCCGGCCTTCCTAAGGATTTTCGTGATCCGATCGGTGAACGATATCTTTTTTTCAGCCCGTTCGGGTTTCAGTAAAGGCACATGGGGCGATAGTCCGGCCTTTCGGCTGAGGGTATAAAACCGGAAGATCTGAAAAAACGTTCCGATGATGAATATGACCAAAGAGGCCCATACTAATGGTCCGCGGGAACATTCGTACATTTATTTCTCCTGATGCCATTAAAGGACCGGACGCGGCAGAACCCCGGCTCTTTCAGCAATTTCCGGTACCTTGTGCTCCCACTCGATGGCCATGAGATGAACACCGGCGACCCCTTTCGTTTCCTTGAATTCTTCAATCTGTTCACAGGCCATTTTAATGCCTTCATCGGCCTGTTTCTTTCTTTCGACCCCTTTTAAGCGGGTGATGATTTCATCAGGGACATCCATTCCGGGTACGGACTTCTGCATATAGCGCGCCATACCAAGGCTTTTCATCGGAGTGATGCCGGCAAGGATGTAGATCTTCTCCGTGAGGCCCATGTCATTTGCCTGCTTAATCCACTCGCGCATGCGATTCATATTATAAATGCATTGGGTCTGTACAAAATGCGCACCCGCGGCTATTTTTTTGGCCAGTCGATGAACCCGCCATTCAAACGGTTCGGCAAAGGGGTTTGCGGCCGCGCCTATGAACATTTTAGGCGGCATGTCGATTTTCGCACCGCTGAGAAACTTGCCTTCATCGCACATTTTTCGAACCATGCTGATCAGCTGCATGGAGTCGATATCGAAAACCCCTTTGGCATTGGGATGGTCACCGAACATCTGGTGGTCTCCTGAAAGACACAGTATATTTCGAATGCCGAGGGCATAAGCGCCCAGGATGTCCGCCTGCATGGCCAGACGGTTGCGATCGCGACAGACCATCTGAAAGTTGGGTTCAATTCCTTCCTGTATGGTGATCAAAGAAGCGGCCCAACTCGACATGCGAACCATTGCGGTCTGATTGTCCGTGATGTTGACGGAATCGACAACCCCTTTCAGGAGCTGGACTTTTTTTCTGACTGTTTCCGGATTTGTTCCCCGGGGCGGGCCGAGCTCACCGGTGAACGCAAAATGACCGGCTCTCAAGACTTTTTCAAGATTACTGACAGATGTCATGAGGGGATTCCTTTTTCATGTCAGACAACACCGGGGGCGGGTATTGTCCTCCTTAATACCGGTGTTCGATATTAACAAGCAGCTCCATAATTGTGTAAGATATTAACCATGTTATACTATAACACCCATACAAAAAATAATCGAATTCAAATTACTCCCATAATAGATCCGGGTATGTCAAGAATAATACCGGGGTGATCCATGGCGATTGCATGTAGGTTAAAGGATCATGCCGGTGTGGAGGTCGGTGACATATGAGCAAGTCTCTCCAATAGCTTGTCATAATCCGGGATGATGGTTTCCCAGGCGTATCGGCCCATGACATCGGCCAGTGCCTGTTGTTCTCTTTGCATGGCGTGGCCGTCGGTGATGAGCCGGGCGAGTTTTGCCGTCAGATCTGCCTGGTCGCGGTAGAGAAAGGCGGTGTGGTATGCTTCGGGCAAAATCTCGGGATATGCGAGCCGGTCAGGCAAAAGCGGCAGACATCCATGTCGGATTGCCTCTACCACCGATATCCCGAAGTTCTCCTGATGTGCAGTGCTTATGACGATGTTTCCCCGCCGGAGCCAGTCGATATATTCATGCCGGGAGTCTACATATCCGTATTGCACAAGTTGATTATCGAAGCGTTTTTTTGCGGAAATGAAGGCCTTGGGCATCACCTGAAAGTTTTCACCCAGCAAGGCCAGACGAAAGTCGAGCCCCTGCTTGTGAACGGTGTCCAGTGCATTGAAAAAATCCTCCGGATTTTTATCGTACTCCCAGCGGTGGTTCCAGATGATGAGCGGTGGTCCGGCTTCCGGCGGCATCAAGCGGGGCGGTCCGGCTGAAAAGCGGCATCCGGGGCTGAGGACACCGGTTTTTTTCTGAATGTCGCCCACAACCCACCCGGGACGATATTCGGGCATCATGCGAAGAAAGCCCGGGAGAGCGCCGAAAAAAGTCTCCATGTGGGTGTGGGAGTTGAATAGAATCATATCCGCGGCAAGTCCCGTGGTGATATCCGTAAAGCCGAACTGGACATCGAGGGCTTCACCGGGGGCCAGGGGATAGGTGATCTGGTTTTCATGAAAATAAACCAGAGCCGGGGGGCATTTGGCGCCGACGAGCATCTTGAAATCCGACAGACTCATCAGATCCGAAGTGATCAGGCCGTCGTATGTATCGAGATTCTCAATATTTTTAAAAAAGTGAAAGGCCGCGCCCCGCATTCGCCATTTCCAGAAGCGTGCCGGCAGGGTAAGCAAATCGATTGAATGACGGGAATGTGATACGAGTCCTTCGGCAAAATCCTTATGGGAGCCGCCGAAGAAGGGCTCCAGAAATAAAAACTTCATGCGTCTTCCCTACTCGGGCGCGGATGGTGCTTCAAACCCGCACTCTTTTTTCGGGCAAATACGAAAGGTCCCCTTTTTCTTACTCGTTTTTTCAAGAAGGTAAGGGCTGCCGCAGACAGGACACGGTTCGGGTACCGGTTTGTCCCAGGTGGCGAATTTACACTCGGGATATTGGTTGCAGCCGTAAAATATTTTCCCGCGCTTGCTCTTTTTCTCCACTACCTCTCCCCGGCATCCTTCGACGGGGCAGTGAACTCCCGTGGGCGCGCCGCCGTTTGCGGGCGCCAGGGACCGGGTGTGTTTGCACTCCGGATATCCGGTGCATGCCAGAAAAGAGCCGAACTTGCCCACCTTTTTAGCCATGGGCTTTCCGCATTTATCGCAGGGGATGTCCGTCACTTCCTCTTCAGCCCGCTCGACGGGTTGGATCGTTCCTTTTTCATCCCGGGTATAGTCGTTGGTATATCGACACTCCGGATAGTTGCTGCAGGCGAGGAAATGACCGTTTTTCCCCAGCTTGATGTTGAGATCTCCTCCGCAGGCAGGGCAGGTGAGTCCCGCGGGCAGTCCCACCCCCTTGACGCTGATCATGCCATCGCCGGCCTGGTCGAGTTCTTTTTTAAACGGCTGGTAAAATTTAGTGAGGGTTTTCAGTGAGTCGATGGTGCCTGTTTCCACCTGATCCAGATCATCTTCCATGTTCGCCGTGAATTCAATGTCGAATATGGCGGAAAAGTTGGCCACCAGCAGGTCGTTGACAATGAAGCCCAGTTCCGTGGGCCGGAAGTATCCCTTGAGTGCCTCGACATACCCTTTGTCGCGGATGGTGGACAGGATGGCGGCGTAGGTGCTGGGGCGGCCGATACCGTTTTCTTCAAGCTCTTTCACCAGGGAAGCCTCGGAAAATCGGGGCGGGGGCTGGGTGAAGTGCTGTTTGGGATCGAATTTGATCAAATTGAGCGCCATGCCTTCCGTAAAGTTCGGGAGTGCCTGTTTCTCCTTTTCCCGGTTTGATTCGATCTCCTGGTCCGCGGACATATAAAGTGCCATGAAACCGGGGAATTTCACGGTGGAACCGCTTGCCGTGAAAAGGTAGGCGCCCGCCTTTATGGAAACGCTTACCTGATCGATGAGGGCCTCTTTCATCTGACACGCCACAAATCGCTTCCAGATGAGTTCATAAAGCGCGTATTGATCCTTTGACAGATACGGGGCGATTTTGTCCGGAGTGTTCAGGACGGATGTCGGACGGATGGCTTCATGGGCATCCTGGACCTTTTTCTTGTTCGAGAAAGAACGGGGTTTGCCCGGAACATAGTTGGAACCGAGGGCTTGTCCGATCCACTCCCTGGCCTCATCGACGGACTCCTGGGAGATTCGCGTCGAGTCGGTTCGCATATAGGTGATGAGACCCACGGGTTCTCCCGGCCCCAGGTCGATGCCTTCATAGAGTTGCTGGGCGACGATCATGGCCTTTTTCGCGGAGAACCGAAGTTTTCGAATGGCTTCCTGCTGCAATTTACTGGTGGTAAACGGGGGCTGGGGGTTTCGCTTGGTGGTTCTTTTTGTCACCTTGTTGACGATAAACGCCTCATCCTTCAGGTCGGACAATACGGCGTTGGCGGACTCCTCGTTCGGAATTTCGAACTTTTTCCCCTCTTTTTTGACAAGTTTGGCCGTGAAGGCGGGCGGCACGTCTTTTTGAAGGTGCGCGGTGATGGACCAGTACTCTTTGGGCACGAAGGCCTGAATGGCCCGCTCCCGTTCACAGATGATACGGACCGCCACGGATTGCACCCGGCCGGCACTCAACCCGCCCTTGACTTTTCGCCATAGCAGCGGCGACACCTGATATCCCACCAGACGATCCAGAATACGGCGGGCCTGCTGGGCATCATATTTAGGCCGATTGAGCTCCTCCGGTGATTTCATGGCGTTCAGGATGCCGGTTTTGGTCAATTCGTGAAACAGCACCCGATGAAACGCACGGCCTTTCTTTTTCAGAATTTCGGCGGTATGCCAGGCGATGGCTTCTCCTTCCCGGTCCGGGTCCGGCGCCAGGTAAATATCCTCGGCATTTCCGGCGGCTTTTCTAAGGGAAGTAATGACTTTCTTTTTACCGGAGATCTCCCGGTAATCGGGTTTAAACCCGTTTTCGATATCGATACCGATTTCCTTTTGGGGCAAATCCTTGATGTGGCCTACGGTGGCCACTACGTTATAGTCTTTTCCCAGATACTTTTGAATCGTCCGCACCTTGGTCGGTGACTCAACGACAACGAGTGGTTTGCTCACAATAAGACCCCTCAGCCAATTTCAAGACACCCCATTTCGGCCGATATTTATGTCGCGCGATTGCGCCATTGTGTGCCGGGGAACTGTTTTGAAAATGGCTCCTCTGTTATTTTTAAATTGGGTGTCTTCATGACATCTTTGGGGGGGGATTGTCAAACGGATATCCATGAAAGAATGGAAACGGCGCTTTGATATCACAAAACGTGATTTCATAGGCTGCAGCACCTATGAGACGCCATCGATTTTGGAAACGCTGGAAACCGAAGGCCAGATGCTGCAGCGGGTAATGCCGGAACTGATGGGACTCAAGAATATCATCGCCATCAACGATGAGGCCCATCACTGCTACCGGGAGAAACCGGGAAAAGGCGACGAAGAGCTTCTTAAGGGCGATGATAAAAAAGAGGCCGACAAGAACAAGGAAGCCGCTCGCCTCTGGATCAACGGGCTGGAAGCCGTCAACCGAAAACTCGGTCTTACCCGCGTGTTCGATCTTTCGGCAACGCCCTTTTTTCTAAGCAGATCAGGATATCTCGAAGGCACCCTGTTTCCCTGGACCAGGTGTGATTTTTCCCTGATGGACGCCATCGAATGCGGCATCGTCAAATTGCCCCGGGTACCGGTGGCCGAGAACATCCCCGGCAACGAAATGCTCATGTTCCGGGAACTGTGGAAACACATCGGCAAAAAGATGCCCAAGAAAGGCAGGGGAAAAGGCGCTGTGCTCGATCCCCTCAGCATCCCGGTGGAGCTGCAAACCGCACTTCAGGCGCTTTACGGCCATTACGAAAAGACACATCAGCTCTGGAAACAGCACGGAATAAAAGTCCCCCCTTGTTTTATCGTGGTCTGCAACAACACCGCCACCTCCAAACTGGTCTACGACTATATCTCCGGATTTGTGCGGACCCATGAAGACGGGACTTCCAATGTCCTCAACGGTCGGCTTACGCTGTTTCGCAACTTTGATGACCACGACAACCCGCTGCCGCGCCCCAACACCCTTCTCATCGACAGCGAACAACTGGAATCCGGCGAAGGGCTGGAAAAAAATTTCCGCAAACTGGCGACCGACGAAATCGAACGATTCAAGCGCGAAGCCCTGGAGCGCGGCGGCGATCTGGCAAATCAGCTCATCGCCGGGAAAGAAATTGACGATACGACCCTGCTGCGGGAAGTCATGAACACGGTGGGCAAGCCCGGCACACTGGGGGAGTCGATCCGCTGCGTGGTATCGGTTTCCATGCTTCTTACCGAAGGATGGGATGCCAACACCGTCACCCATGTCCTGGGGGTGCGCGCATTCGGCACCCAGTTGTTGTGCGAACAGGTGATCGGCCGAGCCCTTCGCCGTCAGTCCTACGACCTGAACGAAGAAGGTCGCTTCAATGTGGAGTATGCCGATGTCCTCGGAGTCCCCTTCGATTTCACGGCCAAACCGGTCATTATCAAGCCGCAGCCACCCCGGGAAACCGTTCAGGTGAAAGCGGTCCTGCCCGAGTGTGAAGCGCTGGAAATCCGGTTCCCCCGGGTTGCGGGCTACCGTGTGGAACTGCCGGAAGAGCGGCTGACAGCCAACTTCACCGAGGATTCCATATTTGTTCTCACCTTTTAACCCTGATACCCTAAGCCGACCGGAAAACAGTATGGCCAATAAAAAAAACTCCAAGCTGATTTAAACGGGTAGCTACTCTATTATTTCCCGGGTATTTCTCTATTTCATGAGGTATGAAATTTGTGTAACTTTTTCTTTGACAGTTTGTAGCGATTCTGACATGAGATCCTGTCAAAAAATTTAGTTCTTATCGACAAGAGGAAGTTCCTATCGACAATGGTTGATGCCCGTTTTTATCCACCGCCGCCTTCACTTGCGTTTCTGGTCCGGCAGTTTGAAACCATCAAAATCCCCGGCGGTTTGACGTTCAGCGACAAGTTCATTCCCCGTCCGGATGCTGCACTGGTTTTTCATTTCAAGGCCAAACCTAAGATAATTGCGCCCGTGGCATTGAGCTTACCCTCTTATTTCGTCGCGCCGGTGGTTCCGAAAAGTCTGGAGCTGACAAGCCGGGAAGAGCTGGATTCCTTTATCGTCTGCTGCCATGCCAGTGTGCTGTCCCGGGTGTTTAATATCGAAATTCCCCCCCCGGCCCTACTTCAATATCCCTTTGGATCCGGAACGTTTCCAGCCCTTGTGGGAACAGATGACGCAAGCAGGGTCAGACCGGGAATGCATGGAAATTTTTGAAAACTGGATACAGGCCTGTATCGGACCGGAAAACAGTAATCCCGATCAAATCGATGATGCCTACTTGCGCATTGTGAATAGCAGTGTCAAAACACCGCTGTCTGCGCTGGTTGCGGTCAGCCGAATGAGTGCAAGCTCGCTTCAACGCAAATTTGCCAAAAGGGTGGGCGTCAGTCCCAAGTTGTTGATACGGATCACCCGGTTGAACTACCTTTGGGATCGGATCCGGTTTGACCGGGCCGTGGATTATCAAGACCTGGTTTTTGAGGGGCATTATTTCGATCAGGCTCATTTCATCAAAGACTTTAAATCCCTTACCGGTGAAACCCCGGGACTTTTTTTTAAACGCGACCAGAAGATCGCTGCCATCCTTTCGGGCAGGCCACCCGCACTTTCTTGAATCCGCGGTTTTTTTACAATTCAAAATGTCGTTTTCCGGTTAGTATTATCCCGGAACAGACCGTCAGGTACAGTTATACAGGAGGGTGTCATCTTGAAAAAAATAGTGGTTTGTCTGGTTCTGGCTTGGGTTCTAACGGTTAATCATACTTTTGCCGATGAGGATATATTGGGTAGTCATGACCATCTCCTGGTCTCTCGGATGGAAGGCTATTACATTGCTGGTTATGAATCCAACTATAACGAGGCAATAATTCCGTTCCCCGATTCTGCTATCCGGCCTGAATCCTTTGCCGTGCTTGAAGAGATCACCGAAATGCTGAAATCCGATCCGCCTTTAAAGCTTCGGATCGAAGGCCATACTGACGATCAAGGGCAGTCCTGGGCAAACCTTGAGCTCTCCATGCAGCGAGCCCGATCTGTTGCCTTAGCCATTCATGAAAAAGGTATCGCAGCAGAACGCCTGGCCGTGTCGGGTTTCGGCCAGTCCAAGCCCGTCGCCGATAACACAACAGAAAAAGGCAGGGCCGAGAACCGTCGGGTTGCCCTGGTAAAACTATGATCGGAAAATACGGTAACATCACATTATTTTTTAACAACCGGATAGCAGGAGGTATCGATGTCGAAAAACAAAAAACTGTTACATCTCAGGTTTATACCGATGATTCTGGGAATTTTGCTCATACCATGTATTTCAGGCTTTTCCGCTCAGGAGGGATCACAAAAATGGAACTATTTTCAGTTTAAGGCGGGGCAGTTTTTCAAGTATCAAATCAAATCCGAACGTGGACTTTCGGGCTGGGTCAGCATTAAGGTAGAGGCGGGTGATGAAGGCGCATTGAATATTGCCATCGCGGGGAATTGGATGGGAGGGTGGTCGGAGACAAAGGCGCTGAATCAGGATATGTCCGCCTTAGAATTCGTCTACTCCTTTGAAAATTTCGAAATTCCAAATGCGGTTTCCAATCTCTTGATCGCGAATGAGGATATTATCCAGAAGACTGTATGGCAAGAGGGCTTTAACTGGGCCGAGGGGAGCAAGGCGATAACGGTTGGTCGAAGTCGGACGGTTGCAGGTGTCGAAGGGGTGGTGATGGTCTACACCAGCAAGCATTTCGCGACTCAAAAGAGTGAAACAAGAACCTATTGCGTAAATTCCGACCTGCCATTACCGCTTTCCGTGGAATGTCCCGCTGCAAACGATACATGGACGTACGAATTGACCGAAATCAGCGGAAACTGACGGCACACAATTGATTCGCCGTATGCTATTTGGGAATTTCATACGACATTGATTTGAAGGGGGGGCGATACCTCCGTTCCCGCTGCCTGTCCGGATGCCGCGGTTATCTTTGCGGTAATAGCATTCCTGTGTTTTTATCTCCAATCACATCTCAGTTAAAACCCCTTATTGGCTATATGTAGCCAATAAGGGGCTCTTCCTAACCGATGAAAGAAGTTTATCCACTTCGGCAGTGACATCGATACGATTGTCCCAGGATGAAAACATATTGAAATGAAATAATAATTCGATGCCTATAGGGCAAAACTCAACGGGTCGTGCTTTTGGTATAAATATTGCGTATGTATCAAATTATATTTTTCAATGATTGCCATCTTGATCAGACCGAACCATCAAGAGAGTGGATCAACACTAATAAAGCCCTCACAATAATAATACAATATTCGTGTTCTTTGGCTTAAGGAAAGGAGCGTGTCATGCGAACCTCTATTACTCTATGTGTTATTGCGGTTATATTCCTGTCGGTTACAATCTCCCATGCTGAAATCATCTATGTAAATGACGCCGCCGCCGGTGCAAATACCGGATACAACTGGACCGATGCTCATCCGGACCTTCAGGATGCATTGACCCGGGCTGTTTCCGGGGACGAAATCTGGGTGGCGGCCGGCACCTATTATCCGTCGGTGGAATACCAGGGGAGCACCCCGCGGCACAGATCCTTTCAGATAATGAAAGGCATATCCGTTTACGGCGGTTTTGCTGGCACGGAAACAACCCTGGACGAGCGAAATCCCGGGACAAACGAAACGATCCTGAGCGGTGATATCGGGGTACAGGGCGATAATTCGGATAACTGCTATCATGTCGTCCGTGCCATAAACAAACTTATAGGTGATGAACCAACTGTGCTAAAAACCGTGCTGAACGGATTAACGATTACGGCGGGAAATGCCGATGGCGACGATCCGGATAACGGTGGTGGCGGATTGTATGTTGATAGTAACAACCCGGTATATTCATTTTATTCCCCTTCAGTTATAGACTGTATTTTTAACAAGAATTACGGCACCTACGGAGGTGGTATCTACATTTCTTGGGGGACGGCATCTTTTATTACCGACTGTATATTCCTGAACAATGAAGCCGAGCACGGTGGTGCGCTTTATTCGAATATTTCCTCCCCGACAGTCACTAATTGTTCCTTCGGCGAAAATCATGCGGTAAATGGCGGCGCTGTATTCATCAAGGAGAATTGGGCGTCTTCACCCCGGGAGAACCCAAAATCAATCCTTAACGACTGTATTTTTCAGAAAAATAACGCCGACTGCGGTGGCGGACTATATAACGAGGAGTCAGGTCCGACTCTCAACAACTGCACTTTTACTGAAAACAGTGCCGATTATGACGGCGGCGCCATAAATAATGGCGCCTATGCGGACCCGAAAATTACCGGATGTACTTTCAGCGGGAATTCAGCTTCCGGCTATGGCGGCGGAATGTATAACAGCGTAAGTGCATATACATCCGTGACGAACTCCACTTTTTCAGAAAATATTTCCGAAAATGGAGGGGGAATTGCTAACGGTCGTTCTTATTCCAACACTTCTTCTTTCCTTAATGGATCAACAATTACAGGCTGTATCTTCAGTGATAATCATGCCGCGGATAACGGTGGTGGTGTTTATAATGAGAATTTTTCATCGGAAGTAACCAACTCCGCTTTCAAATCGAATCATGCGGATAATTCCGGAGGAGGAGTATACAGTATATCATCGTCAATGGACATAACCAACTCAACTTTCAAATCAAACCACGCTGATAATTCCGGAGGGGGAATTTACAATTTATCTTCATCGCTTGTCATCACCAACTCCATCCTATGGGACAATATTGCCGGATCAGATGGCAATGAAATAATATACATTCGGGAAGGATCTCCTCTCCTATCCTGGAAAAAGATTCCTGTCATCTCCTTCAGTGATATTGAGGAATGCGGCGGCAGCGAAGGCGTATGGGACCCCGCGTTTGGTATTGACGATGGCGGCAATATCGACATCGATCCCATTTTTGCCGGAGGCGATGAGTTTCATTTGGCGGCAGATTCCCCTTGTGTCGATGCGGGGGACAATGATTCGGTTCCGTCAGGGATCGTTACGGATATAGACGGCAACGACAGAATTATCGGCGAGGTCGTGGACATGGGGGCCGACGAGGTACTGGATCCCAATGGGGACGAAGATGCCGACGGACTTACAAACGATGAAGAGGCCAATACCTACAATACTGATCCCATCGACAGTGATTCGGATGATGACGGACTCAGCGACGGGGATGAAATCAATACCTATGGTACCAATCCCAACAATAACGATTCGGACGATGACGGACTTGCCGATGGAGACGAAATCAATATCCACGGAACTGATCCTGATGACAACGATTCGGACGACGACGGGCTCAGCGATGGGGATGAAGTCACCACCTATAATACCAATCCCGACAACGACGATACGGACGATGATGGACTCACCGATAGAGACGAAGTCAAAACCCACGGAACCGACCCCAACGACGGTGATTCGGACGACGACGGACTCAGCGACGGAGATGAAATCAATACCTATAGTACAGATCCCAGCGACAACGACACGGATAATGACGGTCTTTCAGACGGCGACGAAGTAACCGGTGGAACCGATCCGCTCGTTGCGGAGCCGGACGAGAATGTCGACACGCCGTCATCGGGGAGCAGTGGGGGATGTTTCATCAGTGAGGTTTTTTAAGGATTGAAAACTCTCGATCAGCTGGATCGGAGCAAACCACAATGTCTTCTTCTTTCGAGCGAAATATGAATCGGTGGCGGTATGGTCCAATTTGTGCCCTCTATCTTAAGGAGTGTGTCATGCGAACCTCTATTATTCTACATGCTATTGCCGTTATATTCCTGTCGGTCACAATCTCCCGCGCGGAAATCATCTATGTAAATGACGCCGCCGCCGGTGCGAATACCGGATACAACTGGACCGATGCTCATCCGGACCTTCAGGATGCATTGACCCGGGCCGTTTCCGGGGACGAAATCTGGGTGGCGGCCGGCACCTATTATCCGTCGGTGGAATACCAGGGGAGCACCCCGCGGCACAGATCCTTTCAGATAATGAAAGGCATATCCGTTTACGGCGGTTTTGCTGGCACGGAAACAACCCTGGACGAGCGAAAGCCCGGGACAAACGAAACGATCCTGAGCGGTGATATCGGGGTACAGGGCGACATTTCGGATAACTGCTATCATGTCGTCCGTGCCATAAACAAACTTATAGGTGATGAACCAACTGTGCTAAAAACCGTGCTGAACGGATTAACGATTACGGCGGGAAATGCCGATGGCGACGATCCGGATAACGGTGGTGGCGGATTGTATGTTGATAGTAACAACCCGGTATATTCATTTTATTCCCCTTCAGTTATAGACTGTATTTTTAACAAGAATTACGGCACCTACGGAGGTGGTATCTACATTTCTTGGGGGACGGCATCTTTTATTACCGACTGTATATTCCTGAACAATGAAGCCGAGCACGGTGGTGCGCTTTATTCGAATATTTCCTCCCCGACAGTCACTAATTGTTCCTTCGGCGAAAATCATGCGGTAAATGGCGGCGCTGTATTCATCAAGGAGAATTGGGCGTCTTCACCCCGGGAGAACCCAAAATCAATCCTTAACGACTGTATTTTTCAAAAAAATAGTGCCGACTACGGTGGTGGACTATATCATGACGAGTCGGGATCAACTCTCAACAACTGTTCTTTTACTGAAAACAGTGCCGATTATGACGGCGGCGCCATAAATAATGGCGCCTATGCGGACCCGAAAATTACCGGATGTACTTTCAGCGGGAATTCAGCCTACGGCTATGGCGGCGGAATATTTAATAGTATGACCTCACAAACATCCGTGACGAATTCCACTTTTTCAGAAAATAAATCCGAGAATGGCGGCGGAATCGCAAACGTTCATCCCGATAATCCTTATACTGAGTATAATAGATCAACAATTGCAGACTGTATCTTCAGTGGAAATTATGCCGCCGATAACGGTGGTGGTATTTATAATATGAATTTCGTATCGGAAGTATCCGACTCTACTTTCAAATCAAATCAAGCCGGATACGGTGGGGGTATCTATAACAATGGTGTCGAAACCGAAACGACCATCAAGAACAGTATCTTCGAAGAGAATCATGCGGATTCTGGCGGCGGGATGGCGAATTACAACGACGCTTCACCAAGACTTATCAACTGCATATTCAGTGCGAATGACGCCGGTTTCGGCGGTGGGATAGCCAATGACGGCCACTCGTCGCCGACCTTGATCAACACCACTATCTATGGCAACAGTGCGTCCGAATCGGGCGGCGGATTGTGCAACACGGAAAATTCGTTGCCGTCGATAATAAGCTGCATCCTGTGGGGAAACACCGGTGGGGCTGAAACCGGAGAAATCCATAACGACGAGAGCAGCACACCGGCCATATCCCATAGCGATATTGAAGGATCAGGCGGCAGCGTAGGCTCCTGGGATGGCCGTCTGGGCAGCGACAACGGCGGCAATATCGATGCCGATCCTCTGTTTGCAGGCGAAAAGGAGCTTCTCCTTTTGCCGGGTTCCCCCTGTATCGACACGGGCAGCAATGAGGGCGTCCCTCCGGAGATAGAGACGGATTGGGAGGGCGAGATCCGAATCTTCAATGGTATCGTTGATATCGGCGCCGATGAAGCCGTGGATACGGACAACGATGGTACAGTGGATTACCTGGATGAAGACGACGATAACGACGGCCTGTCGGATGAGGAAGAGATCGATACCTATGGCACCGATCCGATCGACAGTGACACCGACAATGACGGCCTTTCCGATGGGGATGAGATCGATGTGTACGGCACAAATCCCATAAACGCCGATACGGATGGTGACGGTTATTGGGACGGCGCGGAGAATTACCACGGATCGAACCCGCTTGACGGCGCAGATGTCCCGGAGGGGAGCAGAACAATTTACGTAGATACAAGTCGGAACAGTGGTTCGGACAGCGGATACGACTGGGAAAATGCGTTTGTGAATCTTCAGGATGCCCTGGCTGTCGCGGTGTTTGGGGATGATATCTGGGTGGCGGCTGGCACCTATTATCCCGGCTATTACCGGTGGGACTTTTTTCAGATGAAGAACGGCGTCTCTATCTATGGGGGATTTTCAGGTGACGAAACGTCGCTTGATCAGCGGAACCCGGAAACGAATGAAACGATCCTGAGCGGGGATATCGATGCAACCGCCGGATACTCATCCGGTGACTGCCGGCATGTTTTCTACCACTCCGAAGACCTTGTCCTTGACGAGACAGCCGTTTTGGACGGTGTTACCATCACGGGAGGATATGCAAGCGGTGAAACGCCTGACAATTACGATGGGGGCAATTTCAAATACGGTGGGGGTATGTATAACGACAGCGCATCTCCTACCATACGAAACTGTACCTTCAGGCAGAACCATGCGGAATCCATCGGTGGCGGTATGTATAATAATAACGCGTCGCCGACGATCAACAACTCTATTTTTATTAAAAACGAAGGTTCCGGACTCACGAATGCCGGTTCCTCGCCGACGATCACGGATTGCACCTTCACCGAAAACGACAATGGTGGAATCAGAAACTTCGGTCCCTCCTCCTCTCCGATGATCAGTAACTGCACCTTTTCCCGAAACGTTGGCAGTGCCGTATGGGAAAAAAGCTCATCTTCGACAATCGCTGACTGCACCTTCACCGGTAACAATGCCGATACCAACGGCGGCGGGATTTTTATTTCAGGATCTACTACCTTAAACAACTGCACTTTAAGCGATAACCATGCTGTCTATGGTGGTGGCATTTATGATAGCGGGGCCGCGACCATCACCAACTGCACTTTCAGCAACAACAGTGCAGAGCATGGCGGCGGTTTTTGCGCCATGGGCTCTCATTCAACTATCAGCGACTGCACCTTCAGTAACAATGACGCTGAATACGGCGGCGGAATTTACTCCTTTATAGATGCAGCCACGACTGACTGGGAAGAAAAGCCCGTCCTGACGGTTGCAAACTGCCTGTTCCGGGGAAATAGCGCCGTTTACGGCGGCACATTTTATGACGGGAATTCTTCTCCGGCCATCTATAACTGTACTTTAATGAACAACAGTGCCGAGTATGGCGGCGGGATATACTCCTATTTCGAATCCGATCCGGATATGAATGTCTTTGGCGCAACAATCACCAACTGCATTCTGTGGGACAATTCCGCGACATCGGGCGGCAATACGCTCTATAACGAAAATATCAGCAAACCGGCCATAGCGCACTGCGATATCGAAGGGTCCGGCGGCAGCGGAGAGGCATGGGACGGTAATCTCGGGGTCGACGGCGGCGGAAACATCGATTCAGACCCGGCATTGGATGAAGACGGTATTCATCTCACCGTCACATCCCCCTGCATCGACGCAGGCAAAACCAGCGTCGTTCCGGTGGAGATCAAAACAGACATGGAGGGTGATATCCGGATCGGCAATCTGGCAGTGGATATGGGAATGGACGAGTATGTGGATACCGACGATGACGGCGTACCGGATTACCTCGACGATGACGATGACAATGACGGCATTTCCGATACGTTTGAAATCAACTGGTATGGTACAAATCCCACCGATGCCGATACCGACGATGACGGCCTTTCAGATGGGGACGAAGCAAACGGTTTCGGCACCGATCCCCTGAATGCGGACACCGACGGTGACGGATATGGCGATGGCGCGGAAAACTATCACGGTTCGGATCCGCTCGATACAACCGATATCCCATCGAGCAGTGTTACGATTTACGTGGACAGCGGCGCCACCGCCGGTTTGAACGACGGTTCCAGTTGGCAGGATGCTTTTCAGGATCTTCAGGGCGCCCTGGAGATGGCGGCGACCGGTGATGAAATCTGGGTGGCGGCCGGGGTATACGCCCCGACGGTCGATGTGTATGACGGCAACGATCCCACCCGCTCCTTTCAGATGAAAAACGGTGTTTCGATCAACGGCGGATTTTCCGGAAACGAAACGACCCGCGATCAGCGGGACTGGGAGAGTAACACGACCATTCTGGGCGCCGATACGGATGGAAGTGCCGGATTCTCTCCGGGTAACTGCTACCACGTTTTTTATCACCCCGTAAGTCTCGGCCTTGATGAATCGGCGGTACTGGATGGTTTTACCATCACAGGTGGCTTTGCGAACGGAAGGGAGCCCCACTCCTACGGCGGCGGAATGTACAACGTCGCATCGTCGCCGACACTGAGGAACTGCACATTCAGGGATAATTATGCTTCCATCCACGGCGGCGGCATCCTGAATGTAAACGCCTCCCCGGCTATCGTCAATTGCACCTTTTACGGGAATGCTTCCGATGTTGGCGGCGGTGGAATATATAACGGAATGTCATCACCCGCCATCACCGACTGTACCTTTACCGATAATAACGCCTCAACCGGCGGCGGTATTCACAATAGCGCTAACAGCACTTCAATAGTGACAAACACCGCCTTTAGCAACAACAATGCGGAATACGGTGGCGGCATTTACAACTCCGAGTCGTCTCAGGCGATTGATGGCTGCACCTTCAATGACAATTATGCGTTTGTCCACGGCGGTACGGTCCAGAATGAATATTCCACCCTGACGGTAACCAATAGCTCTTTTACTGAAAACGAAGCCACCAACAGCGGTGGCGGCATATATAACTTCGAATCGTCTTCGGAGATTGACGGCTGCACATTTGATAACAACTATGCGTTTGCTCGCGGTGGTGCGATCTATAATTTACATTCCACCCTGGCAATAACCAATATTTCTTTCACTGAAAACGGAGCCGCCGACAGCGGCGGCGGTATTGTCAACTACACTTCTTCCGCAACCATCGCCAACTGCTCTTTCAGCAAAAACCATGCCGATTATTCCGGAGGAGGAATATTCAATACATTTTCATCGTTTGTCGCTATCGCTAACTCTATCCTGTGGGATAATTCCGCCGGATCAGAGGGCCATGAAATCGACAACATGATTACAGGCTTACCCACTATAACTTTCAGTGATATCGCAGGGTCGGGCGGCAGCGGGGACGGATGGGACAGCACCCTCGGTATTGACGGCGGCGGCAATATCGACATTGATCCCGTTTTTACCGGGGATGACGAATTACATCTGACGGCGGACTCTCCCTGTGTCAATGCGGGGGACAACGATTCTATTCCTTCAGGAATAGCCGCGGATATAGACGGCGATGATAGAATCATTGGCCAGGCGGTGGATATGGGCGCCGACGAGGTGGTGGATGTCGATGATCCGGATGGAGACGATGATAACGACGGACTCACGAACGGTGAAGAGATAAATATATACGGCACCGATCCCGGTCTCAGCGATACGGACGGGGATGGACTTAATGACGGAGATGAAGTCAACACCTATAACACAAATCCCGGTAATAACGACACGGATGATGACGGACTTTCCGATGGAGACGAAATCAATACCCACGGAACCGACCCCAACGACGGTGATTCGGATGATGACGGACTCAGCGACGGAGATGAAATCAATACCTATAGTACAAATCCCAGCGACAACGACACGGATAATGACGGTCTTTCAGACGGCGACGAAGTAACCGGTGGAACCGATCCGCTCGTTGCGGAGCCGGACGAGAATGTCGACACGCCGTCATCGGGGAGCAGTGGGGGATGTTTCATCAGTGAGGTTTTTTAAGGATTGAAACCTGCTTTTGCGTAACAACTTTCTTATAAACCAACAATATTGTTGGCAACAATTTTGTTGGAACGTATCGCAAGAAAACCTGCTATGCGGGATGAGACCTTTGCAATCACTCTTCGGGGGATGCGAAGATATACAATTTCCCCGGCAGTTGCCGGGCAATCCCTTTGAGTTCGAGGGAGAGCAGAAGGCTCGATATCGTTGCTATCGGCAGATCCATTTTACGGGCCAAATCATCGATATGGACGGGATATGCATCCAGGGCGCGGGCGATTTGCTGTTCCCCCGGAGGAAGATCGGCCAGACGCCTGTCCTCGGCTTCATTCGAGGCTGAGCTACCGGAGGGCGTCGACAACATGGGGGAGAGTTCTTCCACGATGTCCCGGGTCTGTTCCACCAGTTTGGCCCCTTGTTTGATGAGCAGATGCGTGCCGCTGCTTTTGAAGGATTGAATGCTGCCGGGGACGGCGAAAACCTCGCGGTTCTGTTCGGCGGCCAGGCGTGCGGTGATAAGAGATCCGCTTCGTCTGGCGGCTTCCACCACAACGGTGCCGAGGGAAATGCCGCTGATAATCCGATTACGGGCCGGAAAATGGTGGGCATCGGGTTCCGCCTGAAGCGGCAGTTCCGAAATGACCGCTCCGTTTTGGGCGATGCTGTCGAAAAGCGCCCTGTTTTCTCTGGGATAGATCCGTTCAAGACCACTGCCGAGGACCGCTATGGTTTTTCCGCCCGCCGCCAGGGAGCCCTTGTGAGCAGCCGTGTCGATGCCAAGGGCCATGCCGCTTATTGTTATCCAGCCGAGACCCGCAAGGTCCCGGCACAATCGACGGGTGGTCCGGATACCGTATTCGGTGGCATTACGGGAACCTACTACTGAAATGCTGAGCCGGGTATCCGGGAGTCTGCCGCGGACGTATAAGAACGGAGGGGGATCGGGGATCTCTTTCAGGAGCGGGGGATAATCGGTATCCGTGAAGAGAACGACCTGATAGTTCTTCCGACGGACAAGGTCGAGTTCCCGTTTCACCCCTTCGGTCGGTTTGTATCGGGCGATGGTGATGGAGAGACTGCCACTGATGCCTTCCACGTTTGCCAGCGCTTCGGGGGAGGCATGAAACACCCGTTCCGGCGATCCGAAGCGGTCGATGAGACGCTTGAACAGCAGGTTGCCGACACCCGGAACGGATTTCAGGGTCAGCCATGGAAGAGGATCATTTTCGAATGCCGGCATGGGTATCCAAAGAGTGAGTCGTTAACACTTTTACGTATGAAGGAGTGCCTAAAGTGCCTACAGTGCGCTAAAGTGCCTAAAGTTTAGGTGTTCCGTCGATTTTATAAAAAAGGTTTCAGATATTAAAAATATGCTTATGAATGGAACACCGGTTTGTCCGATTTTTTATACTTTTTCGGTTTTGTGTATTTCGTAAAAAACCTGAATCTCTCGCAAAGTCGCAAAGATCGCCAAGAAAAACCAAAAAAAATATTTAACCTTTGCGTTCTTTGCGGCTTTGCGAGAGAAATTGCCGTTGTTTTTAAAGTGTCAGTTTCTTTGATCGAACTCCGTCCAAAATGGATGGAGCGGCTGGGATGATTTCCGATCTCTGGTTTTTGTCCCTATTCCTGTAGCTTTTTCAGTCGTTCTTCCGCTTTAGTTCCGGCCGTGCTGAAAGGATATTGGGCAACAACTTTTTTAAGATATGTAATGGCAGATTCCTTATCCCCCAGGCCAATGTAGGAGAACCCGATTTTAAGCAGCGCGTCGGGCACTTTGCTTCCCGTAGGATGGTCTTCGATTACCTGTCGGAACTGTTTGAGTGCGCCGGAGTAATCCTTTTGCGTATACCGGCACTCACCGGACCAGTATAAGGCGTTGTCGGCCAGGTCGTTTCCCGGAAATTGGCGGGCGAATGCTTCAAACAGGCCGGTGGCTTTCTCATAGTCCCCGCTCCGTAATACGTCCATGGCAGCCTGATATTGGGGGCCCGGTTCCGCGTCAACTTTTTCTTCCGTCTCGGGACGCTGTACTGATTCGACCTCCTGGGATTCGGGCGATGATTCGGATGAGGCAACGGCTTCGGGAACAGGGGCCGTTGTTTCGAGCCCACTGAACGCGGCTGTTTCGGCCAAATCGGATTCGGGTGTCGCCCCGGATGAAACGGCTTCGGGTTCCCGGGGTTCGGACATCGATTCCGAAGAGTCGGTTCCTGGAGCCGGTGTTATTTCTTCAGTCTCGGCGTCGGGTGGAGACACTTGGTTTACGGCTTGTGATGCCTCCGCTTCGACAGGAGAGGCGGGCGCCGGGGCTGCGTCGGCATTTATAACACCGGTCACCGTGTCACCCGCAAAATCCTGATGGAGGGTCCGCTGATGACTGTCGACGATGATCTGCATCAGGGTCACTCGCTGGGAGAGTTGATCTATTGTTTTCTCGGCCTCGGACAACCGGTTTTGGATCTCCAGAAGGTCTGTCTTGGATCCGAGCGATTGATGGCGGGTGGGAGCACAGGCCGCAAGACCGATAACGACGACCGCGGCCACGGTCATAGCCGGTTTGAACATGGATGCCTCCCTGTTTCCAGCCAATTTCAAAACGCCCTGCTCAGCTTGATCCCGCGTGCGGTGTAAGCGTTTTGAAATGGCTCGTTTCTCTATTTTGCTTCCTTCCGTTCCCAGGCCAGCAGAATGGGGCTGGCCACATAGACCGAAGAATAAGTACCCACTATCACTCCGATGATCAGGGTCACGGCAAAATCGTGAATGATACCGCCGCCCCAGATAAACAGGGCGAGAAGGACAATCATGGTGGTGCCGGAGGTCAGAATGGTCCGGCTCAGTGTCTCGTTGATGCTGCTGTTGATGATGGTCTTGAGAGGGCTTTTACTCTGTTTCCGAAGATTTTCCCTGATACGATCGAAAACGATGATGGTATCGTTCAGGGAGTAGCCCACGATGGTCAGCAGGGCGGCGATGATGGGCAGGGTGAATTCCTTGCCGAGAAAGGAGAAAATGCCCACGGTAATCAATACATCGTGAATCAGAGCAGCGATGGCGCCCATGGAATATTTGAGATTCAGCAACCAGAAAAGACTGATGGCCACGAGCATGGCAACGGCGATGAGTACGGGAATACTCACACCAAATTTATGTACCAGGAAAACGACAAAAATCAGGGCCGCCACCATGATGCCGCTTGTCATCCATTTGGCTTCAAAGCGGCCGGAGATATAAATGGTGATGAAAAGCAGCGCATAGAAAAAGGCAAAGGATGCATCATCACGGAGGGCTTTCCCGACCTGGGGACCGACCATTTCCACCCGGCGGATTTCGGCATTCACACCGGTAGCAGTGGTCAACGCGGAGGCGATGAGTTCGGCATGAGAATCGCCTTCAGCATCGGGCTTGTCGGTACGGATCAGGTATTCATGTTTTTCGGCATCACCAAAAAGCTGCACGGAAGCATTTTCCATATTGATGCCGGCAAGGCCGGACTTGACCGCCTGAAGATCGGCGGGACCGTCGAATTTGACCTGGATCAGAGAACCGCCGGAAAAGTCGATGCCGTATTTGACTCCGCTGACAGTCAGGAAAACCAGGGTGATGACGATCAGCGCCAGGGAGATGCAATAGGCAATCCCTCGTTTGCCGATAAAATCGATGTTTGTGTTGGGCTTGATGAACCGCATAGATTGTATCCTTTCAGCCGAATATTCAGATGCTGAGCTGCTTTACTTTTCGTTTTGTCAAATAGAGGTCGAATACCGCTCGTGTCAGAACAAGGGAAGTGAAAACACTCGAGACAACCCCCAGACTCAGGGTTACCGCAAAGCCTTTCACCGGACCGGTTCCGAACTGGAAGAGCACCAGGGCGGCAATCAGTGTGGTGATGTTGGCATCCAGAATGGTCCACGTGGCACGGTCATAACCGGCTTCGAGGGCGGCCCGGGCCGTTTTGCCAAGCAGTAGTTCTTCCCGAATACGTTCGAAAATCAGCACATTGGCATCCACCGCCATGCCGATGGTCAGAATGATGCCGGCGATGCCCGGCAGGGTCAGGGTGGCCTGAAATGCGGCTAGCCCCGCCGCAATCAGTAGCATATTGACCACCAGGGCAAAATCCGCCACGAGGCCACTGAGTTTGTAATAGACAGCCATGAACAAAACGACCAGAATCCAGCCAATGCAGACGGACATAAGGCCCATCCGGATGGAGTCGGAGCCGAGGGATGGCCCTACGGTCCTCTCTTCCAACGGCACTACCGTCGCCGGCAGGTTGCCGGCCTTCAGGACGATAGCGAGATCCCGGGCTTCGTCGAGGGAAAACCGGCCGGTTATTCGGGCGGCGCCACCGGATATTTTTTCCTGGATGACGGGGGCGGACTGGACCTTGTCATCGAGGATGATGGCAAGACGTTTGTTTACGTTCTCTCCCGTAATTTCGGCAAACCGTCTGCCGCCTTTTCGGTCAAAATCGATGGTGACGTATGGTTCGTTATATTGACTGTCGAACTGCACTTTGGCGCCGGTCACATAAGAGCCTTGAAGAAGCGTTCGCTTGTATACCACATAGGGTGTTCTGACCGTTCGGCGGGTGTTGGGGTCTACGTGGACCTCGTACAACAACTCCCTGTCGGCCGGCAGGGTCTCTTTCCTGGCCTGGCCGGCATCGATGCTGTCATCCACCAGCTTGAACGACAGCTGGGCAGTTTTGCCGATGAGGTTCTTTGCGCGTTGGACGTCTTTGATGCCGGGAAGCTGCACGAGGATTTGTTCCTCACCCTGGGTGCGGATATCCGGCTCACTGACCCCGAACTCGTCGATGCGGTTTCGAATGGTCTCCAGGGCCTGGGCCACCGCATTGGTCCTGATCCGTTCCGCCTCTCCATCGGGAAGGTCCAGTATCTGGGTAAGCGTGTCGTCGGTCATCGTCCGTTTTACGCTGCGCAGATCCGGGTACTCATCGTTGAGATACGTGTCAAAGGCGTCAATGTTCTTGTCTCCCCTGATGGTTGCGGAGATTTTGTCGCCATCTACGCGTTCGATCTGTTTATAGCGGATTTTTTCTTCCCTCAACCCGCCTTTAAGCTCCTGAGCGATTTGTTCCACCGTGGTTTCAACCGCCTCCTGGGACTGAACTTCCAACAGCAGGTGCATGCCCCCCTGGAGATCCAAACCAAGGTTGATTTTTTTATGGGGCCAGAGGGAGGGCTGGATTGTTGGCAGGATATAAACAATAGCCGCCAAAACCGCAGCACCAACGACTACCAGTTTCCACGAAATAGCTTTCAACTGAGTTGCTCCTTTCCTTTCAGGACAATGCAGGCATTACAGGAAAGCCCCGAAAGATTTGGATGCCGTAATGAATATCGGAACCATTTTCTGGGGCTTTGGAGTTGATAATAATTCAAGTTTTCAATGCATCAATCCGACGGGTGTTATTTCTGGGGCGCCGGCGCTTTTGGCTGAACAACCCCCTGTATGTTTCCCCGGTTCACTTTCACCCGAACCTTATCTGCAATCTCCACCGTGAGGGTTGTGTCGTCCATGCCGGTGACGCGACCATGAATGCCGCCCCCGGTGATGACCCTGTCCCCTTTTTTCAGGTTCTGAAGCATCTCCCGGTGCTCTTTTGCCTTTTTCTGCTGGGGGCGAATCATCAAAAAGTACATAATTCCAATGACCAGCAAAAGCGGAACGAATGCTCCAAAAGCGCTGGTCTGAGGTGCGGCTTCACCACCAGTCTGGCCCATAGCGAATGCAATACCAAGCAAAATACTACCTCCTTAGATAAATGACTCCATTGAGCCATTTTCAAAACGTTTTCCCGGCACAAGCGGGATCAAGCCCGAGGCGGATCGCCCTTCCGGGGATCGGTCAAAAAGGGACGTTTTGAAATTGGCTGCATTAATTTAAAAAACAAAACCGGCGCACATATACTTTAAATTGTCGTATAGGTCAAATGTTATTGTTTCGCCGGTATCCAGAGTGTTTCGCCGTCGAACTGGATCCGGTTCACATTTTCATAATCGATCTGATCCAGCAGAGCGAACACCCGCCCCATATCGAAGACAACGACTTTTGACAAGGGATGAATCAGGTTGAGATTCACATCCAGGTGGTGGTCTTTGACGTTGTAGACATAGACCATGTTCTCGGAAAACTTCAGAATCTTGCCAACACCGGAACTGTACCCGCTCGCGGTGGCTTCATCACTGATGGGGGAGAGGGAAATGCCCCGCTTTTCAAAATAATCTTTGAGGAAACGGAAATGAATGTTCCAGATGTTGTCATCCGTTTTGACGACATGTATACCGTAGACACCGGCGGCTTTTCCGTTTTTTGTACCATTTATCTCTTTAAGTGCCTTTTCCTTCAGATCATCCTCGATGATTTCGCCCCGCTTTATTTTTATATGGTCAAGGATCTCTTTCATCGAGACAATCGCACCGCCGATTTTAAGTGACTCGTCAGCCTTGAGCACCAGGTCGATACTTTCCTTGATGCCGAGATCGGCCTTCCGTTTTTCCGTAAGATCCTGGACTTCTTTTGTTTCTTTCCCTTCCTGGTACTCGATGACGGGCGGGCCTTGAACCGGCTCGGGCAGGGTTGTTTCCGGTGGTGTCGTTGTCTCGGGTGCACCCCGGTCCTGTTTTTGATACCACCAGGTCAACCCGACCGCGCCAAGTGCCAGGATGAATGCGCCAATGACCAGCAGCGGCAGCAGGTTGTTGGCTTTTTCAGTTTTTTTTCGGGGCATGGCGCTTTTCCGTTCGTTCTAAAAGTTATCATATGAGCCAATTTCAAAACGAGCCACTGAAATTAGCTCGTAGTGTCTCAAAAACCCTCTTATGTGTCAACCTAATGCGGTGTCCACTATTTGCATTTTACCTCGCACTGGCCGGGCAGCATGCCGGCGTTTCCTTCAATGCGGATGGTGGTGCCCCGTCTCGCCTCTATTTCGAATAGTTCTTTCCGCTTGTTGTTCAGCAGATAATCAGCCACCGCCACGGGAACGATACCGACCACGGAGGTTGCCTGCGCTTTGATGGTTTCCATGCGAAGCTGCCTCAGAAAGCGAAGCCCGAGGGTTTCGGTGGAGGGGGTCAGCCCTTTGCCTCCGCAATGGCGGCAGGGAATATAGCTCCCGAATTCAATGGAGGGGCGAATTCGCTGGCGTGACATCTCCATCAGCCCGAACTGGGAGAGTCTTCCCACCTTGGTTCTGGCTTTATCGCTCTGAAGATGCTTCTTCATCGCCTTCTCGACTTCAGTTTTGTGCTTTGCGTCCCGCATGTCGATAAGATCGAGGACGATAAGCCCGCCAAGATCCCTCAGCCGAAGCTGCCGGGCAATTTCCTCGACGGCCTCCAGGTTTGTTTTCAGTGCCGTCTGTTCGATGTTTTTCTGGTGCGTGGATTTACCAGAGTTGACATCGATCGCCACCAGGGCTTCGGTCTGATCGATGACAATGGAGCCGCCTGATTTGAGTTTGACGCGGGTTTCGAAAATGGAGGCGATCTGCTCTTCCAACTGATGTTTCGTAAAAATGGGCTGGTCCGCGGTGTAGAGCTTGACGATTTTTTCATGTTTGGGCGAGATAATGCTCACGAAGTCTTTGACTTCCTGAAAAATGGTTTCATCATCGATCAGGATTTCAGAGACATCCGGTGTAAAGTAATCTCGAATGGAACGGACCGAAAGATTACGCTCTTTATAGAGCAGTGCCGGAGACTCGGATTTGACCCCCTTTTTCTGGATCGTTTTCCACAGTTTCAGCAGATAGCGCATGTCCTTTGTGATGGTGGATTTCGTGCAGCTTTTCCCGGCGGTTCTGACGATAAGACCGAATTGATCCGGCAATTTCAGATTGGCGACGATGTCCTTGATGCGCTGTCTTTCGTCGTCTTCTTCAATTTTACGCGAGATGCCGCGGTTTTCGCTGCCGGGCATCAGGACCACATGACGTCCCGGAAGCGATATGAAGGTGGTGAGCATCGCTCCTTTTTTCATCACCGGGTCTTTAACCACCTGTACCAGGAGTTCCTGCCCCTTTTTAATCTTGTGTTTGATGTTGCGGTCGGCGGCGAGATCGTCCTGGAAATAGTCGCTGTGGATTTCGTGTAATTGAAGAAAACCGTGCCGTTCGGCGCCATAATCGACAAATGCCGCCTGAAGACTTGGCTCGATACGGACGATAATCGCTTTGTAGATGTTCCCCTGTGTGATTTCCCGTGCAGTGCTCTCTATCTGGAATTCATCCAGCTTGCTGTCGATGATGCTTGCAATCCGGCACTCTTCGGGGTCGACGGCATTGATAAGTATTTTTTTGTTCATAAATGTATTGTCCTTGTGCTCCTCCTCCTGGTTAAATGGTTTTCCTTTGAATATGAAATTGTTATGGACAAGTCAAATGATTTTATGGTTTTATGTGCAATATCGGGTTTCCGGACCGATTCTTACCGTTCTTGCTATTTGTCAACGACTGTGGCAGGAAAGGGCGATTATGACCGGGAGGGTCATCAAAAAACATAAAGGATACATGAAAATGGAAGAGAGATACAATCCGGGACAGATTGAGTCAAAGTGGCAGCGATACTGGGAGGAGAGCAACGCGTTTCTTATCGAGGAAGAGGCCGGCCGGAAAAAATATTACCTGCTCGAGATGTTTCCCTATCCTTCCGGTAATATCCATATCGGACATGTGCGCAATTACACTATCGGTGATGTCCTGGCGCGCTATAAAAAAATGCAGGGTTTCAATGTGCTGCATCCCATGGGATGGGATGCTTTCGGTATGCCGGCGGAAAACGCGGCCATTGCAAACAACACGCATCCGGCGGCCTGGACGTATGCCAACATCGACAACATGAGAAGTCAGCTCAAACAGCTCGGTCTTTCCTACGACTGGGGAAGGGAAATTGCCACCTGCCGGCCGGAGTATTACCGCTGGGAGCAGTGGCTTTTTATCAAAATGCTTGAGAAGGGCATGGCCTACCGGAAGGAATCTTATGTCAACTGGTGCGAAGATTGTCTCACTGTGCTCGCCAACGAGCAGGTGGAGGCCGGGATGTGCTGGCGGTGCGGAAAACCGGTGATTCAGAAAAAGCTCTGGCAGTGGTTTTTCCGGATCACCGATTATGCGGAAGATCTGTTGGTGCACTGCGATCAACTGCCGGGGTGGCCCGAAAAGGTCACCAGTATGCAAAAGAACTGGATCGGAAAAAGCGTCGGGGCTGAAATCAGATTCCGGGTGGCGGATTCCGAGGATGTGATATCCGTATTCACTACCCGCCAGGATACGGTTTTCGGCGCGACATTCATGTGCCTGGCGCCGGAGCATCCCCTGGTGCCGCGCCTTGCGGAAGGTACTGCACAGGAAGCGAGCGTCACTGCTTTTGTTGAAAAAATGTCACAACAGGACCGTTCCGGGAAGGCGGTGGACCAGTATGAAAAAGAGGGCGTTTTCACCGGGGCTTTCTGCATCAACCCCATGAACGGTCGCCGGATGCCCATCTATACCGCCAATTTCGCGCTGATGGAATACGGTACCGGCGCCGTTATGTCCGTTCCGGCCCATGACCAGCGGGATTTTGATTTTGCAAAAAAATATGACCTTGACATTATCGTGGTCATTCAACCCGAAGGGGAGACTCTTACTTCGGATATGCTTGAAGAGGCGTATACGGGCGAAGGTGTTCTGGTCAATTCCGGTCCGTTTGACGGCACTGGCAACCGCAAGGCCCTGGATGATATCGCACTTCATATGGAAAAGGAGGGGATCGGCAAGAAAACCGTCAGCTACCGGTTGAGGGACTGGGGGATTTCCCGGCAGCGGTACTGGGGAGCGCCGATTCCGGTGATTCACTGCCCGGCATGTGGTATCGTACCGGTGCCGGAGTCGGATCTTCCCATTGTTCTTCCCGAGGAGGCCGGACTGCTTGAAGGCGGACGGTCACCGCTGCCGGAACTTGATGCGTTCAAGCAGACAACGTGCCCGGTCTGCGGCAGTAAAAATGCACGCCGGGAGACCGACACCATGGACACGTTCGTGGAGTCCTCCTGGTATTTTGAACGATACTGCAGTCCCCGGTGCGATACCGGTATGTTCGACCCATCGGCCGTGGAATACTGGATGCCCGTGGACCAGTATATCGGCGGGGTGGAGCATGCGATACTGCATCTTCTCTACTCGAGATATTTCACCCGGGTCCTGAAGGAACTGGGGCTTGTCTCCTTCAAAGAGCCGTTCTCCCGCCTTCTTACCCAGGGAATGGTTACCAAGGAATCGGTTTCCTGTCCGACGCATGGTTACCTCTTTCCCTCGGAGTCGGAAAAGAGTGATGACGGGCACCGCTGCCTGAAATGCGGCCGGGAAGTGACCGTGGGACGGGTCGAGAAAATGTCCAAATCCAAGAAGAATGTGGTGGATCCCAACGAATTGCTGGAACAATACGGCGCCGACACCACCCGTCTTTTCAGCCTCTTCGCCGCCCCCCCCGAACGGGATCTGGAGTGGAGCGAGACAGGTGTTGAAGGCGGGTTCCGTTTTCTCAACAGGATCTGGCGTCTTGCCTACGGATGGATGGATAGGATAGGTACCGCGGCGCCTTTTGACGGCGAACCCGATTCCCTGTCGGGAGATATCCGTGACCTGAACAGGAAGGTGCATCAGACGATCCACAAAGTGACGACGGATATCGAGGAGCGGTACCATTTCAACACCGCCATCAGCGCAGTTATGGAACTTGTAAATGCCATGTATGGCATCGATCCCAAGGCCGGAGCACCCGAGACTGCCGGTGTCTGCCGGTTTGCCATGGAAAGCGTCGTGTTGCTTCTCTCTCCGTTCGTACCTCATTTCTGTGAAGAACTCTGGGAGACCCTGGGTAAACCCGAGGGGATCCATAACATGGCCTGGCCCACGTATCGCGAAGAAGCCCTTGAAAAGGACGAGCTGCTGATCGTGGTTCAGGTGAACGGAAAACTTCGAAGCCGCTTTTCGGTTGCCACGGACGCCGACGACGAGCAGATCAAGCAGATGGCCCTTGCCGATGAACGCGCGAAGCCGTTTATCGGTGACAAGCCGATTAAGAAGGTGATTCTTGTTAAGCGGAAGCTGGTTAATATTGTGGTGTAATAATGATACAGTTTCTAAAAATTTGCGTTATTGGTGTCATCTTACTCGCCTTTTCCGCCTGCGGATACCGGTTTTCGGGGGGCGGAGATCTGCCCGGCGGGGTGGAACAGGTTTCTGTCGGGATTTTTGGGAACAGAAGTGCCGAGACCGGAGTGGAAGGCATCATCAGCAATGATATCATATATGAATTTACCCGGAACGGCAAAAAATTCACCTACCAGCGCGAAGCGGCCAGTGCCGTTCTTTCGGGTAGTGTCCTGTCCGTAACCACTCGATCTATCTCCCGACAGAGCCTCCACAATATTAAGGAACGGGAGGTGACGGTGACGGTTTCGCTCAAAATGACCGATCCGGAAGGCGCGGTTCTGTGGCAGGCCCCCCGTATATCCGAAAATGAAGAATATGAGGTGGCGGATAACAGAGGGACTACTGAACGGAACAAAAGAGCAGCTATTGTAAAGCTCTCAAGGCGTCTTGCCGAGAAGATTTATCATCAGATGACCGATAATTTTTAACCGAAGTGCCATTTTCAAAACGTTTTCCCGGCACAAGCGGGATCAAGCCCAAGGCGGATCGTCAGCACGGAGATTGGTCAAAATGGGACGTTTTGAAATCGGCTCTTTAAATCGGACGGCGATATGATTTCCAAATTGGTTTGTCCCGCCCCAGCGGGACAAACCGGCATTGTTTATGCGGACAACGAGTTGACGGATTTGGAAAGGCGGGAGATTTTTCTGGCCGCGGTATTCGGATGAATAACGCCCTTTTTGGCCGCTGTGTCAATGATCGACTTGGCCTGATTCAGGCTTGAGACCGCCTGATCGCCGGACTGCTCGCTAACTGCAAGCCGTACTTCTTTGACAACATTTTTTACTCTTGTCTTTACCGTTTTGTTGCGCAGACGACGAATTGTATTCTGTTTCGCCCGCTTTAATGCCGATTTGTGATTTGCCACAGTGATGCGCTCCTTTCAATATGACTCGCGCCATTATCGTGAAAGCCCGATGATGTTCGCGAAATCGTATAGATCAATTTCTCTGTTACCTTAATAAATTGCACCAAATACAGAGAAAATTCCGTTATGTCAATAGGAAATAATCATAAACGCCATTTTCAATCCGTTGTGAAAAGAGATCGTCCGAAAAGAGGCGTATTGAAATTGGCTGATCAAACTGTATTATTGACGAAATCGTCGCTTTCATACTATTGTATAAAAAAATAAAAGAAAGGACCTTGATTAAAGGTGCGTCTTAAAAGAAACCTCTTTTTCTCTATAGTTGCCATCGCGCTTGTCGGTCTGCTGCTGGTAATCCTTTCCGGCGACAACGGACTGATGGATCTTATCGCCCTCAGGATTGAGCGGGACAGAGTCGTCGAGAGTAATGAAAAGACCTTCAATGAAAATATCGCTCTTTACCGGCAGATAGAGCGGCTGAAGAGTGATCCCCGCTTCGTCGCGGCAATGGTCCGTAAAGAACTCAATCTGGTTGGTGAGGATGAGTTGGTTTTTACATTTAAGTGAGGCAAAAATCACATGCTGAAAGATAAAGAGAACAAAGTGCTGTACACGCCCACCATGGCGAAGGTGCTTGAGAATCAGGGGTATCTTAAGGAGGCAATGGAAATTTACTCCCATTTGCTGGAACAGATGCCGGGGCACACGGCGTTTCGGGAAAAGGTCGCGGAAATCGAATGCCGGCTGGCGGAAAAATCGGCCTCCGGTGATCAACTGCCCGCGCTTTTTGATGAATGGCTGACGCTGGTCTTGAGTTGTCGACGGTTGAAAGAACTGAAAAAGCTGAGTTCGGAAAAGAAGGGGGAGTTCGATGAAACAGATATTTAGAATTGAATTCGGGTGTTTAATGTTGAAGGGGGGCAATTCGATGAAACGAATGTTTAGAATGGAATACGGATGGTTAATGCTGGTGGTTGTTTTCTTTTTCTCCGGATGTTCTCACTTCGGCAATAAAGCAAACGATGTGTCATCCTCTGAACAGGCATATGCGGAAAGCCAGGCTCCGACTGCTTCTTATACGGATTTCAATGACATCCTGATCCCTTTCGGCTTGAAAGTCGTCTCGAAAGAGACCTTTGTTCTGAGGTCTTCCGGACTTACCGCCGGGGTTGTGGTGCTGAAAGGCCGGGTGGATCAATCGTCCCTCGTCAATTTTTTTGAGATCAATATGATAAAGGACAATTGGCAGCTGGTCAGTTCCTTCAAGCTGCCCCGGACCCTCATGTTGTACCATAAAGATAACAAGTGGTGCATTATCAACATCTTCGAGGGCACATTTTCGACAAAGGTGGAAATCTGGGTCTCCCCGACACAGGACGGTCCTAATTCGGGATTACTGAAATAAAGGCATGATATGACATCGGTTCTGAAAGATAAAACTATCCTGCTGGGTGTATCCGGAGGTATCGCAGTATATAAAAGTGTCGAGTTGTTGCGGCTTCTCCAGAAGGCGGGCGCCCGGGTTCGTGTCATTATGACGGAAAATGCGAAATGGTTTGTCGGGCCAACGACATTTGAAGCGCTTTCCGGGCAACCGGTCTGTTCGGATCTGTTCCGGGACAAGGGGAGCGGCGCTATTTCGCACATTCAGCTGGCTGATCAGACGGACGCGGTGGTCATTGCGCCTGCTACGGCAAACGTCATCGCCAAGATGGCCCATGGGATTGCCGATGATGCTCTCAGCACGTTTCTTCTGGCCGTGACAGCGCCGGTGGTTGTCTGTCCCGCCATGAATACCCATATGTATGAAAACCCGGCCACCCGGCGGAATCTGGAAATCCTGAAGAGTGATGGCCGGCATATCGTCGATCCGGCTTCCGGAGAGCTGGCATGCGGAACATCGGGGGCCGGACGTCTTCCGGAGTGTGAGGTGATTCTCGATCGGATTGCCCATTTTCTGACCCCGAAGGATATGACGGGCACGAATGTTCTTGTGACGGCGGGACCGACACGGGAACCCATCGATCCGGTGCGCTATATCAGTAATCCGTCTACGGGCAAAATGGGATATGCCATTGCCCGGGCGGCTGAATACCGGGGGGCGGCAGTGACATTGGTTACAGGACCCACAGCCCTTGAAGACCCGCGGGGGGTGAGGGTGATAAAGGTCGAGACCGCCCGGGAGATGGCCGAGGCTGTTTTCGATCGTATGGATATGGCACAGGTTATCATCAAGTCCGCGGCCGTTTCCGATTACAGCCCCGCGGAGGCGGCGCCGCATAAGATAAAAAAAGGCGCGGAACGTATGACCCTCACACTCGAAAAGAATATGGATATACTTTTCGAGTTGGGACGCAGGAAAAGCAATCAGGTCCTGGTGGGATTCGCGGCCGAGACACAATCGCTGGCGGAAAACGCCCAGGCAAAGCTTGCCGCCAAGAACCTGGACATGATCGTGGGAAACCTCGTCAACCAGCCGGGGACCGGTTTCGGCGCCGACACCAACCGGGTCACCTTCTTTTTCCGGGATGGTACGCGGGAAGAGCTGGCGGAAATGGACAAGGGACTTGTTGCCCATACACTTCTGGATCGTGTTTTAAACCTTTCTAAGTAAAGAAGGTGTCAGGTTTCAGGTGTCAGGTGTCAGTTGCTGCACTTTCCACTCCTGACACCTGACACCCGACACCTGAAGCCATAGCAGTAATTAAAAGGAAAACCATGACGACCCGCAATATTACCGAAACACTGGAAGAGGTCCGGCGGACCCTTTCCTCCATGGCGACCCTGGGCATCGCCGGATTCGATCCCTCTCCGGAAGCAATGGAACGGGTCTCCCGATGGGGAATTGCCGAAGACCCGAAGAATGAGATCCCTCCGGACCCGAAATGCGGTGAATCCCTGGAAGAGATTCGGGCGGAACTGGGGGACTGTCACCGGTGCCTCCTATGTGAAAGCCGGAAGAATCTCGTGTTCGGTGACGGAGATCCCCGGGCGAGGCTGGTATTCGTGGGAGAGGCGCCCGGATATGACGAGGACATTCAAGGGGTACCTTTTGTCGGGAAGGCGGGCAAGCTGCTTACCCGGATCATTCAGGCCATGGGACTGGATCGCTCCCAGGTTTATATCTGCAATATTCTCAAATGCCGTCCGCCCGGGAATCGCAATCCCCTTCCCGAAGAGATCGAACAGTGCATCCCGTTCCTGAAGCGGCAACTCGACGCGATTTCACCCGATTGCATCTGTGCAATGGGCAAATTTGCCGCCCAGACTCTTCTCGAAACGCAAACGCCCATTTCAAGGCTTCGAGGGCGGTTTTCCGAGTACAACGGCATCCGGCTGATGCCGACGTACCACCCCGCATATCTGTTGAGAAATCCTGAAAAAAAGCGGGATGTCTGGGAGGATGTACAGAAAATCATGGATGTTCTGGGGCTGAAAGGGCCGAACAAATGAACAGGAAATGGTTTTTCGCAATTCTGACGCTATTGGTGCTGCTCGGGGCGGATTTCGAGTGCGCTGTATCCGGGGCCGACTCCGGAGATGTATATGTCATGACCGTCTCCGGAAGCGTCAATCCCGGTGCTTCGGATTTTATAAAGCGCGGCATCAAAACAGCTACGGATGAGAGGGCGGCGTGTCTTGTGATCGAACTGGACACTCCCGGTGGACTCGCGGAATCCATGCGGGAGATCGTTCAGGAGATTCTGGCCGCCGATATCCCCGTAGTCGTTTTTGTCTCTCCCTCCGGCGCCCGGGCGGCCTCGGCAGGAGTGATGATCACTGTGGCGGCGGATATCGCGGCCATGGCGCACGGCACCAATATCGGGGCGGCCCACCCGGTTGGGGCCGGTGGAAATGACATCCAGGAAACCATGAGCGAAAAAGTGGTCAATGATATGGCGGCTCACGCCAGAAGTGTTGCTGAAAAGAGGGGAAGAAACGCCCAATGGGTGGAGCGAGCCATCCGCGAAAACGTATCGATTACTGAAACCGAGGCTTTGAAGGAGAATATCATCGATCTCGTGGCGGTTGACCTGACGGACCTTCTGCAGCAGATAAACGGCCGGGGACTCAAGGAAAAGGGGACGCTTGTTCTCGATCCCGGCAGAGTGGAGCGAATCAAGGAAGGGCTCCGGACAAAAGTGTTGCGTATTATCGGCGATCCCAACATTGCCTACATTCTGATGATGATCGGATTGGCGGGGCTCTATTTCGAGCTGGCGCATCCCGGTGTGGTCCTGCCGGGGGTGTTGGGCGCAATCTGCCTGGTGCTCTCCTTTTTTGCATTTCAGACCCTGCCGATCAACTATGTCGGGATACTTCTCATACTGCTGGCCCTGTTTTTTTTCATGCTGGAACTCAAGGTGACAAGCTTCGGCATGCTGACCGTCGCGGGGGTGGCTTCGATGCTGCTCGGTTCCATGATGCTGTTCGAGGACGGAGGAAGCGGGCTCAGGCTTTCGCTTCAGGTATTACTGACAACCGTAGGAATCGTTTCAGCCTTTTTCATTACGATAGCGGTACTGGTGGTCAAGGCTCACACCCGCCAGCCCCAAACAGGTATTGAAGGAATCGTCGGAGAGGTAGGCGTGGCCAGGACGCCATTGGCGCCGGAGGGGAAGGTTTTCGTGCACGGCGAGTTGTGGCACGCGGTCGCGGTGTCATCCATCGATATCGGTACCCGTGTTAAGGTTGTGGGGGTTCGGGGGATGGTTCTTGAGGTGGAACCACTTTAACCAACAAGGAGGCAAACATGCCACTCTACCTGATTTATCCGGTAATTCTGATCCTCATCTTTATCTGGTCCTTCATAAAGATTCTGAACGAGTATGAGCGGGGCGTCATCTTTCGGCTGGGGCGTGTCATTCGGGCCAAGGGCCCGGGGCTTATAATCCTCATTCCGTTCATCGATCGAATCGTGAAGGTGAGTCTTCGCCTGGTGGCCATGGATGTTGACCCCCAGGATGTCATCACCCGTGATAACGTATCGGTAAAGGTCAATGCTGTCATCTATTTCCGGGTTATAGACCCGATAAAGGCCGTCATCGAGGTTGAAAATTACAGCTACGCCATGAGCCAGTTGGCCCAGACGACCCTGCGGAGCGTCTGCGGCCAGGCGGAACTCGATGAACTCTTGTCGGACAGGGAAAAAATCAACAGCCAACTGCAGGAAATTCTGGACGCCCATACGGATCCCTGGGGTATAAAGGTGGCAACCGTCGAACTCAAGCATATCGACCTGCCCCAGGAGATGCAGCGGGCCATGGCCAGGCAGGCCGAGGCGGAACGGGAGCGGCGGGCAAAGATCATCCATGCGGAGGGCGAGTTCCAGGCGTCCACGAAACTCGCGGATGCCGCCACCGTGATCCAGGATCACCCCATGGCCCTTCAACTGCGCTACCTGCAGACCATGCGGGAAATGGCTTCTGAAAACAACAACACGACCATTTTTCCGTTTCCCCTGGACCTGTTCAAGCCTTTTTTGAAGATGCTGGAGGGGAAGGACAAAAAGAACGCCAGTTGACATATTTGTTCCAAATGTTTTATGACCTGCAAGCTTGATTTTAAGAAAGGAGATCTAAAAAAAGATGGGTGGAAAAAAAGAAACCAAAGAGAAACCGTTGGAAAAAATGACCGCGAAGGAGTTGCGTGAACTGGCTGCCGATATGTCGGAGATTACCGGCGCCCATGGTATGAACAAGGCCGAATTGGTTGCGGAGATCAAAAAAGTCCGGGGAATCACGGATGATGGAGCCAAAAAGGCCACCCATGACGTACGGGAAGTTAAAAAGGCAATCAAATCTCTCAAGGTAAAACGGGCGGATGCATTGTCCGCCGGTGATAAAAAAACGGCAACGATCTACAGGCGCCGCATCAGCCGCTTGAAGCGAAAGACCCGCCAGGCAGCTTAGAAAGAAATTGTAGAACCTGATGATCGATCCGGCTTCCGTAGCATTTGATTTCGACGGCGTTATTGCCGATACGATGAACCTGTTCCTTGACATCGCCCGGAGCGAATACAACATTCACGGGATACGCTATGATGACATAACCAGCTATGCGTTGTCGGAATGTCTCGATATCGAGCCGGAAATATTGAAAGAGATCAGCCGGAAAATAATGGAGGGGGATTATTCGGATCCTCTCAAAAGCTTTGAGGGGGCCGCCGAAGTGATGACCCGGCTTGCCGGCCGTCATTCGCCGGTCCTGTGTGTGACGGCCCGGTCCTATTCGGAGCCGGTCCATGACTGGATATGGAATAATTTTTCCCTCGATTCTCGTCAGGTGGAAGTCGTAGCGACCGGCACTTTCGATGATAAGGCATCGGTTTTGCTGGATAAAAAAATAACCCATTTTGTCGAAGACCGTCTGGAGACTTGTTTTGCTCTTCACGAAGCAGGGATTGTTCCGATTGTGTATCGACAACCCTGGAACCGAACCTCCCACCAATTTACAGAGGTTGGCAACTGGATGGAACTTGCGCAACTGATTGATATAGGCGGGTGACGACGCGGGTGAATATGTCGGCTTGTGTTCGTTTACGGCAAAACAATTTTACGGGTAAATAAACGATGGGTACGCCGACTTGCGGTGATTTGCTGAAGATATTTTCGGAATTTCTCGTTTCGGAGAAGGGGTATTCGAAAAGTACATACCGCTGCTATCGACACGATCTGACCGAATTTATCGCTATCGCGGCTGAGCAGTCCATGCGTCTCGATACTTCTCTATCACACCCTTCGGCGATACGACCGGATCAAATCGATGCGCTCACGATCCGAGGGTACCTGACAGTACTTCACAAGAAAAAGAACAAGAAGTCCACCATTGCCCGGAAGCTTTCCGCGGTTCGTTCATTTTTCAATTTTATCGTGAAGCGCGGTTTCCTCCAGAGCAGTCCGGCGCAGCAGGTAATGACTCCGAAGCAGGCCCGACATATTCCGGCCTATCTTTCAGTGGATGATATGTTTCGCATGCTCGACAGCATTTCGGAGGGCACATTGCTTTCCCTGCGAAACCGGGCGATGTTCGAAACGATGTATTCCAGCGGGCTTCGCGTATCGGAACTTGCCGGTATGAATGTTTTTGATGTCGATTTTTCAGGCGGGATGATCCGTGTGGTGGGGAAAGGCAACAAAGAGCGCCGGGTGCCCATCGGGAGCCACGCTCTTTCCGCCATCAGGGCATACCGGGAGGAACTGAAGAAGAAAACGGGGACCGGAACCGAGACGGATGTCCCGCTTTTTCTCAACAAACATGGCGGGCGGCTTACGACCCGGTCCATGGCCCGTATTCTCGAGCAGGTCGCAAGAAAATGCGGCATCCAGGTGCCGGTGTCGCCCCATGCACTTCGGCATTCGTTTGCCACCCACATGCTGGATGCCGGCGCCGATCTGAAAGCGGTTCAGGAACTTCTGGGGCATGAAAGTCTGGCGACAACCCAGAAGTATACGCATTTAAGTATCAGCAGGTTGATGGAAGCTTATGATAAGGCGCATCCTAGGAAGTAACCGCCGGAGGTCGGAGGCCTGAGATCTGAGGTCGGTAACTGCTAAACGGAAAGAACTAATAGGTATGAATATGAATTATCATGGAACTACTATTCTGGCGGTTCGGTACAATGGAAAACTCGTTGTCGCCGGAGACGGCCAGGTGACATTGAATCATACGATTATCAAGCACAACGCCAGAAAGGTCCGGCGGTTGTATCAGGACAAGATCATTGTCGGTTTTGCAGGCGCCACCGCCGATGCCTTGAACCTGTTTGACCGCTTTGAGGTCAAGCTCGAGCAGTACAACGGAAACATAACCCGGAGTGCGGTGGAGCTTGCAAGGGACTGGCGGACAGACAAATACCTGCGGCGGTTGGAGGCGGTCATGATCGCCGGAGATGCGCAAACGACTTTTCTGATTTCAGGGAACGGCGATGTGATCGAGCCGGACGAGGATGTCATTGCCATTGGATCAGGCAGTGTGGCGGCCCAGGCCGCCGCGACGGCACTGGTAAAACACGCCGGGCTCGACGCTGAGGAAATCGTCCGGGAGTCCATGGCTATAGCGGCTTCTCTCTGTATCTACACCAACGAAAAAATAACCGTCGAGATTATATGATAAGGATATAAAAACAATATGAGCACACTGAAACCATCGGAAATTGTCAGGGAGCTGGATAAATACATCATCGGCCAGGACAAGGCAAAACGTTCCGTGGCCATTGCCCTGAGAAACCGCTTTCGGCGCCAGCAGGTACCCGAAGATCTTCGGGACGAAATTGCTCCGAAGAATATAATCCTGATCGGTCCCACGGGAGTCGGAAAGACTGAAATCGCGCGGCGGCTCTCCAAGTTGACCGATTCGCCTTTTATCAAGGTGGAGGCGTCCAAGTTTACGGAAGTCGGTTATATGGGGCGGGACGTTGAGTCGATGGTTCGAGATATGCTGGAATTGACGGTGGGCGAACTCAAGGCAAGAGAACAGGTGACGGTTCAGGAAAAAGCATGCCACATTGCGGAGGAGAGAATGCTGGATCTCCTGCTGCCGAAAAAACAGCCCAATATGTCCATGGTCAGCTCCAACGAGCTGGAAAGTGATACCAGTTCGTCTCCCGCGAACGAGGAGAGCGGTGCCGCGACCCGCGAGAAACTCAGGCGGATGCTTCAGAACGGTGATCTTGACGAACGGTATGTGGATATGGACGTCGCTGACCGAAGCACACCCGTGGTGGAGATCTTTTCCAATGTCGGTATGGAAGAGATGGGGGTCAATTTCAAGGACATGTTCGGAAGCCTGCTTCCCAAAAACACCAAGCGGCGTAAGGTCCGGGTCGGCGATGCCATGGAGATTCTCATCCAGGAAGAAGCCCAGGGGTTGGTGGATATGGAAAAGGTCGTTAAAACCGCTGTCGAAAAGGTCGAACAGTCCGGCATCATTTTTCTCGATGAAATCGATAAAATCGCCAGCAAGGAGAGTGGCCGGGGACCGGATGTCTCCCGGGAAGGGGTCCAGCGGGATTTGCTGCCGCTGGTGGAAGGCAGCACTGTAACCACGAAATACGGCCCGGTGAAAACGGATCATATCCTGTTTATTGCTTCCGGCGCTTTTCATATATGTAAACCATCGGAATTGATTCCGGAGCTTCAGGGGCGGTTCCCGATCCGGGTTGAACTCAATTCCCTCGGACAGAAAGAGTTTGTCCGGATCCTTAAGGAGCCGAAAAATGCGTTGTTGCTGCAGTACCCGGCACTGCTGAAGACCGAGGGGGTGGAGGTTCTGTTTCAGGATGATGCCGTGGAGGATATCGCCCGTATCGCCGAAGAGGTGAACAGCCGGACGGAAAACATCGGCGCCCGGCGACTCCATACGATCATGGAGTGTCTTTTGGAAGACGTTCTGTTCGATGCGCCCGATATGAAGGAGAAGAAGGTTGTCGTTGACGCTGCATTCGTGGAGAGCAAGCTGAAGGATATTAAGGACGATGAGGACCTAAGTAGATACATCTTGTAAGTTCAAGGTTCAAAGTTAAAGGTTCAAAGTTAAAGGCACGCAAGTGCTATCAACCTTGAACCTGCAACTTTCTAACTTTGAACTCTCTTTTAACCGGAGGTTGGAATGCCAGAAAAAACGGCGGACATACTAATAGAATCGTTACCCTTCATCCGGCAGTTTGCCGGCCAGACCGTTGTCATCAAATACGGTGGCCACGCCATGGTGGATGAACAGTTGAAGGAGGATTTCGCCAAGGACATTGCCCTCATGAAGTATGTGGGATTGAAGCCTGTAGTGGTCCACGGCGGCGGCCCCCAGATTAACCAGGTGATGGACCGGATGGGTATCCGCCCCCAGTTTATCCGGGGAATGCGGCTTACCGACGAGGACACCATGGGTGTGGTGGAAATGGTGCTCGGGGGGAGGGTGAACAAATCCATCGTGGCCCAGATCAACCGGGAAGGCGGGCTGGCGGTGGGGCTCACCGGCAAGGATGGTGAACTGATTATGGCGGAGAAGATGCGCATCGTTCACCGGGAGGACGCGAATGCGCCTCCGGAGATTATCGACCCGGGGCTGGTGGGCAATGTGACCCGGGTCAATCCCCGGGTGATTCATACCCTGGTGGAAAAAGGCTTTATCCCGGTGATTGCACCGGTAGGAACCGGACCGAACGGCGAGACCTATAACATCAATGCCGATCTCGTGGCCAGCCATGTGGCAAGGGCGCTGTCGGCACTTCGGTTGATTTACCTGACGGATGTGGACGGGGTGTTGGACCGGGACAATAAACTGGTTCCTACCATTCAGGTGGGGGACATCCAGAAAATGATCGATGACGGAACTGTATCAGGCGGCATGATTCCAAAGGTGGAATACGCCCGGGCGGCGGTGGAAGCCAGTGTTTCCAAGGTACAGATTATTAATGGAAAAAAACGACACGCGGTGATACTGGAGCTGTTTACCAGCAAGGGTGTCGGTTCGGAGGTGATTCGATGAGCAGTGAATTGATACCACGGGCGGACCGGGTTCTGGCCCAGACCTACAAACGGTTTCCCATCGTTCTTGTACGGGGAGAGGGGTGTACGCTCTGGGACGACCAGGGAAAGTCATACACCGATTTCGTGGCGGGTATAGCCGTCTGCAGCCTTGGCCATGCACATCCCCGAATAGCCGATGCGCTGTGCGAACAGGCCCGAAAACTCTGGCATGTATCGAACCTTTATTATATCGAACCCCAGGCGATCCTGGCCGAAATGCTTGTCTCAAAAAGCTTTGCAGACAGGGTGTTTTTCTGCAACAGCGGGGCCGAGGCAAACGAAGCCTCCATCAAGCTTGCCCGTCGATATTTTCATGATAAGGGAGAAAACGACCGCTTCAGGATCGTTACCATGGATCAATCCTTTCACGGCCGTACGATGGCGACGCTTTCCGCCACCGGTCAGGAGAAGATCCGGCACGGCTTCAACCCGGTGCTGGAGGGATTCAGTTTCGTACCATTCAACGACGTGCCGGCCCTCAAGGCGGCTGTGGACGAACGGACCTGCGCTGTTCTTCTGGAACCGATCCAGGGGGAAGGGGGGATACGGTGCCCGGAGGAAGGTTATCTGAAGGCGGTCCGGCAAATTTGTGACGAGACCGGAGCGTTGCTGATCTTCGATGAAATTCAGACCGGTATGGGGCGGACCGGCACCTTGTTTGCCTATGAGCAATTCGGGGTGCAGCCCGACATCATGTCCCTTGCCAAGGCCCTGGGAAACGGGCTTCCCATTGGCGCCATGCTGGCGACGGAACCGATTGCAGCCGCTTTCGGCCCGGGGGCACACGCAACGACATTCGGCGGGACGCCGATAGTGACCGCGGCCACGATAGAAGTACTGAAGGTGATGGAAGAAGAGAATATCGTTTCCCGCTGCGGAGAGATGGGTGCTTATTTTAAGGAAAGACTGATGTGGCTCAAGGACCGCCATAGTGTTATAAAGGAGGTCCGGGGCAGGGGATTAATGATCGGTATGGAACTTGCCGCCGATGGCACGCCGTTTGTCATGGCCTGCATGGAACAGGGGTATTTGATCAACTGTATACAGGAGAACGTGCTGCGCTTTGTCCCGCCCCTTGTCATTGAAAAAGAGCATGTCGACGGCTTGGTCGATTGTCTGGATCGTTTGTTTGGAAGCATGAAGGACGCGGAATGAGAAAGGCAGCCCTTTCCGGCCGATTTCCGCTGATTTTTTTTCTTTGCGCTACGGTGGTCTGGGTGTCGGCTGCGCTTACTGTTTTTCTCGGATGCGGGAAAAAGGCGCCGCCTTTGCCGCCCCATTCGGATCCGGTGCCTCCGGTGAGCGATTTGTCCCATAACCTCGAAGGCTCTAGGGTCATGCTGACATGGACGATTCCGGATAAGGTGAAACAAGGCGCGTTCGGTGAAGGGATGTCCATTCTTTTCCGGGCGAAAACCCGGTTGACCGATGAGCTGTGCCCTGATTGCCCCCTGGCATTCCAGAGAATCGCCGAAGTGCCGATTCTCCGGACGGATGGTGAAGCGAAGCCGAGCTACGAAGAGGAAGTGCGGCAGGGCTTCCGATATACATACAAGGTCATGCTTCACATGGAGAGCGGTCGCGGCAGCGAATCGTCGAACCTGGTTGAATTTGACTATCAAGGCGTTAGTAAATGATTCGGATTCCATTTCATAAGATGAGCGGGAGCGGAAACGATTTTATCGTTATCGACAACCGCCGGCCGATCCTGCCCGATATGGATGTCCAGGAGTTTGCTCGCCGGGTATGCCGGCGAAGAGTGTCCGCGGGGGCCGATGGCCTTATACTGGTTGAAAATTCGAATACCGTGGATTTCAAATGGCGGTTTTTCAATTCGGACGGCAGCGTGGCGGAGATGTGTGGAAACGGTTCCCGGTGCGTTGCCCGGTTTGCGCATTTAAAGGGCCTCTGCGGGCCTGGTCTGGCTTTCGAAACAGTGGCGGGAATTGTCAGTGCTCGGGTGAAGAACAATCGGGTCAAGGTGACCATGCCCAGGCCGTCGGATCTGAAGCTCGACTATAAGATTATCCGGCAAGGGGGAGGAGATCTTTCAATCAGCAGCGTCAATACGGGCGTGCCTCATATGGTGGTCACGGAATTTGATCCGGACGATCTGGATGTGGTTGCCCTGGGCAGGGAACTCCGGTTTCATCCACTGTTTTCACCGGCGGGAACGAATGTAAATTTCATTTCGATTCATTCGGATAAAGTCATTCATATCAGAACCTACGAACGTGGTGTGGAGGGTGAAACCCTTGCATGCGGTACCGGTGCGGTTGCGGCGGCTATTATCGGGGTTTATCGGTTTGAAATCCCCTCACCGGTGCATGTCGTCACCCGGAGCGGAGAGATGCTGACCATTTATATCGAGCGTGACGGCAACGATGTCTTGAGTGCCTGTCTCGAAGGCGGTACCCGGCTTGTCTATGAGGGTGTTTTAACGGAGGAGGCATGGCAATCATGACGGATTCCAGAGCAAACCACACCCACATCGCATATATCGCCGTGGGATCGAACATGGGGGAGAAGAAGCAAAACTGTCTGGACGGGCTTGATCGATTTGCGGAAACCGGGCGGATCGAGATCCTGGCCGTGTCCGAATTCTATAAGACGGAACCCGTGGACTATGTCGACCAGGACTGGTTTGTGAATGCCGTGGCAAAGATCGGTACCACGCTGGATCCGTTGGATCTTTTAAAGGTGCTGATGGATGCCGAAATTACTCTCGGCCGGCGGAGGGATACCGTTCGTTTCGGCCCCCGGGTAATCGATCTGGATATCATCTTCTACGACCAGCGGGTGATCGACTCTCCCCGGCTTGTGGTGCCGCATCCGAGGATGCACAAGAGACGCTTTGTATTGGCGCCGATCTGTGATATAGAGCCGGAACTGCTTCATCCGGTGCTGAACGTAACCGTGAAGGAGCTTTTAGAGAACCTGGATGTAAGCGGGCAGGACCTTGCGAGGTTCGATGAAGTGTAAATCCGGCACAAACAGGGTCCGGGATAATTTATGATAAAACTTCTGATTTGGGCGGTAATTGTCTACCTGCTCTATCGCACCTTGAAAAACTGGATACGGATCAGTTTCGGACCGGTGGATCGCGGTGCGTTTCCGGGGACCCCGGAGCAGATCGATGACCTGATGGTCCAGGATCCTTACTGCGATGTTTATTTCCCCAGGAAGGAAGGGGTCCACCTCAGGTTCAAGGGTGAAGATCTCTATTTTTGCAGTCCGGAGTGCCGGGACAAATATGTGAGTGAACATTCAGACGATAGCGCTTGAAGGCGTTGCCAAGAAAATATTTTACAGGAGGAGTTAAATGAAATTTTTTATCGATACAGCCAACATAGATGAAATCAAGGAAGCCAACCTCATGGGGATGGTCGACGGCGTGACCACCAATCCCTCTCTGATTGCCAAAGAGGGACGTGATTTTGAAGAGGTCATCAAGGAAAATATGCAGTATTGTTGACGGGCCCATCATTGCCGAGGTGATCAGTACCGATACGGAGGGGATTGCTTGAAGAGGCTCGCCACCTTGCCGGTATCCACAAGAATATCGTTGTCAAGATTCCCATGACGGTGGACGGCCTCAAGGCGGTCCGGCAGCTCTCCGAGGAAGGCATCAACACCAATGTGACCCTCGTGTTTTCTCCCCTCCAGGCCCTCATGGCCGCCAAGGCGGGGGCGACATATGTGAGCCCGTTCGTGGGACGTCTCGATGACCTTTCCCAGGACGGCATGCTGCTGGTGGAGCAGATTGTCGAAATGTACAACAACTATGCATTCGAAACGGAAATTATCGTTGCAAGCGTCAGAAACCCGGTCCACGTCCTCGACTCCGCGTTGATGGGCGCGGATATCGCCACCATTCCGTTTAATGTGCTTGGAAAACTTGCGGCCCATCCCATGACGGACAAGGGACTTGCGAGTTTTCTGAAAGACTGGGAAAAGACCAAGAAATAGAAAAATGCCGCCCTGGGAAAAAATAAAAAGCAATTTGATTCACCCGAACAGCCTGACGATCTATCGGATGCTTGCCGTGCCCGGTATCGTCATCCTGGTCTATTTTCCGAACCGTATCTGCCTGGCCCTGGCCGCCCTGCTTTTCAGTGCCGCGGCCATTACGGATTATCTCGACGGTTATTTTGCCCGGACGCTCGGGTTGGAGTCGGCTTTCGGAAAGGTGATGGATCCCATCGCTGACAAACTTCTGGTATCTTCCACTCTTATCATGCTTGCTTCCAACGGATGGATTCCGGCATGGATCGTATGTGTGATTGTCGGAAGGGAGGTTTGCCGTTAGTGGTCTTCGGAGTATCATTTCCGAGAAGGGAGAGGATGTTTCGGCGTCCTGGCTGGGGAAATATAAGACCGGTTTTCAGATATCGGCCCTTATTCCGCTTCTGTTTCATTATCCCTATTTCGGCATCAAGCTGCACTCTATCGGTATGTTTTACCTGTGGCTTTCGCTGGGGATGACCATCTGGTCGGGCGCTGACTATTTCTTGCGGTTTCGGAGTCTGCTCAAGACCCATTAATGAAGAGGTGACCGGTTTTTTAAAAGGAACCAAATAAGCTTCAGTTTGATGGCTTTTTTGTTGACAAACAGGGGCAGGGACCAACGAATTGGGATATAAAATTTTACTAAAGATAACTGTTGACAAATAAGAGATAAATAGATAAAAAAAACTTTTCTTGCTGAGCGGGAATAACTCAGTGGTAGAGTGCGACCTTGGCCAAGGTCGAAGTCGCGGGTTCAAATCCCGTTTCCCGCTCCATTTTTTTTGGCGGCATAGCCAAGTGGTAAGGCAGCGGTCTGCAAAACCGCTATTCATCGGTTCAAATCCGGTTGCCGCCTCCATAAGACTCCACGGGCCGGCGACTTGCTCGCCGGCCCTTTCTTTTTTTTCCTCAAAAGCCCCGTTCTGTTTTCGACATCCAGGTATGTCAGAAATGAATTGAAAAAAGGAAAAGCCTCTATTGATAGTTATTACCTATCAGTATGCCCTTTTTTATCTAACATTGTATAGGGGCCAGAAATGATAACATTCTGTTTAGCTAAAAATGATTCCGCGTGATGAAATCGATATCGTTAAACATTAGTTGACCAGTCAAACTTTGATGAAAGCAAGGTTTGGTAACACGGAAGGCTTTATCCGTGACGTGAGCGGCTGGACAAAACCTTTGCCCTGAAGGATCAAAGGGGGTGTTTGTTTCAGACTCGCTGACATTGACTAAAAAATACTGGCCGCTTTCGATACAGCGGGATAGTAACAATCCGGAGCTTCACGTAGAGATGTTTCGGGCCCGTTCCGGAAGCCGGGCTGTATACAGGATGGGGCCTCACTCTTTTTTGCGGGTTAGGTTGGAAGATGAAACCGGTATCTACGGACCGGATGGCCGGTTTCGGTTGGAGGAGCACAAGGGGCGCGTGATCGACTTATACATATAGGGGCAGAGAAATGAACCGGATTGGCGCCAAAATTGTTAATTTCGCAAAAAAAAGGAGATAGCAATGTCTAACAACCTTAAAACCGTGCTTACCCAAATGGGTGATAACTACAAAGAGATTATTAAAAGTGGATCACGGCATTACCTGGAAGTCAGTATCGCCCGAAAGGCGGCTGAGATGGGTCTGCGTGATATAGTAGAGCAGTACCGGGACGCTCATGCGATCATTCCTTTAAAACGTCCACTCGCGGGTATGAAGGTTCGCATCGACGGACGAACCTTTACCAATTATGCCCTGTTTGCATCAGGTATTGTCGTGCCGCCATATGTCGCGCGGCGGGCAGGTCTAAAATATCAGGTCTATAGCCCTTTAGACAGCATGATCTGCAATTTCGCTTGAATATTCAGCAAAAACACGGAAGGTTACCAAAGTCGTCGACTTGAAATTTACGATTTTCTATTGTATTTCAAAAACAGAATAGACCTACGAGAAATATTCAAACAAAAGAGCCATTTTCAAAACGGTTTCCCGTCATGCGTGAAATGAGACGCAAATCGAATCTGCCAACGCGGAAACCGGGCGAAATGAAACGTTTTGAAATTGGCCGAGAAGATACCGTTTTACGATTTTATAAAGAAGGACAGGAATTCCCCGACATGAATTACCAGGAGATTATCAGATTTCACGGCCATGAATGCCCGGGGCTTGCCATTGGGTATCGAATGGCTGTCGCCGGAATGAAAGAACTCGATTCCGTCCGTTCCGAAGACGAGGAGATTGTCGCTATTGTCGAGAACAATGCCTGCGGTGTCGACGCCCTCCAGTGCGTCTCGGGGTGTACTTTCGGTAAGGGCAACCTGATATTCCGTGACTACGGAAAACATGTTTATACGCTTTATTCACGAAAAACGAGGCGTGGTGTCCGGGTCGTCTTTCAGGGTGAAAATATCCCCGGGGAAATGCGTGCGGATCGCATGACCATGGCCCAATGGATTCTCGATGCGCCGGCCGACCGTTTTCTTTCCATCACCCGGGTCTCCATCGATGAACCGGAACCGGCAAGGATTATGAAATCGGAGCCCTGTTTTGTATGCGGCGAGGCCACCATGGAATCCCGGTTGCGCGATGTCGACGGCAAACGGATGTGCGTGCCTTGTTCGGAATCAATTCATCGATAACACCCGATAACAGCAAACACGACTTCATGACGGGCATTGATGTGTTGACATGGAGTTTGTCTTTCGTAATTCCGCGCATATGTGTAGACCATTCACGTTGGGTTTCAAATGCTGAAACTGATGATACATCGGCGATTGATTTTTGTACTTCAGGCAATTCTGGTTGTTGAAGTCATGGTTGCCGCCTGGCATCAACAGTGGCTTGCATCGATGACAACAATCGGGATTATCGTAATATCCCTCACCCCCCTTTTTCTGGGGAAGTTTTTCCGTGTCTCTATTCCGCCAGAGTTCATACTACTCGCGGTCCTGTTCGTATTCGCCTCACTATTCCTTGGTGAAACTCGAGGATATTATACCCGTTTCTGGTGGTGGGACATCGCTCTTCACACAATCTCCGGATTCCTGCTTGGAATTCTTGGATTTCTGCTGGTGTACATATTAAATGAAACAGAACACATTGAACTGCACATGAAACCTGGCTTTGTCGCCTTTTTTGCCTTCGCGTTTTCCGTTTCGACAGGCGCTCTCTGGGAAATTTTTGAGTTCAGCATGGATAGCTTCTTCGGTATGGATATGCAGAAAGAGATGCTGCATGATCCTTCCGGACTTACGGACACAATGTGGGACCTGATCGTCGATGCAATCGGTGCATTGGTAATAGCAGTGCTGGGATACAGCTACATTAAAAATACCCGGGATGAATCGTTTCTCGAAAGGTGGATTCATGCATTTGTGAAAAACAACCCGCAATTGTTTGATCGCCGTCAATAGAATTCCTGAAATCTTTGTTTACACGAATTCCAACATTCCCTCGTAAAACTTCTTTCCCATGGTTTTAACAACCCTCGCAGGCTCATTACGTAAAAAATTCGGCGCTGATTTACTCCAGATATTCATCCGCGAGTGTTGCATAAATATCGTATTCCTCCAATACTGAAAATGCTTTTCAAACCCGTCGCACAACACCGACGAACCTGCCGATTATGGATACCATGCCTCGCCGGGGTCCCTTGAACTCGAGAGCCTGGTATGCGGGATTGGCCGACGCCAGGGTCAGGGTCGAGCGGGTCCGGCGCACGATCTTCAGGGTAGCCTCGGGAATAAGATCCCGAACCATAAGCGCTGCGATTTCAGCGGACTCCACCCACTGCTGGGGGCGAATGATGGCGAGATCTCCGTCCATGATATGCGCATCGATCATGGAGTCGCCTTTTACCCGGAGACCGAAACAGGTGTCACAGCCGAAGAGTGACGGTGAGACCGGAAGCTCTTCCTCCAAATTTTCAACGGCTTCAAGAGGCGTTCCGGCGGCGATGGCGCCGATGAGGGGAATGCCGCGTCCCGGGACCTCCTTGCTGAATCGCCAGGACCGCTTTTTCCCGGCTTCCGCGACAACATAGCCTTTATCCTTGAGGATGTTCAGGATGCGATGGATGCCCGCGGGTGCGCTCAGTCCTAAGTGCGCGGCGATTTCTCGTACCGTGGGTGCCATCCGGTTTTTCTCTTGAAAGGAGATGATGAAATCCAATACGCTTTTTTGTCTGTCCGTTAGATCCGTTGTCATGTCCGCTGCTCTCCCCTGTTTTTTTTATGTCTTTCTCAGCGTCACTGCGTCGCAGTTTATCCCGTCGTCGGGACGCGATGCCGATTTTTATTTTTAAAACAAAACCAAACGGCTATTCTCGTGCAGAGTCGCAGAGACGCTGAGAACTAACTTTTAAGAAATTACCAAATTTTTCACAGCAACAGCCCATTTTCATATAATAATACTCTCATCAGTTGCTCTTTTTTTAGCCCTTCTCTGCGTCACTGCGTCTCCGCGCGATACAAGATTTTGCCTTTGCCGTTGGTACACATCAATTCCGAAAAAGAAAATCCCCCGGACTTTGCACCCCCCTCCCACCCCGATTAAGTACATGCGTGTAGATCATGGTGGTTGAAACATCTTTGTGCCCAAGCAACTCCTGCACCGTCCTTATATCATACCCTGCTTCGAGCAAATGAGTCGCAAAGCTGTGACGGAGTGAATGGCAGCTCCCGGCCTTATGGACGCCGGCGTTGCGTATGGCTTGCCTGACGGCACGTTGGGGGACGGTCTCGGTCAGATGGTGGCGTCGGACGACGCCGGAACGAGGGCCCATCGATCGTTGTGTTGCCGGAAAGACGTATTGCCAGTCCCAGTCCCGGTTGGCATTTTTGTATTTCCTCCCGAGTGCATAGGGCAGATATACAGCGCCGAATCCGGCCTTCAGGTCATTTTCGTGAGTCTTTTTTACTTTAAGAAGGTGCCGTTGCAGCTCTTCGACGATGATATTCGGCAACATAGTAACTCGATCTTTTCTCCCTTTTCCATCACGAACCACTATCTGACTATAGCCGAAATCGATATCTTTTACCCGAAGACGGATGCACTCCATAATCCGTAAGCCGGAACCGTAAAGTAGTTGCCCCATTAGCCAATTAGCGCCGCTTAGCTGCAAGAGAACCTGCTTCGTTTCTTCCTGGGTGAATACGACCGGCAATTTTACAGGTTTCTTGGCACGGGTTAAATTTTGGAACTCACCAAGGGGAATTTCAAGGACTTCTTTGCACAGGAATATGATGGCACAGAGTGCTTGATTCTGGGTTGAGGCGGCGACGTTATTCTTAACGGCCAGATGGGTTAGGAATTCGCTGACATGTTTCTCATTCAGTTTTTCAGGATGCTGTCTTCCATGAAAAATTATATAGCGTTTGACCCAGTCGGTGTAGGATTGTTCGGTTCTGATGCTGTAGTGCTTGCACCTAATGACATTTCGGAGCTGATCGAATAGTTTTGGTTTTCCGGAATGCCTATGGTTATTTCTTGATTTCAGCAGGCCATTCGGAATAGTTGCGTTGTTTTCCATGCCTGAAGCTCCTTTTCTGAAGGTTTATAAAATTGTAATTATATCATTGACATAATCGGATAAATGAGCTACCAGATTGCAAGATCTATTCGAAGATGCTTCAAGGAATACACGTAAAAATCAATTAGCATGAACATTTGTTCACATTATTTTCTAAATGTCAATAGTTTTATACGGCTATTTAGTCGTCTAATATGGCCATTTCGGGTATTATGCGACCATTTAGTCGTCTAAACCCATTTGGTCGACCGAAGAGACGTAAAACACTACGTCTATTCGGCGGCCCAATCTAGGTTCGCAAACATTTAAAGGAAATCGCTATGGCACTAGATCGTATTCGCAAATTGATTCCGAATGTTCTTTCCTCTGCTATATCAATTATTCCCGTTGCAGGGCAGTTCTATTCTACCTTTCGTTCTAATATTAATGCGGAAGAGGCTAAACAACTTTTATTAGACATTAAATCATTAAATGAATCTCAGAAAAATGAATTGCTATCCCAAATAATCGCAACTAATGAAGCTTTAGATGCACTTACATCCCAACTTGAAAAGTTAGTTTCTAGGCCACAAGCAGAAAAGCTTGTTGTAGTTGTCCCTGTTGGTGGAGCAGGCGGATCAATGTTTCCAATTACTTCAGTCATGCCTAAATGCCTCGTTTATGTTGGCGAACGTACATTGCTGCAACATATAATAAATAGTTTTATTCCTTACCCTGATGTTTTTAAGAAGGTTATTGTAATTTCTCGTTCCTTTTCATCAGCAATAAAAGAAAATATACGCCAAGGTGGTTATGGTAAGTTTGTAGAATGTCATCCAATTGACAAGCCTGTTCCCGCTGCACTATCAGATTTAAAAAGTGAATTAGAAGGTGGGCCATTTTTATTACATTATAATGATATTCTTATTCCATCAATCGAATGGGACAAAGTTTACGATCAATATAAATTGTTTTGTGAATGGAAAAATAGTAAATCGATGTTGCTCTGCAGTTCTTATTATCCAATAGGTATAGGTGTTATTTCTGAAAAAGAGCCGGGTGTATTAGAAAAGTTTGAAGAGAAACCATATCATATGCAATCATCTTCTCTCGCGAATATGGGTGTTGCCATTTTCGATCCCATTCTTTTTAAATATATACGTGGATCAGATGGTGGCATTTTTGAGGATTCTTTTAAACGACTAATTGACGACGGCGCTATGATTTCCTTATTCCGGATAAACGAGTGGGAACACGTTCATGAGCTAAAAGATCTCTATTCGGCTCAGAAAAAACGAGGAGAGATAGTATAAAATAATCGAAACCATTACAAATAGAAAACGTAATGCCCGGGGACGGGCCAAGGTTAACAATAGAAATAAAGTCCGTTCCAGGGGTGTCCGTTCCAGGGGTGGTGTCCGTTCCAGGGGTCGCACCAAGTCAAGTAACTGTAAAGATGGTAAATATTGTAAAAATACACGCGTATAGAGGGCAATACGGCATTTTTTGAGCATGAAAAGAGCAATATAGGAAATTAAAGTGGCCAGAGCACACAGACATTTTGTTCCAGGTCAAATTTACCACATTACCCATCGTTGCCATAAAAGGGAATTTTTGCTGAAGTATGCCAAGGATCGGCATCGATGGCTGCAATGGCTTTTTGAGGCGAAGAAACGATACGGGCTTGTCATCCTGAATTACACCGTTACCTCAAATCATATTCACTTGCTGGCCTATGATTCTTCCGGGCTGGATGTTGTCCCGCGTTCAATGCAACTTGTAGCCGGCAGGACAGGGCAAGAATACAATATTCGAAAAAAGCGGAAAGGAAGTTTTTGGGAAGATCGATATCATGCAACGATTATTGAAGACGGGGAGCACTTGTTGCGTTGTATTGTATACATCGATTTGAATATGGTTCGCGCAAGAGCTGTTGAACATCCGAACCAGTGGGTTCATGGTGGCTATAGAGAGATTCAAGCGCCTCGTCGAAAGTGTATCCTCATAGATTACGACCAATTGAAAAAACTCTGTGGGTTTGATGATTTCGAAAGTTTTCAGGAAGCCCACCGGAAGTGGGTGGAAACAGCGGTTGGTGAGGAAATATCACAAAGAGAATCCACATGGACACAAGCTATAGCTGTCGGTTCCGATAATTTTGTTGAGAAAATCAAAAAACAACTAGAAGCGCTGGCGATTGGACGGCGAATTTCGCCAACCGGTGATGGCTGGGAGTTGAGAGAGGAAGTAAGCACTTATAATGCTTTTTTGGGGGCCCAAAAAGTTGATATGGACCCTGAAAACATATATTTCTGGGATGTTAATGCTGCAATATCTTTACCTTAGCTTGGTGCGACCCCGGGATCACTGAAAGCAATATAATATTTAAACTGGCAGTGGAAGCCCTGGCTTCTCCTGACCGGTTCGTTCGGAGAAATAAACATGAAAAAATTAACTATTGCGATTCTTTCACTTCTTTGGGCAGTTAGCGCCTTCGCACAATCAGATTTTTCAATTGCACTCTATCATCCAGACAAAGATCTTAAAGAGAGAGTTGGCGGTGGGGTTCAAGAGGTCGCAGCATTTGTTAAAACTGTAAATCAAGTCTGGAACGAGACAATTCCATCAAATTCTGAACGAAAACAGTCTGCAATAGTTGTTGGTTTAGGTTTTAACCGCCAGGCAACTGCATGGGTTATAAATGGTAATGAAAGTGCGAGCGAAACGGCAACAATGAAATTGCGTGAACATAAATCCCCTTGGATTTCAGGCGGTTATTTCGCGTTTGCCCTGATCGGAGCAGATTATATACATGAAAGTGATAAGGAATTCTCCCCTCCAACACCAGAAGAATGGGCCACTGTTGTCAGTAAGGAATCATCTCGAATGACTGTCGATGACATTCTCGCAGTATTACTAACAAAAGACGATTCTTTTGAAAAAAGTGTTCCTGATGATTTTGAGTTACAGCTGCTTGAGCCGTTAGGAGGAAAAATACTTCGTCCAAAAAATTGGTATTATACTGAAGGTCATCGTGACCCATCTTATAATTGGATCATTTCAAAAGAAGATGTAAGAAAAGGCCCTTATGACACTGGTGTACGGATTCAAACTCTAGTTGGTATCCAAAAAGAAACTGGACAAAGCCCAAAAGATTTTGTCCTTGATTTCTATGAACAAAAGAAAAATTCCGTACAAAAGGTATATAAAACTTGCGATCCACAAGACCAAGGCCTTTTTACCAGAATATGCTTAGAGGTAGACGAAGGTGCATACCGAATCCTTTATTCATTGTTTTGGGGCAATCGTGTTGATCTCGTTGTAGTTAGCACCGCTGGCGCAAAAAAGGAGGATTGGCCAACATATGAGCCCATATTTAATAGGATGGCTGCTTTTGAACTTATTGATATGAAACGCTTTGAAGAAAAATAACACCGAACCAACAACTTCACAGGACGCCAAACAGCGGGCGCCTGTGAGTTTGCAGTTGGCAGGAGAAATTATGAAAACTGTTAGTTTGTTGAAGGCATTTGATATCGGTAATTCAGTTGCAGAATTCGACACAGATCTTCAATCTTATTTCCTTGAAACACAAATCTACTCAGATTTCATAAATGGAAAATACGATATAATTTCTGGAGACAAGGGGACGGGAAAAACAGCCATTTACAGAATTGTTCGGGATAAATATCGTGATATACCCGCGTTATCTGATGTGGAGATTGTCTCAGGCTTCAACGACTCAGGCAACCCAGTCTTTCAGAGGCTTTCACAATCTCAGGCGTTGAGTGAAGGTCAGTATATTACAGTTTGGAAATCATACATTTTATCCTTGCTTGGTAATTATCTCCTTGATGTTTGTGAAGGGGCATATTCTCCTTCATTAGTCGAACTCGATAAGCTTCTTTCTGCTGTTGGTTTACGGACAAAGGATGCTACCGCTATCACAGTGTTCTCACAATTAACAAATCTTCTGAGAAGATTTACACAACCAAAATCTGCGGAAGTTGCTTTTTCTGTTACCGATACAGGGATGCCTATAGTGACCCCTAAAGTTGAATTCGCAGATATCTTCCCCCAAGAAGAAAACACACAGTCGACAATAAATAGTGACGACGCCATGACAGTTTTGAATAATGCAATCTCGGAATTGGGCATAAAGATGTGGTTGGTCCTTGATCGACTTGATGAAGCATTCATTGGTTATGCGAACTTAGAGGTCCCCGCTTTGAGAGCTCTCTTCAGGACTTACTTAGATTTACAAGCATATGATCATGTGAGATTGAAACTCTTTGTCCGAAACGACTTGTTTAGAAAAATTATTCGAGGAGGATTTGTCAACCTTACACACATTAATGCTAAGCGAGTCCAAATAATATGGCATCCTGAAGACCTATATTCACTCATTTGTAGACGTATTAAAGAATGCCCGGAATTTCTCGAGTATTTAGGTTTCTCTCAAAAAACAAGCGATGATGAGTTGTTTAGTGTGGTATTCCCTGTCCAAGTTGATGTTGGTGAAAAGAAACCCAGTTCGTGGAACTGGATTCTATCTCGTATACAGGATGGAAACAAACTCATCCCACCGAGGAATCTTATTGACTTGGTCAATAAAGCTAAGGAGGCTCAGTCTCGCAGGGAGGAGCGTGATTCCCGAGAGTTTGTAGCTGCCGAGCCTTTGCTTGAGGCGGATTCAATCCGGAAGGCTCTTGCCGCTCTGAGCGAACAACGGGTGCAGGACACCTTGCTAGCCGAGAGCGGTGACTTTGCAACTTATATCTCAGCATTTTCAAATAGTAAATCAGAACATAATGATACAACAATTTCAGTGACGCTTAATCTTAAAGGGAGAGAACTTGAGGAAGTCCTCTCGGAACTGATTGCTATTGGTTTTCTTGGGAAAGCAGGTGCTAACTTCAAAATTCCCATGCTATATAGGAGCGGCCTTAATATTGTTCAAGGCAAAGCTTTTGGCCAACCAGACGCTTGAGTGGACGCAGATAACTTTGGCGGTTTCTCGGGGTTATCGTACTCCGCGCCACTCAGCTTGTTGTTATGACAACAGAAGGATAAAAGTGGATTAAACTTGATACCTACTAAAAAACAATGGAAAAGCTGGTCGTTACCATCAAAGCTAACTGCTATTGGTACTTTGGTTGGGTTGTTAAGTTTAGGGCTGTGGCTGATTGATAAAGGATATTTACTTACAAATCATTCCAAAACAGCAGAAGATAAAATCGACCAAGTTTTTCTAATTGCAGAGTTGAACAATCAGAATGATGAAGTTGTGACATTTTATAAAAGAGGTGACACTTTTTATTGGCATCCTGGCTCAGGTGCATATCACGAAATCTACACTTTCGAAATTGTAAATTCTGAAAAAGATTTTTTGAAAGATGGGTATTTGGTAATTCCAGGAAAATCTAAAACTAAGGTTGTTGTAGAATTGTTACCTACAAATATTGCAAGAAAATATCTTGAAAAGGGTCATATGGACATAAGTCTTTATTTCAGGGGAGACAATATAAATCAGTTTAGCCCAAATGTTCCATTCTCTAAAAGCAATCTTGAAGGGTACTATATCCCAATTGAAATAAAGGAAATGAAGTCATAACATCACGCTGGTGTGGACCGGGAAAGATTGTGGGGTTTTCAAAAACAGTATTTGGCAAAACAAAAGTGGGTTTCCCCATTATCTTGCGGAATCGTTTCCCGGCTGCACAGCTCAGCGTTAGAGTTTCGAGGAAAATTATAAAAAGGTAAAAAGTCATGACAATTCCTGATTATCAATCCGTAATGAAACCTTTTTTGAAGTATCTCAATGATGGACAAGAGCACTCTCTTGGTGAGACTGTTGAACACATATCAGATTTTTTTAAGTTGTCACCTGAAGAAAGACGTGAGCTTCTCCCAAGTGGCAATCAAGAGATAATTCGAAACCGTGTTGGCTGGGCACGGACATATCTTGGGAAATCAGGATTGTTAGAAGGAACTCGGCGAGGCCACTTTTGTATCACAGATCGTGGTAAAGATGTTCTTCAAAAAAACCCCGATAGAATTGATGCAAAATTTTTATTGCAATTCCCTGAATTTGTCGAATTTCGTAGCCAACGGCGCCCACAAACAAAAGAAGATAATTCAATTGAAGAATCAACAGACACCCCTGAAGAGTCTCTCGCCTCTGCATATCAAGTCTTTCGGAAAGAACTAGAAGCTGACCTTTTAGAACAGGTAAAAAGTGTAACCCCCTTGTTTTTTGAAAGGCTTGTTGTTGAGCTACTCGTCAGCATGGGCTACGGAGGCAGCAGAAAAGATGCAGGGCAAGCAGTAGGCCAAAGTGGTGACGGAGGAATAGATGGCATCATAAAAGAAGATCGGCTTGGACTGGATGTCGTTTATATACAGGCAAAACGCTGGGATTCATCTGTAGGCAGACCTGAAATACAAAAATTCGCTGGTGCTCTTCAAGGCAAACGCGCACGTAAAGGTGTTTTTATAACGACTTCAAATTTTACTCGTGAAGCGACAGAGTTCGCAAGCATGATTGAAAGTAAAATTGTTCTTATTGATGGTGATATGCTCGCTGCACTAATGATTGATCACAATGTTGGAGTTTCTCCTATTACGAAATATGAAATTAAAAGGATTGATAGTGATTATTTCGCAGAAGGCTGAACAAAAACTCTAACATCACGCTGTAGAGGGAACGCCAGGGCTGGGCAAATTTGACCAGTATCACCATTCTGCAAATCACCAAAGATAAAACTTTTCAGTGGAAGCCCTGGCGCCTCCCTGAACTTTTCGTTAGCCCTCCACACGGCGGGAAAAGTAAAAATTGAAAGGAACAAGAGTCTAAAGTATGTCGCCTGATGTAATAGTGTACCTTTTATATGCAGAAATCTTAGTTTTTTCTTTTTTGTTTTTGAACAATTTGGTTATCAGTATTTATTATTATGTAACGAAAATTGACAATAAACAGGCAGTATTCTCTAAAATTATTGTTTCGATTTTCAAGAGGGAAAAAATATGGTTAGATAATATAGAAAACAACAACCTCAAAAATTATTGCAGAAAAACAAGACGTTTAATTAAAATCAATTTTTTGTTTTTGGCGGTTTTCGTATTATTATTTATAGCCATGCTTTTTGTAATTGCACTCCTAAAGCATGAACTGGGCTAACAACCGCTTACACAGAGGAGCACAAAAGCCGGGCGGCCTTGGCAATAACAACTTCATCATTAAACGCGCTCCGGACACAGTCCGCATCGTTTTTGTGCCCTGTGAAGCGGCGCGTTGGGCAAACATAAGGATATGTCATGACTACGAGTTGGCTTGATCTCTTAGGCGCAGGATTAAGTGGTGGAATCGTAGTAAAAAGTTTGGATTATATCTACCAAGAATATTTGCGCAGATCAAAAGCAAAAAAATCGGCAAAAGATTTAGTTGATAGACATATTGATCCCATTCTCAAATCATCTGACGAATTAGTCGGTAAGATTCGTTCACTCTCACAGTCTGATTTTACAGATTTGAATAAAGCACAACGTCCATCTGATTTTAGTTTTGAGGCATGGGCCCCATATTTAGATATCATATATTTGTTTGCTCAATTTTGGTCATGGATTCAAATACTCCGTATAGAAGGTCTTTTCGTAAATATAGGTGCCGATGAAAGAGGGAAAAAATTATTAATATTTTTCAGAGCACTTGAAAGTACAAAGACTAGATTGGTTGCCAGATCTTGGCAAAGAGCTGTCGGAGAAACATTGTTGAAATCGAATCAAAATGCTTTAGGTACTTTAACGTATCCTGAGTTCGTTGATAGCTTCCTATCAAAAGAGGAATTTCGGAGGTGGTACAAACCACTCATTTCTGTCTTAGAAAATCTAAACCATACAAGAGAACGCCAACGATTAATGACATATGGGGTAATAATTCACACATTAATTGACACTCTCGACAAAGAGCATCTTATAACACGGGACAGACCAGGCTGGGCCAACAAATTAACAAAAAAATCAAAAAGGAGTTTAAGGTACCGTATCTTTAGAATATATTTACCTTTTGTGCGTAATTATAAAAGATACATTGAGGCTAAAAATTGAATATATTAATTTCACATTTTAGAGGGAATAAAAAAACGCCCGTGGGATTTTGGCCCCTATTAAGGAGCGACACATCCGGTGGACGTTTTTTAGCTGAATAAAATTTTAATTAAACATATAGCCTTTCCTTATAAATGTCAACAGATTTTATGCTCAACAAGACACTGGTGCCGAACCAAAAAGCAGGGAGGCTTATTCCACGCAGGGCGACAACATGGAGCGACGTATGGCGAAAACACGTGAGGAAATGGAACGCCTGAGAGACGCCGGGCTTGACTTGTTCCACGCCGCACTCTTGGGTGCCCTGAAGATTGGAGTCCGGCCTCATGGTGGTGCAGTATGGCACGAGATTCACGCCCAGTTCCTGAAAGCGGCCGAGTACTTCGCTCAGGCGCAGACAAGAGGGCTTCCTGGCGGACTGACACGAAACATGCGACTTGAAGCACTCGCGCTCCTCGAGGCTGCGTCCGTTAGCATCGACGGGGGAGATTGGGCGTGGAACGAGCCAGCCGTTAGAAGTAGAAGATTGTTTGAAGGGGTTCAAGACCGCCTTGGCGTGTGCGCCGCGACTGTGGCGCTGTGTATTAACGAACGCAATTTGGCTCATTTCGAGCTCGGTTTCGATCTTTCCGCTGTGCTAAGAGCAGGCGCTTTCGCGGTTCCGATTGAACCTGTCAGTAAAACGATGATGGCCTACACAACAAGCGTAGCATCCCATCCAAACCGCACATCGCACGTCTTTCCAGAGCGAGATGCGGTAGCTCTGGCGATCTATCACTCCGCTGTTGGCTTCGAACCTTGGCGCCGAGTGTTCCTAAGGTGCCAGCGTGAGCCGATCCCTCACTTTGAGCTTGAGATAGCTGCGATTCTTGTCGCCTACATCGTCGGCGTCGCGACAGCGGTAACGAGCGACCTCGTCAAGGACGTTATCGCCAAGCGCCGTGCGACGAAATCGGCGAGCGACGACTACGTCACCCGTGCCGAATTGGCGGAGAAACTCGACTATCTCTTACGAGGTTACCGTCTCAGGGAATGCCATAAATTGCATCCTGAGTTGATCGACACCGAGTCTTTTGATGCGGCGTGGGCGGAAGCCCAGGAAGATGGAAGGGCGTCCCTGTCGTCTGCGGCAGCCGTCCCGTCTGAGCAACACGCCGCGAATGGTGTGACTTCTGACGCCGTTAAGCTACTCGATTCGGTGAGGGCGGAAGTACAGGGCGTGCTCTTTCCAAACGATTCGGACTGTGACCAGTGAGGGGCAAGGCCTTGGTCGAGTTCCACCCTACGACCGGAGCGTGGACATCCGTTGCCCCAACCAGCGCTTAAACCAGAGCGATAACAACAGCGCCTGGTTAAGCACAATGTTGGGCTCAATAATTTGGAGGTAAAGAATGTATAGAGTAACAATATTTGTAACACTGTTTTATTGTTTTTTACGTCAGCATTTGCAAACGAGATCGGATCGCCTAACATCACAGTCTATGGAACATCGGAAATTAAGATTGCCCCTGACAAAATGATTTGGTTCCTCAATATCAATAACAAAGGGGCCAAATTGAACGAGGTGGCAAATGAACATACAGAGAAAGTTCAAACTGTCCTTTCATTATTAAATGATACCAACATTAAAAAGGAGAACATCCAAACCGCTAGGATGGAATTCGGAGAGAACTGGGTCTATAAAAATAAAACGCAAGTGAAAGAAGGCTATTTTGCATCAACTGGTGTGTCATTCACCATTTTAGAATTCGAGAAATACAATAGAATTTGGGAAGAACTTTCAAAGATTCAGGAAGTCAGTGTTCAGAACGTATTTTATGACCATATAAAAAGAATAGAATATCAAAATGAAACACGAATAAAAGCAGTTCTGGAAGCTAAAAATAAGGCAGAAGCTTTGGTGAAGGCTGTTGGCTCAGAGATAGGTGAACCCTTGCTTATTGAAGAAGATTTATCGCTAAATGAAGGTTGGCAGTCCGTTCCAGGGGTAGTCCGTTCCAGGGGTCGCACCAAGTCAAGTAACTGTAAAGATGGTAAATATTGTAAAAATACACGCGTTCCAGGGGTCGCACCAAGTCAAAATTTACCACATTACCCATCGTAAAAAAGGAATTTTTGCTGTAAAGATGGTAAATATTGTAAAAATACACGCGTATAGAGGGCAATACGGCATTTTTTGAGCATGAAAAGAGCAATATAGGAAATTAAAGTGGCCATAGCACACAGACATTTTGTTCCAGGAAGCCCACCGGAAGTGGGTGGAAACAGCGGTTGGTGAGGTCAAATTTACCACATTACCCATCGTTGCCATAAAAGGGAATTTTTGCTGAAGTATGCCAAGGATCGGCATCGATGGCTGCAATGGCTTTTTGAGGCGAAGAAACGATACGGGCTTGTCATCCTGAGCATTTTTGGGCCAAGTTTTTCAGGCTGAATTTTTCAGGGGTCGCACCAAGATAAGCTATTGTAAAGATTTTAAATATGAAAAAAATACGTGCGTATAGAGGGCAATACGGCATTTTTTGAGCCTTAAAAGAGCAATATAGGAAATCAAAGTGGCTAGAGCACACCGACATTTTGTTCGCGGTCAAATTTATCACATTACTCATCGTTGCCAGAAAAGGGAATTTTTGCTGAAGTATGCCAAGGATCGGCATCGTTGGCTGCAATGGCTCTTCGAGGCGAAGAAACGATACGGTCTTGTCATCCTTAATTACACTGTCACCTCAAATCACATTCACTTGCTGGCCTATGATTCTTCCGAGCCGGATGTGATTCCACGGTCAATTCAGTTAGTAGCCGGCAGGACCGGGCAAGAGTACAATATCCGCAAAAGACGGACCCCGCTTGTGGCGGGGTTGGGAAGACCGATATCATGCAACGATTATCGAAAGCGGAGATCATTTGTTGCGTTGCATCGTATACATCGATATGAATATGGTACGCGCAAGAGTTGTCAAACATCCGGATCAATGGGTTCATGGTGGCTATAGAGAGATTCAATTCCCACGGCGGAAGTGTGTCCTTATAGATTACGACAAATTGCATAAACTCTGCAGGTTTGATGATTTCAAAAGCTTTCAGGCAGCTCACCGTCGGTGGGTGGAAACGGAAGTGGACAAGGAAATATCCCGAAGAGAATCTACATGGACGAAAGCTGTAGCTGTTGATTCAGAAACCTTTGTTGAGAAAATTAAAAAACAGCTAAAAGCCCTGGCGGCTGGACGGCGAACCGCGCCAACAAATAATGGTTGGGAATTGAGAGAGGAAGTGAGCTTATAATCCATTTTTAGGGCCTCAAAAAGTCAATATTGACCTTGAAAACACACATTCTTGGAGAGAAAGTGCCGCGATATCTACACCTTAGCTTGGTGCGACCCCGGGGAACGCCTAAAAAAATGGTTGGCAATCTGCAATTTGGGGCCATGGCCATTTTATATTTATTCTCCCAAGCCAGTCAACATGGCAAGAATATAGATTTTTCAAAATTTGATAAGTTGGAACTGGTTTCACAAGACTATGGCATCGGTTTCCTCAACGGCTTCGAGGCGACTGGTCTAATCGAATTCACAATACATAAGAAAGCCATAATCCCAACTCGATGCAGTGAGTTAATCGTCAAAGAATTGAAAAACTTTTTAGAATCAATAATAAAGGTCACTAAAGAAACTAATGCTAACTCATTAAAAACAAAACTTGAAAGAATCGACAACTTTGTTGCTTAACCCTGCCATGCATTTGACCTTATGTTGCGAGATCGAATTATGTTGAGAGTTTTTTATCCAGCGGTATCCCGCTACCCTGCTTTACCCAGCAAAAAAAGTAAAAAATATCCCGCGTATCCCGCCCTTTTTTGAAGAACTTGTATTTCGGGAAAAGCGATGATATCCTATGGGTGAAGTTGTTGTGAAGGAAGAAGAAAAAAGCAGTTTGCGGAGTAATTTCATTCCGCTATGAAAAACGTTACGGGCTTTGGCAAATGTACCTTTACAGAGTACCAGGACGGCCTTTGAGTATCCTTTTAAGAATGTAACATCGACAACTCCGGCCTGCCCTGGCATGGGGATCTATAAGCTAGTAAAAAGTATTGTGTTGACAGTTTTTTTGAACCGTCAGTAATTTAAACGCTCAGTGGAAGCCCTGGCGGCAACTGATGGCCACGTTGTACAATAAGATATTCAAAAGAAAAGATTAATGGCAGGAATAATAAGGAAAAATGGATTACTCACCGTACATATCCGTAATAAGTTTTCGTAATTGAGCGGCTTTGGTATTGGACAAGCTGTCAATTTTATTCTGTAATCTTTGCTTGCTAATGGTACGAATTTGATCAACAGCAATTTCAGCATTTTTGTTCGCACATTTAATCTGGAGCCTAGTCCTCCATTGTTGGTGTATTTTTGAAGTTAAGGGGCATATGACAACGGTTTCCAAGTGTTTGTTCATTTCGTCTTGGCTGATTATGACGACGGGACGAACTTTTTTTATTTCGCTTCCTATGGTGGGGTTGAGATCAGCAAAATATATTTCGTATCTTTTAATATTCAAAGTCATCCTCCTCAAGGCCATCAAGAAGCGTTGTGTCAAAATCGTCCCAATGTTCTTTTTCATCTGCCATGGCTTTATATGTATCTTCCCAAGAAAGCTTGCTGTCTTCTTTATTCCTAAGAAGCAGTCCCTTGTCAGTTTCTTCTATTAAAAGGGAATTTTTTAGGCCATATTTTTGAAGAAGCGCTTTAGGAATACGGATTCCTTTAGAATTACCAATAGGGACCAGTTTAGCGTCTCTTGCTCGAAGTTGGTTTTGCATGGGGATGCTCCTATAATTTCATTAGTTAGTTTATTTATGTAACTATTGTAATTACATTACACCGAGATGTCAAGATTGAATTTCAAAGGCGTAGTTGGTATAAAGCCCCTTGAATTATTTATAAATTACGTACAAACATTAAATTCACCGGACCCAAAAAGCCGGGCCGGTGATTAAACCGTTCGTTTTCAATAAGGTACTATGATGAAATATCGGATATTCATACTTTCATTTCTGTTTGTCCTTTTAGGCTGTAGCAATCCATCAGCAGATCAACTCCATAATGGAGATATCATTTTCCAAACGTCCCAATCAAACCAAAGTGCTGCGATACAATTGGCAACACATTCACAGTATAGTCATATGGGAATTTTATTTTTCCAAAATGGCAAGCCATATGTATTTGAGGCTATCCGAACTGTTCAATATACCCCCTTGGATCAATGGATTGATAGAGGACAGCATGGGAAATATGTAGTCAAACGTCTTCTTAATTCCGACAAGTTGATCACACCCCCATCAATTGAAAAACTTAAAGCTGTTGCCGAGTCTTTTAAAGGGAAACCATATGATCTCACATTTGAATGGTCCGACAATTCAATATATTGTTCTGAACTCGTTTGGAAAATCTATGATCGTGGAATTGGTGTTCAGGTTGGTCAGCTAAAAAAGTTAAGGGACTTTGATCTATCGAATCCTGCGGTAAAAAATAAAATGAAAGAGCGGTACGGTGATCAAATTCCTATGGATGAGACAGTAATTTCTCCAGGGGATATGTTCTTATCAGAGCAATTAAAAACCGTTGTGAAAAATTGAGAAAAAACGAACCAACTAATACAGGCGAGCCCGAAAAGCTGGGCCGCCTGATCAGCCCGTTGTGTGTGAATTGAAAGTGCGTAAATATAATCCTTAAATAAAGGAAACACCAATGGATACAAGTATTCCAAACGATGATGAGAGAAAGAAACTTAAGAAAATGTCCCAGTATTATTTTCATCTACCAATTTATATCATTTGTCTGCTTAGTATGTTTTGGGTAGTTGATCACTTTTTTGAACATTCTCCCATAATAGGAACTATATTATATCTAATAATTATCTTAGGCATGCTTTTACTATTATTAAACTTTGCCTTACTAAAAAGGTGCCCAAGGTGTTCTTCATGGGGCACACCTATCTTGGGTGGCAATTGTCCTAAATGTGGTTTACGTTTGGATCATTCCTACAAAGGAGATGAAAACACACAACAAACAAATTAACAAGACTGCGTGGGGCTTCTTTCAATTTTTACAAAGCATCTTGGCGCAGCTTGTTATTTGAATCGTATAGCACCGAATAAAGGAGGCTTTTATTGGAAACTTTAGGAATATTAGGGTTTATGCTTGGTGGATATGTATTCATTACAGGGATGAGCACTTCGAGCCAAGTTACTCAACTTTCGAGCCAAGTTGCTCTACTTTCAAGTCAACTCGCTCAACTTAGAAATGAACATGAAATCCTAAAAAAGAATCTAAACGAATTGGGCGCATTGAAAGAAAAATAAGAGCATGTCACGATAGAAGGAAGTTTACAATGTCTCAGCAGGGGAAATGTTAATGGAGTTGATTCTCATATTCATAGTGGTCGTATTATTGCTATCATCCATCAGGATCCCAGCAGAAAGTGAGAGGATTGTTATTTTCCGACTTGGCCGTTATTTCGCCGTTGTAGGGCCAGGCCTGGTATTATTACTTCCTGTAATCGACAAAGGGGTAAGAATTAAACTTAGTGATAAGATCCCTGGATGGCAAGAGTTGTCTAAAGAGCAATTGGAGGCAGAGATTAAAACGCTGCCTGAAATCAATTTCAGCAACTAACCAAACATTCGAGAGGACGCGAGGCCACTGGGCGGCTTTTCCGAAAGGTTCTTACGCGCGCCCCTCAATTCTCCGTTGGGCAACATGCTACCATAGCTATGACATATTATAATCGCATACTAACCGTGCTTCTCTATAAAAGGAGATAACCATGAATGTATTTGTTAATGGTTCTATATATTGCATGGATGAAAATAAAACTAAAGCTGCTGCTGTTGCCTGGGAGGGTAATATAATCATTGATATTGGAACCTCGGAGGATGTTTCTGGTAAATATCCGAATGCTGAAATAATAGACCTTGAGGGCAAAAGTGTTTTTCCGGGGTTCATTGATCCTCACCACCACCTTTTTATAGGCACATTATACAGTACTGCTATAAATTTTGATCCTGTTAAAAAAATACTTAAAAGTGAAATTCTGGAAAGGCTTAAGGAGAGAGCTTCTGAACTGGATGATGGAGAATGGGTGGTGGCCTATGGATATAATCCTATTAAGACGTTAAAAGGAAAAACCTTGTCCCGTGACGACCTTGATGACATTGTTCCAAAGCACCCGGTTGTGGTCATCAATAACGGATTCCACGAATGTGTAGTCAACTCAAAGGCACTGGAAATAGCCGGAATAGAGGATAATACCGAAAACCCCTTTGGTGGCGAAATAGTACGGGGGAAAAACGGAAAAGCTACGGGCAAGCTAATTGAAACCGCATGGGGTATGGTTGAAAGATACGCATGTGAGAGTCTTATAAAGCATAACAAAATTAAACTGGAACAGGATCTTGTGCTGGCTCAGAAAGACCGGTTCTCTTCCGGAATAACACGAATAGGTGATCCCCAGGTAACGAGTATAATCGAAGATTTTTATTACCATATGGAAAAATCAGGAACATTAAAAATGCCGGTTCATATGTTTCCTATTTCCGATGACAATGTATTTGCTCCTGCCTGGGACAAGCTTAACCATTTACCAACAGGGCAGGGTTCTGATTCTGATATTCTCAAAATAGGCCCTCTAAAGCTGCTTTTTGACGGTGGTACCAGCAGTAGTATTGCATCATGTCTGACAAAATGGCAGGCAACTGTATTGACTTTTACTATGCTCAAACTTGTTATAAAAACCAACCCCTTTGATGCTTTTCGGGCTATGGGTCAAAATCCTGTAAAGATGATTAAGGGCGATGATAAGAAATTGCACTTTGGGCTTAAGTGCTATCAGCCTGGTGAAGACATTAAAATAATAAGAGAAGCGGTTGAAAACGGCTTTTCAATAGCTATTCATGCACTTGGCAATGAGGCAGTGGATGACGCAATACGCGCTATTTCACTGTGCAGGCAACAACACAGTGATACGCCTCCTCCACGTATTGAGCATGGATTGTCACTTGGTGAATCGCTTATTAAGCAGATGAGCGAGCAAAATATTATGCTTGTAACCCAACCGCCTTTCCTTCTAATGGGCGATATAAATATTCCGGGACTCAAGATGATGCCCCTGCGCACCCTCCTTGACTCAGGAGTCCACGTCGCAGGAAGTTCTGATTGGCCTGCAGCGCCATATGCACCTCTGGAAGGAATTCGATGTGCAGTAACCAGAGGAAAGCCGGTAAATGGTAAGAAGCAACAGAAAGAGGCCATTTCCATCCAGGAGGCGTTTGAGTTATATACCCGAGAGGCAGCCTACGCTTTAGGTTGTTTAAATGAAACAGGAAGTCTTGAAAAAGGGAAGCGAGCTGACATGGTTGTGCTGTCCGAAGACCCCTACGCGGCAGGACCGGAAAGGTTATCCGAAATATCTATTTTTGAAACCATCGTTGGCGGTGAGACTGTCTTTAAAAACAAGGAAAAGGTCGGGTAACCAATACTCATGCACAGTGGTTATATACTTAAGCTGGTGCCCAACGAATAAGGATAGATCGTGAGAGCGGAGCGATCCACGATCTTATCCTGGGTTGGACAAGCCCGTCGGGATTTGAGTAGTGACCTTTATATAAGAAAATATCTTTTTTGACGGGAGGCAGGTGTACCCCCAACATGGGGGAGAGAATTTCTAAGGGCGAGCAGGATCATTAAGCCTTCAGAGAGGCTTTGCGCAGGCCTTTTATGTCATGGCGTTTTTCAGTTCCTCCTGTGCTTATATTTACAGCGAGCCATTGCCGTTTGGTATGCTACCCTGGCGATCGTATCTTCGAACTGACACCCAGTATTCGCATGGGCGCCTGACATGCCGGGCACTTAAAGACCGGCCGGGGACGTGCATCTCGGGCTTGAATCATAACATGCAAAACCAATTGAACGAGTTTCAGTAGCTTTTTGGCATTACCGTGGAGAAAACCATAGTCCCTGACCCGACGAAACCCTTTTGGCAAAACATGCTGCAAAACGAGCCAAAGGAAGTCTTCTCCTTTGGCAGTTCGGTAACGGGTTTTACCGGTACGGCTTTCGGTGTATTTAAATGTGATGTCACCGTTTTGGTTCGAGACGATATTTCTTTCACTGATGACGCCTCGGTATAGGTACCGCGATAAATATTTCAGAGCGGGCAGCCCTTTTCCGATGTGAGTACAGTGGGCAACCCACTTTTGAGGCACCGAATCGGGCAAAGAAAGGCCTGCTTGGGTTAACATCTCCAGGAAACGGGCACGAAACACTCTGGCCAGAGCGAACTCGTTGAAGAGATACTTGCTTTTTTTCTTCTTCCATTGTTTCCTGGTCTTGTTTACACCGCCGCCCGGCACCACGACATGAACATGCGGGTGATAATCCAGGCGACGGGTATGAGTATGCAGGACTGCGGTCATGCCGATGCTTGCGCCAAGATTTTTGGGATTAAGCCCAAAGTCCTTCAGCGTGCCGGAAGCACACGCAAAAAGGGAGTTGTAAACGAGGGTTTGGTGATCCCATGCCAGGAGCCTTAGCTCGTAGGGGAGTGTAAAGGTTGCCATGAAGTACTCAACCGGCAACAACTTGGTTTGCTGTCGGTCCAGCCAGAGTGAAGTTTCATGGTTCTGGCATTGCGGGCAGCTTCGATGTCCACAGGAACAAGGCCGCAGTGCGGCAAGACCGCAGTCCTTGCATTGTAATAGTAATTGTTCGGCCTCCTGTGTTCGACATCTGCGGATTGCATTGATTGCGCGGAAATGCCCCGGTAGAAGCCGGGGACTGTATTTCGCGATAAAGGCATCGTGGTATTCATCGATTATAGAGGCAAGCTGCATGATTATTTCCTCCTTAAATCGACGTGGAGTGTATCGATCAATTCGTTAATGACTTTAGCGGCATTCTGTTTGACGGTATCAGTCAGTTGAGTGTAGCGAGCGGTGGTTTCGGGACTGCTGTGGCCGAGGATTGACTGGATATAACGGAGGTCTAAGCCTTTTTCCAACAGATGAGTTGCAAATGAGTGCCTCAGGGAGTGAATAGAGACTTTTTTTTTATGCTACACTCGTCAACCACGGCTTTCATTGCGGCTTGAGTACCGCCGCGATCCATATGGGTGGTGGCCTTTTGGATGCGCTCGGGCGAACCCACGGCATTGGGGAATAACCAACAACGGTTGCGATGTTTCCACCATAAGGCGCGTAGTGCCTCACAGGTCAGATCCGGCAATGGGACGAAACGATCTTTGTGTCCCTTGCCACGCCGGATATGAACCTGTTTACGCTGAGCGTCGATATCGCCTACTTGCAAGGAGAGGGCTTCCGCCAGGCGTAAGCCCATGGAATAGGTTGTCAGCAGAAATACCCGGTATCGCAGGTTGCGTGTCGCGCCGATCAATTTTTCAACTTCGGCAACGGTGAGGATATCCGGCAATGAGCGCACTTTTGGGGCCTTGACGATATTAAGCCACTGCCAATCTTTTTTGAGGACATGTTTCCAGAAAAACTGCAACCCGACACGATCAATCTTGACGGTACTCCAGGAGTGGGATTTCACCAAATCGGAAAAATATTGTTCTCGTTGTTCCAAGGACAATTTGTCCGGACAACAATCAAAATGTTCACTGATCCGGCGGACGGCGCGCGAATAAGCCTCAATTGTCTTTTGACTTTTGCCCTGGAGTTTGAGAGAACGTAAATGTCGTTGATAAAGCTTGTCAAATCGGTTCTGTTCAGATTTTTTCATGGTATACCTCCTTTTGATTTATGACGCCCGGGATTGGGCAATCCAGAGAGGTATACACTGTTATGAGATTTTTTTCCGCCGCGTAGCGGCTTCGTCCAACAACCGCTTACACAAAGGAGCACAAAAGGCGGGCGGCCTTTGCACCAGCGTTGTCATTATTAAACGCACTTCGCACAAAGTCCGTGTTCCTTTTGTGCCCTGTGAAGCGGAACGTTGGTATTAGATATTGATGCAATTTAACCTCTCTTGCATCATGCTGAATTTTATAGTATAAATGTAAAATCAAAGGATTGTTTAAGAAATGCAAATGAATACGAAAACCGATGATAAGGCCCAAATATTTAAGCGTATTTTAAGCGAACAAGCCCAGCTTTCATTTTTTGGCGTAAAAAATATTGGATTATTCGGTTCATTTATCCGAGGGGACCAGACACCCGATAGCGATATAGATATTCTCATTGAATTTACGCCCGAAAAACACACTTTTGACAATTTTATGGATGTTGCGTTTCTATTGGAAAAAATCCTGGGACGTAAGGTTGATTTGGTTACCCCAGAGGCTCTTAGTCCACATATTGGCCCCCATATTCTAAAAGAGGTTGAGCGTGTCCCTATCGCCGCATGAATATATCCGCCATATCCTCGATGAGATCGATTACATTTTAACCCATGTAAAAGTCCTGGATTACGAGTCTTTTGTCAGGAATCCTACGCTAAAGAGAGCATTCGTGCGAAGCCTTGAAATAATCGGAGAGGCCTCAAAAAAAATACCAACGGAGATCAAGGATATCCAAACAGAGGTTGAATGGCGAAAGGTCTCTGGAATGAGAGACCGGCTTATTCATGACTATTTTGGGGTTGATTATACCATCGTTTGGGATGTCGCAACAACCAAGCTCCAAGACCTCCGCGAGAAGATGCAATCACTTCTAAATACAATTGAAAAATGCCAACCATAGTTTGGAGATGGACCGGGCAATCCAGGGCGTTTTTTAACAGTCTTTCCTTTTCACTTTTTGTAGTTGCTAAAAATAGCCCGAGGTAAATTGTGCCCGGCCCCTCAAACTTATACGTTATCGCGCCGAGTAAAGCTCGGCGCATCTTGCGGGGTGAAAGTCCCTGTCGGGGGGAAGAACAGTAATGATCTTCCTTTAAGGGTTAGCCACCCACCCGTATCGAGCCTTGGACCCATGGCGGAGTTGCATGATGTATGGGCAGCGAACAAAATGGGCTAAGCGTAGGCAGAGAATCCTGTCCCGATAAATCGGGATCTAAGGATAGGCCAATCGTAGGGGTGATCGCGCACCCTGAAGTGCTGGTACAGCTTCGAAATTCCAATCGCGGACGCCGAGGGTTTTAATCCCGCTGAAAGCGGGAAAGGCAACACAGAAGCATCCGTTTTGGCGAGGATGTGGAGGTCCGCCGGAGTCCACAGGCCGTGGCATGCAGGAAGAGATGCGTCGGAGAACTCGGGAAGCCCCAAAGTCTCCAGTGAGGTACAGGTGGTACATTACACACCGGAAATGCTGAATCAGAACAGCTGGTGGGAGGAAGACTGGGATGCCAGGAATACTCTATACGGCGATGGGGTGTCTTATCAGGCATACTACTCGGAGGTGGGGAAAGCCCACTACATGGGGAAGGACCTGACGGAAGTACGCAGCTCGCAAAGGAAACACGCACCGGACAATGCAGGGTCGGAGAAAGGCGTGCAAACCTCACTGCGGGGAATAGCCATTAAGGCTAAGGCGAAAGGGAAGCATCGGTTTCAAAACCTCTACCGATGCTTGAATGCGTCGTTTCTGCATGCCTGCTGGAAGGATCTGAACAAGAGTGCCGCCAGTGGCGTGGATAAAGTAACGGCGGAGGAATACGAGGAAAATCTCGAAGCCAACATTCGGGCATTGGTGGGGCGTTTGAAGAAGAAGCGGTAGCGCGCCAAGCTGGTGCGTCGCTGCTACATTCCCAAGGAAAATGGCAAGGAGAGACCGCTGGGTATCCCGGCTCTTGAGGACAGGCTTGTGCAACTGGCCTGTTCACGGGTGTTGACGGCTATCTATGAAGCGGACTTTCTGGACAATAGTTACGGCTATCGTCCAAAGCGGAGTGCGAAGGATGCAATCAACGATCTGCGGTTCAACCTCCAGTACGGCAAGTATGGATATGTTGTCGAGGCTGATATCATGGGATTTTTCGACCATATGGACCATGATGTTTTGTTACGGATCTTGAAAGAGCGGATTGACGATGCGGCATTCCTGAACCTGATCCGAAAATGGTTAAAGGCGGGTGTTCTCGAAACGGATGGCAAGGTGATCCATCCGGACAGCGGTACACCTCAAGGGGGCGTAATATCGCCGATACTGGCCAATGTGTACCTGCACTATGCGCTGGACCTGTGGTTCGAGAAAGTGATCAGGCCAAGATGTGATGGCGCAGCCATGTTGATTAGATACGCAGACGATTTTGTTTGCGCATTTCAGTACCATGACGATGCCCGGAGATTTTTCGATGTACTGCCGAAGCGATTGTCACTGTTCAAACTGACGGTGGCCCCTGAGAAGACACATATCATGCGATTCAGCCGGTTTCATCCGAGCTATGAGCGCCGGATAATCTTCCTGGGATTCGAGACGTACTGGGCCTTGGACCAGCAAGGGGAAGTTCGGGTAACGCAGCGCACGGCCCGTAAAAAGTTGCAGGGCGCCTGTCGCCGTATCAAGGACTGGATCAAGGAGAACCGCCGATTGCGCGGGCATTACAATTATTACAGCGTGGTCGGTAATTTCAGGTCGTTGCGGAGGTTTTACGGCTGGGCAGTAAGATGTTCATTCAAGTGGCTGAACCGAAGGGGTGGAAAGCGAAAGAGTTTTACTTGGGACGCTTTCCTGAAGGCCATTGAAAGACTCGGTCTTGCCAAGCCCGAAGTACCGCTATCGACCAAACGTCACCGAGTGTTTGCCTGAGGCAGAAGCCTTGCGCGAAAGCGAGTACAACCGAAGAATCCCGCTGATAGCGGGAGAAAACCGCACGTCCGGGCCTGTGCGGGGGGTGCCAGGTAACTGGCATTCCTACCGTGAGATGGTTCCAAAAAACAGGAGGTGATATATGAGCCGTCGTATTATCAATTTCTTTATAATAGTAGCAATTTGTGTGTCAGGATTTAGCGTTGCTCATGTCCTTAAGGCAGATGATTCGAAAAATATTCAAATCAATACACCAGAGCAGGCGGCTGAATTCGCAGCAAAGCTCGCAAATGAAAAATGTCAAACATCATTCGGTGAAGCCCCCTTTATACCTGATTCATATTCGGCAGAACTCATAGGGTCAAAATGGCAGTGGGGGAAGATCGAGCCCCCAGGAATTCATGGGTATTCTGCGGAAGTTGAATTCAATGCGGATGGCTCAGAGCAAAAAGTGAGGACTATACTTCATACTGATGGCCTTCGGATCAAAAGGAAACCATAACAAAACGCTGGTGTGGGGCCGGGGAAAGCGTGGCATTTTCAAAAGCCGTAATTCGCGCCCATTTAGTGCCTTTTTTAATTTCATTTAGGTAAACCCCCGGCTATGCCGGGGGACTCACCAGAGTTTGACATTTACGGGAACAAATGAAAGCCCCTCCAGCGTGAACCGCTCAAAATTCACAAAGGAGAGGCTTTCATGAACGACGTTTCAAGTTTAAAACACAGCAGATGGGAATGCAAATACCATGTTGTATGGATTCCAAAATACCGGAGGAAAACCCTGTATGACCAGTTACGAAAACACCTCGGAGAGGTGTTCAGGAACCTGGCAAGGAACAGAGAGTGCGAAGTTCTGGAAGGGCATATGATGCCGGACCATGTACACATGCTGATATCAATACCTCCAAAATACTCTGTCGCCCAGGTTGTTGGATACATCAAAGGGAAAAGCGCGATACATATAGCGCGCAATTTTCTGGGGCATCGGAGAAATTTTACCGGTGAGCATTTTTGGGCCAGAGGCTATCATGTTTCCACAGTGGGTAGAGACGAAGCCACGGTTAGGGAATACATAAGAACTCAAGAGGCCGAAGACCGCCGGTTAGATCAACTCAACTTGTTTAAGTAGATAACCCGCCACCTTTGAGGTGGCCCTTTTTACAACCGCTTTGAGCGGTTCACATTTTCAAGCCTCCGGCTTTGCCGGAGGTCTTGTGACTTCTGTGGGATATTCGTCCCCGGCCCCACAGCTCATCGTTCGCCAATAGATCCTCATAGCATCATTGACAATCAATTTGAGAATGTGTATAGTACACATAATGAAAAGTGGGGAAATAATACAACGCTTGAAAAAGGATGGATGGATTCTCCATCATACCAAAGGAGACCATCACCAATTCAAGCATCCGGATAAACCGGGCAAAGTCACTGTTCCCCACCCAAAGAAGGATCTACCTGTCGGTACTCTTAGAAATATTTATCGGCAGGTTGGTTGGCAATGGAGGTGAAACTATGAAATATCCGGTCGTTATCCACAAAGATGAAAATTCGGATTATGGCGTTACGTTTCCTGATTTACCGGGTTGTTTTTCTGCAGGAGAAACAATTGAAGAGGCTTTAGCAAATGCCCAGGAAGCTGCGGAATGTCATATTGAAGGCATTTTAATCGACTCCGAACCCATTCCGGTTCCTGAAAATATTGAGAAGCACAAAGATAACCCTGACTATAACGACGGTGTTTGGGCACTTATTGAAGTGGATCTGAGCAAATTGTCCCTTAAATCAAAAAGGGTCAATATCACTATGCCTGAACGATTGCTGAATTCATTAGATTATTTTGCGAAAAAACATGGTGAAACCCGCTCTGGTATTTTAGCTCAGGCAGCTACCGAATACATGGCATCCCATCAATAAAAAACACCGGCGAACCAAACATTACACATTGACCCGAAACGCGGGGCGGCCTTTATCCATAAGATCGCCAGCTTAAAACGCTTCTTATAGGCAGGTTCGTATTGCGTTCCCGGCAAGTGAATTCGCTGTTATCCTTTTAAAAACAAGATTTCCTCTTGACACCTGATACGTATCTGGTTACGGTTCGAATGTATGATTCAAAAATTCAAACATAAAGGACTCAAACGATTGTTAGAATCCGGCATCTCCAGTGGTATTGATCCTCAACATTCAGCTCGAATCAGGAAAATTCTTGCTCTCCTCGAAACTGCTGAAACTCTTGAAGATATGGATTTACCAGGTTTGGGTCTCCATCCGCTCAAGGGTAATCGTAAAGGGACTTGGGCGGTCAAGGTCAGTGGGAATTGGAGAATTACATTCAAGATTCAAAGAGGTGATACGTTTGATGTAAATTATGAAGATTATCATTAGGAGGGAAAATGGTTATGTATAATCCGCCTCATCCTGGCGAAATCATAAGAGAATTTTGTGTGGAGCCACTTAATATCAATGTCACGGAAGCCGCAAGAGCGCTAGGCGTTACGAGAAAAACATTTTCTGCATTGTTAAATGGGAGAGCTGGGATTAGCCCTGAAATGGCATTGAGATTATCAAAAGTCTTTGGCAGGTCACCTGAAGGTTGGCTTAAACTTCAGCTCCAGTACGATCTTTGGAAAACGAAGCAGTCGATCGATATTGATAATCTAAAGCGTTTTGAAGCCGCTTGATTCCATTTTTGGATAACATCGCATTCAAGATTGACGTGCCGGGTCGGGCGGCCTTGGCTGTCTAAACATTTGGTTCTTCTTGTCGGCCATAAATATTGGGTTTTTCAGTTACCCTGCACGCAACTTAATTTAGTGTTCGGCCTAAAAATTACCGTAAATTAAAGAGGTGTTATGGGTAAAATATCGAGAAATGCACCATGTCAATGCGGCAGCGGCAAAAAATACAAAAAGTGTTGTTTAGGCATAAATGAAGCAAATGCTAATAAGGCGAAAAACACTGTTTTGACAATAGACGCTATTCAAAAAGATATTGATGAAGCTTGTATGGAATGCGAAGAAATAGACAATCTTTCCAATAGCGTTTTAGATCTGATAAAAGATGGGCGATTTGATGACGCTGAAAAAACATGCAATGAGTTGTTAAATCGTTATCCGGATCAAGTTGACGGTTTGGAACGTTTTGCAATGGTTTTTGAAGCTCGTGGAGAAATTGAAAAAGCAATTGAATATTACAAAAAGACAGCAGATTTTGCTTGTTCGAAAAAAGGTTTTGATCCCGAGTTCGTCAATTGGGCTTTAGATAAAGCTAAAAATTTAGGTGGTTAAAAGGAACGGCTTTGCCGAACGAATAAGGATAGATCGTGAGAGCGGAGCGATCCACGATCTTATCCTGGGTTGGACAAGCCCGTCGGGATTTGAGTAGTGACCTTTATATAAGAAAATATCTTTTTTGACGGGAGGCAGGTGTACCCCCAACATGGGGGAGAGAATTTCTAAGGGCGAGCAGGATCATTAAGCCTTCAGAGAGGCTTTGCGCAGGCCTTTTATGTCATGGCGTTTTTCAGTTCCTCCTGTGCTTATATTTACAGCGAGCCATTGCCGTTTGGTATGCTACCCTGGCGATCGTATCTTCGAACTGACACCCAGTATTCGCATGGGCGCCTGACATGCCGGGCACTTAAAGACCGGCCGGGGACGTGCATCTCGGGCTTGAATCATAACATGCAAAACCAATTGAACGAGTTTCAGTAGCTTTTTGGCATTACCGTGGAGAAAACCATAGTCCCTGACCCGACGAAACCCTTTTGGCAAAACATGCTGCAAAACGAGCCAAAGGAAGTCTTCTCCTTTGGCAGTTCGGTAACGGGTTTTACCGGTACGGCTTTCGGTGTATTTAAATGTGATGTCACCGTTTTGGTTCGAGACGATATTTCTTTCACTGATGACGCCTCGGTATAGGTACCGCGATAAATATTTCAGAGCGGGCAGCCCTTTTCCGATGTGAGTACAGTGGGCAACCCACTTTTGAGGCACCGAATCGGGCAAAGAAAGGCCTGCTTGGGTTAACATCTCCAGGAAACGGGCACGAAACACTCTGGCCAGAGCGAACTCGTTGAAGAGATACTTGCTTTTTTTCTTCTTCCATTGTTTCCTGGTCTTGTTTACACCGCCGCCCGGCACCACGACATGAACATGCGGGTGATAATCCAGGCGACGGGTATGAGTATGCAGGACTGCGGTCATGCCGATGCTTGCGCCAAGATTTTTGGGATTAAGCCCAAAGTCCTTCAGCGTGCCGGAAGCACACGCAAAAAGGGAGTTGTAAACGAGGGTTTGGTGATCCCATGCCAGGAGCCTTAGCTCGTAGGGGAGTGTAAAGGTTGCCATGAAGTACTCAACCGGCAACAACTTGGTTTGCTGTCGGTCCAGCCAGAGTGAAGTTTCATGGTTCTGGCATTGCGGGCAGCTTCGATGTCCACAGGAACAAGGCCGCAGTGCGGCAAGACCGCAGTCCTTGCATTGTAATAGTAATTGTTCGGCCTCCTGTGTTCGACATCTGCGGATTGCATTGATTGCGCGGAAATGCCCCGGTAGAAGCCGGGGACCGTATTTCGCGATAAAGGCATCGTGGTATTCATCGATTATAGAGGCAAGCTGCATGATTATTTCCTCCTTAAATCGACGTGGAGTGTATCGATCAATTCGTTAATGACTTTAGCGGCATTCTGTTTGACGGTATCAGTCAGTTGAGTGTAGCGAGCGGTGGTTTCGGGACTGCTGTGGCCGAGGATTGACTGGATATAACGGAGGTCTAAGCCTTTTTCCAACAGATGAGTTGCAAATGAGTGCCTCAGGGAGTGAATAGAGACTTTTTTTTTATGCCACACTCGTCAACCACGGCTTTCATTGCGGCTTGAGTACCGCCGCGATCCATATGGGTGGTGGCCTTTTGGATGCGCTCGGGCGAACCCACGGCATTGGGGAATAACCAACAACGGTTGCGATGTTTCCACCATAAGGCGCGTAGTGCCTCACAGGTCAGATCCGGCAATGGGACGAAACGATCTTTGTGTCCCTTGCCACGCCGGATATGAACCTGTTTACGCTGAGCGTCGATATCGCCTACTTGCAAGGAGAGGGCTTCCGCCAGGCGTAAGCCCATGGAATAGGTTGTCAGCAGAAATACCCGGTATCGCAGGTTGCGTGTCGCGCCGATCAATTTTTCAACTTCGGCAACGGTGAGGATATCCGGCAATGAGCGCACTTTTGGGGCCTTGACGATATTAAGCCACTGCCAATCTTTTTTGAGGACATGTTTCCAGAAAAACTGCAACCCGACACGATCAATCTTGACGGTACTCCAGGAGTGGGATTTCACCAAATCGGAAAAATATTGTTCTCGTTGTTCCAAGGACAATTTGTCCGGACAACAATCAAAATGTTCACTGATCCGGCGGACGGCGCGCGAATAAGCCTCAATTGTCTTTTGACTTTTGCCCTGGAGTTTGAGAGAACGTAAATGTCGTTGATAAAGCTTGTCAAATCGGTTCTGTTCAGATTTTTTCATGGTATACCTCCTTTTGATTTATGACGCCCGGGATTGGGCAATCCAGAGAGGTATACACTGTTATGAGATTTTTTTCCGCCGCGTAGCGGCTTCGTCCAACGAATAAGGATAGATCGTGAGAGCGGAGCGATCCACGATCTTATCCTGGGTTGGACAAGCCCGTCGGGATTTGAGTAGTGACCTTTATATAAGAAAATATCTTTTTTGACGGGAGGCAGGTGTACCCCCAACATGGGGGAGAGAATTTCTAAGGGCGAGCAGGATCATTAAGCCTTCAGAGAGGCTTTGCGCAGGCCTTTTATGTCATGGCGTTTTTCAGTTCCTCCTGTGCTTATATTTACAGCGAGCCATTGCCGTTTGGTATGCTACCCTGGCGATCGTATCTTCGAACTGACACCCAGTATTCGCATGGGCGCCTGACATGCCGGGCACTTAAAGACCGGCCGGGGACGTGCATCTCGGGCTTGAATCATAACATGCAAAACCAATTGAACGAGTTTCAGTAGCTTTTTGGCATTACCGTGGAGAAAACCATAGTCCCTGACCCGACGAAACCCTTTTGGCAAAACATGCTGCAAAACGAGCCAAAGGAAGTCTTCTCCTTTGGCAGTTCGGTAACGGGTTTTACCGGTACGGCTTTCGGTGTATTTAAATGTGATGTCACCGTTTTGGTTCGAGACGATATTTCTTTCACTGATGACGCCTCGGTATAGGTACCGCGATAAATATTTCAGAGCGGGCAGCCCTTTTCCGATGTGAGTACAGTGGGCAACCCACTTTTGAGGCACCGAATCGGGCAAAGAAAGGCCTGCTTGGGTTAACATCTCCAGGAAACGGGCACGAAACACTCTGGCCAGAGCGAACTCGTTGAAGAGATACTTGCTTTTTTTCTTCTTCCATTGTTTCCTGGTCTTGTTTACACCGCCGCCCGGCACCACGACATGAACATGCGGGTGATAATCCAGGCGACGGGTATGAGTATGCAGGACTGCGGTCATGCCGATGCTTGCGCCAAGATTTTTGGGATTAAGCCCAAAGTCCTTCAGCGTGCCGGAAGCACACGCAAAAAGGGAGTTGTAAACGAGGGTTTGGTGATCCCATGCCAGGAGCCTTAGCTCGTAGGGGAGTGTAAAGGTTGCCATGAAGTACTCAACCGGCAACAACTTGGTTTGCTGTCGGTCCAGCCAGAGTGAAGTTTCATGGTTCTGGCATTGCGGGCAGCTTCGATGTCCACAGGAACAAGGCCGCAGTGCGGCAAGACCGCAGTCCTTGCATTGTAATAGTAATTGTTCGGCCTCCTGTGTTCGACATCTGCGGATTGCATTGATTGCGCGGAAATGCCCCGGTAGAAGCCGGGGACTGTATTTCGCGATAAAGGCATCGTGGTATTCATCGATTATAGAGGCAAGCTGCATGATTATTTCCTCCTTAAATCGACGTGGAGTGTATCGATCAATTCGTTAATGACTTTAGCGGCATTCTGTTTGACGGTATCAGTCAGTTGAGTGTAGCGAGCGGTGGTTTCGGGACTGCTGTGGCCGAGGATTGACTGGATATAACGGAGGTCTAAGCCTTTTTCCAACAGATGAGTTGCAAATGAGTGCCTCAGGGAGTGAATAGAGACTTTTTTTTTATGCCACACTCGTCAACCACGGCTTTCATTGCGGCTTGAGTACCGCCGCGATCCATATGGGTGGTGGCCTTTTGGATGCGCTCGGGCGAACCCACGGCATTGGGGAATAACCAACAACGGTTGCGATGTTTCCACCATAAGGCGCGTAGTGCCTCACAGGTCAGATCCGGCAATGGGACGAAACGATCTTTGTGTCCCTTGCCACGCCGGATATGAACCTGTTTACGCTGAGCGTCGATATCGCCTACTTGCAAGGAGAGGGCTTCCGCCAGGCGTAAGCCCATGGAATAGGTTGTCAGCAGAAATACCCGGTATCGCAGGTTGCGTGTCGCGCCGATCAATTTTTCAACTTCGGCAACGGTGAGGATATCTGGCAATGAGCGCACTTTTGGGGCCTTGACGATATTAAGCCACTGCCAATCTTTTTTGAGGACATGTTTCCAGAAAAACTGCAACCCGACACGATCAATCTTGACGGTACTCCAGGAGTGGGATTTCACCAAATCGGAAAAATATTGTTCTCGTTGTTCCAAGGACAATTTGTCCGGACAACAATCAAAATGTTCACTGATCCGGCGGACGGCGCGCGAATAAGCCTCAATTGTCTTTTGACTTTTGCCCTGGAGTTTGAGAGAACGTAAATGTCGTTGATAAAGCTTGTCAAATCGGTTCTGTTCAGATTTTTTCATGGTATACCTCCTTTTGATTTATGACGCCCGGGATTGGGCAATCCAGAGAGGTATACACTGTTATGAGATTTTTTTCCGCCGCGTAGCGGCTTCGTCCAACAACCGCTTACACAAAGGACCACAAAAGGCGGGCAGTCTTGGCAATAACGGCTTCATCATTAAACGCTCTTCGTAAATAGTCTGCATTCCTTTTGTGGCCTGTGAAGCGTAGCGTTGGTTGCTAAAATCTGCCCTTGACATAGTACCATTATGTGATATCATAACATTATGAATAAAAAGCAACGGCAAACCCTTGATAAAATATTTGAAAAGCCGGAACGTTCAGATATTTCTTGGGTTAATATTGAGGCACTCTTTGTTGCTCTCGGTGCCGAAATTTCTGAGGGCAGGGGCTCCCGTGTCCGAGTCGCCCTAAATGAAGTGCGTGCTGTTTTTCATCGGCCACACCCAGAAAGAGTGACAAACAAGGGAGCCGTCAAATCTGTAAGAAGGTTTTTACAAGAAGCGGGAGTAAGACCATGATGGAATATAAAGGATATTTCGCAAAAGTCGAATTTGATGATGAGGCCAACATTTTTCATGGTGAAGTCATAAATTTAAGGGACGTAATAACCTTTGAAGGTGAAACAGTTGATGAATTGCGGACTGCATTTGTAGATTCTGTAGAAGACTATTTGGCTTTTTGTAAAGAACGTGGTGAAGAACCTGACAAACCTTATTCCGGCAAGTTTCTAGTCCGTGTTGGACCAGAACTTCATAAAACACTTGTTGTCCAGGCACGTAAAACCGGCAAAAGCCTAAACACATTAGTTAACGATGCCCTTCTAAAAGTAGTAAAAAACAGCAACCAACAAGTCATTCAAGATTGACGGGCAGCGTCGGGCGGCCTTTTTAATATACGATTTTGCAATTTATCGCCAGCCTTTGGTTGGCTTTTCTGCCATTCACCCTGCCCACAACTTAATTCGGCGTTGTATGCTTGTATGAACCGAAACCAGTAGCATATGAAACTCAATTACAGTATATTTTCGTATATTGATAAAATTCGAAAGAAAGCTTAAAGACAACCCTATAAGATTTTGACTTAGAGAATCCCCTAAGTTATTATTTTTCAAGATTAAAAAAATGATCGTTTCTCGTAGCCTTTCTTAAATCTGAACCAAATTATAGGGTCGGAGAAAAAATATTATGCATAAAAAATATATTGTTTTTATGGTAATGGTATTTTGGGTAACCCCTTTATCGAGCTACTCTCAGCAAAACTTATCAGCAAAAAAAAACTCTGTAATCCGTTCAGTAGATGCCCATCAGAAGGAACTTATAGAACTTAGCAATACGATCTGGGGGTTCGCAGAGACTGGGTTAAAGGAATACAAATCTTCCAGCGTATTGGCTGATTATTTAGAAGCCCAAGGATTCACAGTAAAAAGAAGTGTTGCTGGTATGCCAACAGCTTTCATTGCTACTTATGGATCTGGAAAACCTGTTATTGGTGTTCTTGGTGAATATGATGCTCTTCCGGGTCTTTCTCAAACGGTAAAGTGTGAAAAAGAGCCTCTTACAGAAGGAGCACCAGGGCATGGATGCGGTCATAATCTTTTAGGTGTGGGAGGTCTTGGCGCTGCATTGGCTGTTAAAGAACTAATTAAACAGGGAAAGCTTAATGGAGCGGTACGTTTCTATGGGACTCCGGCTGAAGAAACCATAGGGGGTAAGGTATATATGGCACGTGCTGGATTATTTGATGATCTTGATGTTTGTTTAGACTGGCACCCTTTTTATGAAATTATGGCAAAGACTCAAAGCTCTATAGCTGTAATGGATATAACCATAAATTTTCATGGCAAAACAGCCCATGCAGCAATGGATCCATGGAACGGTCGTAGCGCACTTGATGCTTTGGAAGCTTTTTCTCATGGAATAAATTTATTGCGAGAACATGTACTTCCATCAGTAAGGATGCATTATGTGTTCCAGAAAACTGGCAGTGTACCTAATGTTGTTCCTGACGAATCCAGCGTATGGTTATGGATAAGGGATTCTAAAAGGGAAGGGATCGGTGATGTTTATAAGCGTGTTAAAAAAATCGTTCAAGGTGCAGCTCTTATAGCTGATGTTGATTCATCAACCCAACTAAATAGCGGTGTATACGAAATATTGCCAAACCGAACTGGTGCCTCAGCCTTGCAGGAGAACCTCGAATTATTAGGATCAATTCAATATACACCCGAAGAGGTGGAATTTTCCAAAAATATCCAAACTGCTATGGGATTAAAACCTGATGGTTTGATGGGGAGTCCTAAACCTATGGAAAAGGCAAATGAAACGCCGCAGAGTATATCTACTGACGTAGGTGATGTTAGTTGGGTGGTTCCGGAAATATCACTACTAGTCACAACTGCGCCGAACAATGTACCGTGGCATTCCTGGGCGGTTGTCGCTTGTGGAGGAATGTCGATCGGTCATAAAGGCATGCTGTATGCTTCCAAAGCACTTGCTATGACAATGGTTGATTTATTTGAAAAAGAAGAGCTTAGGCGAGAGATTCAAAGAGAATTTTTGGACCGAAAAGGTAACCAGATTTATAAACCTATGATCCTTGATGGATTACCACCTTTACCGAATGATTAAAAATGGTTTATTTTTAGGCTTGGAGACATGGAGCCGCCCATAAGGGTACCCATGCATTTTAAAGCCATTCTTTTTGTATATATTTCTTTAAAATGCAAAATGAAACGAAAATAGATGGAGATGCAAAACGGTCAACTGTTAAAAAAACGGTTGGACGGCTTTGCTGTATTACAATACTGGTCGCACTCTGCCTTTTTGGTGCAGCCGGAACCATTCTCTGGGTATCCGGCTGGGTTTTTATGGTTTCCTATTTCTTGGTGTTAATAACATTGACGGGGTTGGTTTTCCGTTCATCACCTGAATTGGTCCATGAACGGATGGGCGCTTCCCATAAAGCCAAAGCATGGGATAAAATTATTGTTCCGATTTTAGCGATGGTATTGCCCCTCTTGTCTGTTGTTCTGGCCGGACTTGATCATCGCTTTAGCTGGTCGCATGGATTTGGTATGACGTCGAAAATCCTGGCATTTTGTGTGATGATGATTGGAAATGCACTCACTGTCTGGGCAATGCGCGTAAACCGCTTTTTTTCGAGTTATGTCCGTATACAGTCGGATCGTGGGCATTTTGTAGTAAGCAACGGCCCTTACAAATGGGTTCGGCATCCCGGATATACGGGTTCCATCATGTTCAATGTTGCTTCTCCGGTGCTGCTAGGTTCATTCCCGGCTGTAGCGGTTGGTGTTGTTTTCGGTTTATTGATGACAATACGAACCGTTCTCGAGGACGCGACTCTACGTACGGAGTTGTCAGGCTATGATGCATATTCAAAAAAAACACGCTGGCGCCTCTTTCCCCTAATTTGGTGAACGTAGTTGGAACACTATTATATAGGCAACAAAAATGGACAGAAAAAAGCTGATCAGATGGAAAGTATACTTTGACAGGTCAAGGATGTACATCGGCTATACACCGTCCCCAAAAGAAATACTTTGACAAAAAACCAATCCTCATGGAGAATTCAATAGAAAAGCTGGATAAAATATAAAAAACAAGAGATAAGGACGGTATGTCATGTCTAAAAAAATAAAGGTGTTACTCGGTAAAGAGGCGGAGTCACTGCTGGCGCATACATGCCACACGGTTAAAAAAGAAGATCTGTACCTTCCCGGCCCCGATTTTATCGATAAAACCATGGTCCATAGCGATAGGCCTATCAATGTGCTCAGGAACCTGCAATCGATGTTTGATCATGGCCGGCTTGCCGGTACGGGCTATCTTTCGATTCTGCCCGTCGATCAGGGCATCGAACATTCGGCCGGTGCCTCATTTGCTCCGAATCCCGTCTACTTTGATCCTGAAAATATCATCAAACTGGCCATTGAAGGCGGATGCAATGCGGTGGCGTCCACGTTGGGTGTGCTGGGCGCCGTGTCGAGAAAATATGCCCATAAAATTCCTTTTCTCGTGAAACTGAATCACAACGAATTGCTGACCTATCCCGCCAAATTTGACCAGCGTATGTTTGCTTCCGTGGAACAGGCGTTCAACATGGGAGCCGCCGGAGTGGGGGCAACCATCTATTTCGGTTCGACGGAATCCTATCGGCAGATCGAGGAAGTGAGCCAGGCATTCGAACGGGCCCATGAACTGGGTATGTTCACGGTTCTCTGGTGCTATTTGCGGAACAGTGCCTTTAAAAAGGACGGGGTGGATTATCATGAGGCTTCGGACCTGACGAGCCAGGCCAATCATCTCGGCGTCACCATCGAGGCGGATATTATCAAGCAAAAGCAGCCGACATGCAATGGCGGTTTCACGGCCATCGATTTCGGCAAAACGCATCCCGGCGTATACGAACGGCTAACAACCGATCACCCGATTGACCTCACAAGGTACCAGTTGGTGAACTGTTACATGGGACGAATGGGTCTCATCAATTCCGGCGGGGGAAGCGGAGAGAACGATTTGCAGCAGGCGGTCAGGACCGCTGTTATCAATAAACGCGCGGGTGGAATGGGTTTGATATTAGGAAGGAAAGCATTCCAAAAGCCCATGGTTGAAGGTATCGCTCTGCTTAAAGCGGTTCAGGACGTTTATCTGGAAAAAGAGATAACGATTGCCTAGAGATTAAATCCGGAGATATAGAATCCGAACCGTTCGTCCTCTTTTTCTCGAATCAAGCCGAACTCTTCTACTTAGAAATCATGTCTTGCATTGTACACGGAGAATATAGTATCGATTGTCCGTCCCGTTCGCCATAATTTGTCGGCGGTTTTCACTTCTTAATATACTGCAATATCAGAATTCGAAATACATAAAGGACAAAATCGTGGAGCGGAGCAAGAGCAACATCATACAACGCATTATCCGAAAGGCGGGGATTCCGGGATTGATAGAAGTACTGGCTTCGAAGTTGACGTTGAGCGAACTCCAGTCCCTTACTATCTGAGGCTTATTGCCGCGGCAGCCGGGATAGGGTATAAAACAAAAGCTGTCCGTGTGTTGCTGATTGCCTTTTCGGAAAGGATGCTCCAGGTAATCGATGGCGGAATCAGGGAAGAAATATCGAATATTCATCCGGAACTCCTCATCGAGACTGAATTGAAACCAGTGGGCGAGGGTGGGTATTATAGCGGCATGCGCTTCAATCTGTTTGCCACGACCGATGAGGGAGAAGAGCTGTTCCTCGTCGATGGTGGACCTACCGACTGGACACAGAAGTTGCTTCAGAACAAAAAGGAGCGTCTGATGACAAGCGGGATGGGGACGGAGAGATTTGTTTTAAGTTTTCAGCGGCGCATAGGAACCTGAAGAAGTGGAGAAAACATGGATTACATTTATAATTTCATTTAGGTAAACCCCCGGCTATGCCGGGGGACTCACCAGAGTTTGACATTTACGGGAACAAATGAAAGCCCCTCCAGCGTGAACCGCTCAAAATTCACAAAGGAGAGGCTTTCATGAACGACGTTTCAAGTTTAAAACACAGCAGATGGGAATGCAAATACCATGTTGTATGGATTCCAAAATACCGGAGGAAAACCCTGTATGACCAGTTACGAAAACACCTCGGAGAGGTGTTCAGGAACCTGGCAAGGAACAGAGAGTGCGAAGTTCTGGAAGGGCATATGATGCCGGACCATGTACACATGCTGATATCAATACCTCCAAAATACTCTGTCGCCCAGGTTGTTGGATACATCAAAGGGAAAAGCGCGATACATATAGCGCGCAATTTTCTGGGGCATCGGAGAAATTTTACCGGTGAGCATTTTTGGGCCAGAGGCTATCATGTTTCCACAGTGGGTAGAGACGAAGCCACGGTTAGGGAATACATAAGAACTCAAGAGGCCGAAGACCGCCGGTTAGATCAACTCAACTTGTTTAAGTAGATAACCCGCCACCTTTGAGGTGGCCCTTTTTACAACCGCTTTGAGCGGTTCACATTTTCAAGCCTCCGGCTTTGCCGGAGGTCTTGTGACTGCATGGGGCATGATCTGAAGATACCCAACGTTGTCGATAGCGAGGGGCTATACGTGATCGACGACAGGGGAAACCGCTACATTGACCTCGAATCGGGGACCTGGTGCACGGCCCTGGGACACAAGAACGAGCGCATCAATCGAGTCATTACCTCGCAAATTGACCGGCTTATGCACACGGGGTTTTGCTACTCCAACGAGATTCTTGACCGGTCCGCGACCGCCGTGCTGGAAATAACCGGGTTCGGATCCGGCAAATGCGTGTTTCTCTGTTCGGGGAGTGAAGGGGTCGAAATATCGCGCCAGATCGCAAAACACCTGACGAGCAGGACACTGTCCATGACGCTTCACGACTCTTATCTGGGCGCCTACAGCTCGGTAAGCGATCGTTCACATGGCTGGTACCTCTTCAACTGGGAGGCGTGCATGACATGTAAGAACCGCGACGACTGCGATTATGAGTGCCCGAGCCTTAAGGGGGGGGGGGGGGGGGGGGGGGGGGGGGGGGGGGGGGGGGGGGGGGGGGGGGGGGGGGGGGGGGGGGGGGGGGGGGGGGGGGGGGGGGGGGGGGGGGGGGGGGGGGGGGGGGGGGGGGGGGGGGGGGGGGGGGGGGGGGGGGGGGGGGGGGGGGGGGGGGGGGGGGGGGGGGGGGGGGGGGGGGGGGGGGGGGGGGGGGGGGGGGGGGGGGGGGGGGGGGGGGGGGGGGGGGGGGGGGGGGGGGGGGGGGGGGGGGGGGGGGGGGGGGGGGGGGGGGGGGGGGGGGGGGGGGGGGGGGGGGGGGGGGGGGGGGGGGGGGGGGGGGGGGGGGGGGGGGGGGGGGGGGGGGGGGGGGGGGGGGGGGGGGGGGGGGGGGGGGGGGGGGGGGGGGGGGGGGGGGGGGGGGGTGGGGGGGGGGGGGGGGGGGGGGGGGGGGGGGGGGGGGGGGGGGGGGGAGGGGGGGGGGGGGGGGGGGGGGGGGGGGGGGGGGGGGGGGGGGGGGGGGGGGGTGGGTGGGGGGGGGGGGGTGGGGGGGGGGGGGGGGGGGGTGGGGGGGGGGGGGGGGGGGGGGGGGGGGGGGGGGTGGGGGGGGGGGGGGGGGGGGGGGGGGGGGGGGGGGGGGGGGGGGGGGGGGGGTGGGGGGGGGGGGGGGGGGGGGGGGGGGGGGGTGGGGGTGGGGGGGGGGGGGGGGGGGGGGGGGGGGGGGGGGGGGGTGGGGGGGGGTGGGGGGGGGGGGGGGGGGGGGGGGGGGGGGGGGGGGGGGGGGGGGGGGGGGGGGGGGGGGGGGGTGGGGGGGGGGGGGGGGGGGGGGTGGGGGGGGGGGGGTGGGGGGTGGGGGGGGGGGGGGGGGGGGGGGGGGGTGGGGGGGGGGGGGGGGGGGGGGGGGGGGGGGGGGGGGGGGGGGGGGGGGGGGGGGGGGGGGGGGGTGGGGGGTGGGGGGGGGGGGGGGGGGGGGGGGGGGGGGGGTGGGGGGGGGGGTGGGGGGGGGGGGGGGGGGGGGGGGGGGGGGGGGGGGGGGGGGGGGGGGGGGGGGGGGGGGGGGGGGGGGGGGGGGGGGGGGGGGGGGGGGGGGGGGGGGGGGGGTGGGGGGGGGGGGGGGGGGGGGGGGGGGGGGGGGGGGGGGGGTGGGTGGGGGGGGGGGTGGGGGGGGGGGGGGGGGGGGGGGGGGGGGGGGGGGGGGGGGGGGGGGGGGGGGGGGGGGGGGGGGGGGGGGGGGGGGGGGGGGGGGGGGGGGGGGGGGGGGGGGGGGGGGGGGGGGGGGGGGGGGGGGGGGGGGGGGGGGGGGGGGGGGGGGGGGGGGGGGGGGGGGGGGGGGGGGGGGGGGGGGGGGGGGGGGGGGGGGGGGGGGGGGGGGGGGGGGGGGGGGGGGGGGGGGGGGGGGGGGGGGGGGGGGGGGGGGGGGGGGGGGGGGGGGGGGGGGGGGGGGGGGGGGGGGGGGGGGGGGGGGGGGGGGGGGGGGGGGGGGGGGGGGGGGGGGGGGGGGGGGGGGGGGGGGGGGGCCGAAGGATATCTCCGACTTTGTTTTCGAACCGGGAAGTTCTTCGGGGTTTGTGCGTTTCCCGCCAAAAACGTTGATAAGGAATCTCGTAAAAAGGGTCAAAAGCCAGGGCGGAAAAGTGATTGCCAACGAAGTGACGACGGGAACCGGCCGGACCGGCCGGTGGTTCGGGTACCAGCATTACGATATCGAACCCGATATGGTTGCCATCGGAAAATCAATCGGGAACGGGTATCCCGTTAGTGTGGCCGCTATTCGGGATTCTGTCATGACCGAGCTTGATAAAAAGCCATTCAAGTATGGTCAATCACACATGAATGATCCCTTGGGGGCCGCGGTTGTTCGCGAAGTGATTGAGATTATCACCGAGCGGAATTTGATCCCGGAGGCCGAACGCAAAGGGCGGCTGCTCCTCGATCAGCTCCAGTCACTGATAGACCCGGAAATAATGCCTGATGTCCGTGGAAGGGGATTGATGATCGCAATCGATCTGATCAACGAACAGACAACGGAAACACTGCATGATGCGTTGATTCGCAACGGTTATATCGTCGGCAACAGGCGGACGGCATTTCGAATCGATCCGCCGTTGATCATCGGAGATGATGATATCAAAAGTTTTCTGGATACATTCGAAGAGGCTATGAAATCAATTACATAAAAGATAAGGACAACCTGAGATTTGACAATACGAATTGCAAAAGCCACACGAGAGGATCTTCCCCGGGTAGTGGCGCTGATGAGGGGGCTTGCCGAGTTCGAAAAACTCCTTGATGAGTTCCGGGTGACGGAAACGCTGCTGGAACATCATCTCTTCAATCAGAATTCGCTCGCGGAGTTGCTGGTAGGATATCTCGATAAAGAGATCCGTGGTTATGCACTTTTCTTTCACAACTTCTCTACTTTTCAAGGTCGGCCGGGTATATACATCGAGGATGTATATGTCGAACCCTCCGCCAGGGGAAAAGGTATGGGCAGGGCACTCCTCGTCGAGATCATGCGCACTGCCCGTAAAAGAGGGTGCCGAAGATCCGAATGGTTAGTTTTGGAATGGAATGAGCGCGCGAAGCAGTTTTATGAATCACTCGGCGCGGAAATCCTGAGTGACTGGCGGCTCTGCCGAATGGAGGAAGCCGCCATGATGAAACTCGCATCGGAAGATTGACCGATCGGATTTTATGAATTAGAGGACTTAAAAATGGTTGAGAGAAAATTGGCTCTCATCGAAGAGTTCCAGTGTCATGCAAATGCATTCGATGACACCCTTCGTCTTGAAGAAGAGCTCCTCCTTTTCAGACCTTTCAGCGATTCATGGTCTATTGTCGAGCAAATCGTTCACTGCGTCGATTTCGATATCGCGAATTTTCACAGGTATCGTTGGGGCATCGTTTCTCCCGGAACCATTGTTCTATCATTTGACGGCACGTGGACATCATTATTGAATTATCAAATTACCGAGCTCTCTGAAGCCATAGATACGATTAAGACAGTTAGGCGTTTCATGGCATCTCATCTCAAGAGCATCGTTGAATCTGACTGGTCCAGGTATGCATTTTCGTTCGGTGACGGCAAGGAATTTAATCTCGAAGAAGCCCTAAAGCATTTTAACAGCCATGTCGGTTTTCATATGGAATTAATCGATAGGAACATCCGGCTGTTCAATCAGATCAGGGAGGAAACATGAAAAGGTTTTTTATTCTATTGTCAATGGTCATAATTGCGCAAACTGTTCTGATTGAAAAATCGAGAGCCCGGGATCTGGGAAACGACCAGGTCAGGCCTGCCCTGCTGGTGATGGACGTCCAAAACGGGTATCTGCCCTTAATGTCCGAAGAGGATCAACAGATTGCGCTGCGCATGATTAGCGGATGCATCAGAGTGTTTCGACAGAAAGGATTCCCTGTTATTCCTATATACCATACGGAGCCATTGTCGGGCCCCGCAGAGGATTCAGAGGCGTTTAAGTTTCCGTCAACATTAAATATTACGGAAGACGACCCGAAAATCGTCAAAAACTTCGCGAGTGCGTTCAGGAATACCGATCTCGATAAAGTGCTCAAAGAAAAAGGGTGTAACACCTTGTTCCTATGCGGTCTGTCCGCGACGGGATGTGTCCTGGCAACTTACCATACGGCCGCCGAAAGAGGGTACAATGTCTTTATGATAAAAGATGCTCTCATGAGCCCGAACCGAGCCCAGACCAAGATGATCGAAGATATCTCCGATACGGTTAACGGGCAGATTTTGATGTTCATGCTGAATCATATCCTGAAACCGGTGGAAAAATGATGGTTTGATTAAAGGGAACATGCTCATGCGGCAAAAGCAAATCCGAATTTAATGTTGGGTGCCGGACGTTCGATCCACCTTCGTTGAAACTATGGCGGGACAAGTGTTCGACGTTCATTTCCTAAAATTCCCATTCTTTTTATTCACGGTGCCACCGGTACACCCAAAGGCTGGAAGTATTTCGTGACGCATATAGACAGAACACGGTTTCAACCCTGTTTCTTTTATTATCCGACAGGCGTTCGAATAGACAGCATGGCGCATTTGCTGCTCTGGAAATTGATTAACCTTCAATCCAGATACCAATTCAATAACATCATTTATAGGCAGCCGTAACCCCTTTCGTTCAAACAACGATGGGACAATCGCCTTGTCAAGTATCCAGGATTTCAGACCTCAATCCGAGGCAAAAATGAATTATGTGTTCAATGAGGACCATGCCAGTATCATTTACAGCAAAGAAGTGCCGGCCCGTTATAATGCGATCATCAACGAGTTTTATGAAAAACAGAACGCATCGCTTCATCAACCCGGATGACACATAAAGATTCAATTTAAATACAAATATCCGTCTGTCGGTGTCAGACAACAAGCCATGTTCATGCTCCGTCACGAAGGCCGGGACGAGGTCGAGGCAATGAGCTATTTTAGCGATTATGACAACGGAAAACTGTATGGGCCGTTTCCTCCCGGCAAATACCGCGCAAACATGCTTGTTTCGGCCGGGAGATCTGAAAGGGCGGACATACCCGTCACTATCGAGAACGGTAAAACAAAACCACTTGATTTCGTATTTTACGGACTTCCCGCCGGTGACTACACGCTTTCGATCAAGGCGAAAGGCTACAGGCCTTTTGAAAAAAAATACTCCGTCACGCCGGGCGTACCGGGAGACTTCAGGGCTTCCGAATTGATACCTGTAGAGAAAGAGGAATAGAAGCAGTTTGTCAGGGGTGATATATCTTAACGATAAATAGCCAGGTTTGCCATTACCGGCTGAATTGGATAGCCAGTAACTTCACTTCAAGTTTCCGCGCGAAGAGACCTGTCAGATTCATGTGTCCCAGCTCCTATTGAAGGCAAAATGCCGTGACATTTAGGTCGTTTCAGGCGAAGGAAGTGTCGCAATTAAAATTTATTAATATAACAATATTTTATAGCGATAATGGCAGGGCGAAATTCGTTTTTGCTCCTGTTTCGGTGTCCCGGGGCGTCACGGCCGTCATTCCGGTATCGGGCATGTCGCAACACCATATGGGCAACATTGTCCTTTATTTCAGAATAGTTAAAAAAAATCGTATTACAAAATCGTAGTTGGCATTCGAATTGCTCAATAAACCTGTAATTTTGAATGGGTGAAAGCCGGGAGTAATGGGAACCGGGCCCAAAAAACCGAAAGGAGAATGGAAAATGAGTGATTGCGAATGTTTGGCAGGATGTCCCTTTTTTAACGATCGAATGGCAAGTGCACCCGCAACGGCAAAGATGTTCAAAAGGAAATATTGTCAGGGTGATAATACGAATTGTGCCCGATACATGGTGTTCAAAGCAATAGGTAAATCGAACGTGCCCGGCGACCTGTTCCCGAATCAATTGGACCGGGCAAAAAGTACGGTGTCCAAAGCCTTGGGCAACGCAAATGTGCGTGGTGGTCAATTTCCGAATCAATTGGGCCGGGCAAAGAGTGTGATTCATGCGTGATTTGCTCATGACCGCTATTTTTTGATTCAAATATAGTTATTTATGTTTCGGGTAGTTATCTGCCAAAAGTTTGTTTGACAACTTTAGACTCAGAAGGAGACCCGTATTATGAAAGCATTATTCGATTCGATTGCATCTGTTGTTTCTTTAAGGAAAAAATTCAGGATCCACTGTCTTGCACTTTCAGGAGTGCTGCTGTCGGGGTTGATTTTTGCTGTAACCGCAACAACAATTTCCGCGGCTGAATATGATGCATCTGATGTCGACAAGCCACCAAAGCTCATTCGGCAAACGCCTATTAAATTTCCATCCAAGGCGAAAAAAGATGGGCTTACCGGTAAGGTGGTGGTCCGCTGCCTGATCGGAACTAATGGAAGAGCCGATAGAATGGAGGTCGTTGAGTCAGAGCCGGTTGGCGTTTTTGACGAAAGTGCAATGTCAACACTGAAGTACTGGCAGTTCAGACCCGGGATTAAACAGGGAGAGATAGTGGCGACATGGGTAAAAGTACCTTTCAAATTCGAATAGCGTTTTACAACTTTTTGTATGAGAACTAATACCTGGCAAATGCAGGCTCAGGAAAAACGGTTTGGACTTCGATAAGGCACATCTTTTCGGAAAGAAGTGCCTTTTGAAGAGATTCATGCAGTTGGGAGGGATCCGTGACGCGTACTCCCTCGATGCCGAAGGATTTTGCCAACGCAATGAAATCGGGGTTTGTCAGATCCGATTCAAAATCTCTGTTGTAGGCCTTTTTCTGAAGATATCGAATGACCCCAAAGGCGTTGTCATTTACGACAATCAACGGGAACCCGATATTGTATCGCACGCATGTCGCAAGCTCCTGCGCACAATATAGAAAACCGCCATCGCCGATAAGCGCAATCACCTTATCTTTCGGTCGTGCGATCTTGGCGCCAACAGCCGCGGGAAACGCGAACCCGATTGGTGACGATCCCTTTGCGGCAATTATCCCCCCGGGTCTATAGGACGGATAAAAATATTCGCACCAGTACCCCAATTGCGTGTTGTCGGTTACAAGAACACCATCCCGGGGCATGGCATCGCGAATGGCATTGACATATTGCATTTCTGCATTGGTGGTATTGACTTGTTTGAGCGTTTCCTCTTTCTGTTTGTTGAGTTGATCGACCCATATCTTTTTATCCTCGATTTGATAAGGTTTGATCTTCCCTGTGATTTCAGACAGGATGGATCGAATATCACCGGTCAAGGCAACATCCGCGGGGAAATTTCTGTTCAACCAGGTATCGTCCCAGTCTATATGTATTAGTTTCGGGAGATTCAATCCTCTTCTCTTTCCATCTGCTTCCCGCAGCCTGGTGCCGATAGCGATTGCCAGATCGCTCGAGCCGGCAATTTCCTGAATGATTCCTTTTTGAGCCGCATTGCCAAAAGAGAGTACACTGTTTTCCTCTATGATGCCTTTGCTTTGGGATGTCGTGATGACCGGAGAATACAATGCTTTTGCAAGGGTACGGATCTCTTTCGACAAGCCCGCCCTCAAAGCGGCATTTCCCGCGATTATGAGCGGCTTTTTCGCCTTTTCAAGGAGTGTGACCGCGTTATCGATATCGTTCATGACCCGATTTTCCATAGGGGAAACTGCAGGCCGCTTACTTTCAACACGAGAAGGGCTGCTCAGGATATCGGTCGGTATTTCAAGATACACCGGTCCTGGCCGACCGGAGATTGCCGATTCAAGAGCGCTGACGGTATCGGTTTCGATCTCGTCAGCACTTTTTACACATACGGTTCTTTTCGTAATATTTTTGAAAACGGCATCCTGATCCACAAATTCATGGAGGGCGCCGGTGTTCTGCCCGATAGTTGCAGCCGGAACGTTGGTCGTAATGATGAGAAGGGGAGAACTGCTGCCAAATGCTTCATGAACCGCGGGGACCAGGTAGCCCGTCCCGGGACCGGTTGACGCCAATATGACTCCCGGTACGCCATCCGTCTGGTTACCACACCACATGGCCCGGGCGAATCCATCAGCCATATGACAGGCCGTCGTTTCCTGGCGGCACTGGATGTGTCGAATGGCCGGTTCTTTATAAAGGGCGTCATAAACGGGGATATTGTGAATGCTTGGGATGCCGAAAACAAATTTCACCCCCGATTTTTTCAGCGTTTCCGTAAGGACTTCCGCGGCTGTACACATATCGCAATTCTCCGAAACAAGTTAAAAGCCGATCAGAACCGAAATGATCGATACAATCTTTTGCCCTCCGGGATATCGATTTCGTTAAGATAAACAGTTCCCGAATATTCCGAAGATATCTCCAGGTTATGAATACCCGAATCCAATGTCACCCGAACAAGCGTCAGACTGCCGGGCAGGGTTTCCCAGGATCTGGTGTCGGCTTCTTCGGAAAGAAAAAACAGGGCCCTGATCACCGGCTCGGCGAATTCATATTTTTCACTGACCTGTTGGGCGATGAACTCTTTCAGACCGGCTCGCAACGTCTGCCGGGTAAGGAATTTTGCTGCCCGCTCGTTTAACGATCTTTGGGCGACGTCCCCCATATCCGTTGCGATCTGTATTGGATGAAGCGTCCCGTTGTATGAGCGGATGGTTACCGGAAAAGGCGGGTAGGATTCCGTATATCGCGGGATGGAAATCCGGATGGAAGGGGGCAATATGGTATCGATGGACATTTTCGTGGGAATGCCGCCCTGTCCGATAAATAGAACCAGTTCGCCTTTTCCCGGTGTGATGGGACCAGGCATGCAATTCTCTTCACGCATGGCCGCCGCGAGTTTGTCGTATTCGATACGTGCGTCATCCGGGAGATTCATGTTTTCATAGCAGAGCGCGATGAGGGCCCGTGTGAAATAGTCATCCTCCAGAGCATCTGGATATCTGTCATACAATTCAAGGGCCTGTTTGGCTTCCACCAGGGCGCTTTCATAGTTATGCTGCAATAAAAAACTCATTATCAGAAAGGTATGGACCCAGAGCCTTTCGCTGTATTCCCCCTTATAGACCATTGTCTTGTCGTTTATCAGTACAGCAGTGGACTGGTTTGTTATGCTTACAAGGTCCTGTTTCTCGATCAGTTTCGAGGCTTTCAGCAATACGTCGGCGCTTTCTTCATATGCTTCCATGTCATAGAGGGAAATGCCTCCTTCCATGTAACACAGAAGACGATCCCTTTTCGACACCGCTTTACACTCCTCCAGAACAAGATCCGACCGATCCAGTCTACCGGAATAGAACTCGGACCTGGCTCTCTCCAGAGGAATGCGCGCGCAGCCGACGGAAAATAGGATGCATATTGCCGCAATGGCTCTCAGAATCGCCATTATTCGCTACCAGCCGATGATGGGCTTTGAGGCTTCCCTGGCGAGTTCCGCCTGATCCGCATAGACAATTTCACCTGTTTTCAGATCCGTCATGGTGAGATCAAGACTGTAATAAATCCGTTCTTTGGCATAAAGACGCCACTGTTTCGGCTGTTTCTTTTTAATGGACCTGAGGGTACCGCTGAGAATATAGTCCGCGCCAAGCTGGCGGCCCTGCTCGACCCGCGATGACGGGTCGACAAACCCCTGATTCTGGTAACGGGTCTCTCTCATTATATTCTCTCGCTGGTGTTCATTGATAAAGCGAATTCTTCCGGAATTGATGAGCTTCATTCTGATTTCATCCGTGATTGCATCGGTACTGATGTGTTCCGAGGTTTCATTGACAACCGGATAAACGATCAGAATTGGTTTTACCTGTCTGGGGAATAGATGCGACGCTTCGAGTAGCGGATTCACCAGGCTGTCCACAATCTGTTTTTTATCTGAAAAGTCATAACTGGCGTCATAATGAACTTCATCTTCCGGGTTGAGCGTTGTGGTGGACGCCATACATCCGGATATGATCAGCATTGCTGAACATAACATCACTGCAAAAAAACGAATCTTTATGTCACGCATGATTCAAAATCCTTTTGTTTAATGGTTTTGCTCTCATTATCATATGCCTTTGTCTATTAATATATCCCCACTGACGGAAGACATCCTAAGGCTGGAACCGCCTTTCCCAACAACACCCTGCAGTTTATTACGCGTATAGACCGCATAATCACTCAGTTCGAAGTCGGATTGTATGTTACCGTTTATTGTGTTTGACCGGAGTTCGAATTCGGATGCCGGCGGCAGGACAAGCTCGATCCTGCCGCTGATTGTATTAAACTCATAAATTCCCCCGGGACTTAACTCTCCTTGAACTTCCATGTTTCCTTTGATTGTTTCCATAGTGATTTCATCCGCAAAAAAGGACCCTTTTACGCTGATATCGCCGCTCACGTTAGTCGCTTCAATCGAGCCCCTGAGGTCATCCACGATGATTTTTCCGGAGGTTGATTCCAATGCGACATTTCCGGTTATTTCCTCGAGATAGATTTCACCACTTATGGTTTTACACTTAACACGTTGTCCGTTTTTTACTACTGTTATTTTCCCCGTGACGGTCTCAATGTCGGTACGCCCGCCGATTTCCCAGGTTTGGACCATTCCGCTTATGGACTTCACCCTCAGTTGTGCCTTGTCCGGCACAAAAAGATCATAATAAACAATTACATCGGTGGATTGAGAAAAATCCAGGGAATTTTTGTGCCTGGTAATTATTCTGATATTGCCATCGGCCTGGTTGATTTCGACAGTTGCGTTGTCAAGCAGCTCCTTGTCCCGGGCCACTTTACGGGCAAGGATTTTTATTTCAGCTTTTTGCCAGCTTTTGACGGTAATATCACCGGCCTCATTTTCCAAATATACCTTTCCATCTCTGCTGAGCGGGTGTACTTTCTCTATCTTTTCTTCCGATTCGGCAAACAGGACCGATGGGATGACAAGAAGTGCCGCAAAAACTGTAAAAAAGTAAATAGTTGACTTTAAAATTTTCATTACTACCTCCATTCAGCAATTATATGCCTGAGGGTACAGGCTTGCATGATCTGTCTGGACATTTCATGATTCAGGGGGGTCCGTTTTTAACCCCTGAATCTTTTAACCTGATTCTGTTATTTTAAGACGCCGGCGCCACCGCAAAAGTTGCCTCGTCCATAAAAAACCGCGTTTTCATGCCGGGTGGTAGTCAAGTCCGCATGGTGATTTCTTTCATCTCATTCAGAAGCTCAATTTTTTTCTTATAGCAGATCAGGAGCAGTTTGTTCGTTTCCCGGCTTCCGGGAGATTTCCCGACGGATGCTTTGCAGATTCGGATTGAATCATCGATTATTGCAAGATTATTTTTAAACACGGTCATCAATTCGGGAGTGAGCGTTACTTCCTGTGTCGCTATTGCCTGTGCCAGGGCTTCTATTGCGGATTGATAATGCTGTTCCGCTATCTGAAAATTCGATAACGCCGTTTTCGCGGGACTGGTATCCGTGTTCCGCTTGAGGGGGAGACTATAATAAAGCAACGGAACCAATAGGATGATTCCAAAGAGTGTCGCCAGGGCAAAGGATGTGCCTCTGGAATAGATCGGGAAATCCCGGAGAAGGCGTTTCGGATGTTTCAGGGGCTTCCGTTTCCGGTTGAGTATCTCGCTTTTAATGGCGGGCCAGATTTCGTCGGGTGGATCGAGCGTGTCGAGTCCTTTGGCACTATTCACTATGAATCTCATGTCAGAAAGAAACGCCCTGCAATCCGCGCATTTATCCAGGTGTTTTTTTAAATTTTGATCCTGACCGGCTGCCAGCAGGCCGTCGATATGATCACTGGCAAGTTTTCGTGCATTGGAACATTTCATTTTATTTGCTCCCGAGAAATTTCCTTATCTTTATCCGTGCCTTGAATAATTGAGATTTTGCCGTGCCCTCAGAGCATTTCATGATATCGGCTATCTCAATATTCGTGAACCCCTGGATATCGTGCAGCTGGAAAACAATTTTCTGTTTTGGCGGCAGTGCATCCATGGCCTGCTCGAGTTGCATCCTGACCTGATTGTCATTGTTTTCAGGACTGTCGACATCTCCGAGTTCCATCAGGGAGACCTCTTTGGTTTTCCCCTTCTTACGTGCATAGCTCATACACGTATTGGTTGCGATTCGGTAAAGCCAGCCGTTAAACGCCTCCGGGGATCTGAGTTTTTTGATATGGGTAAATATTTTCAGAAAGATATCCTGAAGCAGATCTTCGGAAAGGGAAAAATCTCTTGTGAAACGATAGGTCAGGTTGAAAAGGGATGATTTATATGCATTATAGATATGTTCCATCGCCGCGGTATCTCCCGCCTGGCATCGCTTTACCGTGTCAAAGAGCATGTCTTTGTTTTTCAAATCACAGTGTTCGGTCCGCTGTTTTTTTCCGCCGAGTGAGTTCAATTTTCCCCTGCTTGCAATAAGTTCACTTATCTACTCGAATATAGACGCTGATATTGATAAAAAAGTTGCCTGGAACGGAAAATGATTGTGCCACTATAGTCGAGTAGCTTGAGCTATAAAAGATTCAGATGAAAACGTTTCAGGCAATATTGGCAGAAAGGGACCGGTTTTCCAAGGAGATGAGAGCGAATGAAGCGTTTATACGGTTTGGAATGCCATATCAGGTTCAACGGTTCGTTCGCGATATTCCCGAATTCAAGATTCCGGACGGGCTGCCTGCTTCCCCAGGCATAGTGATAATTGTCGCCTGTCACGGGTATTCGGGCCATGACGCAGGGAGATACGTCGCCATCCGATCCCACAACCAGCGACCGCCCGATATTTTCACTGCAATAGCTCTCCTCTTTGAGCGGTGATACAACATTAAAGAACAGTTCAGTTCCTAACAATTTTGCCCTCTTGTCGATCCGATCGAAAAGATGCAACAACTCCCGATACTCTCTTTCATCTGAAGCTAGCCGGGCTTCTTTTTCATGGGCCGGGTTGACAACAAGAGAAAGCGAACTGACGACGGTTTGGGATATGCCGGCGTTGGCCGAAAATTCCGGAACCTGGTCCAGGTCGGGAAGTCCCGACCTTAAAAGCATATAGGCGAGATGTATTCGGGGATTGTCGGCCGAGCGGCTGCTCTTGATCCTGTGAACCGTCTCGATACAACCGAGAATATCCCGGATTTTTGTGCCGACGCGTATCGCGTCGTTTTTCTCATCAATGCCCGCAAGGGAAAACCCGAGAATATCCAAGCCTTCACTGATAAGTTTTTCAATTTTGTCCGAATCGAGCAGTGTGCCGTTGGTGGTGGTTCCAACCTGGCAACCGGCCTGTTTGGCGATGCGCAGAAAATCGAAAAACCGTGGATGGGTGAACGGCTCGCCCCACCCCTGCAGAAATACGAGTTTTGTCCCGGCAAATGCAGGTGTGATTTTCCGGAACAACTCTAAAGGCATACGCCTGTTTTTCCAATTGGCGCTGTATTCCGTATGGGGACAGTACATGCACCTGGCGTTGCATTCGGAGCTGATATCAACCTGGATCCAATCCAGATCAGGATACGGTTTCTGAAAGAGGTGCCCGATCATCATGCCAAGCAATGGGGTTATGACTCGTTTTGAGGGGGGTGGTCCAGCACTTTCCGCAGGGTTGTGGTCAGTTCTTTCATAGCGATAGGCTTCCGGAGAATTCCGTCCACTCCGATGTCGGCGAGGGTATCGCCGTGCTGGAATTCGTTATGGCCGGTGCACAGCAGCACAGGGATCTCGGACCTGATATCCTTGATGTGTGCAGCGAGCACTGTACCGGTCATTTCCGGCATTGTCATGTCCGTGATGACGGCATCGAATGAAGCAGGATCTGCTTTAAATTGTTCAAAGGCCTCTTTGCTCTTGTTGAATGAGACAACCTCATAGCCGAATCGAGTTAATATATCCGTCACGATCAGCACAATATCTTCTTCGTCATCAACCAGCAGGATTTTTTCAGATCCATTAGGTATCTTGTCAACCTCCGTTTCGGCCTTTTCAAATTTTGTATCTTCAGAAGCCCGGGGGAGGTAAATGATAAAAGAGGTCCCCTTGCCGACATCACTCGAAACGCGAATCCACCCTTTATGGCTCTTGACAATTCCATGCACAATAGCGAGGCCAAGACCTGTGCCCTCTCCTTTTTCTTTGGTGGTATAATACGGCTCAAAAATACGTTCCAGCATTTCCTGCTTCATGCCGTGCCCTGTATCGTGTATAGTCAGCATCAAATACTCTTCCGATTTAAGATCGGGATGTTCGACGGTAAAATCCGGGTCGGCATCCGCTCCTTCTAAACGGATTTCCAACACCCCGCCTACCTCTCGCATGGCGTGGCGTGCGTTTGCACAGATGTTCATGATGACCTGATGTATCTGTGTCGGGTCCGCTAACACGGTCCGTTCCTGGGGGGTAATCCACCGACGGATATCGATCGTGCTGGGCAGGGAAGCACGCATTAACTTGAGGGTATCGTTTATTATAAGCTTTAGATCTAAAGGGCGCAGTTCGTGTTCCTTGCTTCGGGTGAAGTTGAGAATCTGATTGACTAAATCTTTCGCGCGGTGAGAAGCCTGAAGCACCTTGTTCAGGTGTTGAATCGCTTTTGTTCCCGGGCCCGAGTCAAGAATGGCAAGCTCCGAGTACCCAATGATGGAGGCCAGGATATTATTGAAATCGTGGGCGATACCGCCGGCGAGAGTGCCGATTGCTTCCATTTTCTGGGCCTGGCGCAACTGCCCCTCTAACCGTATCTTTTCATAGCAACGATCGAGATTGGCGGTGAGTTCAGCCGCATTAAAGGGTTTTCGCAGATAATTATAGGCGCCTTTACGAACAGCCTCGATGGCCGTATCCACTTCCGCGTAGGCGGTCATGATAAGGCACAGAATCCCTGGACGGATCGCTTTCAGCGATCCGATCAAATCTATTCCGCTGGTATTCCCAAGACGTAAATCAATAAGCGCTACCTGGAAATTGCGTTGTTTTAACAGGTCCCGGGCACTTTTCTGATCGAACGTGATGCTCGCATCATAGCCGTTCAATTCAAGAATATCCGCAACGCTTTCCGCAAAGTCTTCATGGTCATCCACAACAAGGACACTTCGCTTGAGCACATTCCGGGCTATGCTATATTCCTTATCTGGCTCCACATTCATCCGCTAAAATTTTCATTATTTCGAGAGTTCCGGCAAAACGGCATAAATCAATACTATACCTTTATTTCTAATATATAGACTTATGGATGTCAATTGGTTTGGCACTATACCAAATATAACATATTGTTTTGTTATCGAATTATACATTAAAGTCGGAGTTGGCCTTTTGTCACGGAAATGGAAAAAAGATCGGCGGAACATGCGGGCGCCAGGTTATTTTTTTACAGGAAATGGACGGCCGGCGGCACGATAACGCGAACCCCGGATGTTATCATGGAGTCAATCGGATCCGTGATATGGAAGGAAATAAGGGGGCGGCGGGGCAAGAGACAACGTGGAGTCAATCGGATCCATGATATGGAAGCCCGCGGTCTTTTAAAAGAATTACAACATATTTCGGCAATTTACCCTTGACGACGAATCGCAACTTTGACATAAATGAAAAATCGTGATTCAAACGCTTGTCATTATTATTCAGCCTCGACAAGATATACTATCATATTGTCGCTCTGGACATTCAGGCCTTCATATGACGCTTGTTCCTGTTATCAAAATTCTTAAAAAAGAGACAAGAAATCTTTGGGTATTCACAAGGGGTGTCTCTCTCTTATTGTTTCCGACAATCGCTATGGGATGAACTATGAATGAGGAAAAAGACCACTTCGATGTATCATCGGGATTTTTTCCCGCGGATTCGATTGAAAGATACCTGCCGGAAAAAATGATCCATAATCGGAAAAAAATACTCCAGCTTGAAAATCTGATATCGGACCTTTCAAGCGCACTTATAGATGCATATGAAGAAAACCTGGAAAATGAATTAAATTATTGGCTAATAAAGTTCGTGGAATTTCTGGAAGTGGACAGGGGCGTTATTAATAAATATCTGGATAATAAAACAGTCCAGGTCCTGACAACTTATACCGTACCCGGCGTTGATGCCGCTCCACTTGAAAATACCTACAGAACTCCGGAAGGTGAAATAGAAGAATTTCAAAAGGGCATAACAATAAGTGCTGAAAAGATACCTGAAGATTTGCCACAAATGTTGCGCGGTGGCCTGATAGAAAGGGAAAACACCAAGTCCCTCGTTATTGTACCACTTTCCATCAGCGGCCGGGTGATAGGAAGCCTCTCTTTTATCAGTTTCAGAAAAAAACGTAAATGGCCTGAGGACCTGATCAGGCGCATTAAGCTGATTGGTGAGATAATCGCCAATACCGTTCAGCGGATAAATGCGCAACAGGCACTTTCCGAAGAAGTAAACCGTCGACAGGTGCTGGAAGAGAAATATTCGTCGATCATAAAAAATGCCAATGTGGGTTTCTGGATCACGGACAGGGATCGAAACATCCTGGAGGTTAATGACGAGTATTGCCGAATGTCAGGCTACAGTCGCACTGAACTTCTTTCAATGAACATATCGGATGTCGATATTTCGTTAAATCCGGAAAGGAAAGCGGAACTATATGATATAATAAAACATACCGGTGCAATCCATCTTGAAACGACACATATAAAAAAGGACGGAAGTTTTTTAGATCTTGATGTCAGCAGCACTCGGGAAAAAACCGGAAAATTGCTTTACTGTTTTATGAGGGATATTACGGAACTGAACCAATGGAAGAAGGCACAGGCGGAACGGCTTGGATTTGAAGAACTTGTTTCGGATTTTTCAGCGGCCCTTATAAATATAAATCTCGATGATCTTTTCGAAGAGCTTAAAAAATGGGTGATAAAGTTTGTAGATTTTCTTGAAATAGGCAGGGGCGTTATCAATGAATATGAGTATGATAAAAATACTATCAAGGTTTTGGTAAGTTATACGGATCCAGGCGAGGAACCCCATACGTCTCCACATGATAGTGACCTTCAAGCCCCGGACGGCGTGTTGAATGCGTTCAGAAACGGTAAAATCATTCGAGCGGAAAAGATCCCCGAGGATCTGCAGGAACCATTTCGTGGGTGGATAATAGAAAAACATAATACAAAATCCCTTGTCGTTGTCCCACTTGTTTCAGGATACCAGGTGATAGGAAACCTTACCTTTGCCAGCTACAGAAAAGAGAGGAAGTGGTCAGATGATATTTTCGGACGGATTAAACTCATCGGTGAAATCATCGCCAACGCTATTCTGCGGAAACGAGCCTCGGACGCTCTTCTTGAAGAGATTGAGCACCGCCAAATCGCGGAGGAGAGATATTCTCAGATTATCAAGAACACGAATGTGGGCTTTTGGATATCGGCTATGGATGGCAGTATCCTCGAGGTTAATGATGCCTATTGCAAAATGTCCGGATATTCGCGCGAAGAGTTGCTCGGTAAAACAATAGAACATATTGATATATCACTAGATAAAGAAAAAACAGATAAGGAAAGAAATGCAGTAATAGAAGAGGGCGCTCTACACCACGAGACGAGCCATATAAGAAAAGACGGCACTATTATTGATGTTGCGGTAAACAGTAATTTAATAAAAGAGGAGGGCGTGATCTTCAGTTTCACGCGGGATATAACAGAGTTGAATCAAGCCAGGAAGGAAGTGGAGGAACGGCTTATATTCGAAACGTTGATTGCTGAATTTTCCGCTGCCCTCATTAACGCAAGTCTGAATGATATAAAAAATGATATTAATCAATGGCTTGAGCGTTTCGCAAAACTTCTGAACGTTGACAGGCTTATAATAAATGAATATAAAAATGATTATACACTGGTAAATTTACTCTTCTCATATACAAACCCCGATATCGAAACGGAGGCTATGCCAATAGGCTCGGAACCGATAAAAACATATGGTTTTCACAAATATCTGAAAAGAGGAGAATATATCATAATAGGAAGCTCGACTGAAACTTTTCCGGAAGATATTGAAAATGGGATCAATGAGATCTTGAAAAGCGGGGAAAAATCATTTCTTCTTATACCGGTGAGTGTCGGCGATAATCTGTTAGGAGCCATGTCTATATCAACAATACTCCAAAAAAAAATATGGACAAAAGACCTGATAATAATGCTTGGACTGGTCGCGGAAATATTCGCGAATGCCCTTATGCGGGATAAAACGAATTCCGAGCTTGATAATTACAGACGACGCCTTGAGGAGATGGTCGAAGAAAGAACTGTAAAGCTGGAGAAAGCGCAAAAAGAACTGGTTGTAAGTGAAAAAATGGCTACACTTGGTAGATTGACGGCTACAGTGAGCCATGAGCTTCGAAATCCACTTGGAACAATAAGGACATCCATTTACTCTCTTCAGAAGCGTCTACAGGACCAGAATGAAAAAGTGTTAAATACGTTAAATCGTGCCGAGAGAAACATAATACGTTGTGATCTGATAATAGAAGATCTTCTGGATTATTCGAGAACACAATGGCTAAACCTGAAACCAACGGTTCTTGACGAATGGATGGGTGAAATTATTGGAGAGATCGGTCCGCCTTATGGAATTATTGTTGAGCAAAAACTGAACTCAGGTGCTACAATCAATATGGATCGGGAACGTTTCAGACGTTGTATTGTAAATATCATGACCAACGCGTATCAGGCTATACAGGAAAAAGACAGTAGCGGAAATGGATGCGTCAGTGTGCGGACATATCAGGATAACAATTTGATAACTATTGATATATCTGACGATGGCGTCGGGTTTGATATAGAAACCGTGGAGAAGATATATGAACCGCTTTACAGTACGAAGTCATTCGGTATAGGACTTGGTATCCCTATTACCAAACAGATTATAAAACAGCATGGATGGCATATGGAGATTACAGGTGCGCCTCGAGAAGGCGCTTCCGTAAAAATAATAATGCCCGCTATTGTGAAGTAATTGTATCAATTTAGGGAAAGAACATCGTTTGGAGAAGTAACTATGGGAAATTTAAGTATCTTTATTGTTGATGATGATGTCGACTTCGCCGAGAGCCTTGCGGAAATTCTCGAACTGGAAGGCCATACATGTGAAATGGTACATGATGGCGAGGCGGCTCTGGAAAAGATTAAAGAAAAAAAATTTGATTTGACCTTTATGGATATCAAATTGCCCGGGAAAAACGGTGTCGAAAGCTTTATGGATATAAAGAAAATCAGACCCGATGCGAAGGTTATAATGATGACCGGCTACAGTGTCGAGGAACTCCTCAACCAGGCAGTTGAAAATGGTGCATGGGGAATTTTATATAAACCCCTTGATCTGGATAAAGCCCTGAGTATGGTTAAAAAGGTCAGCCCCTCAGGCATATTGATCGCGGATGATGATCCTGATTTTGTTTGTAATCTTAAGGATATACTTGAGAGTTCGGGATTTGTTGTTTATCAGGCGAAGGACGGTCGGGAAGCAATTGAAAAGATGGAAGACACTGATCTGGATATCCTTATCCTGGATTTACATATGCCTATCCTGAGTGGTCTTGAAACCTTTCTTTTAATGAAGGAGAGAAAAAAAGCTATTCCTACGATTATTGTTACCGCTTATGCGGATGTTGAAAATAGCACGCTGGAAAAATTGAAGGGTTACTGTGTAAACGGGATTATCAATAAACCCTTTGACCCCGAGAGTTTGATAAAAATTGTAAACGAAATAATGGAAGATCCTAAAAAGGTTTGTTATTGATTGTCACAACATATACTCGCCAATAAACCGTGACTGCCAATTTGAGTTCATTTCTATTCCTTAATAATGTTTGCACGATAGGAGAATATATGGGGCTATTAAGATCTGTTGCTATGCGGTATTGGATACTGGTCACTTTCGGTGTAATCATCTTCATGTCATTTCCCGGCTGCGAGAACATGGGCGGATCATCCGGCTCAAACGTTAAAGATGATGTTAAGCTCACTGTCCTGGATCCAAGGGGACAGCCATCGGGATTTTTCGGCCGCGTGGGTGCCGCCGGTGCGGGGATGCTGGCGAACCGCAATCCCGATACACAGCCCCTTATGTCCCAAAATGAGCTTGTTCCCCTACGAATGGCCCCCAGACTGGATAGCCTGGCCAACAAAACGATTTATCTGGTGGATACGGGGTTTGAAGGGGGGAAAGCGTTCCTCGAAGAGATGCAGAAGTGGTTCAAAGAGAACATGCCATTGGTGAAAACAGTAGTACACATCAAGAGCGGAAACGCGTTTGTGGACAGTCCTGAGCTTTGGCCCGAACTCAAGAAAAAGGCGGACGGCGTCATCTTCGGCGTCGGCGGGTGAGATGGCTGTTCGGCGAGTATCGCCGAGTTCGCGAGGATCATGGAAGGTGAGTTTGGTGTCCCCACAGCCCCTATCGTTACATCGAGATTTGCAGATTATGTTATTCGGGACGGCGAGTCCCACGGAATGAATCTTCGCTGGGCATTCCCCCCATACCCTGTCGCATGGGTCCCAAGAGAAACACTGGTTGAATATATCAATGGCGATGATCCGGTTACCGGTTCAAAGCTGATGACGGAAGTGATTGACGCACTTACGAAACCATTAACCGAAGCTGAAAAGAACCCCGAAATAGTCAAAAGGAAAAAAAGGCCCCGGTTGCTGGCGGCGGATACGGAGGCGAACCTCAATCGGCTCTTCCTTGTAAATGGCTGGACCGACGGTCTGCCGATTGTTCTTCCAACAGAGGAGAGAGTTGTCGAGATGCTCACGGGAACAGATCATGACCCCCAGGAAGTGGTCGGCATGATGAGTGTCACTACCCATGAGGAGATGAAAGAGTATACCGTGGAGAAGGTAGCGGTAATTGCCGTTATGGCCGGCGCCAGGCCCGAGCACCTGCCGGTCATTCTATCGATTGCCTCGACGAAACATCCCTCTATTCCCAGTTCTACGGGATCTTACGGGAGCATGGTGGTGGTAAACGGTCCGGTTGCCGATACCATTGGTATGAGCGGCGGTGTTGCCGCCCTTGGCCCCTTCAACTACGCCAATTCCGTTATCGGCAGGGCATGGACGTTGATGAGCATCAACTTCGGGGATGCGCGCCCCGGTGACACATTCATGGCGTCTATCGGAAACGGCCTGAGCTTCACCAACCAGTGCTGCGCGGAAAACGAAGAAAAGAACCCATGGGAATCATTCCATGTGCGCAAGGGGTTCAAGCCTTTGGAAAGCACCGTCAGTATTTTCAGGGGCTGGAATGTCATGACGCTGGGACTGGGCGGTGCGGATGCATTGCTCCAGAGAATCCAATCCGCCGGTATGATGGGGTCATGCACCTTTGTCATGGACCCGTTGGCGGCGAAATCATTACAGGACGAGGGGTGGGATGATCCGGACAAATTGAGTGCTTATCTGGCTGAAAAGCTTGGTGACAATTCCTTTTTCAAACCGAAGCCCGAAGATATCAATTTCGTCGTTGTGGGGGGCGAGACCAATCCTATCTGGCATTACACCGATTATGTCCACTACAAGACTGCGTCGGTAGACAAGTGGATCCCCGAAGACGGGATTAAACTGGATGAAGATCCCATCCGAATGCCTGTCGGCAAAAGCTGTGAGGACGGGCTATGTATCATCGGGAGGGAAGGCAGTCATTAGAAGCTGTTCCTAAACCACCTCTATATAAAAAAGTGTAAAAAATATTAAATTTTTCGTTGAAATCGATTACATTTGTGATACTATATGATTACAATTGTAAACATATTTTGAAGAAAATAAGTTCGCGTATTTTTCACAACTTATAAAGTGTGACGTTTTTTTTAAATAAGCTGCCTGAACGTGAACGCACAAAATTGAAATCATTCGAAAAAACCCGGGAGTGGGTTTAAAACCTCTTTCAAGGCCGGTATCCCGCGGTTATTTTTTTTAATATAGAGAGTAAACGACCTTTTTCAGTCTTTAGCTAAAGGATGAAAACAAAGTTGTCTTCAACTATCTCTCAAAATAAAGATACAAAGCGACTGCTGTGTTGGTTGATCCTTGTTTCACTGCTTATCCACATACCTATTTATCTGCATATGAACGGCCTGCTCACTACAGAGGTGTTGCAGTATATCGATTTGACGGTTAGAAGCGGAGAAGATATAACCAGTCGGAAAAGGCTGCGCCCTCCGCCAATTGTTAAAAAGAGAGGTAAGGCCACAAATGCAACAGCCAGCCTGATGACGCCGATACAGGTCCCCGAAAGCAATCACCTTTACAATGCGGGTGATACGCCTGTCAGCGCAAGTTTGCCCAACACAGGTATTGCACCGCTTCCCAGTATGAGTAAAATGAATGTTGCCTCGTATACCGACGATTCTTCTTTTGAAAAAATTGGTTCAGGCGCCAGCCTTTCGTCAATTGGGTTGGGGGGGGGAGGAGGCGGGTTAACGAGAGAAGACTATATCGAAATGGTACGCCTGAAGGTGGAACGACATAATAAATCCCCCATGGATTCAACGAGAACGGGAGGAGTCGTCACTGTACAATTTGTGATTAATCTTGATGGAACCATACAACAGTTGCATATCCTGATACCATCCCAAAAGGAAGTGTTCAACAACCAGGCGCTTAAGGCAGTCAGGGAAAGTGCACCATTCAAAAAACCACCGCCTTCTATTTTCAGTGGCCCTGTTCCAATCAAGATCGATTTCTATTTTAGATTGCGTTAAGCCTATGAAATCTCAATATTATACAGCAAAAGCATTTATTGCGGGTGTTATACTCCTATGCCTGATGAGTATCTGTTCGCCGTCGATGGCCAGCGCAACCACTATATTGCATAGTACCAGGAGTGGTGGAGAAATTGACCGCATTTACCATCGGAAAAATAAATTGGATTACATAGTTGAAGCGGATTTCAACGCTGACACCGAAATGGAGCAGTATGTGTTCCAACCTGAAGGGAGAATTGCGAGAAGAGAGCTGGATACCGATTTCGACAATGTAGTAGATACAAAAATATACTATGCTGATGAACAGATTGTCCGCACGGAAAAATTCAAGCCTGACGGGCGTCTGTTCATGATAATCGATTATGACGATGTGGGACAGCGTTTGCAGCAGAGGACAGACACCAATGAAGACGGGCGGTTTAACCTTGTTTTCTATTTTTTTGACGGAGAGAGATCCGAAGCGGCACGGGATACGGATGGTGACGGCACGCCCAACATCTGGGAAACGTACGAAAACGGATTGCTGATTGAGCAGAAGGTCGATTCTGATGGAGACAATGTCCTCGATTTTATTACCCGGTTTGATGTCGGGGAGCTCCCTTTCAGCATGAGCCTGGACAATGATAAAGACGGCACCATGGAAAGGTATCGCAGTTATGTCGGCGGGGAGCTTTCAGAAGAAATGGTAGATCAGGATCAGGACGGTCAATATGAAACAATCGTCTTTTTTATGGAAAACGTCCCGGTTCGTGAGAAAATAGACAGAAATTCAGACGGCAGATTTGACACCTTTACCCGTTTTAAAAAAGAGACTCCTTATTTCCAGAAAGCGGATAGTGATTTCGATGGTGTTTTGGACAGGTTTACCTTTTTCGACGAAGGTTCTTTGGAGGAAGTATGGGAGGACCCCAATCATACAGGCCGTTTTGATCAATTCCGGTATTTCAGGAGAGATACGGGAATGTACCTGCTTGCCAATGATAGAAATCATGACGGAATCATAGACACGAGAGCGTTTTATAATAAAGAGGGGCAAAAGGAAAAGGTGGAGAGTGATGCCAATCGGGATGAAAGATACGATACCTGGGAGATTTATGGAGATGAAGGCCTTGTCAGGATGGAAAAAGATGAGGATGGGAATGGGAAAGTAGACCGTGTGGGATATTTCACAAGTGGAAAACTTGAAAAAAGCATAAAAGACCAGGATGGTGATGGCCGGTTCGAGTTTACACAATGGTTTAATCGACCCGGATGGACCGTGGTTGTAGAACAGGATTCGAATTTCGATGGAAATCCTGAAGCGCAACATTATCTGAAGGGATCGGTCACAAGACTGAAAGAGATAGACAACAACAGTGACGGCAATATCGACAAAAAGGAATTCAGTGACGAGAATGGAAAAGTTACCAGAATAGAGATCGATGAAGGTTCTGTCGGCAAAATGAATGTCTTCTGGCATTATGACGGGGATGAAAAACTCACTCTGGCTGAATATGACAGCAATTTGGACGGAGAAATAGACACCTGGTATCATTACAGAGACAATTCGATCATGTCCGTCGAAGAAGATACGAATTTCGATGGTAAACCCGATCTCTGGGAGATTTATGATGAATCGGAAACACTGACCCAGACCAAAAAGGACTTGGACTATGACGGCGTTCCGGATACTGTCGAGGATAACACATATGATTCGGAACCGCTGTCGGAATAGAATACTTTTTTATCGTCTGAATCATTAACAGAAGTGGCGTAAGGAGGATAAGGATGTTCGATTTTCTTGCTAAAGGCGGTGTCCTGGTTATACCTATCTTATTTTGTTCCGTGCTGGTGCTTGCTATTTTTCTGGAAAGATTATTCCGGTTTTCCCGATTGAAAAACCACGGCGTCGACCTGGCTGAAAAAACGGTTCAGTTGCTGAGCGGGGGACAGGAAAAAGATGCCAGAAAAATGCTGGCGGAAAGTGATTCTCCCATGGGAAGGGTCCTTATGAAGGCGACAGATGTTGCCGATCAGGACAGGGATATCCTGGAAACCGTAATTTCAAACGCTAGCGATAGGGAAGTAAGAAGCCTTTCTTCCTATGTTCAGGCGCTTGCGACAATGGGAAATATTGCCCCTCTTCTTGGTCTCCTGGGAACAGTAATCGGTATGATAAAGGCGTTCATGGTTATTCAGCAGATGGGCGGCAAGGTAAACTCCGCTGTGCTGGCCGGGGGCATCTGGGAGGCAATGCTTACAACTGCCCTGGGTCTCGCGGTTGCGCTGCCGACTATGGTGGCACACAGTTACCTGCTGGCAAGAATAGATAAATACGAAGCGACTCTGCAATCGGGAGCAGTTGCTTTTATTACGGGACTTGGAAAACATGTGGATTAAGGGGAATCTATGTCTTTAAAACCCAGAAAAAGAGACCGTTATGGAATTCAGGCCCCTCTTACATCTTTAATAGATATCGTATTTATGCTCCTGATCTATTTCCTGCTGACCACCAATTTCATGGTGGATGAGGGGATAAAGATAAAGCTTCCACAGGCAAAGGCCGCTGCGCCTCAGATCCAACAGGAGATAACCGTATATGTCGACAGGGAGGGCAGGGCGTTTCTGATGAACAAAGAGGTTCCCCTCAATGTTCTGTTTTCGGAACTGAAAAAAATGATCGGGGGGGAGAAAGACAGGCTTGTTGTTATCAAGGCTGACAGGGACGTCATTCTCAACAAGGCTGTCATGGTGATGGACCTGGCAAAGTCCGCCGGTGCGGGAAGGCTCTGCCTTGCAACTGAGAAAGATTCCTGAACGTGTTCATGATTATTAATCGGTAGTACGTCGGGCAGGGAAATGGTTAAAAAAAAGAATATATATTTCATCCACATAGCCATATTTATATGCATCTTTTTCTCCGGTTATATGGAGATTTGGGGCCGGGAAGGTTCCGGAATCGAGAACACGATCAATGTGCTCAAAACCGGCCGCGATGTTGACCGTAAAAATGCCGCGGACCAACTGGGAGATATGGGCGCGGAAGCGAAAGAGGCGGTCCCGGCCCTTGCGGAGGCACTCAAAAGCAGAGTGAATTTTGTCAGATGGAGTGCCGCGGATGCCCTTGGAAAGATCGGACTGACGGCAAAAAGTGCGGTACCGGCATTGTGTGCCGTGCTGAAAGATGAGGATGTTGCGCTTGGAAAGAGAGCTGTATTTGCTCTCGGGGAGATTGGCCCGGCAGCTGCGGAATCGGTTCCCCATTTAATTGATATGCTGAAGGTGGATAATGTTATTCTTCGCAAAAGAGCCGTGGACGCCCTTGGAAAAATCGGACCGGCATCAAAAGATGTTATACCTGCCCTGGTAGTGACATTGACAGATAAAGACCCTTTCGTGAGCCGGTGCGCTTCAAACGCACTCGGGGATATGGGGGCGGCGGCAAAAGAGGCAATTCCCTTCACTTATTGAGGTGTTGAAAGATGAAAATGCCGTGGTTCGCAAATACGCGGCAAGGGTCCTGGGAAAAATGGGCCCGGCCTCCGGCGCTTCTGTTCCGGCTTTAATCGAAGTACTTAAAGACCGGGATGATTTTGTTCGATGGACAGCTTCGAACAGTCTGGAGAAGATTGGGGCTGAAGCCATACCGGATTTGATCCATGAGTTGAAAGATGAGGACGATTCTATCCTCTGGACACAAAAAAGTGTGGCAAATGTTCTTGGACGGATCGGTCCGGAAGCTGTATCGGCACTTATCGGCTCCTTAAAAGATAAGGATAGTGGTCTTCGCGGAAATGCTGCTGGTGCTCTTGGAAGACAATACGATCAAAAAAAGCGGTGCCCGCACTGATATCAGTCCTCCGGGATAAGGACCTTTCGGTCAGATGGCGTGCCGCAAATGCCCTGGAAAGCATCGGTGTGGAGGCAATACCTGATTTACTGGAACTGCTTAAGGACCAACCCCCGACCCATCGCTGGGAAGCTGGAAGTGCCGTCAGTATCCTGGGGCAGATAGGAACCGAAGCCAAACCTGCGTTGATCAAAGCCCTCAGGTCACCAAATAAAAATGTTCAAATCGGAGCGGCGGACGCTCTGGGTGTCATCGGGCCGGATGGAAAAGATGCGGTCCCGGCTCTGACCGGTGCTCTCCAAAGCCCGGATAAGTTGCTTTCAAAGAGAGCGGCGGAAGCCATCGGCAGGTTCGGTTCTGAAGGTGAAGATGCCGTTCCCGTTCTTATCAGGATGGTTGAAAAAAGTGATGCTTCTGTTACAAAAATTGCAGCGAATGCTTTGGGAGATATCGGCCCCTCGGCAAAAGATGCGGTACCTGCCTTGATTGAAGCACACAAGGAGAGGATCTCTCAATGGAGCGCGGAAAATGCGCTGGAGAAAATAAGAACGTGCCTACAACACCATTATTAACCACAGAAGCGTTTCAGACGCTGGGGATGAAGTCCTGTTAAGAGATACCGCAATAAATGCGATGGGCGATGATAAAGACCGATGGGGATTCAAAAAATTCAATACCGGTATTTGATCAGCTCGCTTAAACGATCAGGATAAAAGGCTCTCCCGTTGGAGGCTTTCTGTTAACGTGCATCTGGAAAAAATGGGTCCGGACCTGAAACCAGGGATGCCGTTCCAGTCGCTGATTGGGGTCACTCAGAAGACCGGGACGATTATTATCTTCAGTCGAAAGCTGCCGCTATAGCTTTGGGAAATATTGGCCCTGTAGCAATACCGCCGATCTCACCAAAGCACTCGGTGGATCAGGATAATCACCTTAGCTGGAATGCCGCGGGAAGTATTGGGGGAGATAGGACCCGCGGCAATACCCGACTTGGTAAAAGCACTTGAAAAGAGCGAAATTCTGTAAGCCCAGTATCAATGCTGCACATCGCTCTTGAAAAAATTGGCCTGCACAGGCGGTACCATCCTTGATAGATTCTCTCAAATACGATGATTCCGAGAGCATGGTGGGATGCGGAAGGTGCCGCGCATGTCCTGGGAAGGATCGGTATACCAGCCGTATACCGGCACTGATCGAGGCACTGAAAGAGAATGATCAAAATGTACAATATGGTGCTGCAAGTGCCCTTGGAGATATCGGTCCTGACGCCAGGAGAGGCTGTTCCTGCCTTGATCGAAATAGCAAAAAAGGTGAACATGGTCCTCCTCAGCTGGAGTGCCATTGAAACGCTCTCGGAGATATCGGTGGGGCTGCGAAGCAAAAGACGCCTTACCTGTTTTGACTTGAGGCACTCCGTCGAATCGGAAGGGATATTTGATCAATTCGGCGCTTCGCGAGCGCTTCGAAATTATGGTCCGGATCTGATAACCGATGCGGTACCAGACATGGTTAATATGCTTAGGCGTGGCTGCAGAAAGGCCAACATTACTTGGGCTGGACGATTGGAAAAGCACTTGGGTAAGGCCGGTCCACAGGCAGTACCGGAGCTGATCAAAGTACTGGAAGACATAGCGGATCAAAGAATATCTGTTACAAGTGCATCGTCATACATGCCCTTGGCGATATCGGCCCGCCGGCAAAAAGCGCCGTGCCTAAGCTTATCGAAGCGCTGAATAGTCCTTATGCCCCTCTTGGCCTCAATGCTGCATATGCTCTTGGAAATTTGGGTGAGTATGCCAAAGAAGCAATCCCGGATCTTCTCGAAGCATCATCAGACAACGAGAATTGGATTTTGAAAGACAAAGCCGCTGTTGCTTTAAAAAAGATCGGCCCGGCAGCCATACCGGCTTATGTCGAGATACTCAGAGATGAAAAATCAGTGGGACATATCCAATATGCGGCTGTTGATGCTCTCGGTGAGTTCGGCCCGGCAGCAAAAGAGGCCTTGCCTGTGTTGGTTGACTCACTGAAAGCGCAGGATTTT
>CAXXKH010000030.1:0-3860 GCA_963677545.2 Desulfobacterales bacterium | reverse complement strand
TTTTGGCGTAATGAAACCCAAGAACGGACCTGCATGCCCAATGGCTCGTGTTTCACAATTATTTGATGTTTTGAATAAAGTCACAATCGAGGCATTCATAAAGCCATACAATATCGGCGAAAGAGAACTATTGCGAGATCATATGCTCAACTTGCTCCCAAACGACCTTCTTTTATTAGACCGTGGTTATCCGGCTTACTGGGTTTTCAACCTCATTATATCTCAAGCGTTGGCCGGTAGAAGTTGATTACCTTTTCATGAAAGAGCGTGTCGAAATCGGCAATTTCTCGGGCCAATCCGAGTTGTCCGTTTATCAGGATTTTCATTCAAAGGTGCTTGCAAAAAATCTTGCTGTTGTTCTCTCTTCTCCAGCACAGGTGTCTGTAGAGTGCGAAAGCAAAGAAAAAAAGTATGAATAACAATTAAACATGACGCAGGTGTTTTCAAAATCCAAAGATACGCTCTTTTTGCTTTTTGAAAGGCACCGCAAAATTGTAGTAAAAATAATCCAAGGCCTTGATGAATTATTTTCAGCGGCAACCGAACCCGTTCGGCCAGGACAAAATTTCAAACGGAAACACAAAGTTAGTAAACGTAAGCACTACATGAATTACAAGCCTTGCCGTTAACTTTATGACATTGTCTTCCATGTGGTATGATTAGCCATTACCTGGTTTTACGGGCTACTTTGTATTATTGATCTTTTTTTTATTAGATCATAACCAATTGTTTTTTCTATTTTAATTCAGCCAAGCATTCTTGGTATGGTTTATGCTTTTTAATGTTTGTCGGCTTTCACAACTGGTAAATTCGACCACAGCGGTGAAAATAAAAATAGAAAGGATGGTAATTTTATGCCGGTAAATCCGTTGGATAAACCGATCGCCAAATTGAGGGAAGAGACCATCGACCAGCTCACCCTGAACTACAGCCATGGAGAAATATCCCTCGAAGCCTTTGAAAGGCGGCTGGACCAGGCCCTGGACGCGGAGACGAACGAAGCGCTCCTTCCACTTACCGCGGACCTCGATCTGGAAGTCGATGCGGCCTTCATGGAGGAAAAAAAGCGTCAGTTCGGTTTCATGACAGACGCCGGGGGCGTCACAACCGAGCCCAAAATACTGAGTATCTTCGGACGCACATTAAGACAGGGGAGCTGGAATGTTCCGGAGAAAATGCGGGTGGTAAATTCCTTCGCGGATACCATACTGGATTTCGATGAGGCAAAGTTTACGTCCATGACAATCCGTATCAAAATCACCTCGGTATTTGGCGGCATAAAAATCTATATTCCGGAAGGCATCAATGTTGTCACAAATGTCTCCTGCATCATGGCGGGAGTTAACGACAATGCCTCCGGCGGTGACAATGCCAACAAGCCAACCATCATACTGGACGGTTTTATCTTTTGCAGCGACATCAAGATCAAATCGAAAAAGACTTTCAGAAAAAAACTGCTGGAGTTTGCCGAGACGATTAAAGCAGCGTTCGCGTAGTTTTAAGCTGTCTGTTCACCTATTTCCAGACGGCGCCTCGCGGAATGATTTTCATCAGGCATACCGCATCACCCATTTTTACACTCTGCAAAAGCTCTACATCGACATCGCAGCCAAAGGCTTTTTCGAAAAGCACCTTGCTGTACCCTGTAGTGCATTGACACCAGGAATCTGTCTTCAACACATTCACATCCGCAAGCATCGGACAGGGACAAAAGGGAAACTGGAGAAATAAATCCCCGTTTGAGCATGAAAGCCCGGCGGCCTTTGCTTTTTCGTGGTTCGCAAAATTCTCTAAATCGGACGATATTCCGACAAGCTCTTTTACCAACTCCACTTTCTCATCCATTCCGTACCCGCATTGACAACTCATTCTGATTTTCTTTACGGTGGGTTTGTCGAAATGCTGTTCCAATCTTTTCATGGAGGATCTCACCCATGTTGCATCATCCTCTGCTGAACAAAGCGCCTGACCTCCGTAAACAATTTTTTGCGCTGTTTCATCGTTGATCACCGCTTTTACAGCACTTAAAAGCACCCGCTCGTGACTTTTTCTGACATCAAACATCATATACGCCTCTATTTTTCCGGATTTACGGATCATAAATGTATCATTTTGCTAAGTTAACTTCTGCTGTTCCCTTTCGGCTTCCATTTATTGTTCTTTGTTACGATCCTGATTTATGATTTCTTCTACTATACCGGCGGCATCTCTAACATAATTCATACACTGTGTCAGCTTAATATTCTTTATTCGAATGAATTTTCATCAAGTTCCTGTCCATGAACCTCGTAATCGTCTCGAAGAGATGCGTACGCGTCGCCTTGCCTGTAATACTGTGCTTCTTGCCCGGGTAGGTCATCATCTCGAACGGTATCACGCGGTCCTGAAGCTCCTTGAACAGGCGCGTACTGTTTGAGAAGAGGACATTGTCGTCGGCCATGCCATGGACCACGAGCAGCGGTCCGCTGAGGTTCTCCAAATATGGAAAGACCGAGGTCGCCTCATAGCCGGCCTCGTTGTCCCCGGGATGCCCCAGGTACCTCTCGGTGTAATGAGTATCGTAAAGCCTGAAATCGGTGACCGGCGCGACAGACGCTCCCGCCGTGAACAGCTCGGGCTCCTTGGCCATTGCCATCAGGGCCATGTATCCGCCGTAGCTCCATCCGAAGATGCCGATCCGCTTGGGATCGACGTAATCAAGGGAGCGAAGAAATCTGACGCCCGCCGCCTGGTCCATGATCTCGATCTTTCCGAGCTGCCCATGGATCGGGTCGTCGAACTTCTTTCCCCGGTAGCCGGTTCCCCGATTGTCGAGGGTGAAAACAATATACCCGTTCTGGGCGAGATATTCTGAGTACAGCCCCCAGGTACCGTGCCATCGATTCAATACCTCCTGACCGTTCGGCCCACCGTAACAGTGTATGAAGACGGGATATATTTTCTTGGGGTCGAACGGTATCGGCTTGACGATGCTGTAATGAAGGTCCTGGCCGTCCTCGGCCTTTATTGTCCCCGAACTCGACCTTCGCATGACGTCCGGCGTAGGGAAAGTAGGGATGCCCCACCTTCAGGGCATTCTCCTCTATCCATGTGAGACGCTTTCCGTCGGCTCGGTGCACGCTGACCTGTGTCGGCGTGTCGGTGTTGCTGAACCTGTCCGCATATATGCTGCAGTCGTCAGAGAAGGCGATGTCGTGGACGCCGTCCTTCTTTGTAATTCGCTTCGGCTTCTTCGAGTTCGAACCGTCTATCTTTACGGTATAGAGATGTCTTTCGAGAACGCTCTTCTCTGTAGCGATAAAATATACGAGCCCGGCATCTTCATCGACACCCTGAAGTTCCTCGACGCACCACTCGCCCTCGGTCAGTCGGGTCAGGGTCCTCCCCTTTTCATCGCATATGTAAAGATGCGGGTATCCGTCTCTCGAGCTCTTCCAGATGAAGCCGTCGCTGTTCTCCATCACGTGCAGGTCGTCGTGCAACTCGACCCATGTGTCGCTCGTCTCCTGCAGAAACATCTTCGACTCTCCCGTCTCCACATCGGCCATGAGCAGGTCCACGCTCTGCTGACTTCGCGACTGCCGCTGGACGATCAAGTGTCCGCCGTCGTACCAGTCGACGCGGGCGAGGTAAATGTCGGTCTCCTCGCCGAGATCAATCCAGACCACATCGCCGCCGTCCACATTCACTACACCGAGCCCCACAAGCACATTCGGGTCGCCGGCCGCGGGATATCGCTGCTCGGTCACGACGAAATCTTCGGCGTTTATCTCATAGCGCGTCGCCATCGGAACAGGCGATTCATCGAAGGTTTCGAAGGCGATACGCTTCTCGTCCTTCGACCACCAGTACCCGGTGAA
>CAXXKH010000029.1:0-5142 GCA_963677545.2 Desulfobacterales bacterium | reverse complement strand
AAAGCGTGGTGGAGGCGGCGGGAGTTGAACCCGAATACCAAAATTAATTTATATAAGTTACAGATAGTTACAAATAACCTTTTGTGTGTGCACAACCCTTGCACGGAAACAAACCCAATTCTAAGAGATATCTATGATCTGTTATTTGATAAAAGCTCTCTGCTGGGAGTGCCAAAAATAGCCTACTGATTCCAGAGAATATTCAATTTTTAAAAACGAAACATCTATCTGTTAACTATTCCCAATAAGTGATATAGAACCAAAACTCGTACTTTTATTATGATATAGTAACTATTGTTATAGCAATGTTTTACATTAGTTTCTCATAGTTCCGAGATTTTATTTTAATTATAATATGTTGGAAGTGTAAATGAATTATAAAAATCAACCCAATTTAAATTCAAGGTCATATGAAATAATTGTTTCAAAACCCTTTTTATGTGCAGCTGCTTGCGCGGTTTCGGTAATAAAAAATGCTATCGATGTCGATATTACTCAGGATGAAATAGCTGAGTTTTATGGCGTTAACCATCCGCCGGGATTAGAGTTGGAAATTAAAAATACTAAAGTTACCAGTGAGACATGGAACCAAGGTATTATTTTTGATAAGGAAGGACTGAATAAGTTCTTCAAATATAAGAACTTACCATTAACTGAAAAATATATACCAATTTCGACAATATCTGATGAGTTTGAACTTGAAGACCAAATATTAACAAATTTTTCACAGCACCGGCACATCATATTTGGATATAGCTATGGTGTTCTTTCCATGGATGATAACAAATACGATGTTGGTCATGTTTCTATTGTCACAGGTGTTTCAAATGGCAGCTATATTACGATCTTGGATCCTGGCCCAGATGGAAATGGATTGAAAAACATACCTATTGACTACTTATATAGCGCGATAAGGTATAAAAAAGACGGCCTTTGGGTTATCTCAACAACATTATGAAAAGACCAATTGAATGAAAAGAATGGTTAATTTAGAGCAAGTAAATCCCGATTGGCATGAGTTCTTTGATAATAGCACAATGAGCTTGCTTGATTGGATCGAAGATGAGATTGGCGTGGATTATACACCAAGCAAAGAAAAAATTTTGCGGTTTGCTCATCTTCCCCTTATGGAACAAAAAGTGATTATTTTAGGGCAAGATCCATATCCGGCAAGGGGAGTTGCTACAGGTAGAGCTTTTGAAGTGGAAGGATTGGGAAACTGGAACCAAAAATTTCGACAATCCTCTCTTAAAAACATTTTAAGATTGCTGTATCGAAGCTATACTGGTGATGTTTTGAAGTATAAGGAAATATTGAAAAAAATCAACTCCGGATATTTCGATGTTCTCCAGCCAGATAAATTGTTTAAACATTGGGAGAGTCAAGGAGTCCTTCTGCTGAATACTTATCTGACATGCAAGTTAGGTGCTCCAAAAAGTCATAGAAAAATATGGGCATTATTTGCTAATAAATTAATAACGTACATCGACTGCAAACATAATGATCTTGTATGGTTTCTATGGGGAGCAGAAGCACAACAATATCAAACTTTAATAAATAACGGCACAATCATCTGTTCTAATCATCCAATGATCTGTAATTTGTCAAATCCTGATGATTTTTTAAACTCAAAATGCTTTGAAAGAACAAGCAATATTTCGTGGATTGGCTGAAAAGAGAAATTAAAGATGTTGCTAGGATATTTTTCAATTGTAATATTATGTCTTCAATATTGAATTAATGTAGTTTTTCTAAAAAGGTAAGATGCAGGCATACAATGGGCTCGATTTATAGTTATCAGACAATAAAAAAATTTTGTGAAAATGGAATTATTTATTCATCAAGCGAAATAGAAAATGTCCAGTTCCAACCAAATACTCTTGACCTCCGGCTATCAAATATTGCCTATAGGGTCAGAAGCAGTTTTCTAACAAGGCAAAAAACAGTTAGGGAAAAAATAAAAGAACACTCAATGTATGAAATAGATATCAGTAAAGGAGCAATTTTAGAAAAAGGATGTGTTTATATAATACCACTTCAAGAAAAATTAAATTTGCCAAAAGAAATTTTTGGGAAAACTAACCCTAAAAGTTCAACTGGCCGCTTAGACATTTTCACACGAGTTATTACGGACTACAATTTTAGATTTAATTATATAGAAACCGGATACTGTGGAGAGCTGTTTCTTGAAATCGCACCTATGTCCTTTACTATAAGTGTAGAGGAAGGAGATAGTTTGTGTCAGTTAAGGCTTATGTCTGGCTCTGATATAAGTCTTTCAGATTCAGAGTTGAGAAATTTCTATAAAACAAATCCATTCTTATTCTCAGAAAATGGGGTAGTATTAGAGAGCACGGATGTTAGCATTAGCAACGGAGTCTTTTTAAGTGTTGATTTGTTATCAGGTAATGATGGTATTATCGGATACAAGTCTAAAAAAAATAGTGAAGTAATAAAATTTAATAAAAAAGGCATACATCCGACTCTAAATTTTTGGGACCCGATACATGCAAATGACAATGGCGAGTTGATAATCGAGCCGGAGGGGTTCTATATTTTTGCATCAAAAGAACGAATTACAATACCCGGAGGGTTATGTGGAGAAATGGTTCCATATGACCCAGATAGCGGTGAGTTGAGGGTGCATTATGCAGGTTTTTTTGATACTGGTTTCGGTGCAGACAACGGTTTCATGTATGGTGCAAAAGCAGTGCTTGAAGTAAGACCACATGATGTACCCTTTTTGATTGAAGATGGGCAAATCCTTTGTAGAATTAGGTTTGATAGGAATGATCAGGTCCCTGAGTGCCAATATGGCGCACAGCTTTGTTCAAGCTATCAACACCAGGGATTACAGCTATCTAAACACTTCTGCGATACAAACTAAACCTGTTTCAAAAATAAGGACAGTGCTACTCACTATGGAACAGGTGGCTTGTGATACATCAAATATGTAATTATCACCATAGCTATCGCGGTTAAGAAGGAGCCTAAACTTAAAAGAAGTGTTAATTCGGTCTTTTTCTCTTTTAAAAATAGACTTGCTGACTTTAAAAAGCCTTTTCGTTTCGCAGATTCTCCCGGTGGGCCCTTTGCTTCCTTGTCATACAGATTTGCACCATCAGCTACTGAGAAGACAGTCAAATTACAGAATGCATCACCATGCTTCAAAGTCACATCATTCTGCCCCAAATTAAACAAGCTAATCATAAGTTTCCCCGAATAGCCTGGATCAACTTTAGACGGTGCTACGACTATACCCTTCATCAAATTGGAGACTCTTGAAGATATATACCCAAACTTTCGAACAGGCAGATATATCTCTTCACGAGTCGCTATAACAATAAAAGAACGAGGTTTTATAATCACTTCGCTTCCAGCTCCAATATATTTGGGGCTGCTGCCTTTTTTATCTCCAACTATTTGATATAATTCCCCAACTCTAAAATCGTAGGTGCAATTTGGTTTGCCATCATTGAAAAGACTGATTTGTTCAGCATCTATGTTTATTAATAATATTAAATCCTTATCTCTTTCAAATTCATCTATATCAGTTGTGAACGTATGGACAACTTTATTTTTCTTTGAGAGCTCTTCCGATATAAAAGGAACGACTGCTGCCATAATAAGCCTGCCTTATCCCAAAAGGTTGTCGTTTAAGTTGCTGTTTATAAAGATCAAAGAATATTCGGCTACATAGCAAAAAAAATGAAAAATCACAATAATGAGTTATTTGTTTTAAAATTATTGTATTAAAAAACGACCGTTTTTTAAGGCAACCTCCTAAAATCATTCCAAACTATCATTTCTCAGTATTTTTTCTCTCAAATTGCCATCTCATAAAATAAGGCCTTGACAAGCCGTGGTACGGTGCTATTTATGAGACAAGAAGTCCATAAGTACCTGATATAAAGGTAAAATAAGGAGGGCTTTATGGGAAATGTCGTCGGATATGCCAGGGTCTCAACTGATGATCAAGATTTATCTTTGCAGCTGGACGAATTGAAAAAGGCTGGCTGTAGAAAAATTTTTTCGGACAAAATCAGCGGGTCAAAAGATGACAGGCCAGGATTAAACAATTGTCTTTTGTATCTGGAGCAGGGAGATACATTGCTTGTCTGGAGAATTGACAGATTAGGAAGGTCACTTCAGCATCTTGTCGGAATTGTCAGTGGGTTTCAAGAAAAAGGAATTCATTTTCGATCATTACATGACGGAGCTATCGACACGACGACTGCATCGGGCGAGCTTGTTTTCAACATTTTTGCAAGCATGGCACAGTTTGAACGGCGCTTAATTCAAGAAAGGACAAAAGCAGGGTTGGATGCTGCAAGAGCAAGGGGGAAACTTGGTGGACGGAAACCAATCGAAAAAGATGACAAACGAGTTGTCATGGCAAAAAAGCTGAAGGCAGATAAATCAATCAGCATTATGGAAATATGCGGCATGCTGAAAATATCACGGGCAACATATTATCGTTACGTCAATATGTAAAGGGAGGTATCGTTTTATGATTTTCATCTTAATCGGAATAGCTTCTGCAATAATTGTCATTTATCACGATCATTGGAAAGTAGTACAGACGCAAAGGTATGTGGAGGAAATAAAGCGTGAAATAATAGATATGCGAGACTGGGGAAATGATATCGATTGGAGTGGTTTGCAGGTAGGGGCTGAGATTGTCGGTGACGAGAACAATGAATTTGATTGTGAGTTGTTGGACGGGGAAATTGATGGTGAATGGTTCGATGAATAGTTAGATAATGGAACAGGTGGTCAGATTTAATGATGCGTGAGGTTCGGTGGTAGAGATTTCATCAGGAAAGGCGTCAGTGTACACTATGAGTGTACAGTCAGTGTGGAACGAATGTAGATTGTAAGGAAATGGTCAAAAGTATCAGTGTACACTCTAAGTGTACAGGCGAAAAGGAAGGGATTCAGATTGCAGCGACGTTACGGTGGGATGGTCGATTATATTTGACGATTAATAAAGTGCTTTCATTTTGGCAAGACAGTGAATCATTGCTTCTATCAGGATTGTGATAATGATAACGGTCAGACTCATGGCGACTCGCTTTCTTTTAGGGGTACGTGACTTAAAAAATTTTCAATTGCTCTCAATAGCAGGGGTAGGACCTCGCC
>CAXXKH010000028.1:0-188403 GCA_963677545.2 Desulfobacterales bacterium | reverse complement strand
TCCGGTGAGTCCATGCGCAACGCAGCCTTGTGATAATCGAGCCCCACGAAGTAACCGGTTAATGCCAACTCGGGAAAGACAACCAGCTCGGCGCCTTTTTCCCTGCAGTGGTGAATGTGAGTGATCACCTGCTCGAGGTTGACCTGTACATTCAGCAATTCCGGTGCTGTCTGACAAAGGGCGATTCTCATGGCCTTTTCCTTTATGATTTTTCAATCACGGCATGTACCTGCCTCGCAATATTCGCCGGCAGGGGGTCAGGCGTATGTTCCGCCAGTGTTTTTTCAACGAATTCCGTGGCACGCGTTCCCAGGTCCTTGGCGCCCTCCCGCTCCCATCCGTCGCAGTTAAAACGTTCGAACATATTCGGATACCAGCGTTTGCGAAAATGTTTCAGCGTATGCGGATTGTCGAGATACTGGCCGTCCGGTCCGACTTCGTCGATAAGATTGAGCGCAAGCGTCTCATCGTTAATTTCAGTCTCTTCCATGAACGCTTCCAGCCAGCTGATAATTTCGTTACAGATTGACAAAAACGGCAGTGATCCGCTGAGGCCGGATTCGAGATATCCGACATCATGGATGAGATTGCCGCCGAAGATAGCGTCCGTAAAAAGGGTAAGTGCCGCCTCGGCGGCCGCCTGCTGGTCGACGGTTTTTGATTCCGTGCACCCGCCCAGGCTGAACATGGGTAGCCCGAGGAAATGGGCGAAATCGATGGCCTGGCCCCGTTTTTGAGGATCGGCGTAGGGTTGAATAGTCGTTCTCATATCGAGCATGTTGCCTCCCCAGCCCGGCATGATGAACGGGGTGCCTTCCCGTTTGAGCTGGGAGAGAAGAAGACCGACCAGGACCCCGGCATTGTTGAGGGCCATGGTCCCGGCCACGGTAATGGGTGCGGTCACACCGCCCTGGGCGGAAGGAATATAAGTAAACGGCAGGCCTTTTCCGGAAAGATAAAGCAGTTTCTGAAGGGCCTCTTCATTATGCCTCAGGCCGGTGGTTACGTTGATGTAGCAGGTGGCGAACGGATTGCTGCGAAGCTCCTCTTCTCCGCCGGCAACGATTTCGGCCATTTTAACGGCATCCAGGCAGCCGGACATCTCCGTGGTGACATAAACGAGGTGTTTGGTGGTGTTGTTGAGCATCGCCTCCATCGCATAGCGGTCCAGCCTCTCCTGGGGAACGTCGGAGGGCAGGAACATGGACATGACGAAATCGATATGCTCCAGTGCATCACAAATCTTCATCCCCTCGACAATGTCGTGCAGTATCGCACTGCGCCGTTCTCCGGTGCGGTGATCGATTATATTGGGGCAGTCGGAACCGGTTCCGAAATAACATCGATGCCCGCCCGCCTGCATGGCCCGTTTGCCGTTGCGGTCATATAAAGAGACGTTTTTCGGGACGGTGACAAACGCCTTTTCCACCATTCCCGCGGGTATTCTCACATGGTTGCCGTCCGTAACGCGTGCACCCGCGCTCTTTAAAAGATCGATTGCTTCCTGTTCGAACAGGCGCACCCCGGTACGTTCCAGTATTTCCAGGCAGGCCCAGTAGAGTTTCTGACACTGTCCTTCCGACAGTTTAGTGGCGAAAGGACTTAATTGGGCGTTCTGCTTGCTGTGAATTTTAGCCATAATAGTTTCCTTTTTTTGTTGCTGATGAAGTTATTTCCCCCTTTAAATATCGGCACGCATGCAGTCGCGGGCGAACCTGACATCCGGGTACTTTTTTTCAATGTCGAGATAATCCGAATAACTCCGGTTCCAATACTCTTCCAAATGCACAAAAAGCGTTTTCCGTGATCCGATACGGCGGGCCAGCGCCATGGTCTCCTCGAACGTATAGAGCGTTTTTCTTGAAACATGCTTATCCGGATATACAAATCCATGTTTCAGGGCTGTTTCGAACATTCCGGGTTGAATGACCAGAAGATCGGCGTCCTGAACAACCTCTTCGGCTTCCGGGAACGGCTTTACGTCACAGGGGGCGTAAATCAATTTTCGCCCTTCTTTTTCAAACACATAGACAAATGCCGTCTGGTCTCCCCGTTCCACCGGCAGTGCTGTAATACTCAGTTTGCCGATACGGGTCTGCCTCTCAAAAGGCCTGCACGACACAAAACCCTGTTTTTCGTAATAAGCCAGCTGGGAGCCGTATGCCGTTCGAACATTTTTCAAACGTTCCATAAGTGCCCGGGGCAATACCAATCGGATCTGCTTTTCCGGGTACGCCCGCCAGGAACGAAAGTCGATGGTCGCCTGTTCGACAATACGAAATCCTTCCAGGTGATCCGGATCGAGATGGCTGAACATCAGGTGATCGACAACTTCAATGGCTGACCGGTTCAACTGGCTGTTTATTTCGGCCGGCGTATCGATGAGCAGATTTTCGTCGTGGATAAACGCGGAAGGACCGGTCCTTTCAAAGGGAGGGCCCTTGGTCCGCGCTTCCTCGCAGATATTGCACCTGCACAGGGCTTTGGGGATGACCGTGCATCCCCCGGAGCCAAGTATCGTCAGCTGCATATCACGCCACTTTTTCCTCCAGATCATGTTTCAGGTCGCCGTCCACCGTCCCTTTGACTTTTTCCCGCTCTTCGGAAAAGTCGAATCCCGTCCAAATTCCGATGGAACCGAGGACGGAATCCTGGGGGTGATAGCCCCGGAAGATCTTGAAGTAGTACGCCGCCTCTTTGCTGTTGAGGGTGGCCTGAGGGTACTTCGCTTTTATTTGTTCATACTCTTCATCGCTCATCTTATTGGCCACCAGTTCGCCGAGATCTTCACAGCCCGCCCCCTGGGTGTACTGAACTTTATAGCGCCACAAAATTTCGTCCGGCAGGTAGTTGGTGTTTTCAAAGGCTTTACGCAGGATCCATTTTTCTATTTTTGCGCCGTTATGCTCCCGGATTTTAAGTTCGGGTGGTATCTTCATGGACAAATCGATCATATCTACATCCAGGAACGGTACCCGAAGTTCCAGGTTGAAATACATACCCATCCGGTCCGCCCGCTGCAGGTTGATGTTGTGCAGGTTGCCGATGCACCGCCGCGCCTCCATATTCAATTTGTCGAATGGAAAGTGCTTCATGTAGTGATAACCGGTGAACAGCTCGTCCGCTCCTTCTCCGGTCAGGACAACGGTGACGTATTGTGCGGCCAGTTTGCAGGTGAAATAGCAGGGAACGGCACACCTTACTAAGGAGGGATCGTAGCTTTCCAACTTATTGATTACGATGGGAAGGGCCTCGTAATAGTCTTCCTCCGTAAAGAGATATTCGTGGTGGGTGGACCCGATATGTTTGGCTGCAATTCTTGCCGCCTTGATATCGTCACTTACATCCCCCGCGGCGTCTTCCATCCCCACGACAAAGGTATGAAGATTGGGAATTTCCTCAGCCGCGATAGCTGCCACCAGACTGCTGTCAAGGCCGCCGCTGCAGAAGGATCCCACCGGCACTTCCGGGTCGGCCAGCAGCCTTTTTTTCACCGCATCGATAAAAGTGGTTCGAATCAGGTCGCTGGTCTCTTCTATGTCGGTCAGCAGGTGGTCCTCAATTTTCGGCACCTCATAATATTTTACGAACCCTTCCTCGGGTGTGTAGTAATGTCCGGCGGGAAATTCGTGGACTTCATCGAGCCCCGCGAAACTCATGGCGCCAAGTTCGGACGTGAAGTAGATGTGACTGTTCTTAAAACCGTAGTAGAGGGGTTTGATGCCGATGGGATCCCGTGCCATCATGAAGTTGTCACCGTCGAACACGCAGAAAGCGAACATGCCGTCCAGCTCTTTGACGCAGGCCGGGCCTTTCTCCTGGTAAAGATGAAGGACTACTTCCGTATCCGAGTCCGTACTGAATTGATATTTTTCAGTCAGGGCGGGCCTCAGTTTTTTAAAATTATAGATCTCACCATTGGCAATGATTCCCTGCCGCCCATTGTCGGTGAGTATCGGTTGATGACCCTTGGCAACATCCACAATGGACAGGCGTGTATGGCCGACTACATAATTCCCCCCTACGTGAATCCCTCTGTCATTGGGGCCGCGGTGCCCCAGGGTATCCAGCATTCGGTTAATGGTTTCTTCATCTTTGACTCCAAAACATCCTGCGATACCGCACATTATAAATCTCCTTTTTTCTTGAAACACAACCATACCCGAAAGAACAACTCCCGTGGCCGGTTGATTATTCAATTATCAATTTCATTGTTTGGCTGAAAACGCCGTCATGCCGGAACCCGTTTGATCTACTTGGTAATCATTTTTGGATCCGGATCTAAGGGAACATCCGCAATATCACTTGCATCCAGCAGAGTCACAACTTCATGAATGGTTTTTGTGATTACCTTCAATTTGTCCAAAGATATTTCTTCCAGCCCGGCAATCAGTTTTTCCTCAATGGGGTCCGGGACGGACCGACTGATCGGTTTTCCCGTTTCGGTCAATTCAACGATGGTGATACGCCGATCCCCTTCCTTGCGACAGCGTCTCACCAGTCCTTTCTTCTCAAGTCTGTCCACCAACCCGGTCATATTGGCAGAGGATACTTTTAAATGACGGCTCAATTCCGCCAGAGAAGAGGGGCCATTTGTATCAATCGCCCTGAGGACCAAGCACTGTGGATTGCTGAGCCCAAAGTTTTTAACCATCCGTTTGGAATCCAGATACACAGCCCGGGTCATACGCCGTATAGCCAGCACGATTTCTTTTGTAAGCAGATCTTTTTCGTTTTCCATTCATACACTCCAGTTTTCGATCAAAAACCCTCTGTAAGCGGAAATTGACTAACTTTGTACGTTGACATTCTATTAATTAAATGTCAAGTTATTAAATATCAATCAATTAAATAAGAGATTGATTAACTTTGTATGTTGACATTCTATCGATTAAATGTCAAGCTATTAAATATCAATGAATTAAATATTTGTTAGCTTAAAACAGGAGGTATCAATGAAATTATCCGGACTTTCAGGAGGACAGTACAAACCCCTATCACCGGAGCAGATCGAAAAATTACATTCAGCGGCAATATCCATCCTTGAAAAAACAGGGATGACTTTTGAACATGGGCTGGAAGATGTGGCCGAGCTGCTGAGGGCTAACGGCGCAACTGTCGACATGGAAAACAGGGTTATCAGGTTTACTTCCGAGATGATAGCCGATGCGGTTTCCAAAGCACCTGAAAAAGTGGTGCTATATGGCAGAAAAGAAGAAAATGACTTGCATCTATATGATGATAGAGTTCATATGGGGACCGGCGGCGCCGCCATTAGAATACTGGATTTGGATACGGGAGAACGCCGCCCGACAACGCTGTCCGACCTGTCGATGGTCTCCCGGCTGGTCGACAGTCTGGAAAACATCCATTTTCTGGTGAGGCCCTGTATCCCCACTGATATTAACGAGGCCGACTATGATATCAATATGTATTACGCCTGCATGTCGGCGTCGACAAAACATGTCATGTCGGGAGTCAATGACGAAAAAGGATTGGCGGATGTCATAAACATGGCGTCTATGATTGCAGGCGGAAAAGAACAGCTCAGAGCAAAACCGTTTATCTCCGTGATAACATCATTTGCCATCAGCCCTTTGAAATTATGCACGCAGTCAACCCATATCATGCGGGAAGCGGTCAAAGAAGAGATTCCCGTCGCGTTGTCCTGCGCGCCAATGGCGGGATCGACATCGCCATTGACCATGGCCGGCACACTGGTACAGCTGCATGCCGAACAGCTGGCGGGTATCGTCATCAGTCAGCTCACCAATCCGGGCGCGCCTGTTCTGTACGGCGGCATACCGGGAATGGCCAATCTGAGAACAATGGGGTATTCCGGGGGCGCTGTAGAGTGCGGGATGATGAACGCGGCGGTTCATCAACTTTCCGACCATGTGAAGGTCCCCAACTATAACTCCTGCGGCCTTACGGACTCGAAGCTCCCGGACGCCCAGGCCGGATATGAAAAGGCTTTCACCACCGTCCTTGCGGCCATGGGGGGCGCCAATTATGTTCATCATGCCGCGGGAATGCTTGAATCCATGATAAGTATCGCACACGAACAGTATGTGATCGACGATGAGATAATCGGTAATTCCTGCAAGGTCCTCAAGGGAATCGAGTGTGATGAGGAACATCTCGCTCTGGATGTGATCGAAGAAGTCGGCGCCGGCGGCAACTTTATGATGGCGCCTCACACGATGGAACATCTCCATTCAGAGTATTATTCGAGCAACGGCGTTACCGACCAGAAAAACCGATCAAACTGGGAAGAAGAAGGCAGCCCGGATACCTGGGAAAGGGCGAAGAGAATAGCAAAGTCCATCCTTGAAGAACCGGCGGAAAACAAGATTCCCGAGGAGATCGACCAGGAAATAAGGAAGAAGTTCAATATCCTGCTGGCCAGGTAGATTGTTACCTTATGCGGGGTCGGTAACTGTTTTCAGTATTTATACCGGACCGAAACAAAAAAGGTGCACTTGGTTTTACAAGTGCACCTTTCTATCTGGTTTAAGCGAAGCGAATAATTTATTTCAATCCACGGCTCTTCAGCATCGGCTCAATGCTTGGTGCTCTTCCCCTGAAGGCGATGTACATTTCGTTATAATCCCCCTGAGTATTGCCCCGGGACAGGATCATGTCGCGGAAGCGCTGACCGTTTGCCCTCGTCAGACCGCCATTTTCTTCAAACCATTCGAATGCATCATTGTCGAGCATTCCAGACCACAAATAGGAGTAGTATCCCGAAGCGTATCCGTGGTTCCAGATGTGCAGGAAGTAGCTCGAGCGGTAACGCGGCGGCACCTGCGGCAAGTCCAGCTTGGTTCTCAACAACGCCTCCTTTTCAAACTCATCGACCGGTGTTATCTGATCGATTGAAGTTAACGTGTGCCATTGCATATCGAGGCTGGCGGCCGCAAGTAATTCGGTTAAGGCATATCCCTGGTTGAAGGTCGTCGATTTCCTTATTTTATCGACCAGCTCCTGGGGCATCGGTTCACCTGTATCGTAGTGAACGGCAAAGTGCTTGAATACGTCAGGGTAAAGCGCCCAGTGCTCGTTAATCTGCGATGGCAATTCCACAAAGTCGCGGGCAACGGCGGTTCCCGAAAGGCTCGGGTAAGTCTGGTCCGCAAAGAAACCGTGCAGTGCGTGACCAAATTCGTGAAACATGGTAGTCACATCGTCATAGCTTATCAATACGGGCTCGCCGGGTGCCGGTTTGGTAAAGTTGCACTCGTTGTAAATCACCGGTTTTGTACCCAGCAGTTTCGATTGTTCCACCACATTGCTCATCCACGCCCCGCCCGATTTGTTATCGCGCTTGAAATAGTCGCAATAGAACAATCCCAGTTCACTGCCGTCTTCTTCGAACAGTTCATAAACTCTCACGTCATCCAGATAAACCGGAATGTCGGTACGGCGTTTAAAGGTAATGCCATAAAGCTTTGTGGCGGTATAAAAAATGCCGTTTTCAAGTACATTGTACAATTCGAAATAGGGCTTCACCTGCTCTTCGTCTAGGTCGTAACGGGCTTTTCTAACCTGCTCGGCATAGAAATTCCAATCCCAGGGCTCGAGATCGAATCCGCCTTTCTGCTGGTCGATCAGTGCCTGAATATCCACTGCTTCTTTTTTTGCATTTGCAACCGATGGCGCTACCAACTGATCGAGGAACTGCTGAACGCCTTCGGGTGTTTTTGCCATCTTATCTTGCAGGTTCCATGCCGCATAGTTGTCAAATCCCAGCAGGTGTGCCTTTTCAATTCTTATTTCAGCAATGCGTTTGATTGTTTCACGGGTATCGTTATCGTCACCTTTTTCGGTACGGCTCCAGGATGCTTCAAATAACTTTTTGCGGGTCTCCCTGTTTTTCAGCGATTGTAACCACGGCTGCTGGGTAGTGTTCTGGAGAGAAATCAGGTATTTTCCTTCATGGCCCGCGGCCTCGGCACGCTGAGCCAGCATTTTGATTTCGGCATCGGAAAGGCCCTCGAGTTCTGAAGGATCATCGACCAACAGGGCGCCCTCTTTCGTTCCGGCGAGTAACTGGTTGGCGAAACGTGCTTCCAGGGAGGCGCTCTCTTCGTTTAACTTTTTCAGTTTTGTTTTATCCCCGGATGAAAGGTTGGCGCCGGCCATGATAAAGTTTTCATTGTAATATTCCAGCAAACGAGCTGATTCGGCATCCAATCCAAGCTGATCTCTCTTTGCATAAATCGCTTTCAGCCTTTCGAAAAGGGCATCATTGAGGAAAATGGCATCACGCAGTGCCGCAAGCTTTGGTGCGACTTTCTCCTGCAATTCCTGAAGCACATCGTTGGTATTGGCGCCGGACAACATGTTAAAAACCATATTGACACGAGAAAGTGTTTGGCCGCTTTTTTCCAATGCCACCAACGTGTTTTCGAAAGTCGGTTCTTCGGTGTTGTTGGCTATTTTATCGATCTCTTCCAACTGTTCGCTGATACCCGTTTCAAAGGCCGGCTCAAAATCACTGTCTTTTATTTTGGTGAAGTCGGGGGCCTGATAAGGCAGCGTGCTTTTACTTAATAACGGATTTGAATTATCAACCATTTCTCTGTTATGTCCCGTTTCATTATTATTTTCTGTTTTTGAATTACATGCCACCAGTGATATAAGCAGGATGCTGAGAATCAATATTATACTTTTTTTCATCTTAAACTCCCCATTTACGGTCTAAATTGTCTTGATTATAATGTGAGTGCTAAAACCAGTATGATATTTCTATTGGTTTCATTGGTCCACACACTGAAAGTTAGCCGCATCGTCGATACTCCCCCGGCCCGAATAGCGTGCCACTTTCGGATAGGGGCACAGGGGGCGTGAGCGTACCGTCCTGCCGTTTTCGATCTGTTTCGCTACAATCCTTTCAGGCGCTTTTCCTTTTTCCACCCAATCGATGACGGCCGTCACGGGATCGTTTTGATCCGGACATACTCCGCCGCCGCAATGTGACATGCCGGGAATCATGAAAAGCCTGAAGAACGCTGGTGTATCCGGTCCGTTTTCAGCCACTGCTTCTTCGTAATAATTTACACCCACTAAAGGCTGGAGGACGGGATCGGACCAGCCATAGGTCATGAGGAGCTTGCCGCCGCGTCCCCGGAATTGTGAGAGATCCGGATTTTTGGCATCCGCAAGCTTTCCCCATTCATCGAGCATATGAATGTCTGTGTCGAAATCAAATGTGCCGCAGTCGTAATCCGGATTTGGCGGGTTATGAACAAGGTAGCGCATGGTGTTTTCAGCCAGACCGAAATCCGCGGCCGGCATCCCGGGTTGAGGGCTGACAATAAGACCCATCCAGCCGCTCTGTTTCGGGCCGCCGAACATGCCGGGCATGACCGCTTCACTCCCCGGCATAAATCCCGGAAAGATATTCTCACCGTTGCTTATGGGGCCCTGGTAGACTTTTGTAATGGCCGCGGCCTGGGCCGGTGTCAAACAATCCGCGGAATCATCTCCTTCTTTGCAGGTCGGGACATCCCTTGCCGGATCAAATCCGCATTTACGCGGATCGTCAATCAACCCGTCTTCCAATCCGTCAATACCGTCACATGTCGCCATTACCCTGTCCGCCACGAGTGCCATTTTCTCGGCGGTAACCGGGGCTTCGCTGAGTGCTTTCTGATTCCACATCGCGCCGATGGTAAAACCCGTCTGGTCCAGCCATGGCGCATTAGCGACTATGCCGTCGAAGTCTTCCGGATAGCGCTGTGCTTCGATCAATCCCTGGCGGCCTCCGTTGGAGCATGAATTCCAATAGGAATAGGCGATGGGGTGGTCATAATAGTATGTCATTATTTTTTTGGCGGTCACAGCCGTCTGGTGCACGGCATGGAAGGCATAGTCGATTGCTTTCTGCGGATCGCTCATAACAAAAGAGGCGCCCGGCTCCTTGCTGGTGTAGTGTCCTGTATTTGTCTGGGCAACGGCGAAGCCGATCTCGAGTGCCTGGCTTACCTGACCGACACGCCCTGGATTGTCCAGGGCTTCGCCGGCATGACCGCCGTTTCCGATCATGTAGAATCTGCCGTTCCATTTGTCGGGAAGTGTCACCTCGAACGCGATTTCAGGTGTCAAAACTCCCGTGACTTTACAAAAAGCGGGTATCTTGTCGGTAGCGGGTACCGCTACAGCTTGTATCTGAACGATGTCACTTGTCCTGAACCGGGCGATGTTTTCACAAGATCTTGCAGGTTCGGTGTCCGCTTTCGAGTAGTCGACAAGGGCGGTTTCAAGGTCCGAAAAAGGTTGAGCCTGGGCCGACATTGCCGTTGAAAAAGCCCATACGAAAACACCAATAGTTACTATGCCCTTAACTTTAAACATAAAATGATTTATCTTCTTTATCCCCATTTCCGACTCCTTATTTGTCCTTTACAGCTACTGCTTCCAAGGCGGCTTGATTTCGCAAGGGATCACTATTTATCCCAATCATCCTCCAGGCATTTTTTGCAGCAGTCGCATTTTTTGTCGGCATCATATACGCACTGACCCGGGCCGTTGTAATACAACTCCTTTCCGTCGTATATCCCTCCGAACATACCCTGCATGCAGGCCGCCTGGAAAAAGATGGGCTTGTCAACGCGCTTGAAATTGAGCGGGCAGTGTAATACGCCGGCGGGGATGCGAACGATTGTCGGTTGGGTGATGATATACTCTTCCATCTCTTCACCAATGCATAGTGATATTTCCGCATCGAATTCAAAAACATTGGGAAATGTACCGCCAAGAAAGATCAGGTACTCCTCTACCGGATGAATATGAGGGGTCCTGTCCAGGAAAAAAGGCTTGAGAAAGATCTGAAAACCAACATTGTACTTTGCACCGGGTATTTGGCAGGCCCCCCTGAAATAAGCCTGGGGAGAGTAGACAAAGTCGGTTCCCACGCCTTCGGCGGCCGCCTCATTGTATTCGGGTGTGAACTGATAGACAAGTTTCTCGTATTTCCTTTTGCTCATGATATCATTCCTTTCCTGACGATGGGTTTACACAACAAGACTATCTATTATCGGGAGTGCTCAAAAGTCAACCTTTATGGATGGTCATGTCAGGGTAATCTCATTTGGGCATGGCACTGATATATAAAAAGATGAACGTCCAACATCCAACATCGAACGTCCAACGTCGAATAAGGTATTCTGTCGATTTTACTTGTTTTATATGCACTGCTTCGCAAAAACGGCAATAAATGAATACTAATACCCATATCAACGATAGAGCGAAGCGATTTCCGCATTCAATGTTGGACGTTCGATGTTCGACGTTCATTTTCTTAAAACCACCATAGAACTTTATATAAAGCCAAGTGCGGTTACTCCAATGGTCATGCACAACAGGGGAACCTATCGCCTGGAAAGCTCGAAAGTCACTTCCTTCTTTTTCCGAATCTGATTCTATCTAATGCCTGATTTGTCCAATTTTCAAGCTGCCGGAACATTCTACCCGCCAGAGGATCAGCCGTAAAAAGAGCGCCGTGGGGGCAGACCTCCACGCAGCAGTAACACCGAATGCACCTGTCGTAATCGATGCTGATTCGGTCGGACAGGGTGGTGATGGCTTCAGCCGGGCACTTTTTTCCACAAATCCCGCACGCCCGGCAGAGTGTTTTGTTCACCGCCGGCCGCTGAAGCAGATGTCTCCTCATCAGCTTCTGGATCGGTTCAGGTCCAAAACCCGTGGAACCCAATTCCGGCAGCAGGAATCCATCCACGTGGACAGTGTCGCCCACTATAGAAGGCGGCCCGGTGAAATACCCCAGGGCAACGGCTGCCCGATGGGTGGGCACTGTCTCCGGCCGGCACCCCACCAGCCGTGAAACGGCGAAATCGAGGGCTGCCGGATCCCGGCTGGCCCCAAGAATTCCCACGTGCCGGGGGGAGCCGCTTCTACCCGGCCCCTGTCCCTCCAGCGCGAGAATGCCGTCGACGAGTGTTACGCCGGGGCTCACGGCGTAACAGATCTGAACCAGGAGTTTAGCAAAAAGGTCCCGGTCGACACCCGCCTGGAGGTGCCATTGGGTTTTTTTTATCCCGATGACGCAACCGAACATGTTTTTAATACCCAGGGTAAGGCGCATCATGACATGGCTCTTGAGTTTGGCGAGGTTGATGACAAAATCCGCTTCGAGGGGGTCGGCGGCGAGATCGATGCGGCCGAAGGGCGGACCGATATCCACCTGCTTTGGGTGAGTGAAGGTCCGCCAGTCGATTTGCAATCCCCTGCATGCGTCGAGGTATCCCCCCTCTCTGAGTACCCTGTTAAAAGGACCTATCCCGGGGCTGTCGGACACCTGTACGTTTCCGCCTTTTTCAAGTACCCATTCCGCAACGGCCCGAACCACGAGCGGGTGGGTCAGGATGGCTGTGGATGGTTTCGCGGGCAGGAGCAGGTTCGGTTTAATAAGCACCCTGGTTCCCGGGAAAACACGATCTTTTACCGTCGATTCGAGCAGGTCATGGACCATGCGGGTCAGGGTACTGTCGTAGGCTGCTTTGGATATGAAAACAGTTGTCATAATGCTCGTGATAAAATAAGTTGGTTGAAGGTCTTTTAACATAGTTGAGGGGAATGGTTAAGGGGAAAGGACAGAGGCCGGAAGTCTGAGGTCGGAAGAAAAAAGAGCGGAAGAGATGAAAAATGGGAGTTAGTAGATTGATAACATACATAATACCGACCAACGGACTTACGGCTTACGGCAGAGGGCTAACGAATGACGAATGACCAATGACGAATGACCAATGACCAATGACCAATGACCAATGACGAATGACAAATGACTAATGACAAGTGACAAGTCACAAATGATAAATGACGGCTGATGACCCCACGGGCAGACCGATATTTTATGATTAACAGCTCTAACAATATAACAGATCAAGATGCTCCGGACGGCCTCAGCCTTGCGCTGGCAAAACGGATCAAACGGCGGGTTACGGCACGAACGCATAATTTTTTTGCGGCGACCGCTCCCGGCCTCGAACATCTGTGCCTTTCCGAGATTCTTTCTTTGCCGCTCGGGGATGCCCAGGTGTCCGTGGCCCCGGGCGGGGTTGAATTTAAAGGAAAGCTTCACGATTGCTATATGGCGAATCTATATCTCCGGTGTGCCAACCGGGTGTTGATGCGGATAGCCGATTTTCGCGCGAGCAGTTTTTCAGCACTTGAAAAAAGAGTGAGCGAAATAGACTGGGAGCTTTATCTCCCCCCCCGCGGAGGTCTCCGGGTCAGTGTTACAAGTCACAAGTCGAAGCTGTATCATAAGGGAGCGGTGTCGCAACGGGTTTATGACGGTGTGATCAAGCGTACAGGGGCGCCGCTTGAAGACCCTTCCGATCCGGGTTCCCATCTTTTCATCCGGATCGATTCGGATCAGGTAACCGTTTCATTGGATAGCAGCGGTGAACTCCTCCACAAACGCGGTGTCAAGCCCCGGGCCGGGAAAGCGCCCATCCGTGAGACGCTGGCGGCGGCTGTTTTGAAAATTGCGGGATACCGTCCCGGTGAGTTGCTGGTGGATCCCATGTGTGGTTCGGGAACGTTTTCGCTGGAAGCGGCCATGATGTCCCGGAATATACCGGCGGGTTGGTTCCGGGAATTCGCATTCATGAAATGGCCGGCGTTCAGCCCCGGAAGATGGCGCCATTTACGCCGGGAAGCCGAGCCGCGATTTGTTCCTGCTGCTTCTCCCTGCGTGTTTGCCTCGGATGCCAGGGAACAGTCGAGCAAACTGCTTGAAGAGCACCTCTCGGCGGCCGGTCTGTCAAATACCGTGAACGTAACGCATCTGGATTTTTTTGACCTGACGCCAAAAGGGATTTCCGCTTTCCCGGGGATGACGGATAAAATCAATGCCGATTCAGGTCTGCTTGTTCTCAATCCGCCATACGGCCGGCGTCTTGGCTCATCACGCGAAGCGTGCACACTCTTCACCGATATTTTCAAGAAACTCAGACGTGATTTCAAAGGGTGGAAGGTCGCCGTTATCGCTCCCAAACACATTATGCCGAAACGCATGGCAACCTCTTTTCAGCAACATCCTTTTTTCCACGGTGGGCTGGACCTTGTTCTTTTAACAGGGCGGGTTTAGGTGAATATTTTTGATTTATTTTGACCGCTGGTGTAAACTGCTCCGTATATATCGTTTGTTTTTAACCATATTTCCGGCAGGCCTTTTTCCGGCGCTTCGGTTTTATTATTCCAAAACTGCATTTCAGGCGCTTAGAGGTGTTCATGAACAGAAAAATCAGGCAGGCGGCAGTTATTGGCTCGGGTGTTATGGGCGGCGGTATTGCAGCACTTCTCGCTGCTACCGGTATCGATACATTGCTTCTGGATATTGTCCCCCCCGATCTGAACGAGGAGGAAAGAGAGAACCCGGCAGCAAAAAACCGGCTCGTTCAAGCCGGCCTGGATAATATGAAATCGGCAACGCCGCCCCTGTTGATGCATCCACGGGATATCAACCGTATCAGCATCGGAAACCTGGAAGATGATTTTGCCAGACTTGCCGACTGCGACTGGATCGTCGAAGTGGTAGTGGAGAACCTGAAGATAAAACGGGATCTGCTCGCACGATTGGAGACGATTCGAAAGCCGGGCGCGATTGTCACCACCAACACTTCCGGCATTCCCCTCAAGGCCATGTCCGAAGGTTTATCCGATGAATTCCGCCGGCATTTCATGGGGACTCACTTTTTCAATCCTGTCCGCTATATGAGGATGCTGGAATTGATTCCGGGTGAAAAAACCTTACCGGAAGTACTGGACGTCATGGCCGGCTTCGGGGAACGAAGCCTCGGAAAGGGGATTGTCTGGGCCAAGGACACGCCTAATTTTGTCGGAAACCGCATCGGCATGCAGGGCATTATGCTGGCGTTGCATACCATGCTAGCGGAGGGGATTACCATCCCCGAGGTGGATGCACTCTTCGGGCGCGCCCTGGGGCGGCCCAAGAGCGCTATTTTCAGGACATGTGACATGGTGGGAATCGATGTCATCGGTTTCGTTGCGGCCAATACATATGATCTGGCGACCGGGGATGAACAGCGCGATCTGTTTAAACTTCCGCCGCTCATCACCGGGATGATCGAACGAAAACTGTTCGGGGGAAAGACCGGGGCCGGATTTTACAAAAAAGGGAAAGGCCCGGATGGCGAAAAAATATGGCTGGTCATCAACCCTGAAAACCTGGCGTATGAAACCCAGGGAACACCAGATTTCCCATGTCTTGCGTCCGCAAAAAAGGCCAAAACCCTGCCGGATAAAATGAAAGCGATCGTTTATGGTGAAGACCGCGGCGCCCGGTTTGCGTGGAAGGTGGTGGCCGGCAGCCTGATTTATGCGGCAAACCGGATACCTGAAATTTCGGACACAATTCTCGATATCGATAATGCCATGAAATGGGGATTTAATTTCGAAATGGGGCCGTTTGAAATGTGGGATGCCATCGGCCTGGAAGCCGCCGTCTCCAGGATGGGCCGGGAGGGCATGCCGGTACCGGAAAAAATCCAACGGATGCTGGATGCCGGCTTCACGCAGTTCTATAAGATCGAAGACGGGAAGTCCTGCTTTTATGATTTCGCAACTGAAGAATACAGGCAGAGCCGCACCAATGAGAACATTATTCATCTGGCGAATCTGAAAGCAGCAGGAAAGGTCGTAAACGATAATCCGTCGGCGTCTTTGATCGATCTTGGCGAAGGGGTGTTCTGTTTCGAGACCCATACGCGGATGAACGCCATCAACGGGGAGATTATCGATTTTTTGCACGAGAGCATCGATTATGTCGATCAGAATGGCGCGGGCTTGGTTATCGGGAACCAGGGCGGGGGAATGCCCGGTGCGTTTTCGGTTGGAGCGGATCTTCTTGCCACAGTCGGTATTGCCATGCAGGGAAAGTTCGATCTCATTCTGGCCATGGCGGAAAAATTTCAGACTGCTGTCCAGCGACTGCGCTATGTCTCGTTCCCGGTAGTGGTCGCACCTTACGGACTTGCCCTGGGCGGGGGGGGGGGAACTGTGTCTTGGTGGGGACCGTATCGTTGCACATGCAGAGCTTCATATGGGACTTGTGGAGACCGGCGTCGGGCTGTTGCCTTCCGGAGGCGGTTGCCTGAACCTGTGGAAAAAGGTCAGCACGCAGGTGTCGGAGGCGGTGACCGATCTGGATCTTGTCCGTTTTTTTGAACCGGTTTTCACCAATATTGCCATGGCCAAAGTCTCTTCTTCTGCGGCCGACGCACGTGCGCTTGGATTTTTGGGTCCGCTGGACAGAATCGTTTCGAACCGGGATTATCTGATTGGCGAGGCAAAAAAGGAAGTGCTTCGAATGCTGGCCGACGGCTATACACCGCCGTTAAAGAAAAAGGTCAAGGTGCTGGGGGATACCGCCCAGGGGCTTGTGGAAAAAAGGATATCCGATATGCAGCTCGGCGGTTTTATCAGTGAATATGACGGGGTGTTGGCCAGACGGGTTGCCACTGTGATCAGCGGCGGGGATGTCAGGTACGCCAGTGAAGTGGATGAAGATTTGATCCTGAAGCTTGAAAGGGATGCTTTTATCGATCTGATGAAGGAGAAGAAAACCCATGCCCGGGTCGAGCATATGCTTCGGACGGGGAAGCCGCTTAGGAACTGATCGGGCAAGAGGTCCGAGGTCGGAAACTGAAAGGCGAAAAACGATGGAAGAGGGAAGAAAAAAACACGAAGGACGAAAGGAAGAGGGGCGAGGGACGAAAAGGCAAAAACATGAATCGTTTTTAAATCGTCCATCGTCCTAGCGAAGCGGTCTTCCATCTTCCATCAGTCAATTATACGAGGGGATTTACGATGAGAGATGCCTACATTATCACCTCTGTTCGAACACCCGGATGCCGGCGAGCCCGGGGCGCGTTCAAAGATACCCGGCCGGAAGAATTGCTCTCTTTTATTCTTCGGACGGCGGTTGAGAAAACAGGAAATCTTGAGGTTCAGGATGTGGATGATGTCATGGTGGGCTGTGCCTTCCCCGAGGCGGAGCAGGGGCTTAACATCGGCAGGGTGGCTGCTCAGATGGCGGGATTCCCGGATGAGGTGACGGGGGCGACGATCAACCGCTATTGCGCTTCGGGCCTGGAAGCGATCGCCCTGTCGTTTATGCGGGTGCAAAGCGGCTGGGCGGATATCGTTATCGGGGGCGGTGTAGAGTCCATGACCTACATTCCCATGGGCGGTCATATGCCGCGTCCCCACCCGGAGCTGATGAAAAAATCCGCAGATCTGTTCATGGCCATGGGGATTACCGCGGAGAATGTCGCAAACCGGTATGGTGTACCGAGGGAAGTCCAGGATGAATTCGCTTATCATTCCCAAATGAAAGCGATGGCTGCCCTTCGGGATAATACCTTTCTTGAAATCGTACCGACCCCGGCAGTGCGATATGCCTGCCAGGACGATGGTATATTCCGGAAAGAGACTTTTTTGCAGAAAGAGGATGACGGCATTCGTCCCGATACGACCATGGAAAAGCTCTCCGGCCTGAAACCTGCTTTTGCGCTGGGTGGATCGGTGACGGCGGGGAACTCTTCACAGATGACCGATGGCGCCGCGGCAACTGTCATCGCGGGCGGGGAAAAAGTCAAGGAGCTGGGGCTTCGGCCGCTTGCCAAATTGAAGCACTATACCACCATTGGCTGCAGACCGGATGAGATGGGTGTCGGCCCCCGGTATGCCGTTCCGAAGCTGCTGGAGGAGGCGGGAATGTCGATACAGGATATCGGCCTGTTTGAAATCAACGAAGCTTTTGCTTCCCAGGCGATATACTGCATCGATGAGCTCGGTATCGATCCCGAAAAGGTAAATATCAACGGTGGGGCCATTGCCCTGGGGCACCCTTTGGGGTGTACCGGTGCAAAGTTGTGTGCTACGTTGCTTTCCAACATGAAGCGGCTCGGTGTTAAATACGGTGTCGAGTCCATGTGTGTGGGGGGGGGTATGGGAGCCGCGGCTTTGTTTGAGCTATGCAATTAGCTCCTTCCGTGTATAGAGGAAAGAATAATGGAAACTCATTTTGCATCCCCTGAGCGGGCTGATCACGGTGTATTGGAAAAAGAGATCCGGATTGTCGGTGAAAGTCCGGTGATAGACGGATTGATGAATGTCGTCAGCGGTCTTCTCGCGGTTCTCAATGAGCATCGCCAGGTTCTTGCCGTGAACGATTCGTTTTTTAAGACTTTTGGGACTGGATGATGTCCGGGAGGTTATCGGGCTTCGACCCGGAGAAGTTATCAGCTGTGTCCACGCCCATGAACTCCCCGGCGGTTGCGGAACATCCGAATACTGTTCTTCATGTGGCGCCGCGGTTGCTATTGTCTCCTGCCTTGAATCCGGACGGCCTTCTGAAAGAAAGTGCGCGGTTACTGTAGAGAGGAACAATAAACGAAGTGACCTGTTTTTTAAAGTCAGCTCCTATCCCATCATCATGGATCAGCGGCGCTATGTCCTGCTGTTTCTGAGCGACATCAGTAAGGAACAGCAGTGGGGAGCCATGGAACGTCTGTTTTATCATGATCTGAATAATATCGTTCATGCCATATTGAGCAGAAGTGAATTGATTTTGATGGACCCAAGCGCGGATAAAGAGGTGCTGGCCAATGATATCAACGCACTTTCCCTGCGCTTGTCAAACGAAATAGCGATACAGCGACAGCTTTTCCAGGATGGTGCGGCCACTTATCAGCCGGTATTTCACATTGTATCCCTGAAACGTCTCATGAAGGAGATCCGCAGTGTGTTTTCGGATCATTCTCTTCCGGAACGTAAAAAGCTTGTCATAAAAGGGGAGGTGCCCGATATCGAGGTTAAAACCGATTTTTCCCTTGTCATGCGTATTTTGATCAACATGATAACCAATGCCCTGGAAGCTGCACCAGAAGATGGCCGGGCAGAACTGTTCTTCACACATGACGGTGAGAGTATCATATTTAATGTCTGGAACGAAGGGTACATTTCGGACAGTATCAGGAAACGAATATTTCAGCGCAATTTCAGCACCAAGGATGGTCCGGGACGGGGGCTTGGTGCATACTCCATGAAGTATTTCGGTGAAGAAGTGCTTGGCGGTAAAATCGATTTTGCAACTTCCGAGGAGGAGGGGACCGTTTTTCGTTTCGAGATGCCGTTAAACATGTAACACTTTTGATCAATGAACTAAAAATTAAAAACTTCCACCACGAAGCACGAAGAACACGAAGAAGAAAAACTTATAAGATAACAATAACAATCAAAATCGGGACCCATTGGTAGTAATCGCATCTATAATATGTTCCAGCAATTCAATTTTTCTTTCGGCCTCCTCGATGCCGATCTCGGGGGCGCGAATACCCCGGTGCATGAGCGTCTCCATGTTGTCGTGCTGAAGCTTTTGCATGAAATCATCGGCGGCCCTTTTTGCCCTTAAATATGATTCCCTTTTGCTCATCAATAAACGGTAAGGATCCCGTTCGTGTTTCTGTTCGTCCAGTAACGCGAGTACGAGGCCAAGGCAATCATGGAAATCTTCGGTTGCCGGATCAATTCCTTTTAGGAAGCTGTCCAGAAAACTGGTGGCTTTTGGAGAGAAGGGAAACCGGGTGTTTCTAAGTTCGACCTTCAGGCGGCTTGTTTCCGTTGCGGGAAATATTTCATGGATTGTATCGATCAGCTGCCGCGGAATCTGCCTGGAAATTTTTAGCCGTCGGACGAAAGAGTCGAAGACCGGCGGCGGGACTTTAATCGATATGGCGGCATTGCTTCCGGCTTCCCGAAGTGTTGTCTGGATATTCGCTTCAATAAGCAGTCCGGTCACTTCGTTTTCATCCTCAATACAGAAAGCATCCTTTTCGAGAAACGGTTCCAGTCTCAATTGAAGCGATTCCTCCGGGAAAAAAATCAACTCCATGAGCGGCGCGTCATCGGAATCCGGATTATTGCGGATCCGCTCGATCAGATCCTGAAAAGGAATATCCTGAAAACATGTTTCGATATAGGTCTTCGCATGGTTGTCCAAGCAAATGCCACCTTCGAAATACGAAGTGATTTCCGCGGCGAGTTTGCGGCATTTATCAATCTTGTTCATAAATTGGATTATGGTAAAAAAGATGCCATTTTTTGAATGTACATCTCCCTGGGTGCTGCGCCGATGACTTTATCCACGAGACGGCCTCTATCCAGAATCAGGCATGTCGGCGTACTCATGACCTGATACTTGCCGGCGGTGACCGGATTCTGGGTGACGTCCGTGCGGCATACCCGAACCCTGCCTTTCCAATCGGCGGCCAGCTGGTTGATGATCGGTCGGCTTGTTGTGCAGGCGCCGCAGGCGGCGGAGATACACTCTAAAAGGACCGGGAGCGGCGATTTCAGCACCTTGGTATCGAAATTCATATCTGTCACCGGAATAGTCCATGCCGCCAGCACGTCTTCGGTCTGGAGCGTGGCATGACATTTACCGCATGTCGGCCCCGAATTCAGTTTTTCAATGGGGACCCTGTTTTTTCCGCCGCACTCGGCGCACCTGAGGATAAGTGGCGGTGCCTCCGGCAAAGTGGCGCCGCATTTGCCGCACTTTGCTTTTTCACCGGATTTTTCAACCGGGATTTTGTTTTTCGTATGACAGGCCGGGCAGGTGATGATGTTGTCCATTTATATGTACTCCCCCGTGAAATCCTGGAACATGACCAATGACCAATGATTAATGACTAAGGAATAGTGACCAATGACTTCTGTTTCAATCACATCATACCATACGCTTTCAGCTTTTTGTGAAGGGTTTTTCGAGTAATTCCAAGTCTGCGTGCAGCCTCGCTTTTATTGCCGCCGACGGCGGAAAGGGTTTGGAGGATAGCGGTTTTTTCAACCGCTTCCAGGGGCATGCCGGCGTACACTGTTTCAGGAGCGGGTGCTTCTCCGGTCACGGACGATGAAATGAACGGTATGTCCACCGTATCGAGATAGTCCGATCGCGCCAGCACAACCGCCCTTTCCACGGCGTTCATCAATTCCCGGACATTTCCCGGCCAATCATATCGGATCAGCAGGTCCATGGCGGCCGGCGTGAACCCGCTGATATCTTTCCGGTTCTTTTTTGAGAATTGCTCCAGAAAATGCTGGGCGAGCAGGGGGATATCTTCCCGCCTGGAACGAAGGGGCGGCACTTCAAGCTGGACGACGTCAAGGCGGTAAAACAGATCTTCACGAAATTTTCCGTCCGTGACCAGTTCAGCCAGGTTTTTATTGGTGGCTGCAATGAGGCGCACATCCACCGGAATCACCGTCTCACCGCCTACTCGTGTGATCTCCTTTTCCTGAAGCACCCGCAGGAGTTTTACCTGCATGGTCAGGGGCATTTCACTGATTTCATCCAAAAAAAGCGTTCCGCCGTCGGCCTGAAGGAAGCGGCCGTCCTTGATGCGCTCGGCGCCGGTAAAGGCGCCTTTTTCATGGCCGAAAAGTTCGGATTCGAAAAGGGTTTCCGTAATGGCGGCGCAGTTGATTTTGATGAAGGGGCCATTATGCCGGACGCTGTTATAGTGGAGCGCGCCGGCTATCAGCTCTTTGCCGGTGCCGGACTCACCCGTGATCAATACAGTGGCTTCCGTCGGGGCTGCCTGGGAGACTGTTTCCAGGAGATTTGTAACGGCCGGGCTGTTTCCGATGATCCGGTGTCGGTCAAACGACTCTTCCAGGCGGGCTTTCAGAAGCCGGTTCTCCTCTTTCAGCCTCAGGTGCTCCATGGCCCGTGCCATGGTGAGCCTGAGTTTATCAAAATCGATCGGTTTGGTCAGGTAGTCGTAGGCGCCTGATTTCAAGGCCGAAACGGCGGTTTCCACTGAAGAGTAGGCCGTCATGATAATAACCGGAATGGCGGGGTTGATTTTTTTTATATCTTCCATGGCCTCGAGGCCCGACACTTTCAGCATCCGGATATCCATAAGAATCAGGTCAAACGGACGTTCCTTTACTTTTTCAATGGCAACGGCGCCGTCGTCGGCCTCGATTATGGTGTATCCCCAACCACTGATGAGGGCCCTTAACATTGTCCGGTGGGCCGTGTCGTCATCTACTACCAGTATGACGGGAGAAGTGGTCATGATTTGTTATCCTTTCCCTCTCTTTGTATATCAGGAAGCGGCAGATGAATATCCATGGTCAGTCCTTTTGAAGCGCCGCTTGTATATCAGGAAGCGGCAGATGAATATTCATGGTCAGTCCTTTTGAAGAGCCGCTTGTATATCAGGAAGCGGCAGATAAACACTCATGGTGAGTCCTTTCCGGGAACTGTTGCCAGGAACGATCCGTCCATGATGCGCTTCGATGATGTTGTGCACAATGGCAAGGCCAAGGCCTGTCCCGGAAGGTTTTGTTGTGTAATACGGGTCGAATATGTTCGTCATATTATCGGGGTCGATGCCGGGGCCTGTATCCTCTATCCGGATAAGAAGCATCTGACGGTCCTTGGAGAGATCCGCGGTTACCGTCAGAACACCGCCGGTTTCCATGGCGTCCATGGCGTTGAGATAGAGGTTGAGGAGAACCTGATGAATCCGGTCCGGATCAAAGAATCCCCGAAGCGTTTGAGGTGTAATGGTACTCTTCGTCTCAATATCCTTTTCCTTCGCCTGCTTTTCAATCAACTTGAATGAATCATCGATGAGGGTACTCACGGAGACCCACTTTTTAACGATCTTGATCGGCCGGGCAAATTCCAGAAGCTGACCGACAACCCGGTTCAATTTGTCGACTTCCTGGATCATGATGCCAGCGATTTGCTGATCTTCTGGAACATCCGGATATCTTTCCTTAAAATAGGTGGCAAATCCTTTAATAGAGCTTAGCGGATTTCGGATTTCATGGGCGACGCCACCGGCAAGTCTGCCGACGGTAGCCAGACGCTGGCTCCTGGCCACCTCTTTTCGGAGCGCCTGAAGTTCACTCATATCCTTGAAAAGCAGGACATATCCGAAAAACAGGTCGGATTCATCTTTCAAAATAGTTGCAGTTGCTTCCATGGGAAGCGACCTGCCGTCCGGGAATTGGCAATCGATCTGGTGGTCGGCAACAGACGGATCTTTATCAAGCTCCTGAATCAGATCGTGGAGCTGGGGAGGCAGCGCTTGAGATGATTTTTTTCCGAGCACGTCGGGCTCATTGAGTTCAAGCATTGATGCGCCTACCTGGTTGACCGTGGCGATCGTTTTTTCGGTATCCAGGGCAATCAACCCGATGGGCATATTCTCGACAAGATTGTCGGAAAAAGCCTTTATGCGCAGCAATGAAAGCCGGGTGGCCCGATTGTTTTGAAACAACATCAACAGAACAAACCCACCAAACCCGGCTAAAAGTAAAACTACTCCCATGACAATGGCATGTCTCATGTCGGCCTGCTGCGCGGTCTCGATGCTTTCCATGTCGAGCCCCAGGAAAATAATCCAGTTTTCGGATATGGATATGCCGAGTTCTTTCATAATTTGCTGGAAGCGGTCCTGAAATGCGCGACTGCGTGAGCCCCTGTCAATGGGGAGAGAGCCGGGGGCAAAACGGCCGATGACTTCATAAACCGACTGGCGCCTTCCTTCAATTATCCGTCCCGTGACGAAGTCGGTCCGGGCAATGGCCGCGAGATCGAGATCGCTTCCATGAACCCGGCCGATCTGTTTCGGATTGTTGTGTGCGACAATCCTGCCTTTGAGGTCGGTGACCATCAGGTAGCGGATATCCGGCTGTTGAGCTGTTTCTACGAGCAACTGCCGCAGTTTGAAACTGCTCCAGTGGGTACCCATGACACCGGTTCGCGTACCGGCTTCAAAGGATCGGATCAGGGCAGCGCCTTTTTCATTAAGGAGCCGTTCGCTGTTTTCCTTCTGCTGGTTGATGTTCTCATAAGTAATGAAAGCAAAAATTGGGAACAGTATTGCAACAGCGCCCAAGAGGACCCAGGGCGGGAGGTCGGTCCAGAATTTATTTATGGCGGTTTTTAGAGACATAAAAGAGATCTACAGCAAGCAATGTGCCACATGAAGCGCTGCCGGGCCATGTATTCCTGAATGCGACTAATACATTTTATTTTCATATGGTTAATAACTTTCGAGCCGGGAATGGCACTGGAGCGGAATAAATATTCCGGGGCAATCCCTATTGTTGTGAGTATTTTTTACCCGGCTCCTGACGTAATTTATCCGCAATTTGTATACTTAGTATCCATTATCGGGGTGCTCAATGCAAGGATTTCCGCGGGATTTTTGCAGGTTGTTACGTTATATTTACGATAAATTAACGATTGACATGCTGATCTCGTTACTTTCTTGGCTTTCAAAATGTTCCCGGGTTTGGTAAACGAAGAGTGGATGGGGTCGTTTAGCAATTCACGGAGAGAATAATGGCAATGAACGTGGTCACGGAAGTCAAAGATGTTCGGCAAGTTCGGTGGGCGGATCGTTCCGCTACCTGGGGGGTGGTGCCTACCATGGGATTCCTTCACGAGGGGCACCTGGATCTGGTCCGGCGAGCACGTGCGGAGAATGATCGGGTTGGCGTGAGTATTTTCGTTAATCCGATGCAATTCAATAATCAGGGAGATCTGGAGAATTATCCCCGTGATGTGGACCGGGATTCGTCGCTGCTGGAAAAGGAGGGGGTTGATCTTCTCTGGACGCCGACGCCCGAAATCATGTACCCCCAGGGGTTCCAAACCCATGTAAATGTGAACCGGGTGACGACGCTTCTGGAGGGTGCCGCCCGGCCCGGGCATTTCCAGGGCGTCGCCACGGTAGTGGCAAAACTTTTCAACGTATTTCAGCCCACCCGCGCCTACTTCGGGCAAAAGGACGCACAGCAGGTAATTGTCATAAAGCGGATGGCAAAAGATCTTGATTTTAATCTTGAAGTTGTTGCCTGTCCCACTGTCCGGGAGGATGACGGTCTCGCCATGAGTTCCAGGAATGTCCGACTGACACCGGAACATCGAAGCCAGGCGGTTTGTCTGTACAGAGCACTGCGGGCCGCGGCGGGCGTTTTCCGATCCGGAGTTCGGGAAGCAGCGCGCTTGCGGCAGGCGATGGCCGATGTCGTTTCAAAAGCGCCTGACGCCCGGGTCGACTATGTCAGTGTCGCGGATTCTGAGACTCTCGAGGAATTAAAATCTGTTGAAGCAGGTGCATTGTTGTCCATTGCGGTCTTTTTGGGTGACGTGCGTTTGATCGACAACCTTGTTTTAGATGCCCGGGCGTGATGTCCGGGATTGGCTGCTCCCGTTTTTATCATCCGGTTACCTGTATAAAATTATTCGCCATACTCCCGTCATAAAAAACTGACGGGGTATGGCGAGAAAATGAATATGTAGAGACAGCGCGCTGTCTTTACGAATAATATTTAGGCTTTCTGAAAGACGTAGTTAAGCTGGGCGCTGGGAAGCTTGTTCACAACCGCCTTTAACGCCATGCCTACCTCGATATCATCATCGGTCAAATCACTGCTGATTCTTCCGAATACCTTGTATTCGCCGAAATCGACAACTGCGATACAGTAAGGCAGATCATTTTCAAAACCGATCGGCGCATATTCGAGTTTGCTGTATGTTACAAGTTTGCCGACACCGTCAATATCAAACCAGTCCATGTTGCTGGCTAAACATTTATAACAGTCGGCCCTTGGCGGAAAAAACTTGGTGCCGCAGTCCTTACACCGGGTTCCGCATACTTTTCCCTCTTCCAGTTTATCTATAAAATCATTGGTTTTGGATGTAGCCGTGAAGCTTACCGTTCCGAACTTGCTGAATCTTAAATCTTTTTCTTTTTTCGCCATTTTAGTCCCTCCCCAGTATTGTTACGTTACCGTAAAGGCCAACGCCGCCTATGTTATGAATCAGACCAAATTGAGGGTCTTTCACCTGCATATCGCCGGCTTCGTCCCTTAACTGGAGAACGATCGTTCTAACCTGTGATCCGCCCGTAGCCCCTATCGGATGACCTTTTGAAAGAAGGCCGCCGTCTACATTGACCGGAATGCTTCCTTCCTTGTAGGTTTCCTTTGCTCTTATGAGTTCCTTGCCGCCCCCCGGTTCCGCAAAACCAAGGTTTTCGTATGCCATCATTTCGGCAATGGTAAAACAGTCGTGAACTTCCGCAACGTCGATGTCTTTAGGGGTAATCCCCGCCATTTTATATGCCTGTTTTCCGGCTTCCACACCCACGGTAAGGCCTGAGAACAGATCCCTGTTGGCAAGGTTTACCGCGGTAGAGGCAGAACCGATTCCCTTGATCCATACGGGTTTTTTGCAGAACATTTTTGCCTTTTCTTCGTTGGCAACGATAAGGCATGAACTTCCGTCAGCATTGGCACAGCAATCCCCGACCCTCAAGGGGCTTGCTACCGGTCCCGCCATGGTGTTTTCAGGATCCTGAAACATATCAAATGTAACGGGTTTCCTGTAAACCGCCTTCTCATTAATCTGGCCATATGTTGCCGCCTTTACCCTGATAAGGGCCAGGTCATCGGGTGTCGTGCCGTATTTTGTGAAGTGGCCCCTTGCATATGTTGCATAATATGCGGGCATCATTGTACCGAAAGGGCTTTCCCACTGAATATCAGCGCCTCTTCCCATTCTTTCCTGGGATTCGGCTGATGTAATTTCCGACATTTTCTGAAAACCCACTACCGCAACGCAATCATGCAGGCCTGATTCGACCAGCGAGTATGCCAGTTTTAAACCGGTGCTGCTCGATGAACAGAGGGTTTCTACGTAAAAGGTCGGCTGGGGCGTTAAACCGAGGTATTCCGCGAAAACACCGGCCGGTGATCTCTGCTTGTCGTATTCCGGCGCCGAACAAATAACCGATGCATCAATATCCGTTGTTGCAATCTTTGCATCCAACATGGCTTCTTTAAAACCTTCAAAGGCCAGTTCCCTGATTGATCCCGGGTATCCGCGTACAAAGGCGCTTTGACCAACTCCTATTATTGCTACTTTTCCCATAAAATCCTCCTTATTTCTGACCGATGGGATCGGTTTGCTATTAATATCCTGAAGGCGTTGCCTATAGGAAGGCCGTTAAAATTTCTACAGTTTCCGCCAACACTTGCGGCTTTGCCGCCAACACTTGCGGCTTTGCCGCCAACACTTGCGGCTTTGCCGCCAACACTTGCGGCTTTGCCGCCAACACTTGCGGCTTTGCCGCCAACAAAGATGGCTGTGACTAAAGAATATTATGGCCATAAAAGAGAGCTACTATAGGTAAGAATACGATGGGGGTCAAGATAAAAGGAAGTCCACATAAGGGTAACCTCATTTGAACATGGTACTGATGCATTAAAGGATGAACGTCCAACATCCAACATCGAATGTCCAACGTCGAATAAGGTATTCTATCGATTTTAATTGTTTTTTATGAGTTGCTTCGCAAAAACGTCACTGAATGACTACTAATGCCTTTATCAACGATGGAGCGAAGCGATTTCCACATTCAATGTTGGACGTTGGACGTTCGATGTTCGACGTTCATTTTCTAAAACCACCATAGACGTTATAAAAATTTAAATGCGGTTACCCTGAAGTCCATATTCAATGCGTTGTATCGGCGGCGAGCATGGGACAGCGTTTATCTCGGGGCGGGAGCAGTCCTAGGAGAAGCGGCCGACTTTTAACGCTTTCATGCGACCGATCTGGATCATAAGGTCTTCCTGAACGCTTTGGGCGCATTCGGGACAGTAGGTTGAGGAGAGTAGGATATTCATCTCAGCTTTCAGAAACTCCTCGACTTCAATCCATTCACTTTTTCCCGACCCGTTACTATCGATTCGGATTTTCTTGCACACACAACAACCGGTAATATAACTGCTTTGGAGTCTAAGCCTTTGCTTGAGTTCATGGCATTCGATGCTTTTCCTGACTCTGAAAAGAAGCTCTTCGCTCTGGTAAGGCTTGAATAGATAGTCATTCGCTCCAAGCTTGAACGCTTTCTCTTTAAATTCCGGATCAATCGCCGCTGTCTGAAAAATGACCATGGTTTCCGGGGTCGTGCTGCGTGCCGCCTCCAATATCGAAGCACCTGATGTGCCATCCAGAGTCAATTCGGAAAGAACAAGGCTGAAAGAGGTGCTCTTCATGTATTCCATGCCGCTACCGCCGTTCAGGGCCATGGTGACGCTGTAGTTGCTTTTTTCAAGTACTTGGCTTGCGGTGAAAAGCACCTGGGGGTCGTTGTCAATTATTAACACACTATGTTTTGTCATATTTAAATAACCGATTCCCTTTGTTTCATTATTTTAGTTACTTGCTGATACCCGGAAAACAAAGTAAAATATGATTCCAAGCATAGAGTGTGCCAGATATTTAAAAGTGACGGGCTTGAGTGGATAATGCTTGGAACATACTAAAAATATACGATAAAAAAACTAATTTATTTTTTTAGTGAGATTGTAAGGCATATTGAAAGGGAACAAAGTGGAAGGATAGTTAACGATTCTTTTTGACGGGTGTAAATGAAAATAACGCAGCCAATTTCAAAACGGTTCATTTCGATCGATCATTACACTGGCCTATTCGCTTTGAAATTCAACCGTAAAATAAGGGTTGAGCAGGTTTTCGCGGTTATAGAACAGGGGGGCTCCGGTGTCCTGACGGTAGATTTTCGCGCCTGAACTGACGGCGATGGCATGGCCGGCGGCCGTATCCCACTCCATGGTGGGACCGAGCCTGGGGTAAATGGCGGCCCTGCCTTCGGCTACCAGGCAGAATTTCAAGCTGCTGCCGGCCGAGACAAACTCAACCCGTTCAAATTTAGCTTTTTGCTCCTCTACGAAAGCCCCAAGCTCCGGTGTTGCGTGGGATCGGCTCCCGACAATCACATATGGGTCGTTTCCGGGGCATGTGATGGGAAGGCGCCGGCTTTCAGCGATGATTTCAGTGAGATCCGGAGAAGCATCCGAAGCCTTCCCGGGATTGCAAAGGAACGAAAGCAGCTGGGTGTCCTCGAGTAGATACGCACCCCTGTTTGAGCAACCGAAGTAGAGACGGTTCTTGACCGGGACAAAGATAACCCCGAATTCCGGGACCTGGTTTCGGACCAGGGCGATATTGACCGTAAATTCATCGTTCCGCTTCACAAATTCCTTGGTCCCATCCAATGGGTCGACGATCCAGAGGGTACGCCACTTGTTTCTTTCAGAGTAGGGAATGCTTTTTCCCTCTTCGCTCAGAATTGGAATGTCCAAAGGAAGAAGCTGCTCTGTAATCAGGTTGTGCGCCTGTCTGTCGGCAAGGGTCAGGGGAGAGTTATCGGATTTGTGCTCCACTGTAAAGTCCGTACGATACACATCCATAATTGCCTGGCCGGCAAGTACCGCAGCCCGAAGGGCGGTTATCACTAATTTATCGGCAATCGTTTCTTTTGCCATCTCTAAATGTACCCCTTCTGGCCCAGCAGCAGCAAAATCTCCTGGGCGGATTCATCCGGTGTCAGGTTGGTTGTATCGATACTCACTTCAGGCGATACCGGCGTTTCATAGGGATCGTCCACACCGGTGAACCCCTTGATAAGTCCCGCTCTCGCCTTGGCATACATGCCTTTCCGGTCCCTCGTTTCGCATGTTTCGATAGGGGTTGCCACATGCACTTCGATAAAGCCGCCGTATGCTTCAATGGTTTTTCGGATTTCATCCCGTGTTTTGGCATAGGGGGCAATCGGTGCACAGATCGCGATGCCCCGGTTTTTTGTGATTTCACTGGCGACGAATCCGATTCGGCGGACATTGATGTCCCGATGCTCTTTAGAAAAGCTCAGCTCGCTGGAAAGGTTATGACGGACGATATCACCATCGAGGAGTGTTACCGGCCGATCGCCCATTTCCAGGAACTTCGAGTAGAGCACCTTTGCGATGGTGGATTTGCCCGCGCCGGACAGTCCCGTCAGGAAAATCGTCAGGCCCTGGTGCCGGGGGGGCGGATACGCTTTTTGCAGTTCCTGGAGGATTTCCGGGAATATTGCCCAGTCAGGAACCTGCCTTCCGGTCCGGACCCTTTCTCGGATGTCGGTACCGGAAAGAGAAACGGGCCGGTTTCCTTCCGGGATGTCGTCGATAAACCGGAATTCATCCTCAAACGGCAGATATACCATTTCCTCAAAAGGAATCGTGATGATGCCGATTTCTTCTTCAAACTCCCGGAGCATTGTTTTGGAGGCGTCTTTTTCATAGAAAGGCGTGCCGGTATTGTCCTTTCCAGGGCTTGCATGGTCCCGACCGACAATGAGATGCGTGCATCCGAAATTTTTCGATACAATGGCGTGGAGAAGCGCGCTCCGGGGACCCGCCATCCGAATGGCCATGGGAAGCAGATTGAGAAAATAGGCATTCGGTGGATAGTGCCGGGCCATTTTGTGATAACATCGCACCCGGGTGTAATGATCGAAGTCACCCGGTTTGGTATCCCCGACAATCGGGAGCAGCATCAGGTTCGCTTTGGCCTGTCTCATGGCCCGGAGCGTCATTTCAAATTGCGGCTTGTGAATGGGATTTCTGGTGATGAAGCTTGCGATGCGCTGCCAGCCGAGTTTTCTGAATTGATGCCGAGCCTCCTCCGGTGTAAGCCGGATCTGTTTGAAATCAGGATGAAGCGGCAGGCTGAGTACTTCAAGCTGCCCACCGATGTAATGCGTGTTGGCATCCGCTCGAAGGTTCTGAACACCGATATGGGCCGGGTCGCATGTGCCATACACCTGCATGGCTTCTTTCTCATGGTCGATGGGCCAGATGTCTTCGATGTGCATGATTGCGAGCAGAAATCCCTCGGGGTCTCTCAACGCAAGGGATTGCCCGGCTTCGAGGGTTTTTGCTTTGGTCTTCGTAACTCCCAGACAGACGGGCAGTGGCCACACCGTATTGTCCTGGAGCCGCATCCGGTCAAGTACCGATTCGTAGTCCGCCCGGTTCATGAATCCTTTCAGGGGGGAGAATGCACCGGCTGCAATCAATTCGAGGTCGCACATCTGACGCTCGGTCAGAGACAGGTCGGGCAGATTGATCGAAATCTGTTTCAGAAGTGAGCGGCGCTCTTCATCCACCACAAGGTCCACGAGATTGCCGCCATAGGGCTCGGCGTATTCTGAAGGTGTCATTCTAAAATGGTCTCCCATATTAAAGACGGGTCTTCGGTGTGATCCCGGTTGTATTGGTATTGTTTGTAAGCGGCCGGAAGCGTTTGGGATGTTTCGCTTTTTGGCGGATGCACTATAGTGTACGGCACCTTGCGTGTCAAGAGAAAGCACGTTTCAACTGCTTGAAAACACTTGACAGGACCGGGATTAGCAACTAAGTAGTCACTCATTTTCTTCCATTGAAAAGTTAACGGGTGTGAAACAACATGTTCCCGGCTTGTTTGTTCCCCCTCATACGAAAAGACAAAGAGCGTGAAGCAGATACTATCTGATTTATTAGTTTCACTTTAGAATGAAAAGATACAAATTATGAAACAGCGTTTTCCTGACTTACATGTGCCACCCCACATTCTTTCCATCGATCCTTATGTACCGGGAAAACCGATTGAAGAGCTGGAACGGGAGTATGGAATTTCCGGGTCCATCAAACTGGCCTCCAACGAAAACCCTTTGGGCCCTTCACCCAAAGCCATGAAAGTGATAACGGCCGCCCTTGGGGGGCTGCACCGGTATCCCGATGGCAGTGCGTTCAAACTGACACAGATCCTTTCGGAACATCTTGGCGTACCGCCGGAAATGATTGTTTTCGGCAATGGGTCGGATGAGTTGATAGGTCTCCTCTGCCATGCGTTTCTATCCACCGGAGACCGTGTCATTCTTCCACAGCCGTCGTTTCTCATTTATGAGATTATGACCAGGAGTGTTGGGGCCGTTCCCGTTTCCATCCCCTTGAAGTCGCTCTCTATCGATCTTGACGATATTATCGATGCCGTGACTCCCGATACCCGGATGGTATTTATCACCAACCCCAACAATCCAACGGGAACCATCATTCGCAAGGACGCGTTTGAACGATTTCTGGAAAAACTGCCCCCCAGGGTGCTGGTGGTGGTGGATGAAGCATATATCGACTTTGTTCGTGACGAGACCTGCGCCATCGGTACCGACTACCTGGACGGGCCGAACCCGGTTGCCGTACTGCGGACTTTTTCAAAAGCATACGGTCTGGCGGGATTGCGCATCGGTTACGGGGTGATGCCGAAGGAGATCCGGGAGTTGATCAACCGGATTCGCATGCCGTTCAACGCAAGCATACCCGCTCAGGTCGCTGCGGGCGCGGCCCTTGGAGACGAGGAATTTTTAAGAAAAACCCTTCGGGTGGTCCATGACGGGCTTGAGTATCTGTTTGATGCGCTCAAATCTCTCGGACTCACTTGTTTTCCGACGCAGAGTAACTTTTTCCTCATCGATATGAAACGAAATGCGGATGATGTGTTTGAAGAGATGTTGCGCCGGGGGATTATTATCCGTTCCATGGTTTCTTACGGATTCCCTGAGTATATCCGTGTCAATGTCGGGTTGCCCGAGGAAAATAAGCGATTTGTAGAGGCGCTGAAAGAGATTTTATAGCAAAGAGCAAGTGATAAAAACGTAACGATTTCGAGGTAAAACAGGTGTCAGGTGTCAGGTTTCAGGTGTCTGGAACTACAATTGTGACCGCTGACACCTGAAACCTGACACCTGAAACCTTATTAATATGAAAAAACCATCCAACCCCATACTGATTACCATCGACGGACCCGCCGGTGCCGGAAAAACAACCGTAAGCCGTAAGCTGGCGGCGGCGATCGGTTATAAATACATCGATACCGGCGCGCTCTATCGGGCCGTCGCATTGGCTGCCCGCCGGGCCGGTATCGCTTCGGATGATGACGCTGGTTTGGCGCGGATATGCCAGGAGCTAGATCTGGAATTCGACCGGACCGAAAACGGGACATGCTTGCTGATGAATCGTGAAAATATTTCGGGACTTATCCGGACACCGGAAATGTCCATGCTGGCTTCCGCCGTGTCCGCCCGGCCGGTGGTTAGGGATTGTCTCCTGGGGGTCCAGAAGAAGATGGGGCGGGCCAAGGAAGCCGTGTTTGAAGGCAGAGATATGGGCACGGTGGTTTTTCCCGATGCGGAAATGAAATTTTTCCTGGATGCCAACCCGAAAATAAGAGCGGAAAGACGTTATCGGGAAATCTCGCCGGCAACACCCGTCACCCTCAAGGAGGTGGAGAGTGACCTTATTCGACGCGACAAAAACGACAGCACCCGGGCCGTCGCTCCTCTCAGGCCGGCACAAGATGCCGTAATCATAGATTCAACAGAGATTTCAATCGACGAAGTCGTCGAAAAAATGACGCAATATATATATAAGGTGGGAAATGGCGCTGTTTCATAAACATTTTGAAATTGGTTCAAAAAAATATTGTTTTTTTCATCCGGCGTTGGTAAATTGGAAAGATTAGGCAGACGCATAGCGGCTGTTTTAAAATAAGGCAAGGGGGTAAAAATTTAATGGTAAACGAATTAGACAACAATCAACCTGAAGAAGCACAAGACAAAGAAGAGGCCACCGAAGCGTCCCAGACGGTGGATGATCAGCAACCGGATGAAACCCAGGATGTATCCGCGAAAGAAGATGACTTGGAAACTGATCCCGAACTCGATGGAGAAGAGAGCCAGGAGAGTTTGATGGATATGTATGAAGAGAGCTTCAAGCGCTTCGCGGAAGGGGAGGTGGTTACCGGAAAGATCATCGCCATCGATAAGGATTATGTCCTTGTCGATATCGGGTATAAATCCGAAGGGCAGATTCCGATTCATGAGTTCCGGGATGAAAATGGCGAGAACAAAGCGGCCATGGGAGATTCCGTTGAGGTCATGGTGGAGTGGTGGGACGATGAAGAAGAAGTCGTCGTACTGTCCAAGGAAAAGGCGGTAAAAGTAAAGGTATGGGAAGAGATTAAAAAAGCCTATGAGGATGACGGTGTCGTCTCCGGTGTTATTGTCAGTCGCGTTAAGGGCGGCTTCTCGGTGGATATCGGCGTCAATGCGTTTCTGCCCGGATCCCAGGCTGATCTTCGTCCCATTCGAAACATGGATGAAATGGTCGGTAAGACCTTTGATTTTAAAATACTGAAGTTTAATCGAAAACGGAGCAACATCGTTCTGTCGAGGCGCGTAATCCTCGAGCAGGAAAGAGAATCCGCCAGGGCGGAAACCCTTGCAAACATCCATGAAGGAAAGGCCGTCGAAGGGGTTGTCAAAAACATCACCGAGTACGGTGTCTTCGTTGATCTTGGCGGGGTAGACGGGCTTCTCCATATTACCGATATTTCATGGGGACGGGTCAAACACCCCTCGGAGATTTTTTCGGTAGGCGATACGATCAATGTGAAGGTGCTCAGCCTTGATCTCGAAAGAGAGCGCGTCTCTCTGGGTATGAAGCAGCTGACGCCCGATCCGTGGACGATCGCGGTTGATAATTATCCGGTAGGATCCCGCATAACGGGAAAAGTGGTGAGTCTGACCGATTATGGTGCGTTTGTGGAGTTGGAAGAGGGGATCGAAGGCCTGATTCATGTGTCCGAAATGTCATGGACCCGAAAAGTCCGGCATCCTTCCAAAATAGTCTCGGTTGGAGAAGAGATCGAAGCAGTTGTTTTGGATATCAAACCGGAGAACCGCAGAATTTCTCTGGGCATGAAACAAGTAGCGCCAAACCCCTGGGATGTCATCAGTGAGAAATACCCCCTGGGGACGATTATAGAAGGCAAAATAAAGAATATCACCGACTTCGGTCTTTTTATCGGAATCGATGAGGGGATTGACGGGTTGGTCCATATCTCGGATATTTCCTGGACCAAACGGATCAAACATCCCTCCGAAGTGTATAAAAAGGGTGATACGGCCCAGGCAAAAGTGCTTGATATCGATAAGGACAACGAACGGTTTTCTCTCGGCATCAAGCAGCTTCAGGAAGATCCCTGGAAGACGGTTGCCGAACGCTATGAAGTCGGTAAGGAGATTACCGGCACGGTGACAAATGTAACCGATTTCGGTGTTTTTGTAGAGCTGGAGGAAGGCATCGAAGGGCTGGTGCATGTCTCTGAAATAAGCACGGAAAAAATCAAGGATCCGGGCGAACAGTACAAGATCGCTGATGTGATTGCCGCAAGGGTGATGAACATCAACAGCGAGGAACGGCGCATCGGCCTTTCCATCAAGCGGCTTGACATGGAAGACGACCAGTCGCTTCTCAGCGATTATGTGAACAATATGAAGCCCGCGACCTCCGCCTTCGGCGAGATTCTTCGGGAAAATCTCCAGGAGAAAATGAAAGAGGACTAGACTTTCGTCCAGAGAGATTCTATAAACAAGTCTCCAGATAAAATGAAAAAATAGTCTCTTCCAAATATTGAAAGGCCGTCGTCGCGAATAGCGGCGGCGGCCGGACTTTTTCCGAGACCCTAACTGGAATTGATGCTATGTTCTCACGAAGACATCCCTTTCTGTTTTTTTCCCTCATCATGTGCGCCATTTGTGCGTCTGCCTTCATCTTTATTTCCCTTATAGTGGCGTCCGCCGTAAACAGCAGCAACCGGAACTCGAGCTTTTATGCCGCTAAGGGGGATCTGGTCGGCATAATCGATGTGACCGGTGTTATTGCGGATTCAAGGAATGTCATTAACCAGATAAAGCAACTGAGGGAGAATAAGTCCGTCAAGGCCGTGGTGCTTCGTATTGATTCTCCGGGGGGGACGGTAGGACCGGCCCAGGAAATATACAGGGAAGTTCGGAAAACGATCGGGACAAAAAAAATTGTGGTGTCCATGGGAACGGTGGCAGCATCGGGGGGGTATTATATTGCCGCCGCGGCTGACGGCATCATGGCCAACCCCGGAACCATTACCGGCAGCATCGGGGTGATAATAGAGTATACCAATTTCAAACAGTTACTGGATAAGATAGGGGTCGCATCCGTTGTTATCAAAAGCGGAGATTTCAAGGATGTCGGCTCTCCGGTTCGTGAAATGACCGAAAAAGAGGAGACATTTCTTCAAAACTTTGTGGACCAAACAAGACAGCAATTTGTACGTGCGGTTGCGGACGGCAGGAAAATGCCCATAGAGCAGGTGGAGTCCCTCGCGGACGGTCGGATTTTTACGGGCGAAGAAGCCAAAGAAAACGGGCTGGTGGACCGTTTGGGAAATCTTGAAGATGCCATTGAATGGGCAGGCCGAATGGCCGGTATCGAAGGCAAGATTAATACGATTTATTTACATGAGAAACGATTTACCTTTCTCGAAGAACTTCTGGGCGCCTCCCAGAAATCTTTTATCAACCGCATATTCCAACGTTATCCGCTGGCTTCTTATATAATGGGGCCTTCCGACTAGAGAAATTCTTCAACATCTCCGAGCCCTTCCCGAAGCACTTCAGGCTCGTCGTCTATCAGCGATATGATACTTGACGGTTCACCGGGCACCAGGCCCCCGTCGATAACGGCATCGATTCGTTTCCCGAGATACTCGTCGATCAGAAATGGCTCATTGAGCATGGTGTGGCCCGGACGAGTGATGCTGGTAGAGATGATCGGGTTCCCCAGTTTTTTTATAATTTGAAGGCATATGGGATGGTTCGGCACCCTTATTCCGGCTGTCTTTCTTTTAGTAAGCATGATTTTCGGTACGAGCTTGGAGCCGTCCAGAATAAATGTATAGGGTCCCGGTAAAAGCCGTTTCATGGTTTTGTAGGCGTAGTTGGTTACCTTTGCATATTGGCTGATATTCGTTAAATCTGAACAGATAAAACTAAACGGTTGCTTCTTGTCCAGCTGTTTGATTTGATACACTTTTTCAATGGCTTTTTTGTTCATGATATCGCAACCCAGTCCATAGCAGGTGTCGGTTGGATATGCGATGACTCCGCCCTGTTTGAGCACTTGCACGACCTTGTCGATTTGTCGCGGTTGTGGATTTTGAGGGTTGATTTTTAGATACATGATGGGTAGTTATTAATATGACGTGATTCATATTGTCAAGGAATCAATGTCGACGAAAATAGAGATTGATTAACAAAGCGCCATTTGGTATTTGGATCGCAAAAATAATATTCACAAAGCATTTTAAGTCGGAGGCGTTTTGCTATGAAAATACCACCCGAAGAGGCATATTCGTTTGACGATGTCCTGCTCATACCAAGCTATTCGGATGTTTTACCCAAGGATGTCAGCACTTCCACAAGACTGACGAAAAACATTTCCCTGAACATTCCTATTGTCACGGCTGCCATGGATACCGTGACCGAAGCCGATACATCCATCAGTGTGGCGCGTGCCGGAGGGATCGGGTTTATTCACCGGAACATGAGTGTCGGGAGCCAGGCCATTGAGGTCGGGAAAGTAAAGAAGTCCGAGAGCGGTATGATTGTGGACCCCGTTACGATTCATCCCGACCAGAAGATCAAGGAGGTCATGGACCTTATGGAGGAGTACCATATCTCCGGGGTTCCGGTAACAAAAGGGGATCAACTCGTGGGGATTGTCACAAACCGTGACCTGCGGTTCGAAACCGATCTGGCCAAAAAGGTCTCGGCAGTGATGACAAAAGACAACCTGGTGACCGTATCGGAAGGTATCTCGCTGGAGGAATCCAAGAAGCTCTTGCACGAGCATCGGATCGAGAAGCTTCTGGTAGTGGATAAAAACGGTCGTCTCACCGGTCTGATTACCATCAAAGATATTGAGAAAATAAAGAAATATCCCAACGCCTGCAAAGATCAGCTTGGCCGGCTTCGTGTCGGTGCGGCGGTGGGTGTCGGCACTGATATGGAAGAGCGAGCGGAGGCGCTTCTGAAAGCCGGCGCGGATGTGATCGTGATCGACACTTCCCACGGGCATTCCAGAAATGTGATCAACGCGGTTGAGAAACTCAAAGGCGCTTTCAAGGGCATTGAGTTGATAGCGGGTAATGTGGCTACGGCAAAAGGCGCTGAAGATCTGATCAATGCCGGTGTCGACGGGGTGAAAATAGGTATCGGGCCCGGATCTATATGCACTACCCGGATTGTGGCGGGGGTCGGGATTCCCCAAATAACAGCCATTATGAATTGCCGCGGCATATCCGCCAAGACGGGTGTTCCTTTGATTGCGGACGGTGGTATCAAGTATTCGGGTGATGTCGCCAAAGCAATCGGTGCTGGGGCACACGTGGTGATGATCGGTGGCCTGCTCGCAGGAACCGACGAAAGTCCCGGCGAGGTGGTCATATTCCAGGGACGAAGCTACAAAGTTTATCGTGGTATGGGGTCTATCGAGGCCATGCGGAAAGGGAGCAAGGACAGGTATTACCAGGGGGAAGATGCCGCGGATGATAAACTTGTTCCGGAGGGTATCGTCGGGCGCGTGCCTTATACGGGATCCCTGTCGGCGAATCTTTTCCAGCTCATCGGCGGTCTCAAGGCCGGTATGGGGTATCTGGGATGCCGGACCATCGAGGAATTTCGCGAAAAAGCACGGTTTACAAAGATAAGCGCCGCCGGTATGCGGGAGAGTCACGTACATGACGTGATTATTACTAAGGAGTCGCCTAATTATCGTATTGGCTAACCAATGAACATCGAACATCCAACTTCCAACGTTGAATGTGGATGAGGCCGTTTTAAAAAAAAACCGGGAAATCCCAATAGAAGGGATTTCCCGTTATTTTTCTTTCGGTGCTTTAAAAATGCCCGCCTGGGAATTTATCCAACAGCAGTAAGCCCACCGTCGATATACAGGATCTGCCCGGTCATATAGTCCGATGCTTCGGAGGAAAGAAATGCGCAGACGCCGGCCACATCCTGGGGCGTTCCCATCTTTCCCATGGGGCAGTTCTTCTTAAACATTTCAAGCCGTTCCGGCGCTACATTTTTCTTTATGGTCTCCGTCAGAACAAGCGACGGGCCGATGGCATTCACGGTGACATTGAAAGGGGCGAACTCGGCGGCCAGCATCCGGGTAATCATATCCACGGCGCCCTTGGTGGCCCCGTACCCCATGTTGCCCCCGCCTGTTCCGCGGATTCCGCGGACTGAAGACATGTTGATGATTTTGCCGGCCTTTTTTTCCACCATCAGTTTGCCGAAAGTTTTGCAGGGAATCATGAAGCCTTTAACGTTTACGGCAAACAGACGGTCCCAGTCTTCCACCGGGTATTCCAATGCCGCTTTCTTAATATTCATGCCGTGGGTGTTTACCAGAATATCAACGGTTCCAAACCGTTCGACGACTTTATCGACGAGACCCTGAACACTTGCTTCGTCAGTTACGTCCACCTGAAACGCGGCGGTTTCCGTTCCGGTTTCGGACTTAATGCCGTCCGCCACCTTCTGAAGTGCTTCGATGTTCCGGCTTGCAACCACAACGTTTGCTCCCATTTGCCCCAATTCTACCGCGCATGCCTCACCGAGACCACCGGCGCCGCCGATGACGACCGCGACCTTGCCGTCCAGATTAAATCTTGAATACGTCATTGTTTTTAATCTCCTTTAATTATAGCGTTGTTTAAAGACCAAAACTCACTTGTTCAATGAATCTGGCATTTCCATTAACCCTTTGTCTTTTTAAAGACCAAAACTCACTTGTTCAATGAATCTGGCATTTCCATTAACCCTTTGTCTTTTTAAAGACCAAAACTCACTTGTTCAATGAATCTGGCATTTCCATTAACCATCCGTAGTAGGCTTTCTGAACCATGGCTCTAATAAACGTTTCCATGTTGGTAAGCCCCGGTAGATGGGAAATATTATCTTTAATGAACTGGTAAAGCGCCTCATTGCCTTTTGCGTTGAGACAGATGATGACCCCGGACCGGTTGTTCGTGGTCATAATAAAATAGATTTCCGGATAATGGTAAAAACGGGTGCAGATATTGTCCACTTCCGCGGGATCCACATCCAGCGCGATGAATGCGTTGGCTGAATAGGGGATCAGGCGTGAGGGATTGGGAACCGCACTGATTTTAATGATATCCCCTTTCAGCAGTGTTTCTATCCGCCGGTATACGGTTGATACATGAATCCCGGCTTTTTCCGCCAGATCGTTCGGGTTTGCCCGTCCGTCCTTGGCAAGCTCTTTTATCAGATTCCAGTCTGTCTCTTTCAGTTTCGAATTGCCGTTAGTGAAGCGGTCCTTTTCAAAGAACCTCTCATATCGCTTATAGAATTCCTTGATAAAATAAAGCTCAACCTGCAGGACGCCATCGAGAGCGTACAATTCGCTGTTGATAAAATTGTGCAGCATCTCCCAGTTGGGGAAATAGACGATGGCCAGAATATCCATACGGCCGAAAACCATCTGGACGAGGTTGACGTAAAAATTATCGGCCAGGTGGCGGCATATCCGCTCGTTTTTGGATGGATCCGTTTTGAGGGCGATCAGGGCACTGGCGGAAAGTCCGAGCTTATAGGGATTGGGTTGCGCCCTGATTGAAATAATTCCGGATGACAGTAACCGGTCCACTCTTCTGGCGACGGTCTTGGCGGTAATGCCCAGCATTTCCGACAGATCCGAATAGCTGGTGCCGCCGTCCTTTTGAAGAGCCATGATTAATCGTTGGTCGGTTTTATTGATTTTCATTTATGCATATTTTGCAAATATTCGGCTATTTGTCAATTAAAAAATACCGGAATATCTTAATATTTATGGTATTATGCCTTTTTTATCCATTTTTTGTGTTGACTTTAATACAAGGACATTTTAGTATGCTACATTTAGAAAAATATGAAAACAGTTGATCGTTGTGGGAGGATGGTCTTAACGGATTGTTTTGAAACCAGCTCAAACAGACAAACAGATATTGGAGGATAACCGTGGCAGAGAATAAATATGAAATGCTTTTTTCGCCCTATCACATCGGCAGTGTCAAATTAAAGAACAGATTTGTCAAAACGGCGGCGCAGACCTACTTTTTCGATTCGGGTGAGAATCGTGTCGGTGATGTTGCCAAGGCGTTTTACGGCGCTGTGGCAAAAGGTGGTGTCGGCCTTATCATTACCGAAACCCCTGCAATGGAATGGCCGCTGCTCGAAGACGGTGACCGCAGGTTCAGGGTAGATAACGATAAATATATTCCGCAGATCAAAGAACTGACCGATCTTGTACACAGCCATGACTGTAAGATCTTCACACAATTGTATCACCGGGGACCCTGGGGCAAGGAGTATCAGTTCATCGCCCAACGTATTGCAGCCTCCGCCGTGGATTTTACATCTGAATATGATGTGCACCCCGATGAGCCGCCCCATGCACTGACCGTGGAGGAGATCGAATGGTGGGTTGATCATTGGGCATCCTGTGCCGTTCGGGTCCAGAAGGCCGGCTACGACGGAGTTGAAATCAACGCGGCAGCCGACCACCTGTTTCATTCTTTCATCTCAAGGTTCTGGAACCGGCGTGATGATGAATACGGGCCCCAGTCACTGGAAAACAGGATGAGATTCGTTGTTAATGTCGTAAAAGAGATCAAGAAACGCTGTGGAGACGACTGGCCGGTTCAGGTGCTTATGAATGCATACGAATTCGGTGCCGGTGAGCTGGGCTTGACCGCCGAAGAAGGGAACGAGATAGCGAAAATTTACGAATCCATCGGTGTCGATTCACTCCATGTCAGAAGCCATCTCCACGGACATCACCAGGGATCTTACCTCCACAACCTGCTCTGGTATCCTGAATGCTGCATCCCTGAGGAAGAGCAGTGCGAGGAGATGGACTGGAGCCGTAAGGGTGACCTGATCAATGTACCTTCGGCAGCGAGAGTCAAGAAGGTTGTTATAAAACCGACCATCATGGTGCCGTCCGGTTTTACCGCCGACTACGCGGAGATGGTTCTTCAGAGAGGGGATGCGGATATCATCGGTTTCAACAGACGTCTCTTTGCCGATCCTTTCTATCCCCAGAAGATTAAGGAAGGCCGGCCGGAAGATATTCAGCCATGTACTCACTGCAACAACTGTGCGAAGCGATACAACGAGATCCGGCAGTGCCGTATAAACGGAGCTTTCGGTACCACTTCCTATGAAATTGAGAAGGCCCCCAAAAAGAAAAAGGTGATTGTTGTAGGCGGCGGGCCCGCTGGAATGCAGGCGGCCAGAGTCGCTGCCGAGAGAGGCCACGATGTATCGCTGTATGAAGCGGGACATTTTCTGGGCGGCAACTTGCCCATGGCCGCGACCATAAAAGGTACCGAACTGGAAGATATCCCGTCTATCATTGAATTTTTCAAGACCCAGCTCAGAAAGCTGAAAGTCAAGGTCAACATGGTCAAGGAAGTCAATGCAGACATGATTGTCAAGGAAAAACCGGATACAGTTGTTGTCGCAGTAGGTGCCGTACCCTCCTATCCGGATGTTCCCGGGCTCGACAGCCCCAATGTCGTCAAATCAACCACCCTGTACAATCTGCTGAAATTCGCTCTCAGATTTTTCAGCCCTGAATTCTCCCACAAATTCAGCAAATTCATGCTTCCCGCCGGATGGAATCCTTTCAAGACCATCGGGAAAAGAGTCGTCATCATCGGCGGCATGATTCACGGATGTCAGCTCGGCGAGTTTATGGCAAAAAGGGGGCGGCAAGTTACCATTGTGGAGCCCGATGAAGAAAATGTCGGCAAACATCTTGCTCCGGAATATAAAAACCGGCTTTTTATCTGGTTCAAGAAAAAGGGGGTTCAGGTCATTTCAGGAGTCAAACTGGTCGGCATCACAAAAGAAGGATTGAAGATCAAAACCAAAGAAGGTGAAGAAAAGATGCTGCCCGCCGACAGTATTCTTCCCGTTGGTTTCGTGTCTAACTCCGATCTTTATGAATCGCTCAAGGGCAAAGTTCCCGAGCTTTACGCAATAGGTGATGGTACTGATCCCGCGATCATACCTGAAGCAACCGGTTCCGGCTGGAAGATCGGCAATCAGATATAAAGCCGTTTCGGACCGAATAGCACTACTTTAAAAAAAAATCCCCGCGGCATTCTTCTTGCCGCGGGGATTTTTTTTTTATTTCGTAAAGGTTGGTTTCCCCGTCACCTCATCGCGCAGACAGTTGCGGGTGATACCCAGAATCGATCTGGCATCGTCAGCGGTAGCGATCTCTCGACCTGCCAGCTTGGAGAGTTCTACAGCCCGTTCAACGAGCATGACATTCGTGGCGATAATTTTTTTGCCGTCGGCATCCAGGCCGTAGATGATGTTGTCTTCAAGACCGACACGGAGACCGTCGCAGCCGAGGGCCAGACCGGCAAGCATCATGGGCATGTGGGTTCTGCCGCCGATACCGGACACGGACCAGGTGGCGTCTTTCGGGAGTTTGCCCGCAAGAAAGGCTAGGTTCTCGGTGGTGCCGGGCATGGAGCCGCCGACACCCATGATGAACTGAATGTGCGGAGGCTGTGGAATGTTCCACTTGTTGACGTAATACATGACGCTGTCGATGTGACCGGTGTCGAATACTTCGAATTCGGGTTTCACATCGTGCTTGATGACTTCCTGGCTCAGCAGGTTCAGAAAGCGGGGGCTGTTCTCAAAGATGTAACTGTTGGCCCAGTTGAGTGTGTTGGGATCAAAGGAGCACATCTCCGGTTTAAGGGCTCCCAGGTGCTGCAGCCGTTTGTAGTCTTCATACTCGCCGCCTGATGTGGTGAGGTTGATGACGATATCGACACCGGCTTTCTTACAAGCCTCGCGGGTTGCTTCAACAGCATCCGAGAACTTTTCGAGGCTCATGGATTTGTAGCCGATCTCCATTTTGCCGTTTACCTCTTTGTCCTCACGGACATGGATATGGGCGATAGAAGCACCTGCTTTCGCACAGGCAACAACCTGTTCGGCGAGTTCATCAGCATAATAAGGTACGGAAGGCGCCATATCTTTTTTGGTTCCAGCTCCGCACAGGCAAACCTGGATAATGATTTTGTTGGTTTTAGACATTACAATAACCTCCTTTGAATTGATTGATTCCTCAGAATCGGTTTTGCTTAAAACTTAGACGGGATCGTCCATAAATCTCTTCGCGATTTTAAAAATCTCGAATAGCTGTTTATCACGTTTTTCGATAAGCGCTGCCTTATCGATACCGGTATAATCGAATAAGCCCTTACCGGATTTGAACCCGAACTCGCCTTTATCAATATGCTTGGCAAGCGTTTTCGGCATATCAACTTCGGGCGGCATCGAGTAGCTTTTGTTCCTGTAGTTGTTGGCAGTCATGTCGAGTCCACCGAAATCGGCACGTTTGCACAACCCCAGAACTACCGCACGTGGCATGACGCTGTTTTTTACCGCTTTATCGATGTCCTCCGGTGTGCAATAGCCGTTATCCAGAAGATAAAACAGTTCCTTGTTGATGCACATCTGCAGGCGGTTTGCTATGTAGCCGCGTATGAATTTCTTCATGAGTACAGCCGATTTTCCGCATTTTTCGAGTAGCTTCACGGAGATATCGGTATACACCTTGCGCGTTTTATCGCACCCGACGACCTCGACAAGCGGGATGAGTTGCGGGGGTTCATACCAGTGGGCAATAACCATCTGCGGGAGGCGTTTTTCCGGCACCAGCTCGAAAACATTCAGCCCCGATGTGTTTGTTGCAATAATGCAGTCATCGGAAGCGTATTTGTCAATCTCGGCGAAAATATCAATTTTTGCCTCTTTGTTTTCAACGATGGTCTCCTGGATGAAATCGGCGTTTTTGACAGCGCTTTCGATCGTTAGAGCGAAATGGACATTGGCATATGCCTCTTCGAGTTTATCGGCCGGGAAAAGGTCTTCTCTCACAAATGTCTGAAGGCTTTTGTAAAGTGATTTTTTCGCCTTTTCTCTTGTCGTTTCGCTTCTTGTCCACATGGTGACTTTATAGCCGCCCATGGCAAACATCTGTGCAATGCCCGGCCCCATGGTGCCTGCGCCAAGCACTGCGATCTTTCTAATATCGTGAATACTTTTCATTATATGACCTTTTTAAACAGTTGCCGATCGTATATTTTAAGGGTGTTGGATAGCACAAACGGGGATATATGTCCATATAATTCAGGGCCGCGGACAGGGCAGGCGGAATCCTTCGCCAAATGTAAGTGTCAATGTGAAGATGTTTTATGGACCATAAAAAGCAAATTGGGACAATATGCTCTTGCAAATTGTCCGGCACCAGTGTATAGGCAGATACTAATATTGGAACCTGTCTCAAAAATAACGTAAAAGGATGTAGATACATCCACGTTGTAACATACCAAGAGAGTTATCGGCATGATGTTTCCAATGAGTAAAGAGCTTTCTGTAATTGCGCAGACAGGAGAACAAGCGCTCTCCTTTCCACCTGCGTCGATAACGTCTCGGTACGCGTCCATCATAAATTCCCGGCTTCTTCCCATTAGCTTTATGCGGAGCGATCAACCCGGTCGCATAGAGCTTGCGAAGCCGCTTATTTAATGGATCGCTGTCACATGTTTGACGCCGATTAAGAGCCGTGGTGGCTCGCTGACGTCGGCTTTCAATAATATTTTCAACTGGCTTCACCTCGTGAGGTGAAGCGCTTTACATGTCAGTAGCGAGGGGAAGACCGGAAGCGTGTGCGATTGACGTGATTTGCGCTGTTTTGCACTCTTCATATCGGCCGCAAAATGATCCCTTTTTTGTGGGGTGAAGTTGCTATCGACGAAAGATTATTGGTGGCCTCTCGCTGGTAAAGATCTTTGCCAAGTTCGGTAAAGATCTGTTTGAACACGTTCCGCCGGACCCAACGTTTGATGAACCAGCGATGGCCGATCCGGGGCGGTGGGTGACGTGGTGGCAGGTCTTTCCCGGGTGCTTCCGTTCGAGGCACTCATAGAATACCGTTGAGCACATCTCTGGTATTTTCCCTGGGACGTCTTTTCCTATCGTGATTGCGTTGAGGGGGTGGAATAAAGGGCTCTAACCGTGTCCATTGTTCGTTTGAAAAATCCATCCTGATTGTGTTTCGGAATCAGGATGTTAAATATAGCATATTTCCAATATTTACAAGTAGTTGTGTTGTTACACTTTTGCTTTTTGATTTCAGCGTGTTATAATTTTTTTGGCACATGATGAATATGTATAATTAGTTGAAATGATGTCTAATATCGTGGATGTTTCAAGCCAATCAGATCTTTAAACACAAAGTGAGGAGGAGGTAATGACACCAAGCGAAATTCTGGATCGAGCCAGACGGGAAGATCGATCCGTCCTTACGGAAATTGAAGCTAAGCAAATTCTCATAGCGTCCGGTATCAGCTGTACCGACACAAGGCTTGCACCAGACAAGGCGGCGGCTGTTGGAATCAGTGATGAAATCGGATACCCCGTAGTGTTGAAAATCTCCTCCGTGGATATCACCCACAAAAGTGACGCCGGTGGTGTAAAAGTAAACCTGAAAGACAAAGCGGCCGTTGAGCAGGCATATGACGAGATTATGGCTTCCTGTACGGCAAAATATCCCAATGCGGATATCGAAGGCATTTCGGTTCAGGGAATGGCCAAAGCAGGCACTGAAGTAATTATAGGGATGACTAAAGATCCTTCATTCGGGCCGGTCCTTATGTTCGGGCTGGGGGGTATATTTGTCGAAGTATTAAAGGATGTCGCCTTCCGCGTCATACCGATCGAAGCCTCCGACGCCGAGGATATGATTAACGAAATCAAGGGCAAGAAATTGTTGGAAGGCTACCGCGGTGAGGATCCGGCCGATGTCGCTTGTCTGCGGCAAATGCTTCTGAAGTTGTCCGACTTTGTCGACGCAACACCGGAGATTGAAGAGATCGATATGAACCCGGTATTTGCTTACAAAGACGGAGCCGTCGTTGTGGATGCCCGTATCATTCTTTCGGCCGAATAGACTGCTCAAGGGGTTTGAGTCTGTAAGAGAGCGGTATTTATTGGATTTATAATTAACAAAAGGAGCGGTGAATAATCATGGATTTGATGGATAGATTTTTTAAGCCAAGGTCCGTAGCGGTCATCGGCGCCAGTGGAACTCCCGGGAAACTGGGGTATGTAATTGTAAAGAATATCGCTGACAGCGATTTTGCGGGAGACGTTTATCCGGTAAACCCGAAATCGGATGAGATATTGGGGTATAAGGTATTTCGCAGTGTAACGGAAATACCCGGTGAGGTTGACCTTGTTGTTACGGCGCTTCCGACACCGAAGATCACTCTTTCAGCAATAGAGGAGTGTGCCCAAAAAGGCGTCAAGGCAGTAATTATTGAATCTGCCGGATTCGGTGAAATGGGCGGAGAAGGAAAGGTTATTCAGGATCAAATCGTCGACATTGCGAAGAAGAACAATATCCGGGTCATAGGGCCTAATTGCTCCGGCATTGTATCCCGTAATATTGTAACGTCCATATACCCGATGATTAAAAAAGTTGCCCAGGGGAACGTAGTGCTTATCGGTCAATCCGGTATCCTGGCAGCCGGAATGGCAGCGGATATTGTCGGGAATGAAAGCCTGAGCATCAACAAAGTATGCTCGATCGGCAACAAATGCGATGTCAGTGAAAATGATCTGCTGGAATATTTCGGCAATGAAGACGACGTCGATGTTATTTCCATGTATCTGGAGACGGTTACCGATGGAAGGAACCTGACCAAGATCGCCAAGAAAATAACGCCCAGGAAGCCGATCATTTTTCTCAGCGGTGGTCGTACGGAAGCCGGTGCCCAGGCGGCCATGAGCCATACCGGCAGTATTGCCAGCAACGCCAAAATTGTCGAAGCGGCAGTCAGACAGACCGGCATGATCATGGCGGATGATTTTATGGAATTGAAGGATTTTGCCAAGGTTTTCAGTACCCAGCCGCTTCCTAAAGGCAATCGCGTTGCAGTGGTGACAGTGGCTGGAAGCGTTGGTGTAAACGTTTCGGATCTATGTACGGCCCACGGCCTGGAACTTCCCAAACTGACGCCGGAAACGATCGCGGAGGTGGAAGACAAATTCGACACGCCGGTGGGCAATCCCATTGACCTCTATTTTTCCGTGACCAAAATCGGTTTCACCAAAACCCTGGAAATTACTTTCCCCGCTGCCATCAAGGATCCAAATATTGACGCCGTGATACTGATGCTGGCCGGTTTCGATTATACCGAGGAAGCGGTTCAGAACAGGATCATTCAGAAAATTGTTCGGGAAATGGGAAAGCCGGTCGTTATCTGCCTGGTTGTCGGGTATAACAAATATAAAAATGTCATCATGGATGAATTGGGGAAAGACCTGCCTGTATTTCCATCTCTGATCTCCGGAGTAAAAGCGTTAAGCAAACTTTGTGAGTACGGTATGTACAAGCATAAAAAATCTGCCTGATAAGGGGGGAGCATTATGGCCTACGAAAGCATTCTTTTCGAAAAAGAAGATAACATTGCTACGATTACATTTAACCGTCCCGATGCGAGAAATGCTGTAAACAATCAAGTCCGGGCCGAATTTGCCGCAGCTATCACCGAGGTCGCGGAGGATGACGAGATCAGTGTGATGATTCTGACCGGAAACGGAAAAGCATTTGCTTCCGGTGTTGACATCAAAGAATTCAATAAAACAACACCTTATCACGCCCATACATTGTATCGACTGGGGGAGAGGGTTGAAAAGCTGGAGAAACCGGTTATTGCGGCGGTCAATGGTTATTGCCTGGGGGGCGGCAACGAGATCGCCATGGGCTGCGACATTATTGTTGCATCGGAAAAAGCCAAATTCGGTCAGCCCGAGATCAATATCGGCATTATCCCCGGCGGCGGCGGTACCCAGCGATTGCCCCGGCTGATCGGTGTGTGCAAGGCCAAGGAACTCATTTTCACCGGTGATATTATCTCCGCGGAAGAGGCGCTCAACCTGGGATTGATCAATCGCGTAGTACCCCCGGATCAGCTCATGTCTACGGCAAAAGAGATAGCGAAGAAAATGGCCGTGAAGAGCTCCGCGGCCCTCAAACTTGCCAAACAGGCCATCAATTACGGTATGCAGACAAGCATGGATTGCGGCTTGAAATATGAATACGAACTCTACAGCCTTTCTTTGAGTCTTGAGGACAAAGCGGAAGGTGTCCAGGCTTTCATTGAAAAAAGAGCGCCCAAGTTTATCGGTCGGTAGCGATTTTTTTATATTCAAATTTCAACAAGGAGGGTTAAATCTAATGGGAAACATGTCAAACATGGTAGCTCGTATACCGAATTTGGTGGACTGGTCCACCGGTGAAGTTAGAATCATGAGCGCGAAATGCAACTCATGCGGTACTTACTTCTTCCCGAAGAATAATTACCAGCATCGCCCCGGCTGTTCGAGGGAAGGTGTGGAAGATGTTTTACTTCCCAATAAGGGGAAACTGGCCAGTTATATCATCCAACATTATACTCCCCCCCCGCCATTTAAAACAGAGAAACCTATTGTCCCATATGGGATTTGTCTAGTTGAGTTTGAAGATGAAAAAATTCAAATAGCCGGGATCGTCACCGAAACCGATCTGAAATCGCTTGAGCTGGGGATGGAAATGGAAACGACTACACTCAGACTGTTTTCCAATGAAGAAAAACAGGATGTGGTGACCTGGGCGTTTCGGGCGGTAAAATAATCCAGCCAATTTCAATCAAAACGAATTTTATTAAGGAGGGATAAATAACATGAGAGATGTATATATAATTGGAACCGGGATCTCCCCCTGGTTGGGTTTCTCTGAGACAAATTTCTGCGATTTCGGTGCGGTAGCTGTTGACAACGCGTTAAAAGACGCCGGTGTCGAATGGAAAAGACTCCAGGCAATCATGGCCGGGATCTTTATCTGGGGTGGAAATGCCGGCCACCTGTCCGGTCAATATCTGGAAAGTGTTTTTGGTGAAACCGGTGTACCGGTAGTAAACGTATATAATGCCTGTGCAACCGGAACCGCTTCCCTCAGAATGGCATACCTTAGTGTGGCTGCCGGGGAAACCGATACTTGTCTGGCCTATGGTGCCGATGTATCTCCCAAAGGTTTTTTTGGCGCCAAAACAGATGATCCTGTTCAGGACAGGGACGTCATCAGATGGAAAATGGCCGGTATGCCCAACCCCGTTTACTGGGCACTGGAATGCAGAAAAAGAATGGCCAAATACGGTACCACCGAAGAAGACCTGGCACGGGTCAAGGTCATCATGAGCAAGTATGGCTCCATGAATCCGGCTGCACGGTTCAAAAAGGCGTATACCATGGAAGAGGTGCTGAATTCCGTCTATGTCTGTGATCCGCTCAGGCTGTATATGATCTGTCCGGTCAGCACCGGCGCCGCGGCTTGTATTGTTACGGCCGACAAGGAATTGATTGCCAAAGCCAATAAACCGATAAAGATTAACGCCGTCACGATGGGCAGTGCCATGTACGGCGACCCGACCATACGGATCGGGGTGGTGTCATGCCCGTCCGGAAATGAAGCCCCCATGCTCAGTGAAAGCTACTCCGCTTCCCGCCAATGTTATGAAAAAGCAGGTATCGGACCTGAAGAGATACAATATCTGGAACTGCCCGACAACAGCTCCTGGCATTACCTGGTGTACCTCGAGACGTGCGGATTTTGTGGAGAGGGTGAAGCGGACAAAATGCTGCGGGATGGTGAAACGGATATCGACGGCAAACTGCCCACGAACATGAGCGGTGGATTCTCTTCTCATGGCGAGGCGGTAGCCGCCCAGGCAATCTGGCAGGTCATCGAATGTGCGGATCAGCTCAGAGGAAGAGCCGGTGCGCGTCAGGTGCAGAAGGACCTGAAAGTCGCCATGGCCCAGACCTACGGGCTGATGGGGAACAGCGGTACCACTATTTTGACTATCTGATGAAATGACGGGATAGACTCCTGATAAACAAAAAAACCGAGTCCGAAAGGGGCTCGGTTTTTATATTTTTATGACATTGATTTAAAGCATGGGATATTGTATCTGAGATTTTAGATTTTAGATTTTAGATTTGAAATCTGAAATCATAAATCAAAAATCAAAAATCCGAAATTACCCAACAGGTCCAAAATGTCCCAACCATCCACAGATTTTGTCCACCTTCACGTTCATACACAATACAGCCTTCTCGACGGGGCCATTCGGCTCGACGCCCTGGTTGATCGTGCCAAGGCATTCGGCATGAGCGCCCTTGCCATTACCGATCATGGCACCATGTTCGGGACACTCGAGTTTTACGACATGACGATCAAGGCGGATATCAAGCCGATCATCGGTTGCGAGTGCTACCTGGCTCCCCGGCGCTTGACGGATAAAACCCCTATGGACAGCAAGGGGATGCGCCATCTGATCCTTCTTGCTGAAAATCAGGAAGGCTACCGCAACCTGTGCCGACTGGCCACAATTGCCCAGATCGAGGGGTTCTACTACAAACCGCGTATCGATAAGGAGGTGCTCGAGGCCCACAGCAAAGGTCTCATCGCCATGTCGGCCTGCCTGCACGGGGAGATTCCCATGCTGATATCAAACAGGCAGCAGGATAAGGCGGATGAAGCGGCCCGTTTTTATCAGCGTGTTTTCGGCGAAAACAATTTCTTCCTGGAACTCCAGCATAACGGAATGCCGGAGCAGGAAATTGTCAATCAGGCGCTTCTGGATATGAGTCGCCGTCTTTCCATTCCCATGACGGCCACCAATGACTGCCATTACCTGGACAAGACCGATGTAAAGGCGCATGAAGTGCTGCTGTGCGTCCAGACCGGCAAAACAATCCATGACGCGGACAGGTTCAGGTTTTCCACCGACCAGCTCTATTTCAAGTCCGCCGAAGAGATGCAGGCGGCCTTTGAAAATTATCCCGGCGCCATTGCCAATACCCGCGCGATTGCAGACCGGTGCCATGTCGAATTTGATACAAGTACCTACCATTTTCCCAAATTCGAAACCGATACGGGTCTCAGCCCCGATGAGCTTTTTGAAAAGATGGTTCGAGAGGGATTTGAAAAGATTCTGAAGGGGATTAAATTAAAGAACCCGGATGTGGATGAAACCGTTTACCGGGAACGTCTCGAATACGAGATATCCATTATTATCAAGATGGGTTTTCCCGGCTATTTTCTCATCGTTGCGGACTTTATCCGTTACGGAAAAGAGAACGGTGTGCCGATTGGACCCGGCCGGGGGTCCGCCGCCGGAAGCCTGGTTGCTTACAGCCTCAGCATTACGGACCTGGACCCCATCGAACACGGACTCATTTTTGAGCGCTTTCTGAATCCCGACCGGATCAGCATGCCGGATATCGATGTGGATTTCTGCATTAACGGCCGGGAAAAGGTATTCAAGTATGTGGTGGAACGATACGGCGGCGGCGATTATGTGGCGCAAATCATTACCTTTGGGAAACTCAAGACCAGAGCCGTCATCCGGGATGTGGGAAGAGCCCTGGATATTCCGCTTCGGGAGGTGGATGCCATTGCCAAACTGGTTCCGGATGTCCTGAATATCAGTCTTGCGGATGCCCTGAAAACCGAACCCAGGCTTAATGAACTTGCGGAGAGCAAGCCGGAGATAGCGGAGCTGATCGACATCTGCAAGGTGCTTGAGGGGCTTCCCCGTCATGCCTCGACCCATGCCGCCGGAGTGGTGATCGGCGACAGGCCCCTGGTGGATTACCTGCCGCTCTATCTGGGGAAAAAGGGGGAGGTCGTCACCCAGTTCGACATGAAGCGGGTGGAGGAGATTGGCCTGGTCAAGTTCGATTTTCTGGGACTCCGGAACCTTACAGTGATCGATAAGGCCCTAAAGCTCATCGCTAATCAAGAAATAGAGCCGCCGGATCTCTCCAATATCGATTTTAACGACGCGGACACATATCGGCTGCTCTCATCGGGAGATACCACGGGCGTATTTCAACTCGAGAGCAGCGGCATGAAAGATCTTCTGGCGCGGCTGAAACCGGCCTGCTTTGCCGACGTTGTCGCGCTGGTGGCCCTGTACAGGCCCGGGCCCCTCGACAGCGGTATGGTGGACGATTTTGTAGAACGCAAGCACGGCAGGAAAAAGGTGGAATACCTGGTGCCGGAGCTGGAGACAATCCTCAAGGAGACATACGGCGTCATCGTCTACCAGGAACAGGTCATGAAAATCGCCGGAAAATTGGCCAATTATACGATGGCCGAAGCGGACGGACTTCGCAAGGCGATGGGAAAGAAGGTCCTCGAAATCATGGCCAAACACCGGAAGCGATTTATCGAGGGCGCCGTCGAAAACAGCATTCCGAAAGACAAGGCCACCCAGATATTCGACCTTATGGAAAAATTCGGCGGTTACGGTTTCAACAAGTCCCACAGTGCCGCCTATGCGCTTATCGCTTACCAGACTGCCTATCTGAAAGCTCACTTTCCGGTGGAGTTTATTGCCGCGCTTTTGAGCTGTGAAATGCATAATTCCGACGCGGTGGTAAAATTCATAAACGAGTGCCGGAGTCATAACATCCCTGTATTGCCGCCGGATATCAATGAAAGCGATGTCGAGTTTACCGTTCAGGAAAAAAAGATCCGGTTCGGTATGGTGGCGGTGAAAAATGTGGGTGAAAATGCCATTGAATCGATCATCAAAGCACGGGAAGAAGGAGACGACGGCACCCCCCGGCGGTTCGCCTCGCTGTTTGATTTTTTCGAGCGAGTCGATTTGCGGAAAGTCAATAAACGGGTGGTGGAAAGTCTTATCAAATGCGGGGCGTTCGATACCACAGGCGGGAAGCGAAGCCAGATGATGGCGGCCCTGGAAGATGCCCTGGATTATGGCCAGCGGATTCAGAAAGAGCGAAACGACCCGCAGATGGGTCTTTTTGATGTGGGACCGGGGCAACAGGAGGCGATCAACCAGCCCGCACTACCGGCCATCACTGAATGGGAGGATCGACAACTCCTGGCGTATGAAAAAGAAGCACTGGGATTTTATGTTTCCGGGCATCCCATCGATCGCTATGAAGAGGTGATCGAAAAATTTTCCAATGCGACGGCGGAATCGATTCAGGAGATGAGTGACGGTGGTGCGGCTCGAATCGGAGGGCTTATTTCCGCCAGCAAGGTCATTCGGACAAAAAAGGGAGACCTGATGGCGTTTGTCACGTTGACGGATCTTGGCGGTTCAGTGGAAGTGGTGGTCTTTTCCGATCTCTACGCGAATACCGTCGATCTCCTTTTTGAAGACAGTGCAGTGCTCATTCAGGGGCAGATTCAGAAGGATGAGAACAGTGTAAAAATTATCGCCGATCAGGTTGTCGGGATGGACAGAGCCGAAGATACCTGGACGGCCGCCGTTCATATCCATCTGGATGCAACCCAAACGGATCGCGACCTGATTGTCAGGCTGCGGGAGGTGCTTGGAAAGCATCGGGGCGGTTGCCAGACCTTTCTGCATCTCGTGCAAAAGGATGTTTCCGAAACCGTGCTGAAACTGCCTGAAACGCTCAGGTTAAGAGCCGGAAGTGCGCTGAGGCGGGATGTCCTTGCCCTGGTGGGTTATAACGCCGTGGATACCGTCTGTTCGGCCGCGACGGTGAATGGGAACGGAAATGGAAATGGCTATCGTGGGAGGGCCACCTGACGGCGAGTGCTTAAAACAGTGCCTAAAGTGCAAGACAACAGTGCCTGAAGTGCAAGACAACAGTGCCTAAAGTGCCTATAGTGACTAAAGTTGTGGAATGCTGCCGATTTTAGAAAGGGTTGAGTGACATAAGTTAAAGGTGGACAGATGGCTTTCACTATTGTGTTCAAAGCAAAATGGTTTTGCTTATATTCAAATGGTGGAGTGAAACGACTCCTTAACTTTAGGCACTTTAGCGCACGTCAGGCACTCTGTAGTATTAGAAACAATTCGTTTTGAAATTCCAACAATCTTAAAAAATTGATATAAAAAAAGGAATAACAATATGGAAGTTCCATTACTGGATTTAAAGGGGCAGTATCAGAAGATTAAAAGTGAAGTCACAAGTGTACTGGCCGATCTGTTCGAGTCCCAGCAGTTTATTCTGGGGTCGCATGTGGGCGCTCTGGAAGAGAATATTGCCGCTTACTGCGGTGCGGACCATGCAGTGGGTGTTTCCTCGGGTACGGATGCGCTTCTAATTGCTTTGATGACTGAGGGGATCGGCCAGGGGGACCTTGTCATTACAACACCATATACTTTTTTTGCCACCGCCGGCGCTATCGCCCGGGTCGGCGCCATTCCGGTTTTTGCGGATATCGATCCGGTGACATTTAACCTGTCTCCGGCAAGCGTAAAAGATGTCATTACCGCCATGGACGACAGCCGGAAAAACAGACTCAAAGCGATCGTTCCGGTACATCTCTACGGTCAGTGCGCGGATATGGACGGACTTCTCGAAATTGCCAAGGCCCACAATCTGAGCGTCATTGAAGACGCCGCACAGGCGATCGGCTCGATATACAAGGGCCGACGGGCCGGCGCCATGGGTGATTACGGTTGTTTTTCATTTTTCCCTTCCAAGAATCTCGGGGCCTTCGGAGACGGCGGCATTGTAACCGCTTGCGACCAGGAACGATATGATCGTCTGAAAATTATGCGCGTTCATGGGGGACATCCTAAATATTACCACCATGTTATCGGCGGTAATTTTCGCCTCGATGCGATCCAGGCCGCCGTGGTCAATATCAAGTTGAAGTATCTGGACGAATGGACGGAGGGACGCCAGAGAAACGCCGGTATTTATCGCCATCTTTTTGCCGATGCGGGCCTTACGGAAGTGGTTTCCCTGCCGGAAGAAGTCGAAGAACGTCATATCTACAACCAGTTCATTATCCGGGTCAGTGCGGAAAACCGGGATGAACTCAGGGAGCATTTGTCCGAATCCAGTGTGGGAAGCGAGATCTACTATCCCGTACCCCTTCATCTCCAGAAATGTTTCGAACATCTCGGTTATCAGCGTGGTGAATTTCCGGAAGCCGAACGAGCGGCCCTCGAAACAATCGCGCTGCCCATTTACCCGGAACTGACGGGTGATCAGCTTGGGTATGTGGTGGAAAAAATAAAGATATTTTTTACCCATCTCTAAAGTTGCTGTTGTAGGTGTGAGAAGATCATTTATTTAAAAGGAAGGACATATGAAAAAGAGAAGACCTATAAAGACAATCGCTTGTCGTGTGTTGGCTGTATGCTTACTGTCACTGGTTTTCAGCCTTTGCAACTCAGTTGTGTATGCGGAGAGAAAATTGGACATCGACAAGGATACCCTCAAGAAACAGGTTTCCGATGCGGTTGTTGAAAAACTCTTTGGCAATTTGCACAAAATCCCCGAAGACAAACTCAAGGATGCCACCTACTTCAATGAGCTGGTCCGGGGGATGGCGCCCCTCGGCATCAAACTCGATGAAACGAACTTTTCCGACACTGCTCTTAACATCTACAACAAGTACAAAGAGGCGATTGACAGCGGTAAAACACCCGAAGAGGCCCAAAAAAACGTCAAAGATCTGCTTAAAGGGGATGTCAAGAGCCTCGTCTTCCAGTCACTGGATAAGGGCTCCCAGGATGTTCTCAATGACCTTCAGGGACTCTATGACGGCGCCCGGAAGGAACTGGAGGCCATTACAGGCCTGAATAAGGAACTGGCGGAAAACCCGAATGCCGATTATGCCGAACTTCTGAAGAAATACGGTGTCAAAGGGGAAATGCTTGAAAAGTTTGAAAAATTGGAAGGCAAACTCCGGGGTGTTGTTGACAGTGATTATCTCAAGGCCGGCAAGATTATTTACGACGGCATGAGTGGTTCCTCCGGCGACAAGATCGAAGCCCTGTTTACATTGGGGAGTGAATTCGGCGGCAAGATCCCGGTGCTTGGCAGATTCGTGGAGCTTTATTTCAAGGTGGCCCAGGAGATGCTCAAGGCCACGGGCAGGTTGGGAAAAATTCTGAATGAACGTCAGGCGGGCTGCCTGGGAGAAGGCACCGTGGGATATATCGAAACGGTAAAATCCGTTCAGAATGAACGCAATGTTGTTTTCAGCAAGGCCTTCAATGGAACGGTTTGTCCGGTTGAGCGGACCGTCGACTTCTACCGGGATATATATGTAGATATCAACAATTCAGACCGGATATATTTCTGGACCGGCAGCGGTTTTGTCAAGGGGAAAACCGAGAACGGCGGGGTCGATTCCGTCAAAGCGCTTCGTGCTTTCTTAAGGTCGGTGGGGGCGGCGGACAAGGCGGACAACATGAAGTTTATGATCGATGCCTACAACATGTCTCCCGGCTTTGTGGAACGTAAGAAACAATACGAAGAGATGGTCGAGGATATCAATAAACAGATCGGAAGGTTGGACGATGCGCTTTGTTACGGATCCGAGGAGTTCAACAGTTTCCTTAAGGAGAAAGGCGGCCTGCAAAGTGTTGTCGATACGAGTGACGGCTATGTGGACGATGAGCCTGAAAGAAAGATCTATTTGTGGGGAAAGGACTCCCTGGTCGAAAAAATTCTGGAGGACTACTATGTCAAAAATCGTGCCAAATTCGGGGGGGCCTGCAAAAACGCACTTCCCAGGCTTCGCGACATCGTGGTGGCCAGGGTAAAGGGTCAGGTGTTTATCAAAAAGGAAGGCACCACCGAATACGCATCATCCGGAATAGAAATAGTAGCGGATCCCGTGGATAAAGTGGTGGAAAAATGTTCCAGTTCGTCTACCAACAGCAACGGCATGTTTGAGGTCCTGGTGCTTAAAACCCAGGGGGAGTCCTTTTCCCTGTCACTGAAGGCGAAAAAAAATGAGGAGGAGGAATCCGAGGAGGTGTCGGTCTCCATTTCCGGATCAACAGACAGATACAATGTCAGATTGACCATCGAAGGAGAGTGTGGGGAAGGTCAGGAACTGAAGAACGGAAAATGTGTGCCGATCTGCGGGGAGAATGAAGAGCTGAACAACGATCAGACCAAGTGCCTGCCTGTGTGCAAAGCGAACGAGGAACGTGACGACAATGACGCCTGCGTCTGTGTGGACGGGTATGAAAAGGTCAACAACGAATGCGTGGTGAAGTGCGAGCCCAATGAAAAACGCAATGACGAGGGCGAGTGTGAAGCGGTTTGCCCGGAAGGTCAGAAGATGGGAGATTCCGGCAAGTGCGAAGAGATCTGTAAGCCCAATGAGAAGTATATAGACGGAGAATGCGAGGCGGTTTGTGAAGAGGGCTATAAAGTTGAGAAGGACGGAAAATGTACCAAGCTGTGCGGTGAAAACGAAGAGCCGAACGAGGAAGGGGAATGTGTCTGCAAAAAAGGCTATGAGGAAGTCGACGGCGAGTGTGTGAAGGGATGCGGCGAGAACGCAGAGCTTAACGAAAAAGGAGACTGCGTCTGCAAAAAAGGTTATGAGGAAGTCGACGGCGAATGCGTTAAGGGATGCGGGTTGAATGCCGAGAGAAACGAAAGCGGCGACTGTGTCTGCAAGGACGGTTACGAGGATGTGAAGGGGGTGTGCGCACCGGCCTGTAAGCCGAACGAAAAACGTAACGACGATGGAAAATGTATCGATGTCTGCGGCCCCAATGCCCGCTATCTTGCCGATGAAGATGCCTGCGAGTGCAAGGAAGGGTTTGACGTCTTTAACGATGAGTGTGTACCGAAGTGCAACGCAGGTGAGGAGCGGAATGCCAAAGGGGAATGTGTTCCCCCCTGCAAACCGAATGAAAAGCGGGATAATGATGGTAATTGCATCGATGTTTGCGGCCCCAACGCCCGGTACGTTGCCGCCGAAGATGTCTGTGAATGCAACGATGGCTTTGAAGTCGTTAACGACACATGCATGCGCGAATGTAAAAAAGGGGAGATTCGTGATGCCGGCGGCAAGTGCGTATCATCCTGCAAGGCAAACGAGAAACTTGATGCCAACGGTGAATGTGTTCAAGTTTGCGGCCCCAACGCCCGGTATATTGCCGCGGAGGATGTCTGCGAATGCAAGGCGGGTTATGACGTTTTCAACGACGAGTGTGTTCCCGCCTGCGGTGAGAATGAAATACGGAGGTCCGACGGAAACTGCGACTGCAAATCGGGATATATACGGGGTAAAGACGGCAACTGCGAATTGGATATCGATAGGTGCACTTCGAATTCAGATTGTTCAACGGGATACGAATGCGATGCCGCCAGCGGCAAATGTGTTTATGTCGGGATGCCCGGCTGCGAAACAACCGGTTGCCCCGCAGGATATGAATGCAACCGCGAAAGCGGCGAATGCGTTTATAAGGAACCCTCGGGATGCAGGAGCAACAGTGACTGCCCCGTCGGCTATGCCTGTAGCGGAGGCGAATGTGTCTCGCCTTTCGATTCCAATTATGATGGATTTACAAGCCAGCTGGGTTCCAAGGACGACCAGCGCGATCAGCAGAATATAGACCAGACCACCATGGACCAGCAGACAGGCGGCAGCCGCCCCGGCGGGTTCACTTCTGCGGAACTTGATGATGAGCTCGAGGAGATCGCCCAAAACCTTGGTTGTCGTAGCGATGCGGATTGCCGGGACGGTTTCAAATGTAAAAACGGCAGGTGCGAAGAAGTAAAGACGGAACCGACCAGGCCACCGGCAGAAACCTCCCCGCCCGTACCCCCGGAAGAAGAGGAAGAAGCGCCTGTAGAAGCGGCAACCAGCACCGGCATCGGTATCGAAGAGGTGGGGACCGCCCCCGAGGGCCAGACCCTGATCGTCGACGGGCAGCTTGTGCCGGTTGAAGGCTGGCCGGTGAATATTGCGGGCATGAGCCTGGTTCTGACCGGTCCGGTCAACAAAAGTACGTCAAGTTCCGGCTCCGGGAAATTCAATTTTACACTGATACCGGCCGGTGAATACGTGATTTCCGTTACGGAGTGGGATTACGGCATGACCAGCCAGGCCTTCACGGCCCCGTCCGGGAAAGCGATCAAGATTACCCTGAAAGGTTCCTGTCCCTACCTGTATGTCTGGGACGGCAAGGGGTACGCAAAGGAAAACGACATCTATTCCGTCGCCCGGGTTTATCCGTCCGAACTCATGACCGACAAAAATCAGCTCTATGCCGACCGTGACGGTCTTTTTCTGCAGCCGGTTTCGCTGGAGAATATGTCACAGGAATTTATTTCGCAGAAGTCATACCGGGATTATTACATGGTCAACGGCCATTTCGCGGTCGATCCGGACGGATATTATCGCGCAAAGGTAAGGGAGCAGGCGTATGAACGCTCGCTTACCGATCAACTGGAACTTTGGGCCGTGGATCATCCGGCGGGAATCCGGACCGGGATCACCCGAAACGGCAGGTTGTTCCAGTATGAGGAGATGATTCCCCTGACCGCAACGGTGCAACCGAACGGAAAGGCCCTTTTCGACAAGGAGGTCATGGAGATTGCGCTGCCGCCCACCGCTTTCGGAAAGGGTGTTCTCGCCGTTGATTGGCAGGGCTTCCAAAAGGGAGATGGTCGGGGAAAAACCTCGAGTGCCGGAAAGCCCAAGCTCTTTCTTCAGCGACTGGGACCCGGCGGCATCTGGCAGAATGTCGATTATGTCTATCCGCGTGACGAAGTCCAGCAGTCCTTCTTTATTTTAGATGATCTGGGGGCCGGCTGGGACAATGACAACAGGGTACGGTTGGTGGCGACCAGCTGCCACCCGGAAAAATATCACCGGATTGATGCGGTCGGTTGGGCCGAGTTCCTGCCGGAAACCCCGAGCGCCCGTCACCTGCCGCTTGTATCGGCGGTTACCACGAAGGGGGATGATGTGCGGCGCAAGGCCCTGGCAGCCGATGGCGATTCCATTTTTCTCGGTCCTGACGAGGAGGTGTTCCTCAAGTTCAGACCATATCCGGTGGCGGAAGGCATGGAACGGTCGTTTGTCTTTATTTCACAGGGGGTATATGTGCCCATGCCGAGGGTCCTGCTGGGGGATGCGAAATGAAAGACACCAATATCGCTTGACAAAAATAGGGAAAAAAATGAAAATATAAGAGCCGGTTTCAAAACGCCCCATTTTGGTCGCTCTCCGCTTCGCTTTAAGCTTGACCGGACGGGAACGGTTTGAAATTGGCTCATGAGGTCAGGCTGTTTAATTGCAGGTGTTTGGATCGCTTTTATCGACGGACATCCGCATTAGTCAGTAATTTTGCTTCAGCGGGTGGAGACGTGTTGTTTTTCCATTTTTTCAGAGTTGTCAGTGGTTGCTCTTGGTTCCGTCGTTTCGCTGTGCTCCGGCACATTTTTTTTTCTCTCGCGGAATTGCTGTTACGCCCTATTGGTCCGACGATATTCTTTTCCTTCTCTGATTATTCAACTTCTTATTGCAAGAGGGTTCCCCCCCCAAAAAAAAATCGATACTCATGATGTCCTCCCCGGGCTTCATGAAGATGTAAATGAAACATTTTTAAGGAGAGAACAATGAAAACAAAAGGCAATATTTTACACTGCTGCAATTTATTGGCGGTCGCTTTTCTGATAATGGCGATATGCGGTTGTGGCCCTGGATATGTGACGACCTTTGCGCCCCAGGACGAACCGTCAAGCTACCTCGATATGAGCTATAACGGCCCGAGGGCCAATATCGCCGTGGGGGATTTCACGGTCAAAGCGCGGGGCGCCACCAACTACATTGGTGACGGACTTCGGGAGATGCTGCAAAGCGCCCTGTTCGAGTCCAACCGATTTTATGTCCTCGATCGTCTTGACCCGGAAGGGATGGCCGCGGAGCAGCAACTCAGCTATTCGAAGATGGCCAGCCGGGATGCTCCCAAACTTGGCGCTCAAATGGAGGTGGCGGAACTTCTTTTTTACGGCACGGTGACGGAGTTCGAAGCCGAAGCCTCCGGGGGCGGACTCAAAGCTTCCGCACCTAATGTTCCCGCGACCGGTTCAGTGGGAATGAAAAATGCTCATATGGCCATCGATATTCGGGTGGTCGACGCTGCAACGGGGCGTCTGGTTGCAGCCCGGCGCGTGGCAGGATCAGCCGCATCCTATAAAGCCGCCGCGGGCACGACCCTTTTCAGCGGTTTGGAAACAATGCCGGTAAGCCTTGGTGTATATAAGAACACCGCGATGGAACTGGCGATCCGTGACTGTATTTACCGGTCGGTTATCTATGCCACCAGCGCGCTCCCCGCAAAGTATTTCAAGTATTAACGGGTAGGGGCCGGGATCGGAACGGTCATTTGTTTTTGTTTCAAGAGGCGTATTTGAACCCATGCCGATGGCAATTCCGGGTGAGGCGACATGAACGGTAGACACCATAACATATTGTTGCCGGCTGCATTCCTGTTGGTTGCCGTCTGTTTCCTTATCATAGTTCCAGGTGCCCGGGGTGCTGAAACCCTGAATCCCGGGCTGGAAGCCATGTTGAATGTTTCCAATACCGGTGAGCCATGGACCGATGAATGGCATGTGATTGACACGGTAGTCGATTTCCCCGGCGGCGGCCGCGCCGGATTTTATCGGCGGCCGGAAAAGAAAGGCGATGCCAATCCCCGGACCGGCAGGAAGGGGATATTGTATTTATATTCCGAGGGCAGCTATCGGCCTGCACGGATTCTGGGGAAGGATATGGTACTGCCGAAAGAAAGTCCGTGTCTCGTGCTTGGTGTTGCCGCCAACCGGAATCCGCTGGGTGATTTTAAAATGATCGTCAGGGTTGACGGGCGGCAGTTGTTTAAAGACGTCGTTATCACCGGCAGCGAGGGGTGGCAGGACCTTATGTTTGATCTGAGGCGGTTTGCTGGTCAACGTGTCGACATCGTCATTGAGGCGGGTAGAGCAAATCGTTCCAATTCATATGCTTTTATCGACTACATCGGAATCGAATCCGATCCTGATGCGGCAATTTCAGGAACGGATCGGGCCGACTCAGAGGAGGAACAGGGCCTTATGGACCGGGCTTACCGTTACTTCCTGGAACTGCTCAATATCCGTGAGGAGAAGCGCAGCCGACGCATGCAGGACCAAGTTTATCAGGACCGACTGAAAGAATGAAACGTTTGATGAAACGGCAGAAGACGGTAATAGTTTTTATCCATGTCATGGTGCTGGCCATGTTTTCGACAGGCAGCATAAACGCCGCCGATATCTTGATCGGAGGAGAATACCAAGGCCCGAAATGTATGATCACCGTGTCCGATTTTGCATTGCAGGTGCCCGGAGCACCCCAGGAGATCGGTGACGGACTCCGGGAGATGCTGCAGACCGCACTGTTCGAATCCAATTATTTCATTGTCGTGGACAGATTGGACAGCGGCGGGATCAGTGCCGAGCAACTGCTTTCGGATTCGTTCATGGCCGATCCCGATGCCATTCTTCTACAGGGAAAGATGGATCCCGCGGAAGTCTTGATATACGGTACCCTCATCTCCCTGGAGGGCGGTAGTGCGGGATTGAGGGTGAAAATGCCCTGGATGCCGCTCAATCTCGGAGGGAAATACTACAAGGCCAAAGTAACCGTTGAACTGCGGGCTGTTGATTCAGCGACCGGCCGGGTTGTCGCCGTGGCTACCGTCGACAGCAAAGCAAGTTCCAAACAAAGCTCGCTTGGAACGACATTCAGCGGAGTAGATATGCCGGTAGAACTGGAGATGTTCAAGAACACGCCATTGGAACTATGCATCAGAGACAGCATATACCGGGGCGTGATCGACATTATCTCAGGAATACCGAAGGAGTTATACAGGCATTAGGTGAACCGATACATTATTTTGAAAAGAAAAGGAGCAAAAACGATGAAAAAATGTTTCACAGGCGCCAGGGGGGTAGCTCTTGTTTTAACTTTATTGCTGATATTCCCCGCAGGCTTGATTGGTGCCCCATCGCCATCGGCCGCAACGACGGAAGTAGAACACAAGGCCCCCGGAAAAGAATATATCCCGGGATTCAGAATTGATCTCGAGGCGGAAATTACCGATGATACCGGGTTGCTTGCTACCCGGTGCTATTTTAAAACAAAGAACGATGAGAATTTTGCATTTGTAGACATGTTCAACAGGGGGGGAGATCTCTACCAGGCCACCCTGCCGGCGCCTTTCGTGAATTCGGAAAAGGTTGAATATCTCTTTGTCGTGGTCAACAACAACAAGCAGGTCACCAGGACGCAGATATTTGTTCTGGAAGAGGGCGAAACCGAAGAGGCGACCGCATGGAAGGACATCGACGAGGTACGGGAGGTACGGCTGGATAAAGTCCAGGATGTTGCGGAGAAGTATGTTCTCCTCTACAACAAAGCGAAAAGCGGCTACATCAAAAATATCCCCGACTTCCAGTCGGCGGTCAGTGATACGACCCTCAGCGTAAAGACCGAGCTTGCCGCAGAACAGGTGCCCGTTCGAGGTTTTTCGGATTCGGCGATGGTGACGGAAGTTCCGGCCACCGCAAAATACGGTTTCCTTGCTGAAAACCTCTATACCGCTGATGCGATTGCCGCCAGTGGTGGTGTTGCAGCCGCCGGTACCACTGCCGGAACGGTTGCCGCGGCCGGTGGCGGTATGTCCGGGCTCGGCATCGCGGGGATCGTTGCGGGCGCCGCGGTTGTGGGGGGGGGCGCTGCTTACGCCATTTCGGAATCAGATGATGACGACGATGATGATCACCATCATGACGGGGGGACCGCGGACCAGGGCGATCTCCAGGGGCAAAGTGGAGATGTCAGGATCAATTTGCAGTGGACCGGTTGTAACGACCTGGATCTGCATGTTGTCGATCCTTGCGGGAATGAAATCTATTACAGCCATAAAAGCGCCACCTGCCAGGGATACACAGGGACCCTCGATATCGACGCAAATGCCAGCACTTGCAGTTCTTCTCCCGCGGAGAATATCGTCTGGACCAATGGCGCGCCTTCGGGAAATTATACGGTGCGGGTGGTTTATTATGGCGGGACGGGTTCTTCATCCTACTCGGTTGCCGTCATCAACGGGGGTAGCAGAACCAACTATTCCGGTACGATCAGTTCAGGCACCCAGACCGTAACGACGTTTTCGCATTAATCCGAAGCGGCCTTTTTTCATAAAAAGGCCGCTATATTCATAAAAGGTAAGGGGAATTCGGTTCTCCTTACCGTTTTTATTTAACAGCCGTTCGGGATTGAAAGTCTTTTTCGATTATGTGGAAGAAGCAGGCCCATATAATTTTGTTGGTTCTTATCAATTTGGTTTTCATGCTCTGCATGGTTACGTCGGTGCTCGGGAGTGATGCAACCGCGGAGTCCGTATCGCCAAACCCGGACACGCCTTTGTCCCTGGAACAGATAGTGATCCTGGCGCTTCAACGCAATTCCAATCTCTCATTGCAGCGCAACGCACTTTCGGCGTCGATGCTTTCATTGAGATCCTCCCGATCGGAATTCGATATTCAACTCACACCGGCGGGAAGTGCCGGTTTTTCCGGCAGCAGCAATGATACGGATCAATCCGATTACGCCGTGGGCGCTACCATGCGCAAAGAATTCCCTACCGGATCGAGGATTGCCGTGGCGCCCAGGGTCGGTTTGGCGGAAGACGGAGATGAGAGCGTTTATCGGAGCAGCGTCGCCTTCCAATTGACGCAGCCTCTCTTCAGGGGGATAAGCCCCGCATACAATTTAAGCGCCGTCAAAAATGCGGAATTCAGTGTCCGGTCCGCCCGCCGCCGGTTTTTTCTGGCTCAGGTCGATGTTTTCCTCCAGACGGTGAGCGGGTTCTACGATGTCCTGCTGCAGAAAGAGCTGGTGAAAAACCGGGCCCAATCCGTAGATCGACTGGCATCTTTCGCCCAGTCGGCCAAGATCAAGCGAAATATCGGTCTGGCCCAACCCGAAGACGAATACCGTGCGGTACAACGCCTGAAACAGGCCAAGGATGATCTGGTGGCCAATGAACAGACGCTGAAACAGTCCGAGGATAATTTAAGGCGGGTTCTGGATTGGCCGGCAACCCGCGCGATCAATATTGTGGGGGATACGGCTGAAAAATCGGCGGCTGTCGATGAGGCGGAAGCTGTTGAAACAGCCTTGAATAAACGGGTCGAGATCGTCGAAGCGAAGGATTTGCTGGTGGAGAAAAAAAGGCTGGCAAGAGTGGCCAAACACCAGCTTTTACCCGAGCTGAATCTTTCGATTTATTATACTCCCTATGGTGAGGATTCCTCCCTCATGGATGCCGCCCGGCTGAAGGACAGCAGATGGGGATTCAGCCTGAGCACCGATTCGGATCTTTTCAGACGATCCGAAAAAGCCTATTACCAGCAGAGTTTGCTTGCCATCGACGATGCAAAGCGGTATTTGTCGAACATCAGGGATGATATCGTACGGGAGGTCCGGGAAAATATCAGAAACCTTTATGAGTTGCTTGCACGGATCGAACTCCAGAAGGAACGAGCCGGCGAGGCGGAGAGACAGCTGGAGATTTCCCGGCTCAAGTTCAAATACGCCATGGCCGACAATTTCGACCTGATTGATGCCGAATCCGTATACAGCAACGCGCGGACCAATGTCGAAAACGCCAAGACCAATTATATCGTCGGCATTTACCGGCTGCGTGCGGCCATGGGCACATTACTCTCTTACTCTGAACAGGCCCAATGAATAAAAAAAAATATCTCATCGGTTTTTCAATCCTGTTTGTCGTAGCCGTCACCGCGGCCATGTTATCCGACCCACGGCCCCTGGGGATTGATGTCGCCGATGCCATTGCCACTGACCGGTCATTCAAAGTCATTGTTCGCGCGTCCGGCGAGATGGATGCCGTTCGTTCCACCACGATCAGCTCCGAACTGGACGGCGACAAATCCAGAATTGTCTGGCTTGTCAAAGACGGCTCACGGGTTGAAAAAGGGGATCCGCTGGTTCGTTTCGATCCGTCGGAGTTCGAAGACAAGGTTCGCTTGATGGAAAGCAGGGTGATGGAGCTGGAGGCCCTGGCGACGGCCAACGGTCAAATTTTCGAATGGGAAAAAAGCCAGCTGGAACGCGAAATCAAGACCATGGAGATCGACCTCAGAGCGGCCGAGCTGGATCTTGTGAAACTGGAAAAAGGGGAAGGGCCTCTGGAGTTGTCCCGTCTGGAAGAAAAAGAGAACGATGCCTCGAAAAAGCTCGAAAAATTCGCTGGCTATGAAAAAGAACTCAAAGAGTATCTTGCCAAAGGAGTGGTCGGTTCCTATGAGCTGGATGAGGTGAACAGGGAAATTCGCGTGGCCCGCAGAGAATATGAGATGGCCCATCGTGAACTGAGCACCTATCGGGATTATGTGCTTCCAACGGCCATCGAAAAGGCAAAGGCGCTGGTTTCCCAGGCCAGGGTCAGTCTCGAACAGGGCAAGAAAAACGGGGGATACAAGATCGGTAAAGCCCAGGCGGATCTGGTGCTGGCAAAAAAGGAGCTGAAGAGCAACAAAAACCTGCTGGAAAAGGCCCGGGAGAAACTTGAAAAAACTGAAATATTGGCGCCTTTGCCGGGCATGGCAGTCCTGAGGGAGGAATATTTCAGTGGCCAGAGAAGAAAGCCGCGTATCGGTGACAAGGTTCTTCGCAACCAGCCCATCGTATATGTTCCGGATATTTCAGAAATGCTCGTGGATATAAAAATCCGGGAGGTCGATCTGTATAAAGTGACCCTGGGAAAAAAGGCGCTGGTCCGGGTGGACGCTTATCCGGATCTGATCCTGCAGGGAACCGTGGAAGGGATCGGCGCGCTTGCGGAAACCAATATCAAGAGCAACACCCGTGAGAAATATTTCTCGGTGAAAATATTGGTAGACGGCGAGGATCCCCGTCTGAGGCCCGGAATGACCGCCCAGGTGGAGATCCTGTGTGCCGATCTGGAACAGGTGTTGACCGTACCTGTCCACAGTATTTTCGTGGAGGACGGCAGCTATTACTGCATGGTACGAAGAGGGAGAAGAGCCGAAAAAACCGCTGTCACCGTCGGCGCCATGAATGAATACTGGGCGGAGATCCGGGAGGGCTTGGACTCGGGAGACAAGGTGCAGCTCACCGGAAGACCCGTTGTCAGGTAGCGATATGAACCCGTTGGTCGATGTCCGGGGCGTGACAAAGGAATATATCCTGGGGGAGACGCGCGTGCAGGCGCTCCGTGGTGTGGAACTGGCGGTGAGACAGGGGGAATTCCTTTCCATAATGGGGGCATCGGGATCGGGAAAATCGACCCTGCTCCATATCCTCGGATGTCTCGATTCGCCCTCGACCGGACAATATTTTCTGAACGGCGAGGATATATCCGATCTTGACGACATGGCACTATCAAGAATACGGTCTCTGAAAATCGGAACCGTGTTCCAGACCTTCAATCTGATCCCGGAATACAGCGTACTCGAGAATGTGGTTCTTCCCCTCGTTTATCAGGGGGCCGCCGAGAGCGAGGCAAAGGAAAGGGCCCTGGCGCGTCTCGAAATGGTGGGGCTGGGATCCCGTACGAAACACAAGCCCAGGGAACTGTCCGGCGGCGAAATGCAGCGGGCGGCCATTGCCCGGGCACTGGTCATCAACCCCCTGCTGGTCCTGGCTGATGAACCCACGGGGAATCTGGACTCCGCCACGGGAAAGGACATCCTTCGTCTGTTCGGGGACCTTCACGCCGGGGGGACGACGATTGTCATGGTCACGCATGATTCGGGTGTCGCGGCTATCAGCCAGCGGGTCGTTGAGATGCGGGATGGGTGTGTATTGTGAAAGGGATCAGCTTTATCCGGCAGCGGGTTTTTCAAATGAACGACGGGCTGCATGATGTGAAAGGAGTCAGCTTTGTCCGACAGTTGCTGCGGGCTTCGTTCAAGGAGCTTCTGAAACAGAAATTACACAGTTTCCTGAGTGTGCTGGGAATTGTATTTGGCGTGGCCGCCGTGATTTCCATGCTCGCCATGGCCGAGGGGGCCAAACAGGAGACCCTGAAGCAGATATCGGAACTGGGTGCCGACAGCATCATCCTGCGTTCGGCTTCCCTTTCGGAGGATCAGAAACGGCAGGCCGCCGTTTGCCTTTCATCCGGGCTGAGTGATACGGACATTGCCGTTGTCGAAAAAACGATACCCCTGGTGGACAGTGTCTCCGCCCTCAGAGAGGTTCCCTCCACTATTGCCGGCCCGACCGAAGAGACCGTTTTTTCCGTTTTTTCCGCGAAGCCCTCGTTTGCCGAAATAAACGGCCTTCAGATTCGTGAAGGGCGGTTTCTCTGCCCCATGGATGAAGACCGACGCCAGCAGGTGTGTGTCGTCGGAAACGAAGCGGCACTCGGACTTGGCATGGAGGGGCGTCTGGGGAGAACGGTCCTGATAGACAAGGTTGCCTATACCATTGTCGGCATATTGCGGAATCGCGATTATGCGCGGAAAAAGAACAGCGCGATCGCCGTCCGGAATTTCAACCGTGCTGTTTTGATACCCCTCGGGGCCGAGCCGACACAGGACCTCAGGGAGAGCGGCTATACGGATATTGTTTTTCATCTTTCCGACGGCAGCTATATCAAGGCCGCGGCGGACATCATCCGGAGAGTCGTCCTGCGGAATCATGGCGGATATGAGGATTTCCAGACGATCGTTCCGGTCGAGCTGCTGCATCAGGTCAATAAAACCCAGAAAACCTTCAATATCGTTCTGGGTATTATTGCCGGTATCACGCTGCTGGTGGGGGGTATTGGCATAATGAACATCATGGCTGCCTCGGTGACCGAGAGGACCCGGGAGATCGGAATTCGGCGTTCCATCGGCGCCAATCGACGTCACATCGTTATTCAATTTCTCACCGAATCGACGATGCTGACAACCATCGGCGGCATGATCGGTTTCGTTGTCGGCATCATCGGCGCCCTGATGATTCAAATGCTGGCTGACTGGCCCGTTGTCATAAGCTGGTGGAGTATTTTCATCTCCTTGTTTACCGCGGCCGGGACGGGTATCTGTTTCGGGCTTTATCCGGCTTATAAAGCGGCTATGATGCATCCGGTTGAGGCGTTGCGGTTCTAACGGAGGTAAAGGCGTCAGCGGCTTCCTTTTCGAGAGCCCCGGGCATATCGGTATACCGGGGCGAATAGTGAAAGAGTGTGAACTGTTTCACACCGGCCAATCCCGCGATGCAACCCGCATCCCTGGCCGTGAGATGCCTTTTATCGAGGGCGGTCTCCCGGTCCGTGTCCAGAAAAGCCGCTTCCACGAACAGATAGTCGGCATCCTTTGCAAACGGGATCACCTTTGACAGGTTTTCGGTGCTGCCGGCAAGATCCGTCAGGTATACTATTTTCTGACCCGGTGAAATCAGGCTGATTCGTTTCGCCAGGTCCCCCAGGTGGAAATGACGGTCCGCGGTTTCCCCGTCCGCACCCTTTACGATAAAGTCGAATTCCGGGTCTCTGCCGCCGTAGAGTGCCTGCTTGAACTCCCGAAGCCAGGGTCCGACGGAAAGGTTCATTTCGGAAAGCATTTCCTTGATGATATTCACATGAAAGCGCTCTTCCAGACAAAATCCCAGGCATTCGATTTTATGGTCCAGAATAATCGTGGATATCGTCAGGGATGGTTCTGAAAGCAGGACACCGGTGAACGGAGCCGATTTGGGGGGCGCGGAAGGGACAAAGCCGTCACGGCAGCGGTATTCCTGGGTGAGGATAATATCTTCATGGATTTCGGCGGCATGCAGCGAAAACGGGGCGGCATACTGATCCACCAGGTTCCAGGTATAGCCCGCCAGTTTGCCCTCTATATTTCCCAGAAATCCCCTGGGACCATATAGATACAGGTCTTTCTCCCGTCCGAGAAAGAGCCGGAGCAGTCGATCGAACCCAGCGAAGTGATCCATGTGGGTATGGGAGACAAATGCGTGGGTGATCTTGAGAATATCCCTGGCCGGGAGGGAGTGGATGTCGCCGAGGTCAAAAAGGAGGGCGCGTTTCTCAAATAAAAAAGGGACAAACAGACCCGGATCATCAAAGGGGCCATTGATGAGTCGCGGATGGAACGACGGACGCATCAGACCGGCAGGTTCTTGGTCACTTGCTTATGGATACAGTAGTAAATTTCTTCATCGGAGCCGTAGATATCCACCGTGTCCTTGTGGTTGATCACTTTTTCAAGGACAAATGCGGTGACGTACAGGCTGACGATGTTCGGGTCGGCCACGATGTTCCGGACCGGAGCGACGGAATAATCGATATCGAAATCTTCGGAACGCCCCAGTTTTTCAATACATTTCTGGATCTGCTCTTCCAGGGACCGCTTGCTGCTGGTTTCAACCAGCTTGTTTTCGACCAGTTTCGATGCAATGGCGTTGCTAAGCGGCTCGAGATTGTCCCGGGCGCTATCGATAGCCCGGCGGCGGGCATATTCTTTGGACGATTCGATCTTGGAAAGGATGCTTGCTTCCCGTGTGCTTGGCCTAAAAACCTTTCCCATGGCAATTTGCCCTTTCTATTAACGGTTCAAGGGGGTTACAGGGTTATAGGGCAGTGCCCTCATTTGTTGCGTCAGGAAATTAACTCGAATGGTATTGAAATGCAAGGGAAATTTGAGATAATGTTTGGTTGCGTCGTTACCGAACGATATTCAGCGGATGGAGGGGATTTCGGCGTGGAATACGAGACAGGTTTCAGGTGTCGGGTGTCGGGTGTCAGATGAAACAGGGTCGTAACCGATACCTGACACCCGACACCTGAAACCATCATTGTAATTGGTAGAAGCGAAAGGAGTATGGAGGATGAAGCTGTCCAACCAAACATTTACCGGCGATGTTCGATATGTTCTGGATGATGAGCTGGCCAAAATTGTGAATATTTCAATGGCGCTCGAGATGCCGCTGCTTCTCAAGGGGGAACCCGGTACCGGTAAAACCATGCTGGCCCATGCCATTGCGCAAAGTCTTTCGATGCCGCTGGTGGTCCTGAACGTGAAATCGAGTATGAAACTGGTGGATGCACTTTACCAGTATGATACCCTGACCCGGCTGAACGACAGCCGTTTCGGAGATTCCAAAAGAGATGTCAGCGATATCGAAGCGTATATCCGCATGGGGAAAATCGGCGCTGCTTTTACCGCCGAGTCGCGGACCGTGCTGCTGATCGATGAGATCGACAAGGCGGATACGGACTTCCAGGACGACATGCTGGACGTGCTGGATCAGATGCAGTTCGACATTATTGAAATCGACAAGACCGTATCGGCCAGGAACCGGCCGGTCATTATCATTACATCAAACGCGAAGAAGAACCTTTCGGATCCTTTCCTGGGCCGCTGTAATTTCCACCACATTGCTTTTCCGGATCCAAAAATGATGCGAAACATCGTGAATGTTCATTTCCCGGATATCGATCAGGAACTTTTGACCCATGCCGTAAACGCGTTCTACCGGCTTCGGGATCTCCGCGATGTCGAGAAAAAGCCGGCCACCCGGGAGCTTCTGAACTGGTTACGGGCGCTGAAAGCGGATCCGGATTTTCACCCCCGTCAGCTCAAAAAAGGAGAAGTTCCGTATCTCGGTGTTCTGTTCAAAAAGAGCGGAGATTATGAACAGGCCGCGCGGTTTTCGGAAAGACGCGGGGTATAGGCGTGTTTGTCGATTTTTTCTATCAGCTCAAGAACGCCGGGGTTCCCGTCAGCCCCACCGCTTTCCTGACACTGCATCGGGCCTTTTCCGGGGGACTGGTAACCTCGCTGGAAGATTTTTATATCGCCTCCCGGTCGATTCTGCTTAAACACGAACGGCACTTCGATTTTTTCGACAGGCTTTTTGCCCATTGTTTCCAGGGTGCCGAGATGCCCGATTCCCTGGAGGAGGAGTTGACGGATGCGGTCCGGCTGCTGCTTGGGGAATGGCTCAAGGATCCCCGGACGCTTTCCCACTTTCTCGGGATCGACGAGGCGACCCTGAGCAAGCTGACGCCCGAGCAGCTCGAGGCATACTTTAAGGAGCGGCTTGAGGAGCAGACGGAACGGCATGAAGGCGGTAACAAATGGATCGGTACCGGTGGAACTTCACCTGTCGGCCATTCGGGGTTCCACCCCGGCGGAATGCGGGTCGGGGGGGTCTCCCGAAACAAATCGGCCGTCAAAGTCGCCATGGACCGGCGGTACAGGGACTACTCGATCCAGCAGCCGCTGACGCAGTCCATGGTGGGGGAGGCGCTGAAGCGTCTTCGGAACATGATCCCGGTGGGTCCCAAAGACAGGGTAAACGTGGACGAGACCATTTCCCGGACCATTAAAAACGGGGGGGAAATTGAGATTGTCTTTGATCGAAGCCTGAAAGACCGCCTGAAGGTTATCCTTGCCATCGACAACGGGGGGTGGTCCATGGATCCCCATATCCATCTGGTTCAGACACTCTTCGATTACACCCGGGCCCAGTTCAAGGACCTGAAGACTTATTACTTCCACAATACGGTCTATGAGACCCTGTGGGCGCACCCCTCCCGCCGGAAAAAGCCGGTATCAATGACCCAATTGACCCGGATGGATCCGGAGACCCGCCTGATCATGGTGGGAGACGCGAGTATGGCGCCCTGGGAACTCATGTTTTCAAACGGATCCATTTACTTCGGGGAGAAGAACACGCGATCGAGTATCGAGTGCATGTCAATTCTGGCGAAGATATTTCCCCACCATGTCTGGCTCAACCCGGTTTCCCGGGAGACATGGGGCTATACCCGGACCATCATCGAGATCGCGAAGATTTTTCCCATGTTCGAGCTGACTCTGGATGGACTGGAGAAAGCGGTCGAGCGGCTTATGGCGAAGTGACGGGTTATCTCTACGCATTTTGTGCCGCTTTCAGCGTAGCCACTTCCGATGCACTCGCCAAGCAGGCGCTTAAGCATCATTCCGCAGTTGTTATTGCGTGGGTGCGATTTGGCTTCGCGTCTATCTTCCTTCTGCCGCTCCTCTACTTTTTCCCGATCCCGGAACTCGACAGGACTTTTTGGACCATTGTTGCTTTTTTACTGCCCTTGGAAATTTGCGCTATCATTCTCTATATGAAAGCGCTTCAGATATCGCCAATATCGCTGGCGGTGCCGTTTTTATCCCTGACACCCGTTTTTACGATTGCGACATCCTTTCCTTTGATGACCTGCTCAGTAAAGTGTTGATATTTGTCGTTTCGGCAGGTACGGTGGCATTGAGAAATATGCGTGAAGAAAGCGGCTGACTGTAGATTGCGGATGGTGTTTCATTGACGCCATCATCCAAACAATATCTCGATTCCTCAATATAATTTTATCGGATCACCTTGATTTTGAACCTGATTGTCCCAGGTTCCGCCGTCTTTGGTGGAAAGGCTTTGAAACAGCTCTTGGAAAGGAGACAAAATGAAAAAATCGATATCGCTTGCAATCATTCTTGGCCTGGCACTCTTTTACATTTCAACCGATGCTTCAGAAAATATCAACGACAATAAATTAATAGAGGGCCATGTCATTTTGGAATTTGTTGTAACGGAAGAGGGGACGGTAAGGGATCCGAAAGTTATCAAATCCGTACCAAGCGGTGTTTTCGATGAAGCGGCCCTGGAGAAGGCCAGAGGATTACGGTTCAATCCGCCCATGGAAAAAGGAAAACCGGTTGAAGCAGTTATTTCCAAGGCTTTCGGATTTAAAATGCCGGCTTCAGAGTTTGAGGCCAATAAAGTGGCTGCCAAAGGAATTAAACACCTTAGAAACGGTGAATACGAAGATGCGCTTTCATATTTTAACGATGCCATTCGCATAGCCCCTCAAAGTGGACAATACTATGACTTGAGAGGGAAGGTTTATTATGAACTGAAGTACTATAAGAAAGCCGCGGAAGATTTCAGCAAAGCAATAGAAAATATTCCCGAAATGATCGATGCCTATTTTGACAGAGGAGAAGCCTATAGAAAATTAGGAAAATATGGCGAATCGATAGATGATTATACCAAAGTGGTCGAGTTGGATGATAGCTATTTGCAGGCTTATAACAGCCGCGCCGTTTCATATAACCGATTGAAAGAGATGGGGAACATGTGTTCCGATTTGAAAAAAGCCTGTGGATTGGGTGACTGCCGAGGGATAAAGGCCGCCCGAAATGCGGGGAAATGCAACTAAGTGCCTAAAGTGCACTAAAGTGCCTATAGTGCCTAAAGTTGTGGTATTCTGCCCGTTTGATTTCAAAAGGTGGAGTGAAACGACTCCTGAACTTTAGGCACTTTAGCGCACTCAAGGCACTTTCGGCACTCCTCCCTAAAAACACTATCCCTTTCAGCCTGCATGCAATTACCGTCTATTGGTCAGGGTAGCCGCATTTGACCATGGTACCAATGTGCTATAAAATAAACGTCCAACATCCAACATCGAACGCCCAACGTCGAATGAGGTTGTCGCTTCGCTCCATCGTTCGAAAAACCAAATTTTGACAACATCGTAAAAACTACTTGTCTCAATAGAACTTTATAAAAATCCAAATGCGGTTACCCTGTTCTATTGGTTTTTTCATATTGACAAATTGGAATTCTCTATATATAGGGGATGTTCATCCTCGGCTTTTATTTTTTTGGAGCATTTATGGTTAAAATTTTCGGCTTTACCTGAGTTCAGAACAACAATCTACCTGGGCTTGGTAGACCAAGGTAAGGCTGAAGAGTTAAGTCCCCCCTTTAAGATCGAAACACATTTCTTTTGCTTTTTCCTGGTTATCAAGAACCGATAGATACTATGAATTATTGTGTTATGTCCCCAGATTTTTTTCTCGTTGGAAAAAAAGAAAGGCTTGTTATTAAATGAAATATGTGAAAGTCAGCGCAAAAGTTGATCGGCGGATGAAAACACTCATGCAATCCGGTAAAGCCGGCAGAATGATAGCGGAAAAGGCTGCTGACACCATTAAAAACATTAAATCAGGGACGATTCTTGATTACCGGGAACCGAGTGGAAGTTTTACAAAATACGGCGAAAGACGGATCAAGAGCTGCAGAAAATTTGATTTTGCATGCGGCTACCGTCTGATTACGCTGCAAAGAGATTCAACCATTGTCGTCTCATTTCTTGGAACCCATGATGAATGCCAGCGCTGGCTCGATAACAACGGTAGCTTGAAAGAAATCTCCCCCGGTAAAGGGACCCTTTTCTCTATCCCGGATAAAAAAACAGCTGTCGAAGACCGCTCAAAGAACCATAAGGAAAAATATTATCGTGATAAGCCATTTTCAGAACAGCTCTCCAATATGCAATGGTGCGACAGCACAACACAAATATCGGCCGAAACGGAGTGTTCTGAAATTGGCTGTGATGAGTATCTCATGAATCTGAGTCAGCAGGATTTGAGAAGTGTGTTTTGCGGGATCGTCGAAAGTGTCAACAAGAGACGGGAGTGAAACGTGATGAAAACGGTTTGAATTCAAGTGCAGCGGAAACAAAGCAGCAGTCAGTATGAAATCGCCGATAATCGATAAATAAGTCCACAAGAAAATCAACTTAACCGCAGGAGGACAAAGTATGGCTGATGAAACACACAGCAAAGACCGAAGAAATTTCCTGAAGAATGCAGGGGCCATCATCGGGGGAAGCGCCATCGGGGCCGCGGGGCTGGCAATAAAGCCCGAGGGTGCCCAGGCAACCGAGGCGGTCCAGACGATTCCCACAACGGTGACGCAATTCCGGTGTCCCGTGTGCAACAAAAATTTCAGCAGTTTTGCGGAGTTGAAAGAACATTTCAGGACGGACCATCCCGAACATGTGGAACCCGTCAAAACAAAGCTGAATGTAAACGGCGAGGAGTGTGAGGTGTTGATAGAACCGCACTGGACACTCCAGCGTACGTTGCAGTTCAAACTCGGTCTTACGGGCGCGAAGCAGATGTGCGACCGGGGTTCCTGTGGATCGTGTACGGTGATAGTGGACGGCAGGGCTGTTTTGTCATGCAGCACCCTGGCCGTCGAGTGTGAGGGAAAGGCCATCCAGACTGTCGAAGGCATTGCCGCCGATCCCAAATGGACCCCCCTGATCGACTCATACTGCAAATGGGACGCCATGCAGTGCGGTTATTGCACCCCGGGATTTCTGGTCTCTTCGAAGAATCTCCTGGACAAGAACCCTGACCCGACCAAAGAAGACTGCAAGCAGGCACTTGCGGGCAATATCTGTTGCTGCGGGACCTATCCGCGCCATCCCACCGCGATTATGGAAGCGGCGCCGCAAATAACTAAAGGAGGTAAATAATATGGCTGATCTGACATTTAACGGAGATAGAAAAGATTTCAGGGTCGTCGGAAAGCCGAATCTGCCCGGCAGATTATCACGAGCGGTAACGACCGGCGTGGCGAAATTCGGGATCGATTATGTCATCCCCAATATGCTCGAAGCGAAATTTATGCGCAGCCCGTACGCCCATGCAAGGATAAAAAGCTACAATCTGGAAAAAGCCATGGCAATCCCCGGCGTCGTGGATATCGTCACGTGGGAAGATGAGGATATGAAAAAAATAACGCGCGGCGGCGGCATGGGCAGTCCACCGGCGCCTTTTATTTCTGATGTCGCGGAAGAGGAAAATGTGGAAGTGGGATTCATTGTCATCGCGGAAAATGTGGATATCTGTGAAGAGGCGTTGAGACAGATCGATGTGGAGTGGGAGATACTGCCGCATTTCGTGGATATCAAAAAGGGGAGAGAACCCGGCGCCCCGGTAATCCGGCCCGAGGACAGGTCCGGTGTCGCCAATCCCTTCGGGGGGGGCGGCAACAATCCTCCGAAAAAAGGCAATGTCTCCTATTCGAACCAGGAGCAGGGCGATATGGAAAAGGGATTCAGGGAGGCCGATCATGTGATAGAGTATGACCTGAATATGCCGACATATGCGTCCGCCTCGCCCAATCCCCACGGATCGGTGGCATGGTGGTTCGACGATCCCTACCTGGGAACAGACACTCTCCATATTGAGGGCGCCGTCTGGCACGCCAGCGGCGGCAAGAACGCGATCGCGCAGATGTACGGCCTGACGCCGGAGAAGACCGTACAGGAAGGTCTTTTCCAGGGCGGCAAGTACTGTGACTGGACGATCCGCAGATCACAGCAGATCACTCCGTTTCTATCAAGGAGGGTTGGAAGGCCCGTGCGTTGCGTAAATATGCGCAAGGACACCTTCGACTTCATGGTCCAGCAGCGGTTTATCCACATGAAGGTGGGATTCAAAAACGACGGCACGATTACCGCTTTCGACGATTTTTCCATCGCTGACGGCGGCACTACGGGCAATTCGTTTTTCGGGACCATCGGTGATCAGGGCTACAGCCCGTACATCGGAACCAAATGTCTGAACATCAGGCAGAAAATGGATGTTGTGGACAGCAACCGCGGGCTCATGCCGTTCAGTTCGCAATTCTGTCCCTTCAACTGGGATACGGTGACGATGGCAATTCATATGATCGCCGAGAAACTGGGAAAAGATCCGATCGATATCGCGCGGCTGAACCTTCATGGGCCGGACGGGCAGAAGGACCAGCGGCCGGTTCCCAGCTTTGATGCATGCATTGAAGCCGGCAGGAAACTGATGAATTGGAACTGGCATAAAAACGGCGCAAAGAAGCTTCCGGACGGAAGGATGCACGGGGCCGGTTTCAGGTACCAGATGTGCCCCAGGCATGCAATGGGCAGTGATTTTAACGCTGTACTCGAACTTCGGAACGGCGTGGTCCACATGCCGATACAGGGCCCCCATGCCGGTGTCTTTTCCGTCGAAGGTGTTGCCATGATCGTCGCTGAGGAACTCGGCCTTGAATTCGAGGACATCAGTATCGATTACGATCCCAACGCAATGTTCGTGTCCATCAGCGGCGGCGCGGACGGACTGGTTGCAACCGGTTGGGTCATGAAAACCTGCTGCGAGAGATTACGGCAGCGTATTTTCGAAGCGGCGATTGAAGAGGCGAACAAACCGGCGCCAATGGGAATGTTCGGTCCGCCGCGGAATGCTCCCCCGAATCCGTTGAAGGGGAAAAAACCGGAAGATCTGGACATGGCGAACGGAATGGTAGTGCTCAAGTCGGACAAAAGCGCCGGGGTTCCGCTCAAGAGCCTCACATCGAATGTATACGCGACCTTTGCCGGTCATCCCCCGGCTCCCGTGTGGCCCTCAAAGTACGATCTGTTGAACACCTTGTACTGTGAAGTGGCGGTGGATACGGAAACCGGTCAGGTGGAAATATTGAAATACGGCGTTGCGGTTGATCCCGGCAAGGTGATCAGGCGAACATCCCTTGAAAGCCAGCTTGACCAGGTCGCATTCTTCAGCCTGGGATGCCAGTTACTCGAGGAGTATAATTACGATGATAAAACCGGCGTGAAACTCAACATGAACATGATCGATTACAAGAAACCGGGAATGCTGGACGTGCCGGAACTTGAATCGGATTTGCTGGAAACCCGCGCCGGCAACGGAGTATACGGCGCGAACGGGATCAGCCATTCGATGGCGAACACGCACCTTATCATCTGTGCTATCTACAATGCAATCGGCAAGTGGGTGGACCCGCCCGCCACACCGAACAGGGTACTTAAGGCTTTGGGGAAAATATAAGGAGACAAAAATGAAACCATTCAATCACACAAATGCAACATCCATTGCGGAAATCAAAACAGCCCTTGCCGATGGTAAAACCGCCCTTATCGCCGGCGGGACTGATCTCCTGGGGACCCTCAAGGACAACATCCTTCGGGATTACCCGGCTACGGTAATTAATCTTAAATCCGTTCCGGGTCTCGATTTTATTAAGGAAAATCGCGACATGCTGAAAATAGGCGCCACGACACGTCTGGCCGATATCGCTGCCGACCCTGTTGTTCAGAAGAAATACACTGCCCTGGCCCAGGCCGCATCACGGGTTGCATCACCGCATATCCGCGACATGGGAACCCTCGGCGGCAACATCGCGCAACTGCACAGGTGCTGGTATTTCCGAAAACCCGAAAATCGTTTCGACTGCAAGCGCAAAGGCGGCAGTAAATGCTTTGCCATGATGGGAGACAACCGGTATCACTCCATATTCGGCGCGGTCGGTGGGTGTATTGCCGTTCATCCCAGTGATACGGCGCCCGCCCTCATCGCTCTCGATGCGACGGTTGTCACCGACCGCAGGAAAATCGAAGCCGAAAAATTCTTCGAGGTAAAACAGCCCGGAAATACAGTTCTCGAACAGGGCGAAATAATAACGGAAATCCATATTCCAGAACCTGAGAAGGGCTATAAAAGTTCATTTATCAAATTTGCTTTTCGTAAATCCATTGACTTCCCGATTGTGAACTGCGCGGTTCTGGTAGGCGGGGAAAACCCCAGAATATGTCTCAACGCGGTTGCTCCCAGTCCGTACCGGGCCACTGCAGCCGAGGAAGTCATTACAGGAAAGCGTTTAAAAAAGATCGATGAAAAGATTGCCGAGGCGGCGGGGGCGGCTGCTGTTGAAAAGGCAAGGCCGCTAGCGGCTGCCAAGTTCAAGGTGCAGGTCGCCAAGACTATGGTAAAACGTGCTATTCTGGCTGCTTTTTGATCCCCGTGGGATAATTCCCGGTTTTTCGGGATTACTGAAAATAGAGACGGTCTTTGCTACCCCGCTGCCTGCAGCGGGGTAGTTTGTTTTTACAGATTATGGGAATAATTATGCAACGAGCACTAATGGTCGGTAATTCCGATGGAATAGGTCTGGCGGCTACCGAGAGATTGCTGACTGCCGGGTGGACGGCTGTCGGTATATCCAGAAGTGATTCATCGATACGGAGTCCCCGATATCAGCACCGGGTGTTGGATGTCGGCAACAACAGATATCCGGAGTTGCTGGAAGAATTGCTATTGGAATATTCCTTTGATTTATGTATATACTCATTAACCAAATTATCTGAAAGGATTGGCGCTGGCTTTGAAGCCCAAAGGAATTTTTGTAACAAATGTCCGATTCGGATTTGTCGACACCAAAATGGCAAAAGGGGATGTAAAAGCGTTTATGATGAGTGTCGAGAAGGCGGTTGACCATCTTCAAACCTGTATGGAGAAAAAACCCGTCTGCTATACCGCCCCGAGATTCATCGTTCCATTGGTGAAATTCCGCAAGCTGATGATGAAGTTGGGTTGGCAATAGCTGTTGGCATAGGAGATAACGCCAACGTGATCAAACCTGATGATTTCAGGGCCATGGGCCGGGATCGAACTATGGAAAAAGAGGATAGAATCAGCGTACACAATCAGGAAGCTGCCCGGTATGATCAGCAGGCTCATGATTACAACTGTTATGTTCACGATGCACTGTTCGGCATGAATTTCGAATATGTAACGCCTGGCGACTGTCTGCTCGATATCGGAATCGGCACCGGACTGGCATCCCGATCCTTTGCAAAAATAGGGATGGATGTCTATGGATGTGACGGTTCAGTCGAAATGCTGAAAGTGTGTGAATCAAAGGCGTTCGCGAAGGACCTGAAGGTTTTCGACTTGAGAAACATGCCGCTGCCATACGTTGATTGCTTTTTTGACCATGTGGTTTGCTGCGGTGTTCTTCATTTCTTTGGTGAACTGGATTCAATCATGAAAGAAGTTTTGCGGATTATCAAACCGGGGGGCATCTTCGCTTTTACCGTTGCCGCACCGACCCCCGCGGAGGAAGCGGCTGCCGGTGAAAAGCCAAACGGGTATATCGAGATGCCGACTCCCTGGGATGTATCCATCTATATGCATAGTGGGGGATATATCACCAATCTTCTGCGGAACCATGGTTTTGCCATACTGAAGACCCAGAAACTCCTCATTCGGGGCGGACCGGAAGAGAACAGCGAGGATATGCTGTTCAGAGCGTATGTTGCACGAGAAGCGAGAACGATAAATGCTTAATTTCGGAAAAGGAGATAAAAAAATGAAATCAAACGGAACCGCAAATCAACTTGATAGCAGTGTAAAACAGACGAGAATTGACCGAAGAACATTCCTGGTGAAGAGCGTCGGCTATACCACCGCTTTGACAGCGCTCTCTTTTTCCGGGGCAAAAAACAGCGTATTCGCTTCACAAACCGGAAAAACGAATGAAGAAATATTCAGGGGACTGGACGAAAAAGCGGAAAAATATTACGAGATGTATAAAACCTGTTCTCAAGCTCCTTTTGCCGCCCTGAATGAACAGTTCGGAATGAAAGCGGACCAGACGATTGGTGCACTGAGGCCGTTTGCCGGCGGGATTGTGGGAAAAGGCGAAACCTGCGGGGCCGCATCCAGCGCTCTACTTGCCATAGGCGTATATTTTGAACCGGCGAACCAAAGCGATACGAAAAAACCCGGTGCTTCCATGGCATATGCGAAGCAATTTTTTGAAAGATTTACGGAGGAATTCGACCATTCCCGATGCAGGGAAGTAATAAAACATCAATATGGCAGATATTACAACTGGAACGATCCCCAGGAGCTAAACCAGTATAAAGAGGTGTATGCATCAACAAACGGCTCGAAACGTATCGAGGTCGTCAAAACGGCGGTTCGTATTGCTGCTGATATTATATTGAAAAATTCATAACATCACCGATTCCCAGTGCTTCAACATTCAGATGGATGACGGGTGGGTGGAGCGCATGCGGCAGCACTCCATAACCCTCGATCCGCCCGGACATTTCCGGGGAGGATTGCTGCCCCGATTGGCAATGCGGCTTTATAATGAATTCCGTAAGGCGGATACATTCTCACCATTGATTCATGAATTTATAGCGCTTTTTAAAATAATACTAATTCCCACGAAGGGCACGAAGAACACGAAGAAAAAGACTTTGAAATATATGCCCGGACTACCAGCATCAGATGACGGAGGGGGGAATCAGTGGGGACATGATGGCCCGTAGCGTCGTTGGTGATTTTTGTCTTGACTCTCAACCCTCCCGGTGATCGGTCGGCTTCGAGGGTTAGCGACACCGAGTTCTGAAGAAGATCGATATCCCTGGCCCCCGGCATTTTATGGCCGACAAGGGTATCCGGATCACGTTTCAATCCGCCTTTGTCAGGGGGGACGAAGCGATCGGCGCCGGAACTCGGCATGTGGCAATCCTGACAGGTCTTTCCCGTATCTTCCCGGCTGTAGGGACTTCGCAGCCATTCCCCGAAAGAGTCATAAACAACCATTCCCTCAAAAACACCGAAATGACATGGGGCGCAGAACCGGCTTTGCTTCTGGATGCCGGAATAGGTATCTTCGCCCGGGGCGATGTCATCCAGAGGCCCGGCGAAGAACTGATGCTCGCCGTAAGGTCTTCTGAATTCATATGAAAGTACCCCGGGTTTGTCGGGTGAAGGGAGGCCTGTGACCGGATCGATCCGGACATCCCAGATTTTATGGCAGAAATCACAGTTGATGCCTTCGGCGCCAACGCCCCCGACGAAATCGGGATATGTGTTCAGGGGGACGTTGATTGCCGCCACCGGTGTGTGGCAGGCCCCGCAGTTGCCGGCGGTGTTGGGGAAATCGAGTCTGTATCCGGGACCATAGTACGGTTTGTCGGGGTCAGGTGGAAGCGGAATAAGCTTTAAATCTTCTGTATATCTGTAATGGGTTGACTCGCTTCTGCGACCCAAAATATCGGTACCCGTATGTAATGTCAGATAAATCGGGTTGACGGCGGATTGGGAGTGTGCATCTTCAAGCCACTCGTCCACCGGAAGCATGGGGCCGGAACCGGTTTTACCCCTGAAATGACATTCTGCGCATCCATGGTTTTCGCCGGAGCCGTCGGTTCGGGATGAGGGCAGCCACTCATACTCCAGGTTGTCCCATTTGCCGTGCCGGTGGAGGAAAATAGTCACCTCTTTTTCACCCGGCAAGGCTTCAACCGGCCCGTTGATATAATACCCTTTTGCCCATGCCGTGAGTTTGACGGGTTCACTCATGCTTTCGGGAACCTTCAGCCGAAATTTCCCCGATGCATCGGTGACAGTGCTGTATTCAGTCGTCTGGATTCTCACCACGGCCCCGGAAATCGTTCCCTCGTGATCACTGACAACACCACTGATAACGCGTTCGGGATAATCTCCTTTTGCTTCATTAAGCAGCCACGGGCTTAAACAGAATCCTGCCGAAAATAAAACACATAAGATCGGAATCCATTTGAAGCCGCCCGGGATTGATTGCATTTTTGAGACATAAAAGGGAAGGGCATGAAAGGGTATTTTGAATACTTTTCTTTGCATCTAAACCTCCTTCTCCTTTTTGCCGGTCGGAAAACATACTGTAATTTTATGACAGGGAAGGTGCTGAAGGTGTCTCTATATACATGAGTGAGATTAGCAAAAATGATATGGATTTCCAATGTGTATTTTCGATTCTGCTGACAGGCCTTCAATTCCTGCGAATAATTAGTAGATCAAAATTGTGAAAAGTTATTGATAAGTGTCAAAAAATAGCCATTAAGTAGCTTAACTGTTAATATTTAACAGTATGCCGTGGTATTAATTCCGAAAGAACAAGGAATATTACCGCCTCCTTACATAGCCAACTCTGGTGAAAAAGGATTATAAAAATGAAATGTATTACCTTCATTCTTTCTCTTTTACTTGTTGCCGAATGTACACATGTATCCACAACCTCACCACCTGTGATTATCGACGGAAAATGGGAAGGAGTATATGAAAGCGAACGAACGAAAGCCCATGATGTATTCGAAATGGAAAAGCTTCCTCCTATCCACCTTATTTTTAATTTCAAAAGTGACGGAGCTTCTTTAACAGGGAATGTTTGCGAGGCTACTACCAGTCCGGACGTATTGATACCGTTGGAGAACGGAAAAATAAAGAGAAATGTAATTTCTTTTAAAGCTACAACCGTACCGATAGGTGGTATAACGAAAATGACATATGATTTCAAAGGAAAGGTTGACGGCGATATAATCAAAATGACTTTTAAGTTTAAGGTACGCGGAGAACATGAGTTTAATGAGCTTTTCTATCCCTCCCGTAGATATAGATATGAACTTACAGAAAATAAAGGTAGAAAACTAAAGGAGTCGACTGACGATGATGAGGGCGAACGACTTAGGGATCATTATTGGTCATATGAATCGATGGATAGATTCATGTTTCAAAACGACAGGCTCAACTCACGGTCTGGGAAATTGACTATCACAAGGGTGAAAGAATAGTTACATCGAAACAGCCGGAGAGCCATGTCTCAACTTTTAAACAACGGGGAGAAGTGAATGACGACAAAGATAACATCGAGGAGTGCCGTCTGCTTACTGATGTGTGTCATGACTGTATCATTCATTGCGTGCACCGGGTCGAAAAGCAACCTTGTCAATAACAGCGACGGAGATATCCGGGAGGGGAAAGAATCCCTGATTAAAGAGAGAAAAATAGACGCTAAATATATCAGGGATATCTGCAAGAGAGCCAAGTGGGTTTACGATGTGGATAAATATCGAATGGAAGGCGGGAATTACTCATGGTACATCTATCTCCCCTCGAATACTGAGGAAGCGCCTCCCGGTATCTGCAAGATTAAGATCAAGATTAAGATTAAGAGCAAGAGGGTGCTTCAGAGTCAGTCTTGAAGTTTCATTCAAGTACTGATCAAGATATCGGGTTTGAAACCACCCATCATGATATCATGATATCTACCGCCAGGGATCGATTCTGACCGAAACGCCGGGCCTGAATCCCCCCATGCTGAAATAGTTGTTGTTGGAGGCGCCTGTAACGATAACGGTGAAGGCGCCGCCGGGAGGAGCGACATAGAAGCCGTCGCTATGTGCGTCTCCCTGTGCTTCCATGACCCACTTGGTGAATTTCTCGACGGTATCGAATCCGTCACGCTTGACAAAATTGGCAATCGGCGGACTCAATACAGCACACGTCCCGAAAAGGGAGCCGTCCTGGGTCTTATAGATGTCCTTGATGATCTGGGGATAGTTCATTTTATCTCCCCAGACATTTGCATACCAGTTCTTGGCGGAAAGAACCCCCCAGCCGTTGAAGAGGGTGACGACATTCTCTCCTTTTTTGAAGCCTTCGGGCTTCGGGGCGGGCATGCCGGGAAAACGCATCATCCCTTCCCCCTTGCCTCTTCTGACGGAAAGGGGTTCCCAGGGGGAGTCCTCTTCGTTTTCGGCAATGATAATGTTGATGGCATTCATGGGATTTCCCACGGTACCCATATAGGTGGTGCCCACCTTGCCGCAGTTGCCGCCGTTGATCGACAGCAGGCTCCAGGCCCTGCCGATGACGGTGTTGGCATGGGCGTAGGGGCCCATGGCGCCGTAACCGTCGTTGAGGCCGATTTCATCACGAATGTTCCCGTTGATGACGGCCCCCGCGACGAAGCCGTTGTCCGAAACCGAAAGGGCTTCCGTTTCCGTGGACGCGATGGCGAGCAATACCGGCAGATACTCCGGCTTTGCGCCTGCCATGACCGCGTTGATGGCGACGGTTTTCACCGTGTAGGTCCAGGATTCGAATCCTCCTTTGTAGGGCGACATCTCTCCCAGGACCTCGTCGGGATCATGACTGGTGCCATCCAGCATTGCGGCCACTTTTTCTTCGGTCGGCAGAATGACCGGCATGAAATCGGTATATCTTTTTTCAAGGAACAGCTGCTGGAGTTCATCGGCCGTTCCGGTGAACGTTTCGGGACCCTTGCTGCGTTTAATCTCACCCCTCTTTTTCTCTTCCGCAGTCAAAGGTTTGGTGAGTTTGTCGATAATTCCCTTCAGAACCTGCTCTCCGGAAATGGGGTTTCGGCCCAGAACAACGTCCTCGCGCAGTTGCTTCCCGGTTTTTCCCCAGACGGGCCCCTGAATCCATTGAATCCGGATTCCCGGCATCCCGGCGGTCATGGCGACATCCTTTAATTGCTCTACAAAGCTCGATACAACGAGCGGTACGGCGGGCTTTTTGAATTTGTATTCATGCTCGATCGCTTGCCTGGTGACCCCAGGCGCACAGGCACTTCAATGGCCCGTGGCGACGATCAATGCGTCCGCCTCTCCAATTGCCGGGTCCTGTTCCATGCTCATCGACCCCGCCGGTTTTTCACTGTAAATGAACGTCGTTGTCGGGTATTTTTTCTTCAACACCGCGATGAGTTCCGGAAGTAATACGCTTGTTCCCGGATAGCCGTTGTTGTCGACATAGATGGTCTTGCCTTCGAGCGTATCCAGGCGGGGCGCCATGGCTTTCAATATTATAGGCGGCGGGGTGCCCAAAGGATTCAACACCGTGAGTACGGGCTTTGTCAAGTTGGGGATTGATTTTAAATATCGTTTGACTTGAAGTGGCAAATTCATTAAAGTTCACTTACACAAAAAAACCGATCTGATCCACTATCTGTATACATCACTTGTATAAATGAAGGGGACGTATGCCTGGAGATTATCAGCCTTGGACATGGAAGCCGCCCGAAGGTTTTAAAGCCCTCGATTACAATGATTCACGACAGGACGCGCAGGACAGGGTGTCCGGCCAGGCTGTCTTTACACGGGATGTTTCTCTGCCCGGTATGCTGTATGCCAAGATACTGACGTCGCCCTATGCCCATGCCAAAATTGTGAGTATGGACACAAGCAGGGCCGAAGCACTGACGGGTGTCCGGGATATATTGAGGTACGACGATCCCGATATCGAATTCGAAAACACCACGGGTGGATATTGTTCCAGCAATTACAACATGCTGACGCTTCCCGATACGAGTGATTTTTACAATCACCCCATGGGGGTTGTCGTTGTGGCGGACAGCGAAGAGGTATGCGACCGTGCACTTCGGATGATTGAAATAAAGTGGGAAGAGAAGCCCTTCATCCTGGACATGGAAGAGTCGCTGAAACCGGAGGCGCCCAAGATCATGCCCGAGGTCGTACGGCTGAATTCAAAAGCGAAGGAGCCAAATACCGTCCTGACCGAGGAAACCGAATTCGGAGATGTTCAGAAAGGATTCACCGAGGCGGACAAGATAATCGAATATTCATTCACCAGAGGTCCCAACACGGTGGCGGGTGTCGAAGGGATGGCCTGCGTTGTCCAATGGAGAGGGGAATTTCTGGATATCTGGCCCCATTATGGCGGCCATGCCGAACCGGTACTGAGCAATCCGGGCGTCCCATCAATCGGGCTGTCGTTTGTTTCATTCGGGTATGGAAGAATACCGGTCGATGTGAAATCCCCGCCGAAGAGCAGGAAAGATCCCCTTCTTCCTATTTGCGAAGAACCTAACAAAATAACGGTGACCACACCGTTTCAGGGCGCCTGGTACGGCGGTATCTCATGGCTGGGATATTCCACGGCATACATACGTATGGCTGCAATCATTGCAAGGCGGGCGAAAAACCGACCGGTGAAGCTGCTGTACGACGAGAGTCATTTCTATCTTACCGGGGATGATGCCGCCACGTATCGATGCAAAGTGGGGGCTAAAAAAGACGGCACCATCACTGCCATGGACTGGCATGTCATCGGGCCCGCCGGGGAACCGCATATCGATAAAACCCATAAGGCCACCAAAATTCCCAACATACGAAATTCCCAGGAATGGGCGTTTATCAACATTAGCCCGGCTGTCTGTTTCCGGCACGGCTCCCAGTGCTGCGTTCCCCATAACGTCATGTTTGACCGGGTCGCCGCGGAGTTCGGTATGGATCCGACGGAAGTCGCCCTTAAGAATGACGGATGTCACGGGCACGATTGGGATTGGGTGACGAAGTACCAGAAGGAGAACGGCTTTCCTCAGCGGCAGAGTCTGAAGGAAGTTATCGAACTGGGGAAAGAAGCAATCCAATGGGACAAGAAATGGCATGCGCCGGGTGTAAAGAAACTTAAAAACGGAAGGATGCACGGACTTGGATTCGTCCATATCAACGAGTGGTCCTGGATGGCGGGCAGGCATTTCGCATGCCTGATACTGCGGGACGGGAAACTGACGATTGTCGGAGTGCGCGCGGATTTCGGAGTGGATACGGAGTCTTCCTTTCGTTACTGTGTTGCCGCGGAGGCGGGATTGCGATACGACGATGTCGTGCTCCAGAACCAGCGGTCGGATGCCAACACGTATCGCTTCTGGGTGCCGGGCGGCGCCATGGGGATCGGACGGAACACGCCGCAACTGATCGTTGCTGCCAGGGAGCTGAAAAAGAAGATTATCGATTATGCCGTGCGGCCGCCCGCCGGCCCGATGATGCCGCCGCGGCCGGGAATGGGCGCCCCGCCTGCACCCCGGTCTGCGTTTCCGGGTAAAAAACCCGAAGATCTCGATGTCAAAGACGGCTATATTTTTGAAAAAGCCAATCCGAGCAACCGAAAAAGCGTGGATGACGTGGCAACCGCCTTCTGGGGAGATGATCCATCCATCGTCCATCCGGTTGTTCCCGAAGTATCCGGACTGACCCTTGATGGAAAGCCGCATTACCAGCAGTACGTCATGAGCCGACAGGCCCATTTCATGGAAGTAGAGGTGGATGTGGAGACCGGAGAAGTGATTGTCACCAACCTGGTGTGCGTCAACGACGTCGGGCATCTGTTCAACCGGCGGGGCGCGGAAGCCCAGCAGTACGGCGGCGCGATTATGGGGTTGGGGAGAAGTGCAACCGAAGAGAAAATACATTGCCCGAAAACCGGTGTCGGGTTGAATTTCGACAATATCGGCTACCACATCGGGTCGATGAATGATTACCCGGAAATCAAATGCATCATCAACGAAAGCCATCTGGGCTATTCGTCCTATGGCGCCTGCGGTCTTGGAGAAGCCACCGGCGCTTCTCTGTCCGGGATCACCGCCGGGGCGGTGTTCAACGCTACCGGAAAATGGGTTCTCGAGTATCCGGTGACGCCCGCCAGGGTTCTCAAGGCGTTAGGGAAAATTTAACAAGGGGGGAGGATGTCTGAAAAAGATAAAAGATCTGAAGAAGAAAAAAGAAAAAAAGGATTTGGGCATTTATCCCGAAGAGAATTTCTGAAAGACGCCGGCCTGGTCATCGGCGGCACCACCATGGGGTCGGTCGCTCTCGCGGCGGGTGCGGAGTCGCCAAAGCAGACCGAAGAGAGCGCTCCCGCCGAGGTTCCGGGTACACGGACATCAGCCGATGCAGGCACGATAGAACTGACGGTCAATGGCGGGAAATACCGCTTTCACGTCGAACCGAACTGGAGCCTTCGGCAGCTCCTGCGGGATGAGATAGGGCTTACGTCGCCCAAAGACTGGTGCGGCGGCCAGGGTGCCTGTGGCTCCTGCACGGTTATCATGGACGGAAGACCGGTCCTTTCCTGTATGACCCTGGCCTGTGAATGCGACGGCGCCGTGATTGAAACGTCCGAAGGTATTGCCAAAGCGGAGCATCCGATCATCGATGCCTATATCAAGCATAATGCGTTTCAATGCGGGTATTGTACCCCGGGATTCGTGAATTCATCCAAAGCGCTGCTGGACAGAAACCCGAATCCCACCGAGGCGGATGTCCGGGATGCCCTTGCCGGCAACCTCTGTCGCTGTGGTACTTACCAGCAGCATCCGCCGGCTGTATTGGAAGCCGCGGAAGCGCTCAAGAAAGCTTAAACCAGGAAGAGGTTTCTACTATGAAGACTTGGAAAAGATTCGAACACGTGAATGCCAAATCAGTCGATGAAGCCGCTTCTATTCTGAAAGACGGGAACGCACGGGTCATCGCCGGCGGAACGGATATCCTGGGCGCCATGAGATTTGAAATATTGCCGGACTATCCCGAAGTCCTGGTCAATCTCAAAAGCGTTTCCGGTCTGGAATATATCCGGGAAGAGGCGGGTATGCTTAAAATCGGCGCGTTGACAAGGCTGGAAGACATCGCGAAAAGCGATGTGGTCCGGGAGAGGTATACAGCACTCGCGGAGGCGGCGCATAAAACGGCCTCTCCGCACATACGCGAGATGGGGACGATCGGCGGCAATATCTGCCAGTTTACGAGATGCTGGTATTTCCGTCTGCCCGACAACCGGTTCAATTGTCTCCGCAAAGGCGGCAGGAAATGCTACGCCATGATGGGGGACAACCGCTACCATTCGATATTCGGCGCTGCCAAAGGGTGCATCGCGGTGAATCCGAGTGATACGGCGCCGGCCCTGGTGGCGCTCGATGCAAAGATAAAAACGAACCGAAGAGTGATCGAGGCGGAAAAATTCTGGGAGGTTTCCAAGCCGGGATCCACCATATTGGACGCGGGTGAAATCGTTACGGAAATTCAGGTGCCGACACCGGTGAAGAGAGTGAAGAGCGCATTCATCAAGTTTACTATCCGGAAATCCATAGACTTCCCCATCGTGAATTGTGCCGCGATGATAGGGACGGACGACGCGCGGATATGCCTCAATGCGGTATACAACACGCCCTGTCGGATACCTGCCTCCGAAGCGTTGATCAAGGGAAAACCCATTAGTGAAAAAAGGGCGGACGCCGCCGGCGCCGCTGCTATCGAAAAAGCCAAAGTACTTCCGGGAGAAAGAAACAAGTGGAAGATACAGTTGGCGCGAACCATGGTCAAGAGGGCCATTCTGAACTGTGACTAATAATTGAAGAAAGGAGTACTCTGATGAAACGTTCCATATTGTTGTTGAGCCTATTTGCAGTTTTTTCTTTTTTTATTGCCTGTACGACGGAAACACCGGAAGCATCTAATGAAGCATCTGAAGCCTCTTCGGCGCCCGTAGTCGCAAAACAGGATACCGCTAAGGGTATTCAGGGGGTGTGGACCCTCGATTACATGGATGTGGGCGTGGGTGAAAATAAGCATACCCGGCATGATGCCCAGTTCATGATGTACATCATGAAAAAACACTACAGTGCCATCCGCGATTTTACACCGAAACAGGAACCTGGCGAAGAAGGGGCGCCCCCGGCGCCGCGCTCTTTTATGGCGGATGCCGGAACATATGAATTTGATGGTACCGATCTGGTTGTTCATCATATGCTGGCAGCGTTTCCAGCCATGGGATCCATGACATTCGCGTGCTCCATGGAAGGAGAGGATACCCTTATCCTTATGCCGCAATACGATAAAATGATCATACCGGGGATGGAGACTATCAAGCCCTCAGCGGATGGGAAAATGGGGTATGGCGATGCGGCTATGCGGTATGTGTTTAAACGATTGGAATGATTCCCAACCCGCCAAAACCGAAAATCGGAAATTTGAAGGCTGATAACTTGTCCGCCTCCGGCGGGTTCAACTGTTCGAAATATTAAAATAGAAACAGTCTAATAGCCACAGACACAAAGACTCACACAGACATTTATTCGAGCGACTCGCTCGAATAAAGCAGTCTGCCCCTCGGGCGTTTTCATATCATGTCTACTGTTTTTCTGTCTGTGTGTGTCTGTGGCAAATTTGTTGTTAATTTTTTTGCCAAACAGCTCTAAAAATCTACATTTCTTCGTGAATATTTCTATTAAACGCTCCAACAAAGGGGGGGCTTATGAAACACGATTCATTCCGAAGGAAGCTTTTGCAAGCCGGACTGGCGTTACCTGCAGTTGGATTTTTATCGGGTGTTAATTTCGGGGCGTTATTGGCGAAGCCCTCTCCGACTGGATTGTCCTATCGTACATTGGGCAAGACGGGGTTGAAGGTGACGAGCGTGGGGTGTGCCGCGGGTGCAATCCCAAATCCTGATATTCTCGAACGTGCCCTCGATCTGGGGATCAATTACTACGACACGGCCCGGATTTACGGCCAGGGCAAGAGCGAGCAGATCCTTGGGAGGGCAATCAAGGGCAGAAGAAAAAACATCGTCCTGGCCTCCAAGACCTATTCGAACACCAGGGAAACGATACTGAAAGATATCGAAACCAGCCTCAAGACCCTTGGAACGGACTACCTCGACATTTATCACCAGCACTCCAGGCACACGCCGGATGAGATCACCGATGAGATGCTCGAGACGATGGAACTTGTCAAGCAGCAGGGGAAGGCGCGGTTTATCGGCGTCAGCACGCACGACCCGAATGCGATGGTGGATTTCATCCTGAAGGCCGGAGTGTTCGATGCCGTCCAGACGACCTACAGTTATGCCATCGGCGCCAAGTATAGAAACGAGGCGATTGCCAGGCTGTACAACGCCGGCATCGGTGTGATTGCCATGAAAGTCGTGATCGCGACCGCCACACCCAAGGGGGACGAAGGAAACCACTTGAGCAATGAAGGCGGGCTTGCGGCCATCAAGTGGGTTCTGACGAATCCCGCAATTTCCACCACGGTTCCCTGGTCCGAAACCATGGAAGAACTCGAAATCAACTTCCGCGCAATGGCCGAAGACTATACTCCCCGGGATGAAAAACTGCTTTTTGCCCGCAGCGAAGAGATCCGGGAGAGTTACTGCCGCATGTGTTTCCAGTGCAAGGACAAATGCCCCAAGGGCGTTCCCGTCGCGGATGAACTGCGGTTCCTGGCCTATAACGACTTCAAGGGCAACTTCCATGAGGCACGGGAGGGGTTCTGGAACCTGCCGAGGGAGATTCGCAATATCCGATGCAGTGACTGCTCGGAGTGCGTGGTGGACTGCCCCAATGGGGTCAAGGTTCATGAAAGACTCATACGGGCGCAGGAGCTGTTGGCATAGACAACCTTAAAAATTACCCCACCGCACGCTTCGCTTGAGCCGCAAAGAACGCAGAGTTAATCGTTTCCCGATGAGAAGGCGGGAAAAGAATAAATTGCAATTCCAGCGGATAAAAAAAAATGACGGTTCATACTATGTTGGTGACAAACGTCAGCAATGTCAATCTTTTTCTGAACAGCCGCCACATGGATCCATTTCACACCGTCGAGTCGATTTGTTCGTGTTTTGCGACGATCCGGTTGATAGGGCGGCTGAGGGCCAGGATGGCAAGGCCGGCAAGAACACCCAGGATTGTGAGCACGAGAAAGAAGCTGATCTTGGGCATTTTATCATAGAAACTGCCCAGGAATCCCGACATGTAATTTCCAAAGAAGCTTGAAAGATACCAGACGCCCATCATCATGGAAACCATCCGGGCCGGCGCTACTTTGGTAACGAATGAAAGGCCTACCGGGGAGAGGTAAAGCTCTCCTATGGTCAGCACGAAGGTTGTCCCGAAGAGCCACAGAACGCTCCGCTGCTCATCGGCCCCGGTGCCGGCGCTCACAATGATCATGATCACGTAAGAAAATCCCAGCAGAAGGCAGCCGAGCCCCATCTTGACAACGCTGGAAGGCTCGCATTGACGTTTTGCCTGCCACGCCCAAAAAATGTTCAGTACCGGCGCCATGGCAAAAATAATGAAAGGATTGAACGCCTGGAACCACGTGGAAGGAATGTCCAGTCCAAGGAGATGCCAATTCGTATTGCGGTCGGCCCAGAGCTGCATGGTGTTGCCCTGCTGCTCATAGACCCCCCAGAAAACAATGTTCAGCGTGCATAGGAGGACGAGCGCCCCGATACTCTTGCGGTCCTCCTCGGGGAGGTTGCGCATCCATCGCCAGAAGAGAACGCATGAAACTACGGCCGCGCACATCAGCAAACCGGTGCGAAGGGATACAGCCAACATGCTCAGAAGATAAGGCAGCCCGATAATGAGGAGTATCAATCCGGCTGCGACACCGATAATATAAACGGCAATGGAACGTACGACCTTGGCGGAAGTGACTCCCGGTTTGACGGGTTCAGGCGCAAGATAGCGGCGACCCCATAGGTACAGGGCGAGCCCGAGCAGCATTCCGACGCCGGCGGCTCCGAAACCGTAATGCCATCCCAGCGTCTGCCCCAGGGTACCGCAGACAAGGGGAGAAAAAAAGGCGCCGAGATTGACTCCCATATAGAAAATTGTGAACGCGCGATCGCGCCGCGCGTCCCCCTGGCGATAAAGCCCGCCGACCTGGGTCGAAATGTTTGGTTTGAATGCCCCGTTGCCCAATATCAGGAGAAGCAGAGCAGGGAAGAAGGCGGAGTCGATCGCCATCAGGAAATGTCCCATGGACATGAGTATCGCGCCCAGGATTACAGCGCGCCGCCGGCCGAGGATTTTGTCGGCCAGCATGCCGCCGAAGAAGGGTGTCAGATAGACAAAAGCCGTGTAAAGCCCATATATCTGCGAAGAGAGGGGCTGACTGGCCAGGGGGCCGAAAACCGACTCCAGCGCGCCCCTGATGGCGTTGAAACCGAGAACCTCTCTGCCGACGTCGGGGCGCACGAAGAGGGAATCGACCATGTAGAGTACGAGCAGCGAGCGCATTCCGTAATAGGAGAAGCGCTCCCACATTTCCGTGAGGAACAGGATGGAGAGGCCGATCGGGTGGCCGAATAACGTACGCTCTTTTTCGGAAGTCGGCTGGGGCTCAATAGACATCTTTTTCTCTCCTCCTCAGCCCGAATTATATTCCCGGGCAGTCGCGGTGTTGATAAAACCTCATTTTAAGGGAGATTATATGTCAGGATTTCGATATGTCGTCAAGGTGGGGGGCTGGGGGGACGAGGGTAGCCGCGTTTGAGCATGACACCGATATATTAAAAGATGAACGTCCAACATCCAACATCGAACGTCCAACGTCGAATGAGTAGGGGCACGGACGTAATTTCATATGATCTCACGATCCGATATGCTTCACTTCGATGGCATCCAACGGGCAGGCCTCGATACAGTCCCAGCATCCCATGCACATGTCCTGAAAAATTATCGGGGATTCGAAAGGGCCGTCCAGTTGTTTGAGCACTTTGTGATCACATGCCGGCACGGCCGGACAACGGCCCCTTTCGGGGTCGCAGGTTTTCGGGTCACACTTTTCATAGTCCAACGCGGCAAATGATTTTTTCGACATCAAGTTCATATGAGTTCCTTTTCAAAAGCAAGTTCCAGTCGACCGTATCTGCCAGGTGTGAAGAATTATCATTCTGAACCACTCTTTTTCTTTTCCGCGAGACCGATGTTGAACTGGATTAATTCAGCCGTTGATCCCGATTCAGGAACCATACTGAGTGCCTTCCTGTAGTCCTCAAGAGCGAGTTCAAATTGGCCGGAGACATAATAAGCGGTACCACGAGTGTTCAGAGCCTCCCAGGATGAAGGGAAAAGTTCGATCGCACGGCTGCCGGTCTCGATGGCTTCTTCTACTTCACCTGTACTTGTCAGCGCCGCACAGAGCGCGTTCAGTGCGAAATATCGAATCTGTTTTGCTTTGAATCCGGACACGTTTTCCATACTGGCTAAAAATTTACGGGCCCTTTGAACGGCCAGCTCCTTTTTCCCTTCCTGGAGTAACGCACGTATGCGGGTGATTTCAACGGGCGGGGCAAACCATACAACGGTTTCCGGATACGCACTTTCCAAATCCTTGATTCGCGTACCGGTGGTCTCTCCCGTAACTGCATACTCACCGGACACGGTAAGTATCAGGGATATAACAACTATTGATATCATCCTTTTCATCTTAAAACCTCCTCTGAGCCGGTTTCACCAGGGGTTACAGGTGATAGGGCTTTCCGTCAACATACACGCCGACGCATTCATGTTTTTAGTAAAGGGTTTAAATTACGATACGTAACATTGGATTCGCTAATCACGTATCTATAACCAAATTTAAGAAGGCATCCGCTGTAAGTCAAGCCCAGGCCAATTATAGTTATTGGAGATTTGGGGATGAGCCGGATAACATGGAAAATTTGGATTGGCACCCCGGGATTTCGATGATATTTAATCACCATAATGCCGAAGCTTCACTATTTTGACTTGAATCCCAACCGGCTGATCGGCGGCCGGAATCTAAGAGGCATTATCGACCAATTGGAAAGGGAGTGCATTGACCGAACAGGACCGGAAAAAATGGAACGAAAAATATTTCAATAATATCGGGAATCAGGAACCTTCAGAGATCATACTGAAATACGTTTCTCTTGCACCGGTGGGGAATGCCCTGGATATCGCTTGCGGAAATGGCAGAAACAGCAGGTTTCTTGCTCGAAAAGGGTTTCACGTAGATGCGGTGGATATATCGGACATTGCTTTGAACCGATTCACGGACGATGATACGAATATAAATGTAATTTGCCAGGATATAGATAACCTGCAAATTCCGGAGAATCGATATCAACTTATCGTCAATATTCGTTTTCTGGACAGGCGGTTGTTTCCGATGATAGAAAATGGACTTGAACCCGGTGGCGTTCTTATCTTTGAATCCTTTATCGATGATAAAAAGGATTACTGCCTGAAATCGAATGAATTGCTACATACCTTCAAGTCCTTTCGTGTTGTCTACTATGAAGAAAGGGAGAACGATCCCTCTGAGAAATTCGACCGATCCGTCTATTTTGCCGGAATAAAAAAAAAGAAACAGGTAGTTAAAGGCATTTGTCATGTGGGTGACAGAAGAGGGAGAAGGGGGCGTAGTTAAAAACCGTATAAACTGATCCCGCCCCCTGGCTCCCCTGCTGCTTACAGGCTGTTCGATCGGTTCGAGGGGCCAGCCCATCGATTCCGCAATGCGATGGAAAGGCCCTTTTCGGTATCCACCCGGACGCGCCGTGGCCCATGGTCGATACTCGCGCCGATTCGCTTTCTGAACGTTACGGGCGAACATTCGTGGTCCATCGCAGTCGTCAGAAAGCCGTTCTCCCAGCGGTCGCATACATCCGCGAAGGGGACGCTGACTGTCGCGCCTTTTTTGAACAGGGTAAAATAGTGGTTGGCCGTATCCGCCAGCACTTTGCGCGGTGAACGTTTCTCCGGTGGCAGGATCGTCTCCCAGTCCTGTCCATTTTACAAACTCAAACTTCGCTTATGCAGATCAGTATCAAAAATATGACGTTCGGATTTGGTGAAGCGTCCCACCTGGAGATTGAGAGCTGGGAACTTCCCCATGGCAGGAGTGCACTGATCTGCGGTCCCAACGGGAGCGGCAAGTCCGCATTCCTGGATGCCCTGCTCAACCCTGATCACCCGGCCGCCGGGTGCGTGACTTTCAGCAATCCCGGTCGCTATGCCTGTGTCAGCTTCGGCCTGGAAGCGGATCTCCTGGCGGAGGACCGCTACAACAGCGACGGCGATTTTGCCGAGGGCGGTGTGGATTTCGGCCGAACGGCCGGCGAAATAATCGGTGAGGGAGACAGGCGGGAATCCGTTGTGTCGTTTCTGGGAATCGAAAAGATCCTGGACAGGCCCTTCAAAGTCGTGTCCACCGGTGAAGCCAGAAAAATACTGATTGCGAGGGCGCTTCTCAAGGCGCCTGAACTGCTGATCCTGGAGGAACCTTTCAGCGGGCTCGACATCGCTTCCCGCCGGGATATCCATACCCTTATCGAACAGCTGATGGAGAAAGGCGTTCAGATCCTGCTTTTCGGCTTCTACAATCAACAACTGCCCGCCGGTATCGATCACCTCGTGTACTTCCATGCCGGCCGGATCCGGCTGGAAGGGGATCGCGGCAAAATTGTCGCCTCCCATGAATGGGCGGAATTGACCCGGGGGATCGTCAACCTGCCCGGAAGCCTTCCGGGCACCTTCGGCGACGATTACCCGGCCCCGGCCCTCCCTTTTGTCCAGGTTGTGGATCTGGATGTCGCTTACCAGGGCAGAACCATTTTCAAAGGCCTCACGTGGACCTTCAGGCCCGGGGAGCACTGGCGAATCTCCGGGCCGAACGGCTGCGGAAAGTCCACTCTGCTGGGTATGATATCAGGCGACAACCCCAAAGCCTATGGTAAGGACATTACCCTTTTCGGGATCAAACGGGGCAGCGGGGAGAGCATCTGGGATATCAAGCGCCATTACGGTATCATGAGTTCCGCCCTGCACAGGGACTACCGGGCACCGGGATCCGTCCTGGCGGTAGTTATCTCGGGTTTCTACGACACCATCGGCCTCTATGATCCCCCAACCGGCTTCCAGTGCCGGGCGGCCCGGGAATGGCTCGAATTGCTGGGCCTGCGGGATCGGGAGAAAACCCCCTTTTCAAGCCTGACTTACGGGGAACAGCGGCTGATCCTGATCGTCCGTGCCGTGGTCAAACTGCCTCCGATCCTGATACTGGACGAACCCTGTCTCGGCCTCGACAACAACGCCAGGACCCAGGTCATGGCGCTTGTGGATTACATTGCCGCCAACAGCCGCACGCATATCATCTACGTCGCTCATGACGACACCGACCGGCTTACCTGCCTGAACCGCAGCCTGGAATTCAAAAAGAAAGGGGGCTGTTACCGGGCGACCGTTTCGAATATGGGGCCCCATTGATGCGATATCGATTGCCCTTTTGATGTGTCCGAACAGTGTATTTCAAGGAATCAATCCGAAGGTTGCAGTATTGTTTGCTTACACAGAAAGGTCTGTTTTTAAGGAAAATCCATTGTTTGGCAGGATAAAAATTGTTAAAAGCAGTTTCTGTCATTATCGGAGAGTATTAAAATGAGAATTCTTCACACTTCTGACTGGCATCTCGGGCGGACCTTGTACGGGCGAAAACGGTATGAGGAATTTGAAGCCTTTCTAACCTGGCTTGCGGAAACTATCGACAGGGAGAAAATGGATGCGCTCCTGGTTGCCGGCGATATCTTCGATACCAGCACGCCAGGCAACAGGGCCCAGGAGCTGTATTACAGATTTCTGTGCCGGGTTGCCTCATCCCCCTGCCGGCATGTTGTCGTGACTGCGGGCAATCATGACTCCCCTTCGTTTCTGAATGCTCCCAGGGAGTTGTTGCGGGCACTGAATGTCCACGTCATCGGCGCTGTTACGGAAAATATCGAGGATGAAGTGATTGTGCTTCAAAATGGTGAGCAGCCCGAGGCGATTATCTGCGCGGTCCCTTATCTTCGCGACAAATATATTCGAACCGTTGAGCCGGGTGAAACCATCGATGATAAAAATGCCAAGCTGATTGAAGGCTTGAAAAAGCATTATGCCGATGTATGTGTCATTGCGGAACGGAAGCGATCGGATTTCCGGCAATCCGGTCATCCGGGGATCCCCATCGTCGCCATGGGGCACCTTTTTACCGCGGGCGGAATGACGGTTGATGGTGACGGTGTCCGGGAGCTTTATGTCGGCTCTCTGGCCCATGTGAATGCTGAGGTGTTCCCGTCATCGATCGATTATTTCGCACTGGGGCATTTGCATGTGCCTCAAAACGTCGGCGGCAAAGAACATATCCGGTACAGTGGTTCGCCCATACCGATGGGTTATGGCGAAGCGACACAGGAAAAATCGGTAGTGATTGTCGAATTCAATCCGCAGATTACGCAGATGGACGCAGATGAAGGAACAGAAAAAATAAACTGTGAAAATCGGCGCAATCCGCGGATAAACATTTTTTTGAAAAAAGTACCGTGTTTTCAACCCCTGGTTCGTATCGTCGGTTCTCTCGATGACATCCATGAAAAGATGGAACAGTTAAAACAGGAAGAGAGCCGGGCGTGGCTCGAGATTGAATACACGGGCCGTGACATTGTCGGTAATTTGCGGGAAATTATCGATGAGGCACTGGCGGACACCGGTATGGAGATTCGGCGGATTAAAAACAGGCGGGTTGTAGACCGCGTGATCAGTACCATAGCTGAAAATGAAACCCTCGATGATTTGGATGCGGGTGATGTTTTTACCCGGTGTCTGGATGCTTATGATGTTCCGGATGAAGACAGGGTGGAACTTATGGCTTCTTATAACGAGGTTGTCAGAGATTTGCAGGAGGCCGACAGAAATGCCGAGTAATCCGCACCGGGGAGAGCAACTCAACAGTCACTATCAGGCAGATTTTGTCTGCTTTGGTTCTGTTATCGTCGAGTTCAAAGCGTTGCAACGATTGTCGGGTGTAGAAGAATCACAGGCTATCAATTACCTGAAAGCATCAAATCTCAATCGCGCCTTGTTGCTGAACTTCGGAACAAATCGTCTGCAGCATAAAAGACTGGTTTTTAATCTGCGGGAATCCGCGCAATCTGCGGATAAATAATCATGAAAATCCTCGAACTCAGATTTCAAAATCTAAACTCCCTCTACGGCGAGTGGCGTATCGATTTTACCCATCCGGAATATGTTTCCAATGGCATTTTTTCGCTGACCGGTTCAACCGGCGCGGGAAAGTCGACAATTCTCGATGCCATATGCCTCGCACTTTATGGCGCAACGCCCCGGCTCGGCAAAATCACGAAGAGCGGCAATGAGATCATGTCCCGGCGCACCGGCGAGTGCTACGCCGAAGTGGTGTTTGAATCCCAGGCCGGCCGTTTCCGCTGTCATTGGGAGCAGAGGCGTGCCCGGAAAAAAGCCGACGGCGCCTTACAGCACCAGGTGCACCAGATAGCCGACGCCGACACCGGCAAGCTGATAGAGGATAAAAAGAGTTTCGTGTCCGGTGTTATTGAAGAGAAAACGGGTATGGACTTCGATCGTTTCACGCGCTCGATCCTGCTGGCCCAGGGCGGGTTCGATACCTTCCTGAAAGCGGATGTGGAGCAGAAGTCCAGGATACTGGAACAGATAACCGGCACGGGGATTTATTCAGAAATTTCAAAACGTGTCCATGAACGCCAGCGGGATGAACGGGACAAGCTGGACCTGCTTCAGGCCGAAACATCGGGCATTGCGATCCTGGAACCCGAACAGGAGAAAGAGATCCGGCAGGAACTCGAGGCAAAACAGAAAGAAGAAACAGAGCTTGCCGGAAAATTTACTGAAGCGGGTAAGGCGCTTACATGGCTGACTGCCATCGATGCCCTGAAATCGGAAATCAGCAGCCTGTCGGAGGAGACGCTTAAGCTGCAGAACGATGTGGAAGCATTCAAACCGGACCGCGACAAACTTGGCCGGGCAATGAAAGCCGCGGCGCTGGACGGCGCCTATGCAACACTCACGGCGGTCAGGAAACAGCAGGTAGATGACCGGGAAGCTTTGAAAGCAGAAGAAAAAGCGCTTCCTGAACTGGAAGCTACCGTCAAGGAACATGAAACACTGCTGAAGTCCGCGGAACAGCAAGTTGTCGAAGCAAAAGAGGCGCTGAAAACTGCTGCGCCGCTTATCCGGAAAGTACGCTCACTTGATCAGATGATTGACGAACAGAAAAAGGCCGTCGTGGATAGTGAGAAGCGCTGCAGAGAGGATGCATCAAAGATCGATGCCGGGAAGCAGGCGAGAATAAAAGAACGGAAAAAGCGTTCCGATGCCGAAAAAAATCTGAAACTGGTTGACGGTTATCTCGAGGAGTATGAACGGGATGAGTGGCTGGTAAGCGGTCTGGCCGGGATCGAAGAACAACTGAGCGGCCTGCTTTCCAGACAAAAGGAAATTGTTCAAAAAGAGACGGAATGCAGGAAGGTGGACAACGCACTGGGGCAGGCAGCGAAGAGATTCGATGACTGTGCAGCGCAATGCAGGGCACGGAAGAAGGAACTCGAGACCGCGACAGGCAGTCTCGAGCAGAGAAAACGCGACTTGAGCGAGTTGCTGGGCGGCCGGTTACTGCGTGAATACCGCACGGAGAAGGAAACCCTGCTTCGGGAGATGGCCTTTTTTAGAAAAATTGCCGCGCTTGAAGCGCACCGGGCCAAACTCGAGGACGGCGCCCCCTGCCCACTCTGCGGTGCGAAGGAACATCCCTTTGCGGAAGGGAATGTTCCCGTACCCGATGAAACCGAAAAGAGAATCGGCGTACTCGCCGGTCTGATAAGCAAGGCCGAGGATCAGGAAGCGGCTATCCGGAAACTTGAAAAAGTCGAGGCTGCTGCACGAAAAAAACTGACGGACAGTGAAAAACTGGAAGCGACTGCCATCAACGAAAAAAAAGCCGCTGAGAAAGCCCTCGACGATTTGAAGAACAGCGTGGAAAAAATCCGGGCCGACTTTTCCGAATTGAAACAGGTTGTATCCGCCAAACTCCACCCGCTCGGTATTACGGAAATACCTGATGACGATGTCTCGTCACTGCTTGGATCACTCAGAAAGCGTCTGAAAGCATGGCGGGAGCAGGTCAAGAAAAAGGCCGGTATTGAAAAACGGATTGCGGATCTCGACGGCGAATTGAAAAGGCTGGATGCGGTCATCGAAACTCAGAACAACGTCCTGGGTGAAAAACGGGAACAGTGTGAGGCCCTAAAAAAGGAGTACGCTGAGACTATCGATGAACGGAAAAAGATCTACGGCGATAAAAAACCGGATCGTGAAGAGTCTCGCCTGAACGGGAAAATTTCCGATGCCGAACAGGCCGAAAAAGAAGCAAGAAAACGTCACGACGATCTGCAGCGGAAATTGACATCCACAAAGGCGAATGCCGATTCCCTGAAAAAACGAATCGGTCAACGGGACATGGAACTGAAAAAACATGAAGAAGATTTTATTGCGGATTCAGGGGTCGCCGGGTTCCGGGGAGAGAAGCAGTTCCTCGAAGCGAGACTTACCACGGCGCAGCGGGAGTTCCTCTCCGCAAGGGAAAAGGAGTTGGATGAGGGGGTAACAAATCTGAAGGCCCGGCAGAAGGATCGCAACGATCGTCTGACCAAAGAACTCGCTAAAATGATGACGGACAGCACGCTTGAGACGCTTCAGCCGCGATACAAGGAACTCGAGGACTTCCTGAAACAGCTGAGAGACACTGTCGCCGGTTTGAAACACAGGCTTGCTGAAAACAGGGCTGCCAAAGAGCGGATAAAGGGAAAGCAGGCGGCTATGGAGGCTCAGAAAAAAGAGTGCCGTCGGTGGGAAAAGCTGCACGGTCTGATCGGCTCGGCAGATGGGAAAAAATACAGGAATTTTGCCCAGGGATTGACTTTCGAGCTGATGGTTTCCCATGCAAATCGCCAGCTTGAAAAGATGACGGATCGATATCTGCTGATTCGGGACGTTGAGAAGCCACTGGAGCTTAACGTGATCGATAATTATCAGGCCGGTGAAATTAGATCCAGCAGAAACCTCTCGGGGGGCGAAAGTTTCATCGTGAGTCTTACCCTCGCTCTGGGCCTTTCGAAAATGGCCAGCCGCAAAGTCAGAGTGGACTCGCTGTTCCTGGATGAAGGGTTCGGATCACTGGATGAAGAGGCCCTGGACACGGCGCTCGAGACCCTTGCGGGTCTTCAGCAGGATGGGAAGTTGATCGGGGTTATCTCCCATGTCAATGCTCTTAAAGAGCGGATTCCCACGCAGATACAGGTAACGCCTGAAACGGGCGGACGAAGCGGGATAAGCGGCCCGGGGTGCTGTAGAAAAGGTGATGGTGAATCCGCCTGATTAAGCAGGCGGGTGAGGGACATGCAATCAATATCTTTCAAAAGGTCAAAACAACCTCTGATTCTATCAAACTGCATGACAAATGGCATGACTGTTGATATGTGGATTAGCATTATTCTTTATCTGTGGCGCCAATAACATGACGGAGGAACAAATACATCATGAAGTACTATCTGGAACGTGTTTATTCCTTTGAATTTATAATTCAACAGAACAATGGAGGGATGTAATGGCGGTTATCACCAAATATTTTATTGTCAGAAATGGCGTTGAAACCGGTGATGTTTTCGAGGATAAAAAGCGGGCGGATGCCTTTGACAAAATGCTGGATGCTTCAGAAAAATTAGCGGCATTTATTCGCGGTGCTGATCTTCCGGTAGAAATTGATGATGATGCGATCGATAAAATTTCTGTATGTCTGGCGAAAAATGCTCCGGAAGTGACCCAGATTCTCAAAGGGATAAAACCAATGCCCACGAAACCAGCCGAGGAAAAAGAGCCCGCGGTACCGGCACCGGAAAAATCGAGTGCCGGGTCGACAGCCAAAAAACGAGCCCCGAGAAAACCGCGTTCCGACAAATAAATACATCCGTTTAATGGCTGATTTTTCCCAGAAAGAGGCAAACGCATACGACCGCGTGATCGATGCGGCTGGATACCTTGCAGATTTACTTGAGCAATGCGGGGTCGATATGGATGAATACGCCCTAGAGGAGTTCTCAATTTTTTTGGCGAGTAACGCGGAATATATCCGGCAATTATTCAAACCTCTAAAAATTACTTTCAGAGACGAACCAGATGGTTGAAAAAGGGGGGGGCGGTTCTATCGACAAGTATCAAAGATTTTAATCAACTTGAGAACTTTCTTAAATCCTCATTTGTCAGTATATATCGTATTCAGATGAGCCGCTAATGTTTTGATATCCACCAAACGGACCGTCAATTCATACAGAAAGCTAATCATGGAATATCAGGAACTTCTCGAAAAATATAACATTCTGATAGAACAAGTAGATCAGCTAACAAAAGAAAACCGAAGATTGAAAGCCAAACTCGGGTTTCAGGAACCACCAACCTTACGAGACATCTCCCAACCGATTCAGATGGAAATATCAGTGCCCGATGATGAATCGAATAACGTAAAGCCGCATGCAAATATAACCAGCGCCTCGGATTCCATTTCAAAGATTCGCCTCTTTATGAGCCTGTTCAGAGGTCGTAATGATGTCTATGCAAGGCGATGGGAAAATAAAAATAAAGGGACATCGGGGTACGCACCGGTCTGCCTGAATCAATGGCAACCCGGGGTATGCGGCAAGCCCAAAATTCCCTGCTCAAAATGTAAAAATAAAGCATATGCCGTATTGGATGAAAATGCTGTTGAGGATCATCTCAGAGGAAATACCGTTGTCGGCATCTATCCTATATTGCCGGATGAAACATGCTGCTTTCTGGCAATGGATTTCGACGAGGCGGATTGGCAGAAAGATGTATCCGCGGTGCGGGATGTATGCAGCGAGTTCGAGATCCCCCTGGCGGTTGAACGTTCACGCTCCGGGGATGGGTGCCATGCTTGGTTTTTCTTTGGAGACCCAATTCCTGCCGTTATTGTACGAAAATTCGGCACCGCTCTGCTTACTTATTCCATGGACAGACGGCATGAAATAAAATTCAAGTCCTATGACAGACTATTCCCGAGCCAGGACACTATGCCCAAGGGCGGATTGGGAAACCATATTGCGCTACCGCTCCAAAAAACAGCCAGGGAAAACTCAAACAGTGAATTTGTAGATGAACAATTTGAATCCTACAGTGACCAATGGAAATTTCTTTCCTCAATTCAAAAAATATCAGAAAAACGATTAGAAGATCTCATTTCGGTACTTTCACATGGAAATGAGTTGGGTGATTTGAAGATCGACGAAGAAGAGGAAAAACCGTGGGAAAACAAGCCTCCGAAAAAGAGTTTAGAAAAAAAAGATTTTCCAAGTAATCTCGAAATCATCAAAGCGAACATGCTGTATGTTCCAAAAGCTGGAATTTCCCAAAGGGCACTAAACTGGTTGAAACGTCTCGCGTCGTTTAAAAACCCTATGTTTTACCGGCATCAGGCCATGCGTCTACCGACTTACGGGCATCCACGAGTCATCTCCTGTGCGGATGAGACAAAAGAATACCTGTGCCTGCCCAGAGGGTGCAAGCCGGAATTGCTTGATGAACTCGAAACACTTGGGATCAATGTCGAGATGATCGACAAAACCTTTAGCGGCAGCAGGATCGACGTGGAATTCAAAGGCAAACTGAGAGACGAACAATTGATGGCTCTCAGACATTTACTCCAGCATAATACCGGCATTCTTTCGGGTACAACCGCATTTGGCAAAACGATCGTGGCAATTAAACTGATTGCGGAGAAAAAAATCAACACGCTGATACTGGTGGATAAAATCAGCTTGCTCTCGCAATGGAGGGAGAGACTGTCTGAATTCCTCGAAGTAAATGAATTACCGCTTGCAGCGGGACCGGAGGAGAAAACTACCACTACCGTTAAAAGGGGGCGAAAGAAAAAAATAAGCGTTATTGGGCAAATTGGCGGTGGGAAGAATGCGCTGAGCGGAATTATCGATATCGCAGTGATGCAATCGCTCAGCAGGCAGGGTGAAGTCAAGGAATGCGTCAAAAATTACGGACTCGTCATTGCCGATGAATGTCATCATGCCTCGGCGTTCACCTATGAGCAGATTTTAAAAACAGCCCATGCGAAATACATTTATGGCCTGACCGCCACACCCACGCGAAAAGATGGTCACCATCCGATTCTGTTCATGCATTGCGGGCCGATTCGCTATCGGGACGATCCTAAACAGCAGGCGGAGATCAGACCATTTGATCATTTCATTGTTCCCCGATTCACCCCCTTGAGGATTCCACTGGGCACCGACTCAAAAGACCTGTCCATTCAGGGATTATATTCCGAAATCATGGATAACGATTTCAGGAATCAGTTGATTGTTGAGGATGTACTTAAAAATTATCGTCAGGGAAGGAACTGCCTTGTTCTGACTTTAAGGACGGCCCATGTGGAACGACTTGCAAAAAGTATCGAAGAAAATATACCGGATGTTATCGCTCTTACTGGCGGTATGGGGAGAAAGTCGACACGGGAAATTTTTGAGCGTATCGCAGGCATTCCCGCCGAAAAAAATATCGTTCTGGTGGCAACCGGTCATTTTATCGGTGAGGGGTTCGATGAGCCGCGCCTGGATACGCTTTTTCTGGCCATGCCAATATCCTGGAAGGGGACACTGCAGCAATATGCTGGCAGACTCCACCGTCTCTTTAAAACGAAAAAAGAGGTCCGGATTTATGATTATGTGGATATCCAGATAAAAATGCTTGAGAACATGTACCAAAGGCGTCTGAACGGATACGCATCCATGGGGTATAAGGCCAAGGGAGAGGAAGTCATGGATGCCCCATTGGATATCATATTCAACAAGGATAATTTTCTGCCCGTATTCAACCAGGATATTGTTGCGGCCAGAAAAGAGATCCTGATCGTAAGTCCGTTTGCAAGACAAAGACGTACCCATCAAATGATACAGCATTTGAAAACTGCAATCGGAAAAAACATCCATATCACTGTCGTGACCCGTCCGAAGGAGGATTTCCCCGAGAAAGATCATTCTGTTCTGCAGAAGGCTTTGAATCTCTTGACCAGCAGCGGGATAAACATTGTTTTCAAATCGAACATACACCAGAAGTTTGCAATTATGGATCAAAAAACCGTTTGGTACGGCAGTATCAACCTCTTGAGCTACGGGAGTGCCCAGGAGAGTATCATGCGGATTGAAGGTTCTAATATTGCGAATGAATTGATCAAAAGCATTGAAAATGCGTAAACTCGAAGAGGATCTCGCCCACAAGCGAATCAACACTGTCAGTTAATCTTTAAAACTCATCCAGCAGAGACATACCTTTGGATAATACCTGCAACGGAATAGCTTCGACTCGGCTCCCCAATGGAAATCTTTGAGTCCCCGGATAAATGACAAATACATGCTTAAGTTTTAAATCATCAAGTGCAATCCGTATGGACGGTGTTATGCGCGGTGTATCCGCCCGTTTGCACTCTATACCATATAAAGAATCTCCCCGGCGCAGAATCAGATCTATTTCTGCTCCCTGGTGGGTTGCCCAGAAGAAAGCCTCATTATGAGGCTCCATCCGTAGCACCTGCTCGATTACGAATCCTTCCCACGATGCACCCACCTTGGGGTGGGTATACAGGTTTTTCATTAAATCTATCCCAAGTAATTGATGGAGAAGTCCGCTGTCGCGAACATAGATTTTAGGCGATTTTACCTGACGTTTTTTAAGATTGGCGTAGTACGGTTGTAATTGCCGTATCATGAAGGCATCCGAAAGCAAATCCAGGTAGCGGCGCGTGGTTGATTCACTGACACCGAGGGCGCGGGCCGGCTCGGCCGCATTCCAAATCTGTCCGTGGTAGTGTGCCAGCATGGTCCAGAAGCGCTGGAGGGCGTTTGCTGAAATACGAACACCCCATTGGGGAAAGTCACGTTCTAAAAGCGTTTGTATGAAATTTTCTGATTATAACGGATTTAGGGGAGGAGGATAATAACACCCTCTACCCGTTGTGGGTAAAATTAACGATTTGGTACAACATGTTGATATTACAGCAAATATAAGCCTAGACTTTTTGTCAATGTTTTTATATAGTTAGAGACACATCCCCGCCAAAGGAGGTCTCTAACTATATGGGAATAGCAGATGCAACATCCACTAACCGAAACAAACGAATCATATGTTTGCCGTTTTCTCAAGATAATTATGAAGCCATCATACAAAATCCAAGCGATTTCAGAAAGTATATTGATAAGCAGATTGAACTGTTTCCGGAATTGTTCCCGGCCGACATCGCAAATGGATATCAAATGAAGGATATGTATTTTTCAAAAAAACTGTCTGTGAGAACACGTCGCATAAAGATTTGCGGTGTTTCTTACACCATCCATCCGTCATTTGTTATGCCACACCTTGTCGGATTTGTGGACGATGTTGAAAAAGCGTTGTTCTTAAGGAAGTTCGACGTTCCCTTCTGGGCTTTGAGCTACGTTTTCGGGAAAGATCATATGTACTGGTATCGAATCGAACAATCCATTGGTCGCAACAGCATCGTGGGTACGACAGTGCGGAATCCCGAAGATATCCCAAAACATCTTGCCGCCGATGAAAAGCATACCCGTATTGAGGGTACTAAAACATATGTCGCTACAACTGTTGGCGGTGGCTGCATTCTTGGCGCGGCGGTTGCAAAAGACGCCGGCGAGAAGGCGTTAACGGAGGCTTATCAGATACAAAAACGAGAGCCAGTGCATAAAGCCTGAATATACGCCGGACACTGTAAACATAGATGGCTGGAAAGCCACTCGTAAAGCGTGGCTAAGCCTTTTTCCGACTGTAGCAATTATTTGCTGTTTTCTGCATGTGTTTATCAAAATACGTGATCGTGCCAAAAAGAAACACCGAGATATCTTTGAAAAAGTCGCTTCGAAGCTATGGGAATGCTATCGTGCTGAAAGCAAAAGATCCTTTTCTCAAAGAATCAGAAGGATAGTCGAATGGTGCAAAAATAATGATGTGCCATCTGTTATTATGGATCCTATCGCGAAGCTTCGGAAAAATATTGCCTTGTATCGAGTTGCCTATGAGCATCCGGAAGCGAATCGGACCAGCAATATGGTTGACCGGTTAATGCAAAAAATGGATCGACATCTCTTCAGTACTCGGTATTTTCATGGGTCAATGGATGCAGCGCGATTAAATATGCGAGGTTGGGCGCTCATTACCAATTTTGCCCCATTCAATCCTCGGACTATGAAACTGAAAGAGTATAGAAGTCCGGCTGAGTGTCTTAACAAATTCAGCTATCATAAAAACTGGCTTCAAAACCTTTACATATCGGCTTCGTTGGGTGGCTATCGATGCCCTCCCCAAAAACCGTTATAATGAGGAAATTTTTTCGCCATGCAATACTATTGGCGTCACTTTTAGCCAGGAAGGAGAGGGGAAGACCACCCCTTAGCCATAGTTGCTGTTCATCTTTAGAGCCCAACTCAGCCATCGAAAATCCGCCAATGATAATACGCTCCATTCTTCCGGCAAGGCTTTCCGATGTTTGGCGCATAAGATCGCCCGACGCACTTCCAAGAATTAAAAACCGGGCCGGAGAGTTTTTTCGGTCGGAAAGTACGCGCAACACTGGAAAGAGATCCGGGCGTCTTTGGACTTCGTCAATAACAACCAATCCATTCAGCGGCCGCAGGGCGGTCATCGGTTCATCCAGTCTGGCCAAGCTCGCCGGATCTTCGAGGTCAAAATAGTTGACGGAATCTTCTTCAATCAGCTGGCGTGCAAGAGTGGTTTTACCGCTCTGGCGAGGTCCCACCAACACCACAACACGGCTGCGAGCGAGTGCATTACTAAGTTCCGAAAGTATGAAAGGACGCTTGATCATGGTTAAAAATACCATGAATATCCTTCATGTCAAGATGCTATTTCGTGGTGTTTTAAATGATTCAGCTTTATAAAAATGGGGTTTTATATCGACAACTGCTTGATGTTAAATTGAATATTGACAAAATAACTATAAGCCCCCCATTTTCATTGATTATATATTGGGGATTTAGTTCTTTAAGTCCCATCATTTGACACCTCCATTTTCGAATCCCCCGATTTTTAAGAGATCCAGAAGTGCCGATTAGCAAAGGCATGCCCGGAACCGCTCTTTAGATAACGCTCGAAACGTTGTGCCTGGGAGAGTGTTTCGAAAGCGATATATAGCTTTAATTTCCATGGAAGAGATTTAGAAGTGTGGGGACACTTTCCGGCATTATGTTCTAACAGGCGCTGTTTGAGATTTGAGGTGTGGCTGATGTTCAGTTCATTAGGCGCTTTCTCAGAAACATACACGCAAAAGCGTGCATCTTTCGATAAGGTTAATGGTAAAATAAAATAGATTTCAATCCGCCGGCTGTTGACTGCCGACTGCAGACCGTCGACTCCGGCTTGCCGGTTTAGGTGTGGATCTGCTTTCGAGGACGTGGGTGTAGTTCATCCGTAGCTCGTGAGTAATGCGAACGAGCGAAGGATGGTGGAGGCGGCGGGAGTTGAACTCGCAGTGGAGGCTACACCCACAAGGGTTTGCGGCGAGTTACCGAATGTTTACCGAATAACCATTGTTCTGCTATTCAACATTCGAGCATTTTTAGAATAGCCCCCTGGTATAGACGGTGACATCGCCCTGTAAAACATATCGGGCAAATTATGTGGAAAATACCACTTTTAACATCCATGTTATGTGAAAAATAACACGAAAACAACCCGATAAACCTTGACATGCCCGACCCATTCTGGCATCCTAATCGACCATGAAAAGAGATATATACCAAAAACTGCTGGACTGGAAATCTAATCCCAGGCGGAAACCGCTTCTGTTGCAAGGTGCGCGTCAAACCGGAAAGACGTTTATTTTAAAAGCGTTTGGTCGCAATGAATATGGCAATATCGTATACTGCAACTTCGAAGAGGATCCAGGGCTCGACCAGTTTTTTAAACGTGATCTGAATCCGGACCGGATTATAAAAGAGCTTTCCATCTATTATGATGTTGAAGTCAGACCCGGTGCTGATCTGATTATATTCGATGAAATCCAGGTGTCAAACCGAGCCTTAAACGCGCTGAAATATTTTGACGAAAAAAGAAAAGATATCCATATCGCAGCTGCCGGATCTCTCCTTGGTGTGAAACTACCCTCTCCGGGATCCTTTCCTGTCGGGAAAGTCAATTTTCTTCACCTCTTTCCAATGAACTTCATGGAGTTCCTCGACGGCATTGGCGAATCCCGGTATCGACAACTGCTTGAAAATTTATCTGACCCTATTCCCTTATCAGAGACCTTTCATGCCCATCTGGTTGATCTGCTGCGCCAATACTACTTTGTGGGCGGAATGCCTGAACCTGTAAGTCATTTTGCTGAAACCGCCAATGGGCGAGAGGTCCGTGAGATCCAGGAAGAAATTATCAAATCTTTTATCATGGATTTCGCGAAACATGCACCTGCATCTGATATCCCCAAACTAACGTTGCTTTGGGATTCGATTCCCTTGCATCTGGCCAGGGAAAACAAGAAATTCATATTTAGTGCCGTAAAAAAGAGCGCTCGTGCCAGGGAATACGAGAATGCGCTGAAATGGCTGGAAGACGCAGGCCTTATCTATCGCGCCACAGCCATTGAATCAGTAAAAAGCCCCTTGTCGCATTATGCAGACAGAGCGTGTTTTAAAATATATGCTCTGGATGTAGGTCTGTTGGGAGCCATGTCAAGGTCACCTATTGAGCTACTGTCTCTCGGAGACCGGATTTTTAATGAATATGACGGTGCCTTTGTTGAAAACTATGCGGCCCAGCAATTGATAGCTCATTTCGGGCAGCCAGTTCATTACTGGCGCAGTAAAGGGGGCAAAGCGGAACTTGATTTTCTGTGCGAATTTTCGGGCCGGATTTATCCGCTAGAAGTGAAATCCGGCATAAACCCTCGGAGCAAAAGCCTGCGCTCGTACGACATGCAGTTTTCACCGCCAGCACTTGCAAGAGTAACCCTACTGAATTTAAAGAAAGATGGTAAAATTCTTAACCTTCCTCTTTATGCCCTTTCGCTGTTGCCTGAGATGATTTCTCTTCATTCTACAACCCTTTGATACATGTAATATTTTTGGATAGTTGTAACATTGTGTTCTCTAACTCCATTGAAGGTGAATACAATGCAAGAGACTTCTATCCGTAAGCGCCCTTGCCGGGTATCGGGTTTTGAGTGGAAAAAGCGGATCGGACATGCCAGAAATCATGGCACATGTACAGAATCTTGACCTCACGGGGTTGAATAAAGACCAATTGGTTGGGAATACAAAAATCGTCTATATGAAGAGGTGTCAGGCTGTGACAATTATCACGCGGGCAATGATCGTTCGCTTGAGAAATCCTCACAAAATCAATAAATCCATACCCTCTATAAAATCCCCTTTGCAGAAATATGTTTGAATCGTGGCAATAATGTGGCGGCATTTTGTCCTGATCTGACAAAGCCCTATGGTAGACACCTTTTAAAAAAGGGAGGTCACTATGGAACAAATCAGATCGTTTTTGGAAAATGTCAAACTTACCCGGAAACAGGTTGCCCGAAACCTGGCCGTTTTTCCCCTGCTGAAGGCAGATGGCCCGGCACCCGACTATCTCACGGTGGAACAGGCCCTGGCAGCGGAATCGATACGAATCACGGAAAAGAGCGACCATGGGGAGGTCCCTGAGCTGATGCTGGTAAATTCCGGAACTGCGTGCATCCTTGTCATCGAAGGCGAGGAGCTTATCGGGGCCAAGCAGAACCGGATTGTCAACTCGACATTCCTTATCCCGGGGAATAGCGAAACTGTCCTTCCGGTGAGTTGTGTCGAGCAGGGGCGTTGGGGATATCAGAGCAGTCACTTTAGATCTGGAGGCCGTATCATGTACTCGTCTCTGCGCAGGGAACATCAGCAGAGTGTGAGAGAGAGCCTGAAAAACGCCGGCGAGTTCCGGTCGGACCAGGGATGTGTCTGGGAGAGCATCTCGGAGATGTCCTCGAGGATGAAGGTCTCTTCACCGACGGATGCCATGGCGGATGTGTTCGAAAGTCGTGGGGACGATCTCGACCGCTTTCTCGAATCACTTCAGCTCGTGGAGTGCCAGGTGGGCGCGATTTTCGCCATCGACGGCCGGATTTTCGGTATCGAATGCTTCTGGTACCACGATACGTTCAAGCGGTTTTTCGACAAACTCCTGAAGAGCTATGCCCTGGATGCCCTTGGTAGTGAAAACGGGAAGGAAACGAAATCGGTAGAGCCGGCCAAAGCCAACAGCTTTTTGGCTTCCACCGCAAAAAGCAAAGGAGAAGCGCATGTATCTCCGGGCATCGGTGAAAACGTTCGGTTCGAATCCCGCTCGGTGTCCGGGGCGTCCCTTGTGGAAGGGGATCGTGTGCTTCACCTCTCCGCCTTTAAAAAGGGGAAAAGTGTCGGATCACGGTCGGTCGGGTTCCAGTCAAGTTCTGCGAGAAGGAACCGATACCTTTAATGAATTTCAGGACTGTGGTTTAATAGTGTCTTATTATCTGCCCAACTCACAACGAACATAGCGGAGAGTGATATGCGAGGAGACCAGCTATCCAGGCAGTGGCGCGTTCTGAAAAAAATTGAGGGAAGCCCCCAGGGATTGACAGTAAAAGAAATCGAGGAGCTGGAAGGCGTATCCAATCGGACCGCATATCGGGATCTCGAAGCGCTGCAGGACGCGGGATTCCCGCTTTACACGGACAAGGGGGAAGGGCCTGGCCAGCGGTGGAAGTTTGTCGAGACCTACAAGTTCAGCGTTCCACAGCCCTTCACTTTTACAGAGCTTCTTTCCCTTCACATGAGCCGGGATTTTTTCAAGGTATTTACCGGTACTGTGTTTCACGATTCACTGGTATCGCTGTTTGAAAAAATCCAATCCACTCTGCCGCCGCAGACCCTGTCCTGGCTAGATCGGATGCAGTCGACCTTTCACATGAGCATGCGACCATATAAGGATTACGAAAAGTTCCAGGAGATCATCAATCAGGTCAACCGGGCGGCCGAGGAGTGCCGGTGTATCGAGATGGCCTACAGATCTCTTCAGGGTGACAGCGAGACCTTCCGTAAATTCGACCCCTATCGGGTTTGGTTTTTCGACGGTACCATCTATCTTATCGGGTTCTGCCACCTGAGGGGTGAAGTCCGAACCTTTGTTCTGGACCGGATCAGGGTGCTCAGGCCTATGGAGGAAACCTTCAAAGTGCCGGAAGATTTCGATCTCGCCGAATACACGCGTAACAGTTTCAAGGTGATGCAAGACTGCCTGCATGAGGTGAAGGTCCGAATAAGCCCCGCCTGGTCCCGGTACGTGGGCGAGAAAATATGGCATGAAAGCCAGCGGACCCGGAAATGCGAGGACGGATCCCTGGAGCTTACCTTCCACGTGGCCGGTCTCGATGAGATTAAGCAGTGGGTTCTCGGCCTGGGGCCCGAGGCCCAGGTTGTCTCGCCACAGAAGCTCAAGGAAATGGTCACAAGTGACTTGAAAAAATCCCTCGCTCAGTACGAAGAGAGCAAGGGGATTTTCTACAGCACCGTGAACAACGAGAGTATTTCGGAATATGGCAGATAAACGTAATCCGGCGGAGCCGGATGCGGGTAGCTGGGAGGCTGGGAGGCTGGGAGGCTGGACGGAAAATGACCGATAAAGGATTCATGCAAGATAGAACGAGCCTTATGGAAATCGACAGGGCTAAAGGTGTTTTATTCGGTCTTGCCACCGGGGATGCCTTGGGTTTTCCTACGGAGTTCATGACGCTTTCAAGCATCAAGAAAAAATACGGGCTGTCCGGCATCACCGATTTCACGGAAAATCCGGCACTTTTTACAGACGACACCCAGATGAGCATCGCTGTGGCCGAGGCCCTGGTAAGAACTGGAAAACGGGACCTGGAATCCGTCATGGCGGCGGTCAGGGAAGAGTTCACAACGTGGCGTCATTCACCCGAAAACAACAGAGCACCGGGGAATACCTGCCTCCAGGGGGTTTCGAACATGGAGCACGGGGTCCACTGGTCCGAAAGCGGCATTCCCGACTCCAAGGGATGCGGGGCCGCCATGCGGGTAGCGCCCATCGGTTATTTCTACCAGGGCGATCCTGTCCGCCTGAAAGAAATCGCGCGGGCGACAGCCATCTGCACTCACGGACACCGCACTTCGACCGCCGCCAGCGTCGGGGCTGCTTTCCTGGTGAAGCTGGCACTGGACGGAATCCTGCCGGAAAACATGATTCCTAAACTCTTAGATTTTACATCCGGCATGTCGAAAGAATTCGATCATGCCATCAAGAAAGTCGAAGAATGTCTCGACTGGATAGACGAGGAAAAGGCCCTCGCATGTCTCGGAGAAGGATGGATAGCCGAGGAAGCCGTGGCCCTGGCCCTGTTCTGTTTCCTGCGACATTCGGAAAGCTTTGAAGAGACTGTCATCCGGGGGGCAAACACCAATGGGGATTCCGATTCTATTGCCTCCATCGCCGGTGGAATCTCCGGCGCCTACCTGGGATTCGAAGCCATTCCTGATCGCTGGGTGAAACAGATCGAGAAGTCAGCGTATCTCGCGGACCTTTCTTCCCGGCTGGCCGAAAGGAAACTGGCGTTGTGAGCAGCGAGCAGAGACGATGGGGCATAGATTCTGGGGGGATGCCGGGAAGCTTGAGATGTGTGGAGGCATAAAGCAGGGAGCTTGGGGCTGGGAGCAGAGAGCGAGACTACTTTGAAGCCTGAGGTCGGGCAACATCGCTTTATATGAGATCCAGGGCGCCGAGTAAATTTTCCCTCAGAATGAGTTTTATAACATTTAATTTGCATATTAACATTAGTTATGTTAGCGTGCGAATTATACGTTATATTGGATGGCGGCAATGGATAACTTGATTGAAGATTTCAAGCGATATTTAAAAGAGGCCCTGGACGTGTCGACCGCACCGGCGAAATGGGAGCAGGAGAAACGGCTGCCCTTTTTCCTTCAGGATCTTTATCGCTTTTTCGAATGTTCTTTTTTGGAAACCCGGTGCCTTCTGATGATGACCCGTGAGCAAAAGGAGCAGACACCTGCAGTTGTTCGCAAGCATATGGATCAGGTCCGCAGGCATTGGAATGGGGAATTAATTTACCTTCATCCTTCAATCAGTACCTATAACCGAAAACGGCTGGTCCAGCAAAAGGTACCGTTTGTGGTGCCGGGGAATCAGATGTATCTGCCCATGTTGGCCATCGATTTTCGTGAGCATATCAGAAAGGGCCGCAGAGTCACCTCCGTGCTCAGCCCGTCCACACAGGCCTTGGTTCTGCTGTCGATTTACAACCCCGGAGAGGAGACCTTTACGCCGTCCATTGTGGCGGATCGACTGGGATACTCTGCAATGACCCTGACCAGGGCATTCAACGAATTGGAGTCTATAGGTCTGGCAGAAGTTTCCACACAGGGCCGTGAGAGGGTGCTGAGCTACAGGTGGGCCGGCAGGGATCTTTGGGAGAATGCAAAGGCGGTGATGCGCAGTCCGGTCAAAAAACGGTTTTACATGAAGCCTTCCCGGGAAACGTGGCGGGGGATTACAGCGGGTCTCACGGCATTGTCCCATTTTTCGCTATTGGCCCCGCCGGCCAATCCGGTTTATGCCGTCAGCGCGGCAGAATTTAAATCGTTAAAAAACGGACACGAAATATTTGATGCGGACGGCCTTGTGGAACCGGAGTTTTGCGAAGTAGAAGTCTGGAACTATCCTCCGGCTCTTTTTGCCTCGAACAACGTGGTCGATCGATGCTCTCTCTATATAAGCCTCAAAGACAACACGGACGAGCGAGTGCAATCCGCGCTTGATAAAATGATGGAGTCAAGTTCATGGTAAAGGGATTGGATCGGTTTAAGGCGCATTTTGAATCGTTTGGTGATCGTTACATCCTGATTGGCGGTACGGCCTGTTTCCTCTCCATGAACGATGTGGGGCTGGATTTTCGAGCAACAAAGGATCTGGATATCGTTTTATGCGTCGAGGCGCTGGATTCAGATTTTGTGAATGCTTTTTGGGATTTTGTCCGCCTGGGAAAATATAAAAATCAGCAGAAAAGCACTGGTCGTAAGATTTTTTACAGATTCGATGATCCCGGGGATGACACTTTCCCGGTTATGCTGGAGCTTTTTTCCAGGATACCGGATGCCCTGCGACTGCGGGATGACAGCCACCTGACGCCCATCCCCATGGATGAGGCTGCTTCAAGCCTCTCGGCCATTTTGCTCGATGAGGGCTACTACCATTTTATTCAGACCGGCAAACGGATGATCGATGGTTTGTCGGTTATCGGCCCGGAGTGCCTCATCCCGTTGAAGGCGAAGGCATGGCTGGACATGGTGGAAAGGCGTGAAAACGGGGCGAGAGTGGATAGTGGGGATATCCGGAAACATAGAAACGATGTGTTCAGGTTGTTCCAGATTGTTCCCCGGGAAATCACCCTGAATTTTCCTGATGCGGTTTTTCGTGACTTAAGCCGCTTTGTCGAGGCCATGACTGTTGAAGATGGTATCAACCTGAAAGCATTGGGCATCAGAAATGCTACACTTGAAGAAGTGCTGGACCAAATCAAGGCGATTTACCGCCTGGGTCGTAAGTGATTATTGGATCATGTCTGAAAATATTGATTTAGCTGTTCCTTTCGAACGCTCATATTGGGTAGTGCCGGGAAAGCTGCTGGCCGGGTACTATCCGGGCGAATCGAGCCGGAACGAGGCGCAGAAAAAGCTGGGAGGACTGCTGAATCAGGGAATACGTCATGTACTAAGTCTCATGGAGCCGGATGAACGCGACCATTCCGGGAATGCATTCGTCCCCTATGAATCCGTGATGCAATCCATGGCCGAATCCCGAGGGCTTGAGGTTTCTTTCGACCGAATGCCCATAAAAGATATGAGTGTTCCTACTGTGGCGGGTATGGTCGATATCCTCAATCACATCGATGAAAAATTGAGTGCAAATATCCCGGTCTATGTTCACTGCTGGGGCGGCAGGGGGCGAACTGGTACGGTGGTGGGATGTTTCCTTGCGAGGCATGGCATAGCGATCGGTAGTGAAGTCCTCGACGTGATTCAAATGCTGCGGAATAATGTCCCGGACTCTCACTTGTCCTCTCCTGAAACCGGAGCGCAGACCGACATGGTGGTTTCCTGGAGCACTGGAAAGTAATTGACATTAAAACATATACATTAGTCCGCTTTCGACATCTGCCCCCCGACCTTCCGCCCTCTCTGTAGCTTCGTCCCTCTTCCCAGCGACTCGTCACGGCGCAGCCAAAGCGCAGACGGAAGCGATCCTCTATCTTCCCTCGGTTTTTACCCTCGGCTCTTCCCAAGTTCCGCTCTTCGGCTTTTCCTGAAGTTCGTCTCCAGCCGTTCCGCCCCTAACCCTATGCCCTCTGCTCTTTGCCCTATACCTGTACGCAGTTCCCGACCTCAGACCTCTGAATTCCGACCTCCAGGCAGTTTCCGCTCTGCCCACCTTCCCAACTTCCGATTTTCCAGCCCCTCCTCGCCCATCGTCCCAGCGAAATTTATCCGCCTTTGGCGGGCTCCATTGCCGATCGGGCTGTTACAGTTCACAGTTTACAACTCTCTGCTCTATACCCCCTGCGCTGTATGTCGTTCCGTAATTTCTCTGAGGATTTTATGCTCCCATTGAGGGATTCGTTGTGGGGGATGTGTGTAAGAAAAATGTATGGATATTTAATACAAATGTATGGTAATGGCATACACTTGAGCGTATTGCCAAAAATTCTTTCTTCTAGAATCCGAGCGGATATATTCCGCCTTCATTTTGGTTTGAATCAAAATGATTTGCATATGAGGGATATCGAAAGGCAATCAGGTTTTGCTATCGGAACGATCCAGGCGGAACTGAAAAAACTTGTCGGTTTGGGCCTGGTGATTAAAAGGCGGGATGGAAACCGCCTGTATTTCCGAGCCGATACTGACCATCCTCTCTATCCTGATATCAGAAACATTGTCTTGAAAACCTCCGGGCTGGCTGATGTCCTGAAAAATGCTTTTCATGATGAGCCGACCATTCGTGTGGCATTTGTTTTCGGCTCCATCGCCGCTGGTGGAGAGAAGGCGACCAGCGATGTGGATTTGATGGTAATTGGCCGGATCGGGTTGAGAAAGTTGACGAAACTTCTTTCAGGAGCGGCTGAAAATATCGGAAGGGAAATCAATCCGCATGTTCTGACGCCGACGGAATGGTTGAATCGCAGAAGGGGAGATAATCACTTTATTAACCGGGTAATGGATGCACCGAAACTCTTTGTTATCGGGAATGAACATGACCTTAAAAACGTGGCATGACAACGGTTGGCTGAGGCCCCACCAAAACAAAATCACCCCGTGGAGCAAAAACGGATATGATAGAAAAAACCATCAAGAAAATTTCTTCCGATTTTTCGCTGGGTGATTTGGAAAGAAGCTGTCCCGGCTTCAGCCGGGATATGATCCGGCGAATCCTCAAGAACCTGAAGGCCAAAGGCGATGTCGAATGTCTGGGGCGGGGACCGGGTGCTTTGTGGCGAAAGCGGGCAAAAAGGTAATACCCCTAAAAGAGGGTAATAAAGAGGGTAATATATAACCTTTATTATGACCTCAACAGATGTTAAGGGTTGAGCAGCATAATTTGTCTGGCGTGTTTCGGACCTTTGAACTTCCACCTTCCGTAGTGATGCTTTAAGTGACGGAGGACGAGTGGACTCTATCCTTGACGGATATGCTTAAAGCCAAGGACGGAAGCTTTTTTATCGCTGATTGGCTGAGAAACAGAAATACAGTGGAATACCTTGGTATTTGGGAAAGGATACATAATCCGGATTTTAATTATGGCGAATTCGACCTGATTAAAAGTCAGGCTGGATTACACAGTTATAAAATAAGTGTGAAGGAATGGAGTCCCAGTTTCTAAGCACTCAGCACCCAGCACTAAACACTCAGCACTTCTGCCGTTTAAGACTTGCTTTTATTTGAAATATTTGCAAAATACCCAACAGCTGCAATTCCTTTTTTCGATTGAATTTCGTAAGAAAATAGCATCATAATTCCTGCTAAACAGTTCAGAATTCTATATTTCAAAGCAAATCGACAACGAAATCACCAACAACTATCTTTTGGAGACAAGGCATGGGAAAAGATGAACAGATAATGTCACTTAAGAAGATCGAGGGGCTAATCTATTTGATCCGCGGACAGAAAGTTATGCTGAGTCCGCATCTGGCTGAACTCTATGGTGTCGAAACACGTGTGCTCGTTCAGGCCGTTAAGCGGAATATCGATAGATTCCCTGAGGATTTCATGTATTCACTGTCGGAAGAAGAATTTTCAAACTTGAAATCACAAATTGTGACTTCAAGTTGGGGTGGGAGCCGACGGGCCAAGCCATATGCCTTTACGGAACAGGGAGTTGCCATGCTTTCAAGTGTCCTGAGGAGCCAACAGGCCGTAAAAGTCAATATTGAAATTATGCGGGCGTTTGTCCGGTTGCGACAGATGCTATCCGCGAATACGGATCTTGAAAGAAGGCTTGATGCATTGGAATCGCGGTACGACGAGCAATTTAAAGTTGTTTTCGATGCGATCCGGGCGTTAATGGAACCTCCCGAAAAGCCCAGGAAAAAGATTGGATTCGGCGTTAAGGAAAAGAAAGACTCTTATGGCAGAAAGAAAAAGTAAAAAATGGCGAAAATAGAACAGTTTGAAGACATTGAAGCTTGGCAGGATTCTCGGGTGTTGTTATCGACTATTTACGGGATAACCCGTTCCTCGGGTTTCAGCAAAGATTTCGGGCTTCGTGACCAGATTCAGCGGGCAGAGGTTTCCGTCATGTCGAATATTGCCGAAGGTTTCGAACGCGGATCGAACAAAGAATTCATCCAGTTTCTCTATATTGCAAAAGGCTCTGTTGGGGAAGTTCGGTCACAACTATATGCTTCACTCGATCTCGGCTATATCGACAAACGCGTCTTTAATACGGCTTCCGGTCAGGCCCTGAGTCTTTCCCGAAAAATCGCATCCTTTATAAAATATCTGAACCAGTCCCATTTCAAAGGCGCGAAGCGTTAAAAATACGGTTGCAGGTTCAATGTTCAAAGTTCCAGATTAATAAGGCGACTGCATTCAAAAACCTTGAACATTCCAGCCTTATACTTTGAACCATTTTTTCACTTTGAACCTTGAATTTTTGAACCTTGAACCGCTTTTATGGCCTTGAACATTTCAACCTTGAACCTGGAACCATCTGTTTATCTTTGAACTTTGAACAGGTTTCTTTAAACATTGAATATTGAACCTGATAACTTTGAACAGTCTTTATGCCTTGAACCTTGAACAGCCTCTATCCCTTTTAATCATTGACTTTTCCACCTTTTTAGTGTTCACTACAGCCTATCTCGGAAAAAAATCACCACACTGCTCACCCGGGGGGAATGGGCCGGAAGGATTCGTTGAAACGGGAGCAGGTTGTCATGGATGCAGCGGTTCAGTTTTTCACCAGTCAAGGGAATGACGTCACTACCGCCTTTGTCGCTCGCAGTTTTCAAGCACTCAGCACTCCCGTCGTTCTCCCATATTCTCAAGTCTGCTTTCGAATTCTGTCTATCCCGCCAGGAAGGACCTGCAGAGCTGTTCAGTATTCCCCCATTTTGGAACGAAACGATTAAAAAGCATCAAGAATGGACTTACCCAATTCAAGATCAAAAAGACCTGGCAGTCCGAAGGTCGCCGGGCGGATCGAGCGGGGAAGTTTTGGTTTAATGGGTTGCCGGTGATGGAATAGCAATAGAGAGATATAGCGTGGCATTAGAGGATTACATCGACAAGTTCAGTCATCTGAACATGAACAACCAACAAGGGCGGAAGAGTCCGCACAAAGTGTGCATGTTGTTGGCGGTGATGGATCTGATTCAGGCTGGGAAAATTCATAGTACTCGAATTGAGCTGGATGGGGTGCTTAAAGAACGGTTTACCCATTATTTTGAGAAACTACGCCAAGGTAATGACAGCGACAATCCGGAATTGCCTTTTTTCCATATGCGCAGTGAAGGGTTTTGGCAACTGTCCTACAACTCCGGTTATCAAGCGGATAAGGTAAACCACTACTCCAAGAAGGCTATTGCCTACGCCACAATCGATCAAGAGCTTTTCGATTATATGAAAAGTCCAATCGTCTCAAACGATCTCCAGATTGCTCTCACTGATAATCTCACCAATTTGCCGGAACTGTTTGCGCAGTGGCTGCATAATATCGGTAAATCTGACAAAACGGCGAAAAATTATCTTCAGGCATTGCAAAAGTCGATTCCACGTTGGATGGCCGATGCTGGGTTGGATGCAGAGCCTCTAACGGAGATCCGATCTTACCACAAGGTTTATGAATTGACCGAGAAAGCCAGGAAACTGAATGAGTTTGTTGTGTGTGACAGCAGGGGGAAGGGAATGTATAGCGCGGCGGTTAGTTCTTATATGCGCTTCCTTTCTGATTTCTCGCAAGTCGATATTCAATCCGATGTGCAGAAAATCTTAGAGGATAAGGCCCTGATAAAGGTCAGGTCAGGCCAAGCTAACAAACTGGGAAAAAAGACAATAGGGTTAAAAACACCCCTGAAAACGGGGCTATTCTGAGCTTTTTGGGGCCAAAAACAGCGATATAGAAATGGCAAAATAGAATATTCACAAATAGCAGATACGAATCTGTATTTGAGATCGGTTTCAAAATCCGGAGACAACATGCCATATATGTTATATATTATCCATTATTACATTATATATATTATATTTTATTGACAATATAACACATGTGTTGTATTTATAGCCAAAAAAACAAGGATATCGACAAGGCCATCGACATGGATACAATCTATCAACAAATCAAAAAAAGACGACTGGATCTTAAGTTGACCCAGAGCGACCTCAAAAAACTGATTGGCATGGAGCAGACGCAGTACCAAAAAATTGAAGCCGGAGGCAACATTAGACTTCATACACTGCAACGAATAGCGAAAGCGTTGAAGCTGAATATTGTACTTGTGCCGAATGAGAAAATGAACCTTGTCAGCCCCTTGCTCGAATCCATTGAAGAAAAAGATCAGACAAGGCGGATTGATTCTCTGCTTGATAAGTTCAGGGTGGATGATGAATAGCCAATCAATTAAAGTCAGAGTATTAAAAATTTCTTTATACGATCAACTTGTGGGCTATTTGGCAGGTTATCAAGACGGGAAAGCCATATTCACGTTTTCCAATGAATATATTTCTCAAAATATCGAAGAGAGGTCTACGCTGTCTCTAAAATATTACAATCAGCCGGATGATGCGTTCAGGACCCAGCTCAAAAGCCGTGTTAAATTACCCCCCATTTTTTCAAATCTTCTTCCGGAAGGCGAGTTGCGGGATTATGTTGTCCGGAACTTAAAAGTGCATACGGATGCCGAATTTGATCTTCTTGCCCGGTTGGGGAGAGACTTGCCTGGAGCCCTGTCAGCTGTCGAGATAAAATCCAACGAAATTCCCCCCTATGCACTGGAAGGACGTGTTCATATCACGCCCGAAGTAAAGGAATCTACAGAAACCAATCATTTCTCGTTGTCGGGTGTGCTAATGAAGTTTTCCGTATTTCAAGTCGGAGAAGCATTCCATGTTTCAAAAAGCGAGAATGTTGGGACCTGGATCGTTAAAGTTCCCTCCAGCAGGTTTTTTAAGGTCCCCCTGAATGAATTTTCCAGCATGAAACTGGCTGAGGCCGCGGGTATTACTATCCCGGAAATAAAACTAATAAACCTTGAGCACATTACCGGGTTACCTGATATTAAAATGCCTGATGAACCATACGCTTATGCAATCAAGAGATTTGACAGGGATGCGGGTGAAAGAGTTCATGCTGAAGATTTTGCCCAGGTTTTTGACCTGTATCCCGCGGACAAATATCGCGGCACCAATTATGATACGATTGCCAAAACAATCTTCCATACGTTTCCGGATTCAATTCCGGAAATTCAGGAGTTTGTCGCACGACTGGCCGTCAACATAATGATCGGCAATTGCGACGCACACATCAAAAACTGGAGCGTCCTCTATAAAGACGGAATACATCCATCATTGTCGCCTGCCTACGATATTGTATTCACCCGGGCCTATATTGAAAGCGATGACTCGATTGCGCTGAACCTGGGGAAAGAAAAAAAGACAGACCGATTAACCCTAAAGCATTTTAAAACGTTGGCAAAAAGGGCAGATATCGATTGGCTGATCATCCGGGGACGTCTTTACGAAACGATTGAAAAAGCACGGGATACGTGGCCATCTCTATTAAAAGATCTTGCGATGCCGGAAGCGCATAAGAAAAATCTTAAAAAATATTGGCAAAGCCTGACTCCCGATTTTAAAATCGTAACCGAGTGAATAACAAACCATTATTGCCAGCTATTTATCACAAGTTCGGGCAAACCTTTGGCCCAACAGATCCGATGCTCTCCTGAAGATGCGCTTGTCAGATTGTTTTGACGCGCACTTTCGGGAGGCATCGGATATCACCTTACATCGGTCCGTATGCAATCACTGTTCAGAATCTCGCCTTAACCATCACCTTCACGTTCCGGCCGGATTGATCGTTCAATCCGAACGACTGCCATGCTGATGAGTGCGGGGCGTGGGGTCAAACCTTGATTAGCGCACTAAAATATTGACAAACGATAAATACTCAGCATAAGGTCTCTTATGGCAAGGCAATGGCGGATAGAATATCCGGGGGCGTTATATCATGTCCTTTCGCGCGGGAACGGTCGGCAGGATATTTTCTTGACGGATGATGATCGTGCCCTGTTCATTGAACTGATTCAAGAGCTCTCCGACCGGTTCAACATCGAGGTGTATGCCTACGTTCTCATGGGGAATCATTATCATTTGCTTTTAAAAACTATCGAGGCGAACCTGTCCAAAGGAATGCAGTGGTTTGGAACTGCCTATACCAGAAAGTTCAATCTGTTTAACAACCGAAACGGACATCTTTTTCAGGGAAGATTCAAAAGTATCATTGTAGAGAACGAGGCCTATCTGTTGCTGCTGGAACGATGAACAGAAAAGAGGTTTCCATTTGCCGGCCCGGAACCTATGAACCATGCCGAAGATCCCGATACAGTTTATCGGGAACCGTGACCTGAAACCCGAATATAAGAAAGCCTTTGACATTCGCACGGTTTTCCTTCATTTGTATTGTTTGTTTGGTTTGATGGAAAACCTCGCAGCGTTGCGAGATAAGGTTGTTATCTCTAAACGGTTTTCCTTTTTTTAAACGACTCGAATAGAATGATGGAAAATCCAATGCAATTCATGGAAATGTCAAATGAGCAAAGGCGAATATTTGTCGATGCGGGTCAGCTGCATGACGCTTTTCTGGATGTGTTCATGAAGAGTAGATCCTATCGGGGCGGCATGCACTGGAAACAGGCGAAGGGGAAGCAATACTTGTTTCGCTCTCTGGATCGATACGGTTACGGGAAAAGCCTAGGGCCTCGATCTGCAAGTACCGAGGCCATTCATGCCGAATTCCATAGTAAAAAGAAGGAACTGAGGGAGAAGCTTCTTCATCTGCAAACCCGTATGAAGGAACAGGCCCGTTTTTGTAAAGCTGCCAGGATTGCACGTGTCCCGAGGCTGGTCACCGCCATTCTGAGGCTTTTTGAACAGGATAAGCTGCTTGGACGGAATCTTCAAGTGATCGGTACCAATGCACTATTCGCTTACGAAGCGGCGGCCGGCGTTTTTTTCGATAGCGACCTGATGTCAACCCGGGATATGGACATACTTTGGGACGTTCGGTCCAGATTGCGTTTTTTTACGGCGGATCCAGCCGCAGCCAAGGGCTTGATGGATATTTTACGTAAAGCGGATCGATCGTTCGATATGATCGGCGAGAAAGGCTTTCGAGCGGTGAACCGGGCCGGCTATATGGTGGATCTGGTGAAACCGGAGCCGAAATCTATCCATACGAAAGAGAAACGGCGGATGGGGGATGATAAGGATCTGGAAGCGGCCGAAATCAGAAATTTGCAATGGTTGGTATCTTCCCCGAAATTCGTGCATGTTGTTGTCGGAGAGGACGGTTTCCCCGCCACCATGGTGGCGCCTGATCCGCGTTCTTTTTCCCTTCATAAGCTTTGGTTGAGCAGGCAGAACGACCGAGAACCGATCAAGCGGAAAAGAGATTTCGCCCAGGCCCGTGCTGTATTCAGGTTGGTACAACTCTATCTTCCGAATCTGAAATTTGACTCGTCAGAGCTTCGTATGTTTCCAAAGGCGATTGTCACAGAGGTGAAAAATGAAATCGAATCATCGGATCTGCCGCCGGGGTATGTTTGATCCGGTTTGTGGTGGCAGTGTGGCTGGGGCAGATCAAGTGGAATTTAATCGGGGTCGGACCAAGCAGATAGAAATTAATTCAACAGGTTAACTCCAAATATAGGGTGTTTTAGGCCTTAAAAGCACCTTTTTGCCCCTAAAAACATGCTTTTAAGGAATCATAGTGATTAGAAAGAACCGAACTGCCCGGGGAATAGGCCTCAACATTTGACAAGACGGATCTATGCGGGCCAAGCTAACATACTTGAAATACAAAAAATAATCTGAAAAACACCCTCCAGAGAGAGAACCTGGCCATCAAACCTTGATTAGCGCACTAAAAACTATATGTGAACGGAATGCGATTGCTGTTTCTATTCGCCAGGGGCGGTATTTTGTTACAGGGGGGGTTGAGGTGATTATTACAGGCATGGGATTAGCATTATAACTTTGTAGTAATGTCTGAATAAATCGATTTCCGATGCCGGATTCCAAGAATCCATACATCAGATCCCGAAATTTTGAAAACCACCCGGTAATCACCGACTCGAAGTTTACGATATCCTTTCAAGTCTTTTCTTAGAGGATCACCATATTCATGTGGTGCGATTTGTAGACGTTCTTCTATTGCTTTTCGAATTCTATCCTTCATTCGGCGGTCGATAATCGGCAGATCTTCGTTTCGAACCGCTGGATGATACTTCAAATAAAATGGCACGTATCAACTCCACGTTTCTTCGTGGGACAGGGTTGAATCCGGTTCGAATGTTTTCATCCTTGCTTCTGCAAAGGCGCCGATAGCGACATCTTCCCTTAGTTCAAGAGCTTCTCGAATTAAATCACGTGCAAGTGTTGACATTGAAACACCCGATTCGGCAGCCAAGTCATGCATAATGCCGTATAGCGGTGGTTCAACGACTATATTAACTCTTGGATTTTTCGTCGGCATGGTTTAACTCCTTTCAAGATGCAGAGAAACGTGTAACACTTTTGCGACACCTTGTCAACAGTATGATTATTATAAGTGAACTTGTGAGACCAGTGGTCATGCATTTCACTGATCAGATCTATAGTACTCCTCTATTGATACAAAGCAGTCAATAAACCGGGAGAAGTGTGCTTGGGGACTGCGCTCATGTTAAGAATAAATATTTGATATAACAAGAAAAAGCGTGGTGGGGGCGGCGAGAGTTGAACCCGACGACCTATATAATATTTGCTATAAAAACAGCAATGTATAAATTGAGTGGGATACTTGTGGGGTACACGGGCTTTAAGGAAGGTTACGATAGATGTCTTTTCGGTGCCCGACGCGGATCACCTCAATAATCAAAACTTGGTCCATCACGTTATAGATTATCCTGTAATCCCCAAAACGAATCCGATAGGTATTGTCGGTACCCGACAGCTTTTTAGAGGCGTTGGGATGAGGATTGTTGGTCAGTGTTTCAACGATTGAAAGGGCTTTTTGTATGGCATTCTTTGGAAGTTGTCTCAGTTCTTTGGTGGCGGATCGTTTCCACTCGATTTTATATAATGCCATCCTGTTTCAGTTCCTTGATGAATTCAACATGGGGAATCGTCGGCTCTTCACGGCGTTCAGCGATTGCGGCCAGGTCTTCGATGTCTTCAAGAAGCTCCTCAAATTTCGCCATGGACAAAACCACGGAAATTTTTTCGCCGTTTTCGTTGGTTATATATTGGGGATTCAGTTCTTTAAGTCCCACCATTTGGCACCTCCATTTTCAGAATAACATATCATAGAGGAATATAAATGAAAAACAAAATAAAATATGGACCGATGAATATGATGGCATAACCCGTTTAAGACATCGCATGTGAATATGGAGATAGAAAATGGATACTAAAGAAAGGCAGAGGATACAGAATTTTTTCACAGTAATGATGGATAATATTATTATGGAGGATGTTGAAAGTCCTGAACGGTTTCAATATCAGTTGGGTGCGCTTGGAGTGCTGTGCAGCTATTATGAAGCATTTGGGGGATATTTTGACGAGGAGTCAAAAAATTTAGCGGATAAGTTTTTTCATGAGGATTTGCCAAAGTGTGGAATTTGCAGTCATCATAAATATATCAATATAGATTCGTTAAATTAAAAAAGCTGAGCGACATGAATTGAATCCTATGTGAAGGCAGCCGGAGATTGGAAAAATAACGGCGTGATGAAAAAAATGAGGTTGTTAAAAAAAAAGAAAGGGGATGCGCTATGGCGCGCCGGACTGAGGGACGAAGCGAGGGCGCGCCAGGCCGTATCCCCTCAAATATCATTCAACCCCATCTAAAAAGAATAATTTTTTTCCTTATCCCCTTCAAAAATACTGAGGGGTAAGGAAAAAAATTAGCGAAGCGTTCCTTTCAATTCAGAGTAAAGGCATATCGAAAACCATCAAAGGCGGAATGGATCAGTTACCATGCCAATTTTTGTCTTTTTTAAAAATTGGTGTGGTAATTGACTATGGAGCCGTAGGGTTAAATGTTACACGCTGTCGAATACTCTAAAAGCCTTGTTGAATCGAGTATGATAAAGTTATCATTTAAAGCAGATTTCAGGACTTGTATAATGATTATACTCAGCATCTTAAATAGGAAAAGGAAATTGAAAACTGAGATGCCAATTATTGATCTCGATTCTATGGTAGATAAGGTAATTGCTTATATTGAGCAAAAGAAGCAAGAGAGGGATACCGGTGGGACACGGTATGGATCGGATAGATGGGTTTAACTATCTGAATATATAAAAAAAATGGTGGCGGCGGGAGTTGAACCCGAAACCGTGTTTAAATATCCTGTATAATCAGTTATATAAACTGCTTTTTGGGATTTTGCACGGTTTCTGCACGCTATCACACCTATGCTTTCTCATCGGATTTATACCTATAAAGAATTTTCTGTTGTTTTTTTTTATTAATACCTATTAAGCATTGGGACACTCAAGGTGTGGTGTTGTTTCAGAATGCATATACAATGAATTTATGAATAGGGGTATCCATTTCGCTAAAGTAGAGTTGTTTTCTGGCGTTATTGCTAAGTGGCACCACCTCGGCATGAAAGACACCAAATTAAAAACGCTTGTCCAACGGGCCTTTAGAGCCGATCACCCGGAAATGAAATTCCCCAGTTTTATTCATATTGAAAATTCTCTAACTACTTGAGCGATGTGGATACCCCCTTTTATGAATTAGGTTTTTATACAAAGAAATATCTAAAGTATCGGAGCTATCCGTTCAATAAATATCTGACATATCAGACATTTCACTTGACATTTCGACTTGTTTTTTTTATCATCGAAAAATTATTTTAGCGCTTAAAGATTCAAGTTATAGATATTACAAGCTTTTCTATCAACAAGTATGGGCTATTTATGTGTCCACATGAATTAATTATCAAGTAGTCTTTTGTTCTTAACGGTTTCATTTTTTTTTATAGGTTATCATTCTACATGCTTTAATTTATAAATATTGTTTTTGTAAACGGTTCGGTAATATTTTATCCTCATTTATTACTATATTGAAAGCAATTTATAATGTTAAGCAATTATTCAATTATAAAAACCCTACTTATAGAAGATGACATAACTTTATCCAATAATATTTTAAAACAACTTTCATATGAAACAAAAGCGGATTGCTTGGCACTCTATTTCGTTTCCTTATCAACGGGTAAGTTAAAGTTATATGATTCATATGGTGATCAGCATTTAATTCAAAAGAATGCCCTTTTACTAAATACTGAAGTTCTCCTTAGTAAGTATAAAAAAATACCTGACCATGTTTTTAATGACAACAAATTAACCTTTTATTTGACCAGAAAATCTTCTTTAATTGGCTGTTTGGATTTTTATACAAATGAAATAAATATTAGATCAAAAAGCTGGATAGATAAAATTAATAATGTCATAGCATTACTGGTTATTGTATATGAGCGGCGATACATAAATAATCTATTGAAAAAAATTCAAGAGCCAATAAATTTTGAAGCTATTGGGCGGCATGACTTTTTTAAAAATATATTAAATATAATCAAAGTAGCATCTGGAATGCAACTAATTGCTTTGCGTGAATTAACTACCGAAAAAAATTTAGAATGTCTAGCATTAAGCGGCTTTGGTGATGTTAAACTGTCTGATTTTAATTATAATCAAGATAATATGCCGACCACATTTTTAGAAGTAGTCATAGATGAAAAAACAGTTACTGTACCAAATGCTAAAGGGTTAAAATGGATAAGTGAGAATCCATTGTTAAAAGATGTTCACAGCTTTGTAGCTATTCCAATTCGTGTCGGTAATACAATTTTCGGTGTTTTGAGCTTTGCTACTACAACTTATTATGATTTTTCATACACAGAAAAACTATCTCTTGAAAGCATAGCTAATTCCATTGGTGTATCAATAACGAACTATCGAAACTTTAATAAGTCAAAGGAAGATATTGCAAGATATAATGAGGCTGCTGTTTCTCTAACGGGTTTAGAAATAGCTCAAGCTGCACGACATGAGGCAAAAAATAAAATTGATAACTGCCAACTAATTTTAGCAAACTTAATTAATGCAAAAAAAGAGAAAATAAATGACAAGATAGATGATTTGGATAAGCTTTCAAAAACATTACAGGTCGTTAAATCAACGCTTGATAAAATTAAAAGTGCAACCAAACCACCTGTTAAGATAAAAAAAGTTGAATCTTTAAAAACAGTCTGGGAGCAAGCTGTTAGCGCATTATCAGGTCGGTTGTCAAATCTAGATGTTAGTGTTAATTACTGCGGTAAGGAGCCTAGAATAGAAGTTTTTTCAGATTGGCTTCGGCACGCCTTTCTAAATCTCTTACTAAACAGTATGGATGCTTTTAAAAGAGGATCGAAAAAAAGAGGAAAGGCAATTTCTTTAACTATTGATAAATATCCAGAAAATTTTCAAAAAATATCGGCGACTTACCAAGACAATGCAGGGGGAATTGATGTAAAAAATCTAGAAATACCTATCGAGTGTTCTGAATACGCAGACAACCTTAATAGATTAATATTCGCACCTAATGTTACTTCAAAAGGTGATGAAGGCTCTGGTTGGGGGCTATTTTTAACTCGGAAAAGTATCGAATATCATAAAGGCTCAATTGACTTGATAAATCACAGGGGAGGGGTCTCCTTTAAGATTGTATTATACAAAGAAATTCCAAATGATAGATAAGGATTAGAAAAATGCCAATGATTCAAGGGAACGACGTTTGTGTCCAAGCTATTGCACCTTTAGTGATGCTGATTGAAGATGATAAAGATAAAATCCAAATAAAAAAGGAAGCTTTTAATAATAGAGGTTGCAACGTAATTGCATTCACCCATTCAGATGACGCTATAAAAAGTATCTTTTCTTCCCCATCATTAGATTTAATTTTAACAGATATTGACCTAGATGGCTCAGGATCTGATAAATCAGGTATAGCTTTTGCGAGATTTGTAAGGAATTTGGAGTTAGATGTACCGCTTTGTGGCTACTCATCATATTTTGCAGATGGTGAACTATCTTCTGATGAAAAGTCTTTTTTTGACTGCTGGTACGATAAAGCTCAATCGGCACATCAAATAAACAAAATGCTTGATGAACTAAAAGAGCGAGCTGTTTTACATCGGAAAGAAAAAAATGAAGAAACAGAAAAGTTGATTTCAGTATTAAGGGACAAATATTCCATTCAAAAAGAAGAATATGAGCAGATAAGAGAATTGATCCTTAGATCAGATAGCCCTTCGGAGTTAGAGCAAATATTGTGTGAAGCAAATTACACACTAAGGATATTGCATCCAGTAAAAATAAATTCACTGTCAAAGCCAATTCTTATATGGATAAAGAAACATGAAGAATCGGTTGAAGCCGAAGTTTATGGCCATTCATCTCTATATAGCTTTGGAGAAACAGAGGAGATTGCTGTTGAGAAGCTACTTGAGCTCATGCAACTTTTTGCGAAAGATATTATTCATGACGAAACCGATAACTACCAAGGAGTTGGGCTAAAGATAAAGGAATTCCTTTCATATGCTTTCAAACCTGCTGGATGATTCTTATGCAAATTAAAAAAAAAGAAGCGGAACGAATATTTAAAAAACTTAATATTCAGAAGAAAAGCTCAAAACATCATGTATCAGGGTGGATTATTATTAATGGCAAAAAGACGCTACCTGTGCATTACTCAAATGGCAGAGGAGACATGCCAGGTTATGTAGGCGAAAAATTCAGAAAATCTTTCAAGCTAAGTGTTGATGAGTTCAGTGAGCTTAAAGATTGCACAATGTCTAAGGAGAAATATTTTCATATAGTTACAAAAAGGCTCTAATATGGACTCATTTGAGATCATAAAAGCTCTTGAAAGATATATCGAATCAAGCTCTAAGAAAGAAAATGTTTCAAGACAAGTTCGGTTGTCTGAACTTGAACCATCAGCCCTTAAATATTTAGAGTCAAAATTTAGGATTACAAATTCAAAAGAATATCGGAATATTGAAAGATTATTGATCCGGATGGATGAAAGGCTAAAGCGGTTAGAAAGTCCCTATGCTTATGAAGAGCTAATTGGTTCATTAGTTCGGAAAAAGCTTGCCATCACAATTGGTATTATTGCAGGGGCAGCTGCGTATGCTGCAATTATTTTAGCTTTATTCAAACTGTATAGTGGTTAATTCGAATGCATTTTATAATTTTTGGCAAGATACGTCTTCAAAGTCTTACTTAGCTTGCTACTGCCGGTAAAAATTGAACCCACTTGAGATGTTTTTTGGGCCCATCTCGAAGTTGTTTGTTTCTTGTTTTCATGGACCCAGCCAGCATGCATGCAGACCCCGCCCATAAGAAAAAAAAAGATCCCGCCGTCTTTGATTATAGACTGAAACAATCTATTACTACTGAGTTTGTACATTGGGTCAAACCGGGCTTTTGCTGTTATAAAGTATGGGTGATATGACGTAATGGTAATAAAAGAAGATTCTGCGGAATGCGTAACGAGCTGAATATATTATTAATCATGTGTCGTGCCGTCTTGTTGGTTGCCGCGCGGCAACGCCCTTTTTCTTCATGGAATTTTCATTCGGCACCATTATTATATTTATCATTATCGGCAATGTGTAATTTGTCAATGTCTTTTTTCAGTTGCCATGATCTCATTCTAAGATATGTGATTTAATTTCCGGAATCAACATTCACCATTATAGCAGCCAAGTGGGTCCAATTTCCGCCGGAAGGTGGGTCCATTTTTGGCCGGAGGTGACACTTAGCTGATTATTGACAATCCAAAAGAGTAAATTCGCCTTATCTACAGAAGTATTCATAGAAAGTCTCAACAAACGACCCATAAACGAGGCCTTAAAACAATCGATATTAAAAAAGACAGCTTATTTTTAATCAGCCGGTTGATTATGAGACACATACCAAGATGACGGGCTCACTTTCCAGTTCGTAGGGTTTTGAATAATATTTCCCAAATTTTCATAGTACGGGGATGAGTTTAGCGCCCAAACCCGGTAAATCGTCCAGGCCGGATCGTTTTTTGCACAAGATCTTTCTGTCTCAGGCAACCAAAAACCATCGTCGAGTGATTTTTCCCTTGTAGTTGTTTTTACCTCAATATGTATAGGATCACCATTTTCATTGAAAGATAGGATATCATATCCAATTAAAGAAGATTCAGCGGCAACCAATCTTACCATTTCAGCAAGATCAGGACGCTCAGCATTCTTCAATTTTTCCCTTTCAGTCTCTAAGATGAATTGTTCGCCAATAAATCCGATACGCTCTTTCTCTGCTGCTCTTTGCTGCCTGTTCATTAACTCCTTTTCAAAATCAATAGTAACAATTTGGGGCTTGTCCTCATGAGGTTTATCTAAGAGGCCGGAGACTACATAAATATAGGACTGAATATGGATTGCGTTTAGTTGTCCATAAATAGACAATTTTTCTTTTAGTTGCTCTGCCATACTCAATAAAACTAAGTATCGACTCCATTCGACTTTTCCTGAAAATTCCTCATTTATGCCGTAATAGTTCATAAGTTTTTGGAAGCGACCCGGTAAAACAGGGAAATGCGGTGGTCCCCAAAAACTGGACAGTGTGCTAAGCTCTAATTCACAACATGAAAGGAGCTTCGCATGATCAAGAAACGGAAACAGTACAACCCGGAATTCAAGGCGAAAGTGGCGCTGGCCGCCATCAGAAACGAGGCGAGCGTCGCCGAGCTTGCCGCAAAATATGAAGTCCATCCCACCATGATCGGAAACTGGAAACGGGAGCTGATCGAAGGGGCCGCCGAGTTGTTTGACAAGGGGCAGAAAACCAAGAAACAACATGACACCACCGTCGATGAGCTTTACCGCAAGATCGGGCAACTGAAGGTGGAAAACGATTTTTTGTCCAAAGGGCTCGGTCTGTAGACCCGAAAACGCGCCGACAGATGCTTGATAAGGGGCATCCGGGACTGAGTCTTACACGCCAGTGTGATCTTCTCGGCATCAACCGATCATCGGTATATTACAAGCCACAGCCGATATCGCCAGAGGATCTTGAACTGATGAAGATGATTGACGATCAATACATGAAAACACCGGTTTATGGCAGCCGCTCCATGCGGGATCACTTAAACAGGCAGGGATTTCCTGTAAACAGGAAACATGTCCAGCGACTCATGCGGTTGATGGGCATTGAAGCGATTTACCCCAAGCCAAGAACAAGCAAGCCGCATCCCGGACACCGGATCTATCCCTACTTGTTGAAGGGGTTGGACATCAACCGTCCGGACATGGTCTGGTGTTCCGATATAACGTATATTCCCCTCCGGCGTGGGTTTATGTATCTGGTAGCGGTCATGGATTGGTTCAGCCGGAAAGTGCTTTCCTGGCGCATATCAAACACGCTCGATACGGAATTTTGCGTATCCGCCTTGGAGGATGCGATTGCACGTTACGGTCGCCCCGGGATATTCAATACCGACCAGGGCAGCCAATTTACAAGCGAGGCATTTACAGGCGTCTTGAAATCCAATGGCATAAAAATCAGCATGGACGGCCGTGGCCGATGTTTGGACAACATCTTTATTGAACGCCTTTGGTGGACGGTGAAGTATCATTATCTTCATCTTCATTCGTTTGAAAATGGCCTTGAAATGCAAAAAGGCTTGAGAAGTTGGTTTGAATATTATAACCGGGAGCGAGCGCATCAGTCGTTGGACAGAATGACTCCCGACGAATGCTATTTCAAAGAGCGCATGAAACAGGCGGCTTGATGAGGCGCCAACCGGGGCAACTCCAGTCGTCCTACGTCCTCCTTACGTTGCCCCGGTTGAACAGCAACAACAAAACAAAGGGAAAACATAACCGACTTAGAGCTTAGCTACCCTGAAAAACTGTCCGACGCGCAGGGTCCACCGCAAAATACAGAATTGGATTTAAAAGGAAACATAAATAGGCAACGAAAGTCCATTTGCACCCCAACCTATTTTTACGCAAATAAGCTGCAAATCTATCAAACCTAATACCGAGTGATTCCGGATCTGAATCTCCACCCAACAGAAAATCATATAGCTCTTTTTCGAGTTCATTTATTTGGTTTTCAGTTTCTACAAGATACAAAGCCCCATATGAATTACCTTTTGAACCATATTGGTGTACCAATAAATTTGAGCTTATACTTGGAGCACAAGCATTTTTGGTTGCCTCCAAAATTTTGCCTGTAGTTTTTAGCCAACCCTTCCAGTTTTTAAATGAGATTGCTTTCCGCCCTTCGTCAAATGCCGTATGCTTATAAGCTATTTCATGTCCAATGTCATAAAGTTAACGGCAAGGCTTGTAATTCATGTAGTGCTCACGTTTACTAACTTTGTGTTTCCGTTTGAATTTTCGTCCTGGCCGAACGGGTTCGGTTGCCGCTGAAAATAATTCATGAAGGCCTTGGATTATTTTTACTACAATTTTGCGGGGCCTTTCAAAAAGCAAAAAGAGCGTATCTTTGGATTTTGAAAACACCTGCGTCATGTTTAATTGATATTCATACTTTTTTTCTTTGCTTTCGCACTCTACAGACACCTGTGCTGGAGAAGAGAGAACAACAGCAAGATTTTTTGCAAGCACCTTTGAATGAAAATCCTGATAAACGGACAACTCGGATTGGCCCGAGAAATTGCCGACTTCGACACGCTCTTTCATGAAAAGGTAATCAACTTCTACCGGCCAACGCTTGTGATATAGGTCTTTGAAAATTTCTTTTGGATATTTCTTTTTATCGGTAAGCGAAGTGATTAGAACTTCAATTTCGCCTGAATCGAGTTCAACCCGTATTAAGCGCAAGTGTAGTGGCGCAACATCCAAGCCCATCTCATTGCATTCTTTGATGGATTGATATGATGCATCAATATCAACAAAATCTTGATCAAGGCCGGATTCGATGAAGGTTTGAACAATCTTCCATTTATTGGAGATTCTGGCACAAAAATTACCGCCTTGAGATATAATGAGGTTGAAAACCCAGTAAGCCGGATAACCACGGTCCAATAAAAGAAGGTCGTTTGGGAGCAAGTTGAGCATATGATCTCGCAATAGTTCTCTTTCGCCGACATTGTATGGCTTTATGAATGCCTCGATTGTGACTTTATTCAAAACATCAAATAATTGTGAAACACGAGCCATTGGGCATGCAGGTCCGTTCTTGGGTTTCATTACGCCAAAATGTTCTCGTATTTCTTGGTATTTAAAAAGTTTTAAAGTTGATCCATCTATTGCCAGTAAATTAAATCCATGCCATTTTTTGACGGTTTTGTAGTTGTTATAGAAAAACTCAAGCAAGTGGCGGTTGAACTCTATAAATGCGGAATACTTGAGTTTCCTGCGTGCCAGTGAAAGAGCCATTTTGGTAACCAAGGCGACAGGGACATCTAATCGGAATGAAGCTTTAAAAAAGTGATCCAATTCGTCTTGGTATGATCCTTTAATGAAGTTTATGAAAAAGAGGAAAAGTGTTTGAAACGGCAGAGTTCGGTTTCGTGTAAAATCTTTTTCAGATTTTTTGTGCCGATTGACAAAGTCTTTTGAGTGAAGAATCTTCTTGAGATAATCAACAGTTTTGGCACATATCTTGGAAAGCAGGCTCCGTGCCAACATTGCTTTGCTTTTGAAGCGTTTCGGACATTTATTTCTCCTTTCGAAATGAATAATGCACGGTTAAAACTGGTGTCAGTATAGCATAATAAGCTAAAATATCAATAAAATTTAACTACTGCCGTTAACTTTATGACATTGAATAGGAACTGGCTTTCATTTTACGTCCATTTTTAAGTTCTATCTCAATGGGTGTTGCTGAACCTGCTCTACTGGATTCATTAGCCGCTGATTCTTGATCGGCTTTCTTTTTCTGGTTGACGGTTCTCGGCTTTTGGTATTCCATCGTTATTGTCCATTCGCCGTCAGCAGTAATATCAATCAAATAATATCCACTTTTGTCTATTTTGTATGCATTTGATTCAGAAACCCGGCCGATTTTGTTTGTAAATAAACTTTCTATCCTACCGTCATCATGCAACAGTTGCACAATGAAATTTCTTTCTCCATCATGATTGGTTTTCACGATGTAAAGGCCGGTCCTTAGCTCGAATTGATCTGAACTATGTTTTCCAACTCCAGCAACCTTGACATAAGAATCTGAAGCCCATGTGTTTGATCGTCCGATGGATTTCTGTTCTTGTTTCTTGGGATAACTTGTTGGACTTTTAGTTTTCTCAGAATAATCCTCTATTTCCCACTCAACATGAAGCAAGTGTTCCATGCCTGAATATAACTCACCTTTAAGGTATTCTTCAAAACGAAAACTTTCAGAAGGAGGAATTGTTTCATAGATGGATGCGCTGGCTAAAACCTCATCGAAATTATTACAAAACTTAATTTCGCCATCTACCTTAATGGCCTCATGAGTTTTATTGTAAAGGACTCCCGTCACCTTGGAGCTAAAATCACCAAAAATGACTTCAAGGTAATCATACGCAAGGTCCCTGTTTATCGAACCTCTACGATAAAAAGCCTCAGCATTAACATTAAATAGAAAAAGGACAAAAAACAGGGTTAGAATACTGTAAAATTTCATGGATTCACCTCGGACGTGTCAGAATTTATTAGGAATTTATCGGCCATAGCAGAAATTATCTGTCCAACAGTATTATTTTAAACGATAATATACATGTATGACCCATACAATACATGTGACGGACAGAAAATCAAGTCAAAATACCGTCCATAGGGCTGTACTATAAATCCCTTTGTTTTGGAATATTCATACAAAAGGGAGTTCACTATGGATAATAAAGAAATGCTCGGTGTAAGGGTAAAGGAAATCCGGAATAAAAAAGGAGTGACTCAAGAACGCTTGTCTGAAATGGTCGGGATCAATCCAAAGTACTTGTCCAGCATTGAAAGGGGCAAGGAAAATCCCACACTGAATACCGTCTTGAAGTTGGCTGAAACGTTAGGCGTCAGTCTCGATGAGCTTTTTACCGGCATTGAGATTGAAAATCCTAAAAACAGACGTCCAATGATTGATGCGCTTTTAGATAAAGCCGATGCTGAACAACTAAAATTGGTTTACCGGATTGTGTCTGTTGTCTTGAAATAATCTCTATTGATAATACTCTATTCAATCAGTCCTCAAATAGCTGCCTTAATTTTTACTGGGTACAGGATAACACGGCACTGGAAATGGCACGGTTTCGGGCTGAAACGGTTAAGGGGGGCGGTGAGGTGATTGAATCTGGGAAGATGAAAGGGAAAAAATGAGAAGACAAGAAATACTTTGATGGTGATGTGTAACTTCATTTATTGTTTAAAACAGGGATAAATGAAGATATGATTTTGCTATTTCGCATCTTGTTTTTCCCACTTGATTATAACTTCATTCATTTTTGCAAAAAAATCATCTTCGAATCTATCAAGAAATTTAGCTAAACGAGCCCTATCTTGTTGAGAGCCATATTTCAAGCTTAGTGAAATTCCTTCATCCTCAGCCTCTTTTGAAGCATTCTGGACGATTTCATCAACAACCTCCCACATCGCCATTGTTTTTGCCTCGTCAACATATCGAAGCGCCAAATCTATAAGATAATTCATTATAGAAGTCTCTTCTTCAGAATATTCGACACTCCACATTAATCTTGCTAGAGCTCTTTTATCTGGATTATCCCCTAAACCAATTACAAGGTCGATAAGCTGTATTAGACCTAAATGGGATACAAGATGTTTTTCCAATCCTTCTAATGAGCCCCTATTTAACAAAGACATAAGTCGCTTGTCTGCTGTTACAAAAAGCGGCTTTTGACCATTTTTTATGTCTAAAGATAGCTGGGTCAATTGTAATGCTTCGTGATCAATTAGGATATTGGCCTTTTTCCGATAAATTATAGAACTATTTTCATAATCACTATAAGCTGAATGAAGTTCCGTTCTTATTGCATTATAATGTGTTTCGAATTTGGATAGATTTAGGTCCAAGTTGCCGACACCCATAGTCTGCAAATATTTTTCAAGATCCTTTTCTGTATTATAAGGCGCAGCTTCCTGTAAAAATTTCGAATAAGCGATTGGGTCATTGGATCGTCCTACCCAGCTTGCATATGCTCCTATGAAAACATTCGTGTTTTCAGCCCCGTAAAAGTTTATCTGGTTTCGCAAATTATTTTTATTTTCAAGTTTTAGTTCATTTACTTCCTGAATGGAAGATCTTCTATGGTGTATTATTTCTTCTAAAAACATGGAGCATGTTCTCATATCTATTCTTTCACCAGATTTTTTTCCTACAGTTTGCAATCTTTCAATTGCATCTCGGTAGATTGTTCTAAATGGATGTCCGTCAACAATGATTGGTAAAAGAACACTTGCATCTAAATATAAAATATCAGGGAGGATGATCTTTTGTTCAGTGGTAGATCGTGCATTGTTTAAGACTAACTCGACACCGAATGCGATTCTGCCGACATCCACTAAAAGAGCCGACTCTTTTGTATCTGGCGATTTAAACAAATTTAAAATCGAATTGGCTATCGTTTTGAATAAATCCGGCGAAAGGTTTTTTGAGTATTTTTCAAGAAGTGTCTGCACTTGTAATCTATCATCAAAAGTATTGAAAGGATTACCCCCAGCGAAATGTGCTCCCAAGTCCCATCCACGTGTTAGGAAAATACGATTTAATACTGTTGCAATGGCAGCTTTAATTTGGTTATTAGAAGATACACCATGTCTCACTTTCATACGATTGGAAACGCCATCAACTAATTCTTCAATAACTTTGTCATATGGTTTTTCATCCCCTACTATGCAAGTGAGTTTTCCGTCAGATACTCCACATAGCTTTTGTTCCATTAGACTTTCAATAGAGTTTTCTATTAGTGTAGATAACTGAGTACTATCGAGAGATATGTATTTTTTTATGTGCCCTAAAAGATCATTTTTATTTATTCCATCGGCTCCTGAATCGGCAATTGTTTGAGCTATTATTCCCTGAACAACAACTTCTCTGAGAGGCTCCGCTTGTTTACCTAATTTCATTCGAGCATAGCAGCTGGATAAAAAGCGGTGGAGTCCTTCTATTGTTGCAAGTTTATCGGGAGCTATCCGCTCATTTGTTCTTAATGATCTTTGGGCTGTTTTAACAGCATTCCACAGAATGTCATGATTTTTTGAAGCATCATATTTAACTACCTGAATATTAAAGTTTGAAAGTTTTGAAGTTAAACCAGGATTTGCATCAGAGGGTATAATCGCCATATGAAGGTTTGGGTAGGGTTGAGCAATTGTCCGATCAATTAATTTGAAGATTTTTTCGATTGCCGGATCTAAAAAAGAAAAACCAAGAAAAAGGCACTTATAAGTTTTAAAAATATGAACTATAAATTCTTGATAGGAAACGTCCTCTTGAAGCTTGCTATAATCATCATCTGTTAAAACTATGGTTTCAGGTATCTCAAATCTGCCATGAACACGGGCAATGTAAAATGCGGTGGTCCCCAAAAACTGGACAGTGTGCTAAGCTCTAATTCACAACATGAAAGGAGCTTCGCATGATCAAGAAACGGAAACAGTACAACCCGGAATTCAAGGCGAAAGTGGCGCTGGCCGCCATCAGAAACGAGGCGAGCGTCGCCGAGCTTGCCGCAAAATATGAAGTCCATCCCACCATGATCGGAAACTGGAAACGGGAGCTGATCGAAGGGGCCGCCGAGTTGTTTGACAAGGGGCAGAAAACCAAGAAACAACATGACACCACCGTCGATGAGCTTTACCGCAAGATCGGGCAACTGAAGGTGGAAAACGATTTTTTGTCCAAAGGGCTCGGTCTGTAGACCCGAAAACGCGCCGACAGATGCTTGATAAGGGGCATCCGGGACTGAGTCTTACACGCCAGTGTGATCTTCTCGGCATCAACCGATCATCGGTATATTACAAGCCACAGCCGATATCGCCAGAGGATCTTGAACTGATGAAGATGATTGACGATCAATACATGAAAACACCGGTTTATGGCAGCCGCTCCATGCGGGATCACTTAAACAGGCAGGGATTTCCTGTAAACAGGAAACATGTCCAGCGACTCATGCGGTTGATGGGCATTGAAGCGATTTACCCCAAGCCAAGAACAAGCAAGCCGCATCCCGGACACCGGATCTATCCCTACTTGTTGAAGGGGTTGGACATCAACCGTCCGGACATGGTCTGGTGTTCCGATATAACGTATATTCCCCTCCGGCGTGGGTTTATGTATCTGGTAGCGGTCATGGATTGGTTCAGCCGGAAAGTGCTTTCCTGGCGCATATCAAACACGCTCGATACGGAATTTTGCGTATCCGCCTTGGAGGATGCGATTGCACGTTACGGTCGCCCCGGGATATTCAATACCGACCAGGGCAGCCAATTTACAAGCGAGGCATTTACAGGCGTCTTGAAATCCAATGGCATAAAAATCAGCATGGACGGCCGTGGCCGATGTTTGGACAACATCTTTATTGAACGCCTTTGGTGGACGGTGAAGTATCATTATCTTCATCTTCATTCGTTTGAAAATGGCCTTGAAATGCAAAAAGGCTTGAGAAGTTGGTTTGAATATTATAACCGGGAGCGAGCGCATCAGTCGTTGGACAGAATGACTCCCGACGAATGCTATTTCAAAGAGCGCATGAAACAGGCGGCTTGATGAGGCGCCAACCGGGGCAACTCCAGTCGTCCTACGTCCTCCTTACGTTGCCCCGGTTGAACAGCAACAACAAAACAAAGGGAAAACATAACCGACTTAGAGCTTAGCTACCCTGAAAAACTGTCCGACGCGCAGGGTCCACCGCAAAAATCTGTCCAATATTGAGCTTGTTTCATTGATGCATCGCCAAGTTCAACATATTTTGGAGCCGTCAAATTAAGGCCAGAACTCTCTTGATTGCGAAAAAGATTAAAATATGCGTCATGAATTGACCTGTCATAATTGGTTGTAACAACAGCACTGAAAGGAAGGACCATAAGCGCTTGAAGCTCCTCTGCAGAATATTTTTCAAAAGGAGCAGCAAGCGCTTTGAATATTTCACCTTTAGGTATTTCAGGGCATTTTTTGAAAAGTTCAGCTGCATTCAGAAATAACCCTGAGTCTATGCGTTTCCTCATTAAGGTTTCTGTCTCAGGCTCATATTTTGAAGCCACAGTTGCCAAGTGTTTCAGATAACGTTTCCAAGTTGGAAGGCCAGCCTTTTGCCCAACACCAGCACCTGCAAATAAACATGAACCATTTTGGCTGACAAAGTCGTTAATAACTACGGAAAGTTCATTTGGATCTGTATAAACCATTGTGACTTCCTTTGAGAAATTATCAATCCAAAGAATATTACATATTCACCCTATTTTATTGAATGCCAAGTCTGACACTGATGGATTCAAAAATGCGCCTGCTGATCTCTTGAAAATGTTGAAATGAGAGACGCTAACCTACCACAGTACTTGGTATTATTCAAGTTTAGTATAGAATATAGGCAATTACGAAAAAGTGAAATGATCGAGAGACAATGCTAACCTTGGTAAAAAAACCAAACCCGATCCAACGAATTGGACCGGGTTTTTTATCGATTAAATTTTGCACATGGTTTGCACAGATTTTTGGGCTCTGCACAAATCAGTATTTTCAATAATATCAATTTGTTAATGGTGGAGGCGGCGGGAGTTGAACCCGCGTCCGAAAATATTCCGCACAGGCGTCTACATACATATCCTGAGTTTTAATTGTCGCCGGTCAAGTCTCCCCCAGGCACGATGCGTGACCGGCTATCCTGCAAAATTTCATCAACTCCCGTACAGGAATGGGGAGCCAATTATCCCGCTAGTCGACGCTCTATCCGGATTCGCGGGAGTCATCCGGTAGAACGGAAGCTGCCTAAGCAGCTACGGCGTAGTTATAATCGTCTGCGATTATATTTAATTTCCCACCGTTATTACGAGCTGATGGCGCTCGGTATGCAACCTGAACTTCTTTATCCCCGTCGAAGCCGTTTCGCCCCCATTTGGTCGAAGCGCAATCCTTTTTCGGGATTGCAGATGAGGTTGGGATTATAAGTTCTCATCTTGTGAAAGAACATTTTTTATAAACATAAAATAAAGCAGATACTGGGGATTTGTCAAGATTAACTGAAAAAATTTACTAAAAAAAATTCTGATGAGGTTATTTGTTGAATCTTGACATGAGTACTTTTTATGGATTATAAAAAAACTATTAAAAGATTAAAAAAGGATATAGATATGAGTCTCAAAAAGGCAATAAAACCGATTAGTTTTCTAAAAAGCCATACGGCCGAGGTCATCAAGGAACTCAACGATACACATGGTACGATCATTATTACCCAGCACGGGGAGGCCAAGGCGGTTATTCAGGATATAGATGAATACGAACGTATTCAAGAAGCGCTGGCATTGCTTAAAATGATCGCCCAGGGGCAGAAAGATTTCGAAGAAGGAAAAACGATTCCCGCTGATCAGGTGCTTCAGGAACTCGACAAAAAAATATCCAGAGACTTTGAAGAATGAGATATTCAGTTGAATTCTCAACAGGCGCCAGACAGGATCTTTTCAAGATATATCGATATATTAAAGATGCCGGAAGGCCGGAAACTGCAAAGATGTTTTCAGAACAGATTGCAGTCGTTTGCTCCAGTCTGGCGGAAAATCCTGAACGGGGTCACAGCCCGGTGGAGCTTGAAGGCTTGAGCGAAATGTTGTGTCGGCAAATCATTTTCAAAAACCATCGAATTATCTACCAAATCATTGGGCATGTCGTGATTATTCAGGGCATCATTGATGGCCGTCGGAATATCAGTGAAGTCCTCCGACATCGCGTATTGATCTGATTTACATCAAAATAGTATTCAGTCAAACATATCGCCAGCCAGTGCTGTGTCGACCATTTTTTAACCGGATCACCAGTTTTTCTTTTCCCGGTCCATGTTTCTCTTTTCGTCCCGCTCCCGGATAGTTGTCCGTTTGTCATATTTCTTTTTACCCGTGGCTGTTCCCAAGGTCAGCTTGACATTCCCGCCCTTGAAATAGAGCTTCAGGGGAATCAGCGCCATCCCCCTTTCATTGAGCTTGCCATAGAGTTTTTTGATTTCATATTTGTGAAGAAGCAGTTTCCGGGGGCGAAGCGGGTCATGGTTATTATAATAAGCATATGGATAAGGGCTGATGTGTATCTGATAGACCCAGACCTCGCCGTTTTTGATTTTCCCGTAAGCATCCTTCAGATTGGCCCGGCCGGCACGCAGGGATTTTACCTCCGAACCCACGAGGACCAGGCCGGCTTCATATTCATCATGGATGAAATAGTCGTGTCTCGCCTTTTTGTTCTGGGCGATCATTTTGATGCGTTCCTGAGTCAACTTTATATAATCCTTATTTAAACCGTTTCCGGTTAGCGGTACGCTTGCTTGTTATGGTTGTTATAATCAGGATGCTCTTTTAGTCGGGTTTGTCCAAAAGGTCAACTGTTGGCCTCGGCTTCCAGATACGCGTTGTCATCCAGGATACCGCCATAGCGTGAAATAAGCGCCTTGACGATTTCCGGCGCCGACTTGTAGACCATCAATTCATCGACAAATGACTTGGTTTCGGCGGCATTGAGTGCGCGAAGCAGGCTTTTGACCGGCGGAATGCTCTGGGGCGGCAGGCTGAGTTCCTGGAAACCGAGTCCCAGAAGGACCGGAACATAGAACGGATCCCCGGCCATTTCACCGCAGATACAGATCGTTGTGCCTGTTTTCCGGCCCACGTCGGTCACATGCTTCAGCATGCGGAGAATCGACGGATGCATCGGCTGATACAGATACATTACCTCCTTGTTGTTTCGATCGATGGCCATGGAATACTGGATCAGGTCGTTGGTCCCGATACTGAAGAAATCGACCTCTTCGGCGAGGGTCTCCGCGAGAAACACCGCGGAAGGCACCTCGATCATGACGCCTATCTTGATGTCTCTGTCGTGGGGGATACCCTCTGCTTCAAGTTCATCCGCTACTTTATAGAGAAGTGCCTTTGCCTCCATTACTTCCACATAACCGGAGATCATCGGGAAGAGGACCCGCACATCACCATAGGCCGCAGCGCGCAGGATGGCACGCAGTTGTGTTTTGAAAATCTCCGGTTTTTTCAGGCAGTAACGTATGGCCCTGAGCCCGAGGGCCGGATTTTCCTCACGGTTGTTTTTGTTGTTGCCGTCTATGGCTTTATCGCCGTTGATGTCGAGGGTCCGGATGGTGACCGGTTTCGGGGCCAGCGCCTCGACTGTCTCCTTGTAGTGGGTGAAAAGTTCCGTTTCCGTCGGGAAACTGGGGCGGCGCATGTACTGGAATTCCGTACGATACAGACCGATGCCGTCAGCGCCATAGGATATGGCGGATTTTGTTTCGTCGGGTTTCTCGATATTGCCCAGTATCTTGAGCTCCACCTTGTCCAGGGTGACGGCGGCAAGGTGGCTGTCGCGGATGAAGACTGTCCGGTGGGCGGCGTAATTCTGATCCCGCTCCGTAAACTCCAGCAGGGTCGCTTCGGTGGGGTTGATGATAACGATACCCGACAGACCATCGACAATAATCAAGTCATCGTTCTTAATGGTCCGAGTGGCTTTTTCGAGCCCGAGAACAGCCGGAATCTCCATGGAGCGTGCGATGATGCTCGTATGGGATGTTTTGCCGCCCCGGTCCGTGACAAATCCCTTGACCCGTTTGAGATTGATCTGGCTGGTTTCCGCGGGTGACAGATCCCTGGCGACCAGAATTACCCTTGCGGTAATGTCGGCCAGGTTGACACGGGTGGCTCCCGTCAAATTTCTCATGATGCGATCACCCACCTGGACAATATCTTCGGCCCGTTCCCTGAGGTACGGGTCGCTGATATCCTGGAACATGGCCTTTATGTGGGAGATCGTTTTTTTGAAGGCCCACTCGGCGTTGACACGCTCCTTTTCGATGGTGTCAATGGTGAGGCCATAGAGCATTTTGTCCTTGATAAGCTGAAGATGGGTTTCAAAGACATATGCATGCTGTTTCAATGTGTCCGGGGTGTTGTCGATAATTGCGAGCAGATCGTCTTTTGAGCGTTTGACCGCCGCTTTAAACCGCTTGACTTCATCTTTGAGGTCTTTTTTTTCGATGGCATACCGGCTTACGATATCCACCCCTTCCTTATCCACGATATACGCTTTGCCGATGCATATCCCGGGAGACCCGCCGATTCCGAACAGCCTGATTTCATCATGTAAGTTGTCTGCCATATCCATTCTATTCCCCGAAACCGGATTGGATGCTCTCTATTATATCGTGCAACACATGGTGATCCTCCGGATCATCGGATTGAAGCCTAATCCATGAACCCTTGGTACATTCCAGAGTTAACATATCGATAACACTTGCGGCATCCGCTTTTTCATTTTCCTTGACAATCCATATGGTGGACGTCGCGGTTTGGGCTTTTTTAGCGATAATTGCGGCGGCTCGGGCATGAAGTCCGAGTTCATTTACTATCTGAACCCTTTGAGAGAAGGTGGATTGACGCCCGTTTGTTTTTCCTGTCATATATTATTTCAACAAATTGAAAAGCTTGTGTTTCTTATAATATTGTTCAAGTTTTTATCAACGGTGTCCCTCTTTGTCAATGTGAATATAAACGACAGCAGACAGCAGTCGGCAGTCAGCAGTTAGAAGACAGGCGTCGCGTGTCGGGAGGAGTGGCGCGAAATTATCATCAGTCATTGGTTACTGGACGTTGGTCATTATTGACTGCGAGATAGAGAGCAGGAGGAAGAATGAGCGCAGGATGGTGATATGGGAAACGACTATAGGGTTTTTGATTTTCGTGTATCATTAGATGTTTACAAAATGAATGGTTTCAGGTATTAAAGACTATTTAAAGCCCTCGCACCTTTCGATTTGCCGGAATAGGGATAAAGCATGGCGTCTGTTGTTGAAATAAAGGATCTGTCTTTCGTTTATCATAAAGTCCCGGTGCTGAAAGATGTGAATCTGGAAATATCGGAAGGAGATTTCCTTCTTTTGATGGGGCCAAACGGTGGTGGTAAAACCACCCTGCTCAGGCTCATGCTCGGACTGCTTCAACCGACCTCGGGATCGGTACGGGTCTCCGGAAAGGCGCCCGGGCAAATGTCCCACCACATCGGTTACGTTCCCCAGGATGTTTCCATTAACCAACTGTTCCCGATTTCCGCCATCGATGTCGTCCTTATGGGGAAGCTGGGGCCCGGGAACCGAAAGGCCTGGCATACGCCATCGGACCGTACCGCGGCCCACAGAGCGCTCGATCGTCTGGGCGTCGGCGCTTACTGCCATCGACGAATCGGTGAGCTGTCCGGGGGGCAGCGCCAGCGGGTCATGATTGCGCGTGCGCTGGTGACGGAGCCGGCCCTTCTTTTCCTGGATGAACCGACTTCAGGTATCGATTCGGAAGGGCAGAGCGAATTTTATAATCTTTTGAAGGAACTCAATGCGTCTATGACTATCGTTCTGGCCAGTCACGATCTGCTGGTACTCTCCAGCTACGTCAAATCCATAGCTTGTGTGAACCAGACGGTTTATCACCACGATGAGCCCGAAGTGACCGAGGCCATGGTGGGCATGTTCCATTGCCCGGTCGAGCTGGTGGCGCATGGTGTGCCGCATAGGGTGCTGAAGGAGCATGAGTAGAGGACAGAGGTCGGAAGTCAGAAGTCGGAGGTCGGAGAACAACGGAGTTTGGAGGTCGGATGACAGAAAAACCAGAAGGACGAGGGACGATGGACGAGGGGCGAAACCTGAGATCGGGATTCAGTACCTGTAGACTGTCGACTGAGGACTGTAGACTGTATTTAATATGATTGACGCGCTTCAATTTGAATTCATGAGGAATGCTTTAATGGCGGGGCTTCTGGCCAGCGTCATCTGTGGTGTTATCGGCACGCTGGTGGTGGTGAACCGGCTTGTGTTTCTTTCCGGCGGTATTGCGCATGCCGCGTATGGCGGCATCGGCCTCTCCTTTTTCCTGGGGATTCCCTATTTGCTGGGTACTATCGGATTTTCTCTTGCAGCGGCCATGATTATGGCGGTTGTTTCAATCCGTGCCATGCACCGGGCCGATACTTTTATCGGTGTGATATGGGCCGTGGGAATGGCCCTGGGGATTGTGTTCCTGGATCTCACGCCGGGTTACCACGCCGATTTGATGAGTTATCTTTTTGGAAGCATTCTTACCGTTCCGGGTGGGGACCTTCTACTGATGACTTCGATTGGGGGGGTGGATGTGTTGCTGGTGATGTTTTTCTACAACAGTTTTCTCGCCATGTCCTATGACAAGGAATTTGCACAACTTCGCGGCGTTCCAGTCAATCTTCTGTTTTTCCTGATGGTGGGGATGATTTCAGTGTCCGTTGTTCTGATGATCCGGGTGGTGGGGCTTATTCTCGTGATTGCCCTTCTCACTATACCACCGTTTATTGCTGAAAAATATGCCCGATCCCTGTTCGGGATGATGTTGCTTTCCACTGCTCTCAGCGTTTTGTTTACTACCGGCGGCCTCTGGTTGTCGTTCAGTTATAACATTACTTCCGGAGCAGCTATCATTTTACTTGCGGGTGCTGTTTTTTTTCTGTCAATGGCTTTCAGGACCAGGGCCGGCCAGTGACGGTCCGGATGGCCGGTGGTTTCAGTTTTCGTGTGGAGGAGATACGTGGAATATAATTACAAAAGTATTTTTGAAAGTCTCCAGGACGGTGTCTATTTTGTCGACCGTGATCGAAAGATCACTTACTGGAATAAAGCCGCTGAACGGATCACCGGATATTCCGAAAAGGAGGTGGTGGGATCCAGATGTATGGATAATATTCTTATTCATATCGATGAGCGGGGATCGACATTATGTGAAGGGCATTGTCCCCTGGCAATCGCCATGGAGGACGGAAATGCCCGGCAGGCGGAGGTCTATCTGCATCACAAGAGAGGCTACCGTGTTCCTGTGTCGGTGAGGGCGACACCCTTGAGGGACGAGGCCGGGAATATTATCGGCGGGGCGGAATTGTTCTCGGATAACTCTTCCAAAAAAGCATTGCAGGATAAAATCAAGGAGCTTGAAAAACTAGCCCTTATCGATGGCCTTACCGGGCTTTCGAACCGCAAACATGTCGAAGGCGAGCTGGCCGCCCGGTTTCACGAAAAGAAGCGGTATGGTCTCGATTTCGGAATACTCTTCATGGACATCGATCACTTCAAGGGGATCAATGACACCTTCGGTCATGCGGGGGGTGACGCGGTATTGAAGACCATCTCGGAAACATTTCAGGCCTCGACCCGGTCCTATGATCTTGTGGGCCGGTGGGGTGGGGAAGAATTTGTCGGAATTATTCGGAATGTGGATCACCAGCTCCTTGGAAAAGTCGGCGAGCGGTTCAGGATGCTGGTCCAAAAAACAAGAATAGAAAATTTCCAGACGCCTTTTTCAGTTACAATTTCCGTGGGTGCGACACTTGCCCTGCCTGAAGATACTCCCGAAGCTGTTATCGCACGGGCGGATGAGTATCTTTACCAGAGCAAACGGAATGGCCGAAACCGCATGACCATTTATGAACACGGGGAAAATTAAGGAAATAGCTTGAAGACAAAACGGTTTGTCCGGATTATTTCAGCGTTTCTTGCACTCGTCTTTTCGGTTGCCTACCAATGCCCCCGCCTGTGTGAGGGGGCGGATGCTGAAAAAAACGCCGCGGCGAAGAGCGTCGAATCCCCTTATTCCGAACTGGAACAGGCCGTTTCGGCGACTCTTGAGCAGGAACAGAGCAGTGTCGCGAATTTGAAGGAAGAGCTGTCGCAAACAAAGGGAATCGAAAAAGGGTTCGATATGGAAATGGATGCCTACCGCATCCAGGCCTCAACCTACAGCAATTTGCTGTCGATCCAGAACAAAGATATAAAAAGCCTCGAAAAGGCCGATTCCCTGAACCGGCTGGCCACACAGAACGTCAAAGCCCTGACGGCCGATTATACCCTTAATAAAGAACGCATCGAGCAGCTCTATCAGCAGAACGACCAGAATTACCAATCGTATACGCAACAGCTTTCAAGGATAAAATCCGACACCGCCAAAAAGGATAGCTTCCGAACACTGACTTCGGCATTGAAAATGCTGATAGACACCCTGGCGGAAAAACGAACCATACTCGAAAAACTTCGTAGTATTTATGAAAAGCGGATAGGCGCCCTGGGGGAGATACAGGCCGAGCTTGCAGATCTCTCACACCACTTCAAGACTCAAATCGAGAAACGCAGAAAGGAGACGCTTTTTCAGCGTGTCGACACGCTGCTGGCGGTGTTTCGCTGGCGGGAAGCAGGGGATGATTTCGGGCGGGCGTGGGAGAGGATTCGTCTTGCCGGGACAGGGGCGTTTTGGAAGGATGAGCTGGATACCTTTCTGGGCCCCGATGGAGAATGGCCCGTGGGAGGGGCGATCATTCTCGTGGTTGTCATCATCTTCCTGTTCCGGATCAGCCGGCTGTGCGATCGGTTGAAATCTCACCCCAATTGTTCGGAAGCCCCGTGGCGCCGGACGGGATTGATGATGCTGTCGCGTTCCCTGCCGCTTCTGGGCATCACCCTTTTTGCATATCTTGCGCTGCGTATCCACTATGGCAGCCTGCCCTTGCTGCAACTGGTCGTTTCGATACTTCTCGCCTTCCTGTTTTCCCGATGGGCGATCGATTTTTTTACGCTGGCGGACCGGGAAGGAAAACTGCTGCTTCCCTCCCCATTTCTCTTTCGACTGAAGGCGGTGTTCGTTTTATTGAGGTGGATAGCCGTGACCCATTCCGTTGCGGATTACCTTACCGCCGATATCAGCGCCATCCTGTCGGGAGTGAGGTTGCTCCTGTGGATGGGGCTCCTCCTGTTCGGGGTCTTGTTTTTCAGGAAATTGAAACGTTCGGGTGATTTCAATACAGGGGAGGGGGCCGGGCAGCGGAGAAGAATGGTGACGTTTCTCGAGACGGTGGTGTCGCTTATCCTCGGGATCGCCGTTTTGCTGGAGCTGTCCGGCTATGGCGCCCTCGCACTGTATTGGCAGGTGTCAATCGCCCGGAGCGCGGTTGTGATCCTGCTATTGCTGACTCTTTTTATGATGATCAGGGAGTGGGGGCATCAGCTTCGTCATGAATCTGAAACGGACGAGTGGGAAGGGGATCAGAGGGGACAGCCGATTCAGTGGATTGTTTCCAGAATCTGCTGGCTGGGATGGGTTGTTTCCGCCATTTTTTCCCTTCTGTTCGCGTGGGGCGCCAGCAGGACACTGCTCGGCGGATTGTTCCACGCCTTCCGTTATTCGATTGCCGTGGGCCAGATGAGCTTCAGCCTTATGGGCCTGTTCTATGCGGTGTTGATTCTTTTCGTTACGCAGCTTGTCGCGAGGGTTTTCCAATATGTATTGAAAGAGAAAGTGCTGGATACCAATGAGCTTGAATACGGGCTCAAGGAATCGATTACTACCATCGGTACCTACCTGGTCTGGGGGATAGGCATTCTCATTGCGCTCCATGCTTTCGGTCTGAACACGGCTTCGCTGACCGTCGCCCTGGGCGCTCTCGGTATCGGTCTCGGTTTCGGCCTCCAGAACATATTCAACAATTTTATCAGCGGTATTATTCTGCTGTTTGAAAGACCGATCCAGGTGGGGGACGATGTCGAGATAAACGGAGTCTGGGCAACGGTCAAAAAAATAAATGTCCGCGCTACCATTGTCCAGACTTTTGACAATGCATCCCTGATTATTCCCAATTCGGAATTCATAAGCAGCCAGGTGACAAACTGGAGCTTTAAAGACAAGCGGTTGCGACGAAAAATAAATGTCGGCGTAGCATACGGCTCCAATATCGAACTGGTCCGGAAAACGCTCCTCGAAGTCGCGGACAAGACCCCCAATATTTTAAAATTGCCCAAGCCGGATGTCCTGTTTGCGGACTTCGGAGACAGTGCACTCGTTTTTCAGCTTCGCTACTGGACCACCATTACGCACATGCTGACCACCGCAACCGATGTCCGGTTCGAGATCGATCGCCTGTTCGCGGAACGGAACATCACTATTGCTTTTCCGCAGATGGATGTTCATCTGGATACTTTTACTCAAAATGGCAAGATACCGGTGTAGTTTTCAGGCGTGATCCTTTTCAATTCTTCCTTCACTTCGGGGGAAACGTCAAGCCCGTCTATAAATGCCGACATGGCCGCCGGGCCGATCTCATCGTTGGTCCGGGTCAGGGTCTTGAGTGCTTCGTAGGGCTCGGGATAGTTCTCCCGACGCAGGATGGTTTGTACCGCTTCCGAAACCACGGCCCAGTTGGCCTGAAGATCTTTTCGGAGTGTCTCTTCGTTCAGAAGCAGTTTGCCGAGTCCTTTCCCGAGGGATTTCAGCGCAATGAGCATATGCCCCGTGGGAACTCCCAGATTCCTGGTGACCGTGGAATCGGTCAGGTCCCTCTGGAGACGTGAGATAGGCAGCTTTTCGGCCAGGTGCGTCAGCAGGGCATTGGCAACGCCCAGGTTGCCTTCGGCGTTTTCAAAATCGATGGGATTTACCTTGTGGGGCATTGTGGAAGAACCCACCTCGCCGGCTTTGATTTTCTGGCGGAAATAATTCATGGAGATATAGGTCCAGATATCCCGGTTCAGGTCGATGAGGATGGTGTTGATCCGACTCAGAGCATGGCAGAACGCGGCCAGGTTGTCGTAGGGCTCGATCTGGGTGGTGGCCCGGGTGCGGGAGAGCCCCAGGCCATCATTGACCAGGCGGTTTCCGAAATCGATCCAGTCGATATCGGGATAGGCTGCATAGTGGGCATTGAAATTTCCGGTGGCGCCGCCGAACTTGGCGGAAAACGGGATGGCGTCCAACTGTTTCAATTGTCCGTTCAGCCGGTCCACAAAAACAAACAGCTCTTTTCCCAGGCTGGTGGGGGATGCCGGTTGACCGTGGGTCCGGGCCAGCATGGGAATCGACTTCCAGCGGTCCGCCATGTCGCTCAAGTCGTCGATGACCTCTTTGAGCGCGGGCGAAAGTACTTCCCGCCAGGCATCCCTGAGCATGGCGGGGAGGGCGGTGTTGTTTATGTCCTGGGAGGTGAGACCGAAGTGGATAAATTCCTTGTATTCGGAAAGCCCCGCCGCATCGAATTTTTCCTTGATGAAGTATTCCACCGCCTTGACGTCGTGATTGGTGATTTTTTCGATATCCTTGATCGCCCGGGCGTCCGCTTCAGAGAAGTCGAGGGCTATCCCGCGGATGGCTTCCACCCCGACATCGTCCAGATCTTTGAGCTGGGGCAGAGGAATGTTATGCAGTGCGATAAAGTATTCGATTTCAACTTTTACACGGTAGTTGATCAGGGCACCCTCGGAAAAAAAAGTTTCCAGGGGATGGGTGACTCGCCGATAGCGGCCATCTATGGGTGAAATGGCGGTCAAAGGGGATAAGGTCATTTCTATTTTCCTCACTTAATAAGAATTGGTTAGTAGAAAGCATCACAAAAAGGGCAAAAAGTCAAAGCAGAAAGGGGGGCGGTAGGGCAATTGGATGTAACAGATCAAGCCAAAAGGACTCTCAATAGCAAGTGTCGTGGGGCTCAACGCTTTCTCGTGTTTAATGATTAATTTAAGCAAATTAGGTCGAAAAAAGACTCGAGTTAAGATAAAAAATTGTTTTTATCTTTAATTGTTGACAGGCGAAATCTTAGTGTTGTATATGCTAGATAGCGAACAAGTGAATAGGCGAATGAATATTATAGCGGTCAGTTTCTCGCCGAGCGTTGTTACGGCAGATATTTCGAAGTGGAGCGAACAGATGGTGGCGGAGTATTCGTGGCGAAGGGACTGGAAAACATATCTTTATTAACTTTTTTTCAATTATATGGGGGGAACGAATGAAAAAAAACAACCGGCTTACTCTATTTACACATCTATTAAAATTTTTCATTGCCATTAGCGTGGTACTTGCCTGTGGGGCAGCAATTGCTCAGGATAATGATGACGAGGAGTTCATGCTGGAAGAAATTGTCGTCACCGGTTCACGAATTGTTCGCCGCGATTACGAATCATCCAGCCCAATTGTCACAATCAAATCTGATACATTCTCAGAACGGTCCAATATCGGTCTTGAAGCGGCGCTGAACCAATTGCCGCAATTCGTTTCAGCCGGTTCTCAATTACAATCCAGTGATGCCGGTACGCCATTTCCTAAATCGTCGAATGCACCGGGTGCAGCAACGGTAAACCTGAGAGGTTTGGGCACGAATAGAACCCTGGTTTTGGTTGATGGTAAACGTGTCCAACCGATTAATGCCATGTTGGTGGTCGACCTCAATACGATCCCCTCCGCGGCCGTCGAATCAGTTGAAGTCATTACCGGTGGTGCCGCCGCTGTTTATGGTGCTGATGCTATTGCCGGTGTCGTGAACTTAAAACTGAAGAAAGATTTCCAAGGCGTGACATTCGATGCTCAATATGGCGTTACCCAGGAAGGTGATGGCGAAGAGTTTCAATTCAACAGTCTATTGGGGTCCGGGTTCGCCAACAGTCGCGGCCATATCATGTTGGGTTTTAACTATTCGGACCGAAAGATTGTTTATGGTAAAGATCGTGATTTTGTTACCGATGGTTGGAAAGACCCCGGTACCACTAATGGCGATTTAACCGGTACTTCCAATCTAACCTTCTATAATCCGACTAGTAACCCACCAAACTATGATACTTTTTTTCAACCTGGTGAGGCTTACGGTATTGATCAAAACGGCAACCTATTTGACGAATACGATCCGTTAAATCCGGACCACCCTTACACGGGTCCAATCAGTTATGCATCTGGTTACAAAATTAATCCAAACGGTAACCTTACCTATATCAATTACGACCATAACTTTTTGCAGCTACCCATGGAGAGATATGCACTTTTTGGATCTTCAACGTTTGATTTAACGGATAGCATCGAGTTCTTTATGGATGTACGCTATACTGAGAGCAAGGTTGTCGCGACTGGTAACGCAGTTGAATTTATGAGCATTTGGAATGTAGACATGCCCTATAGCTCCCTGTATGACGATCCGGATTCGCCGGAGTTCGGTCAAGGGGGGGCTGATTTTGCTCATCATCCAGTGCCTGCTGCGTTGGCCGATCTGTTAAATTCCCGGGCCGATCCGGATGGGACTTGGAATTACCAAGCAGCTGTAGATTACTTGCCGCCTTATCAAACAATTACGACCAGTACCGTATTTCAGGTCAGCGGTGGTCTGCGCGGTGAATTTGGATTTGGAGTTGAGTTCATGGATGATTGGACCTGGGAAGCGTATGTTTCTCATGGCAAATCAACCATTAATGCTCAGCAACTCGATGGTTTTCTAAGTTTGAGAAAGTCCAGACAAATACTTACAGCTGACCAATATGGCAAAGGCTGGAGTAATCCGGAAATGCTATCCGTTGCCGGTTCCTGCACGAGTGGACTTCCAATATTTAACCCGGATGGCAGTGTCAACGATACGCCCACCGTCAGTCAGGATTGTGATGATTACATGACGCTTCGTATGAACTCCATTACTACACTGACACAAAATGTTTTTGAATATAACATGCAGGGCAGTATTGTTGAATTACCCTGGTCCGGGAACATTCAGTTTGCGGCGGGTGCCACTTATCGCGAAGAAGATTTTAGCTTTGTTTCCGACAGCGGTTATAACGCCTTCCAGGATTTTGCCAATGTCGTTGGTAATATTGCGTTACCATTGAATGTAATGGGGAATACCGATGCATCTGAGATTTATGGAGAACTTTTAATCCCAATCCTCAAAGACTTGCCTTTAATAAAAAGTCTGGCCCTGGAACCAGGCTGGCGCTATTCGGATTACAGTATCGGGGAACAAGTGGAGACCTATAAGTTAATGGGGGATTGGGCTGTCACCGACTGGATTCGTTTCCGTGGGGGTGTGCAGAAAGCAAACCGCTCACCCAATTCCGCCGAGTTGTTTACGCCAAAAGGCGCCAGTACCATCGATTTCGGCGCACCGGATACCTGCGGCAATTGGTCTCAAATACCGGATTGGGGCAATGTAGAAGCAAACCCCAACCGCTATAATTTACAGGTTCTGTGTCAACACTTAATGGTTCGCGATGGCGCGCCGGCTTCACTGTACGTGCCCGGGGAGGCCAGTGCGAATAACTGGGCGTATAACGTCTTTGGTGGGTTGGGTGAGTCGGCGTGGTTTCCCTATGACCTGGCAGTAGAGGCGGGTAATCCAAACCTGGAATCTGAATCGGCCGACACCTTTACCCTGGGGATTGTTATCGATTCGCCTTTCTCGGTGCCGGCATTGCAGAATATGCGTCTTGCCGTTGACTATTACGATATTGAAGTTGAGGGTGCGATTGACGTCCCCGCTCATGATACGGTATATTCGCAATGTATGGATGCCCAGTACAACGCCTTGATAGGCTCGGCTCCCGGCACTTACACCGGCGAAGAATTGGCAGCCGGCAGCCCCTATTGCGCTCTCATTCATCGAGAGTATTTAGGCAATGGGCTTGGTGATTGGGGTGCCGATCGCAAATTCGATGCAGCCTTCATTAACCAGGGAGCAATAATAACTAAGGGCTACGATATTCAATTCGATTGGGGTGCAGAGTTCTCTGACATCGGACTTGATATGCTTCCCGGGCGTTTGGGTGTGAATGCGGTGGTGAGTATTCTCGAAGAATATTCGTTACAACCATTCGCAGGAGCAGACTTTGTTGAGTACACGGGAACCGTAGTCAATGCTTCCTACGATTACCGAGCGCTTACCACCTTTACCTACGCGAGCGCTTCAGGTGCGGTCTCCGGTGGCCTACGCTGGAAGTATTTGCCAACACTGGATAGAGGTCCCAATGCTGCCGACACCGTTAAAGGCGTAACCTCATCCTATAATCAATTTGATATATTTGCTCGCTGGATAATTCGTGACAACATAGAATTGCGCGGCGGCATCGACAACCTGCTTAACGAAGAACCAAGGGTTATTGGCGCAGATTCAACTACCAACGCTCTTGGCAGTGCTGCACCCGGTGACGATGTCCTTGGTCGCAGGGTCTATGTGGGAGCAAAATATTCGTTTTAAACGCTAAATTAGATTCAGAGGCCGGGGAGTTTATCCCAAGAATAGTTCTTCGACATTCCAAGTCGATTGCTCTTAGGTAAACCCCCGGCTTTGCTGGGCGACTCGTCAGAATTCGTGAATTATGGAAAGAAATGAAAGCCTCATCCAGATGTGAACCGCTCAAATTCACAAAGGAGTGGCTTTCATGAACGATGCTTCAAGATTAAACCACGGTCGATGGGAATGAAAAAATACTATATAATCTGGATTCCCAAGTGCTCTATAAAAACGCAATACGGCCAACTTCGAAAATATCTTGGACAGATATTTAAATTGTGCTTCTTTTTTTCATGGAAGAGATCGTCTTCTTGCGATCAGGCGTCCTGTCCATGTCCTGGCGACAGAAGGTGATCATTTTTGCTTTATGCTGTCGGCTGAACTCCCGAAAATGGTCCGAATCATCGGCTTTCGAGTCCATTGCCACATTATCGACTTGACCCTTAAGATGACCGGTTTCCAGCCACATGCGTTTCACCTCGTTGGCACTGTCTCATCACCAATCGTGTCGTCCTTACTGAGGGCGGCATGCCAGAGGCGCTACTGGATTTCTATCCGGAACGTTAAAGGTGTCAAGCTGAATCAACTTCAACAGGCATAATTCTTATAAAAAATGAGGGTCAAAGATGAATGCACCAATGCACAGATTTAAGTACACACAACTAACGAAAAAGCAGATCGGCCAAAAACTCGAAGTCACTGAAAGTGGTCCGAAATGCATGTCCGAATTTTCGGATACTCTTGCCGGGAAGTCATATAAAATAGTGACTAAAGATGGGCCGGTTCTGAACTATACTTTTAAAAGTAAAAACAAGCTGATCCTTTCTGAAAACGGAGCCCCAAAGGTGAAGGCCGGATACGGCGCGCTTACTCTGAAGCAGATGGTTTTTTTTTCTCATATGATCCCAAAAACCCAGAAGGGATACAACGTATTTATTGATCTTGAGACTAAACTTGTGACTGTATTTGAAGTATGGCTCTCAAGCGGTAGAAAAGAAAAAACCGTTATCGAAGAAACAGAGTTGATAGTTCCTGACAGGGAAGTACAGCGACAGATATATTTCGGCTATATTGAAGTTAAGGGACAGGAGCCTCCCAAAGAACGCCATCATCATACAAACAGGATCGAAGGCAAAGGCTTATACTGGAAGCAGGATACCGGTATAGAAACCCTGGAATTCTACGCTTCGGTAGTCACATCTAACTTTATCGAACTGACCCGGCATGCGGATAACCTCGGCTATTGCAGCCCATCAGACTACGTGCTTATAAACGATAACATGTTCATCTATGACAGGACCGAATGTGAGTTTTCCGGTATATTTACACTTTTTGTTGCGGACTTGTTCACCGAAACCCAGGTAGGTGTGCGCTTTGGTTTTAATGAGAAAGATGAGCTGGAATACTATATGTTCCGGGGAGCCGGAAAAGTTGTCGGCCAGTTGGCACGCTTAGAGCCCTTTGATGAACATGGTGATATCCCCCTGCTTGCCCAGGCAGGCCCTAATCTGCAAACTCCCGGAAAAGGTGAAAGATTGACCTATCGTCCTATAAGAGATTTTCCACACATGTCCGACGAAGAAATGCACCAGGCGGCACTGAAAGAAACAAAATTATTTCAAAATATTGCAGACAGCCAGCTCGGGACGAAAGTCCAGTATAATATGCCCTTCACCGACATGCTGGTAGGCAAGGAATTCACCCTCCGCTACGACAACGGAGGCCCTGTGCGGCATTATAAAGTCAATGAGAAGTTCAAACTCAAATATAAGGAAGAGGGGGAAGCCCAATGGCACGAGGAAGAGTACCGGGCCTATGAAGGAGACGAAAAGCTTATATTTTTCAGTCATCTGCTGACCGGCAGCAAGCCCCGCGCGAGTGTGCAGGTTGCCATTGATTTTATAAACGGTCTTACAACCTGCATACATTCTCGGATGGGAACCAAATATTTCGGAAACGAGACAACCTACTACGCCATATTCGGTGTCGTTGAAATGGAAGGGCTGAATCCTCCACAGTATGTACGCCATAAATTTACCGATGAACTTGTCGGCCAAGCTTTTTCATGGACCTATTCTGACACGAGTACCGCCCTGCACCTCTATACCGCCCATTCCATGGCGTGGACCATTTTCACCGAAGACCAGACAATGGGAATGCAGTGGTGTGCGCCAGCCATTTTTGTCAAGATCCGCGACGGCGTCTACATAATGGCTGTAAACGAGGAGGCCTGTAACGGTCACGAGATGGTCGTAATGATTAACCGTAAAATATCCCATGATTTCGGTTTCGGATTTTCAGGCAGCCCGGAAGGATTGGTCCTTAAGCTGATCGGGGCAATTGGCCGCCATATCGGTCAGTTTGATATAAAAGAATACTTTGGTCCGGGGGTAAGCAGGAAAGGAGTGTAAAATGAATATCCATAAATCGATATCGAAATTTGACGACAGCCCAAGGCAACCAAATAAAGGGCGTCGTTCGTTTATTTGGAAAGTCGGTGTCGGCATGTCCGCAGTATTGGCTGCTGCAGTCCCGGGCATTGCAGGAACCAGGTCCAATAGTGGTACGAACTTGAAGTCCAGGGCCGACCGGTTGACCAGACAGCTCGGAATACTTGAAGATGAGACCAATATCCGCCTGTTGCACCAGAGCTATGAAAACTTCATTGACAGGTGTCTGTATGAAGAGGTTGTAAACCTGTTTACTAATGACAGTGAGGTGGTATTCAACGGAGGCGTTTTTAAAGGTAAAAACAGTGGGATAAGACGACTTTTTTGGAATCAATTCAGACCGGGATTGACTGGGAAAAGGATCGACCATATGCCGGGAATCCTGCCGGATATCGGACAACGGCAGGATAGGGTTGAAGTTTCGCCGGATCGAAAAACCGCCAGAGCACGATTCACCTATTCCATTCAAGTTGGCACGCCTATCATCTCCGATTCGTCCTTGGTTGACATGGCGCGTCGAATGGGCGAGGGAATCGTAAAATGGTGGGAAGGCGGCACCTATGATATTTCCTATGTTAAAGATATTAAGGACGGAAATTGGAAAATAAAAAAGCTTGAATATAGAGTTCAGGCAAAGTCCAACTATCGTCCCGGAAGGTCATATGCAAAGCCTTTTTCCGTATCGCTTTTTTCAAAGACCTATCCCGAAGACCCTGCCGGTCCGGACAAGTTACTTAGGGAGGCACGGAAAGCCAGGAAAGCTTGAGCCAATTATTAGACAGTCGATTTAGATCCGCAATTTAGGAGGTTTTATGATCAGAGTGAAAATGAGTATAGTTATGTTGATTTGTGGCTTCTTCATTGGTCCGGGATTGCTTGGTTGTTCCATTCATTCCTCTGCTGATAAAAAGATAGCTTCGACTAACCAGGCTGGAATGAAAGATGACGATGCCGGGCAAACGGATGAATCCAAGAATGAAGACTGGAAATATTATTATACTGTTCCGGAAAGGGAATGCACAAGGGCTATGCTGAAAGAAGCAACAGAGAGCTATATAGCCGCCCAGGAAGCTGGAGATCTGTCCAAAATGGTGCTGGCATCAGACGCAAAATTTAAGGAGAACTTGAATGAGGTCACAAAGGACAAAGGGCTCTGGAATACGCCTTTGCCGGTAGCTTTTCACCGCAGCATATACGATATTGCGCGCTGTAAAACATTTACGGAGGTGATTGTTACCGAAGGCGAACACCCTTATGTTGTTGGCACCCGCCTTACTGTTGATAATGGAAAGGTTCTGGAGATTGACAGCATTGTGACAGACAAGAGCGACTGGAAATTTGACGCGGACGAGTTCCTTAAATATTCCAGTGTAGAAGACTGGCCAGTTCTTCATGTGGATGACCGCGTCAGCAGGCAGGAACTGGTTGATGCAGCCAACCAGTATTTTGATTTTTTATATATGGATAAGGGCATACGCCCCCCATGGGGAACTCCCTGTGCGCGGTTGGAGGGAGGCGAGATTTATACAAATAAGGAAAATGAACATAAGGATACATGCCGGAAGTTCGATATACTCGGAAAACTTGTCATTTCTGAACGCACCTTTGTGGTGGATGAGGAAATGGGTACGGTCAACATATTTTGCCGTTACGGTGACAGTGGGGAAGGCTGGCCGGATTCACATACATTTAGATTGGTCGACGGAAAATATCGCTGGATACATACCTTGACCGTGGACCCGACCAATGTAACAAAAGATGTACCCAAATATGTAGCCGAACCGGATTGCGAATGCGATCGGGATATGCTTAGGGCCGCAACAGAGAGCTATATAGCCGCCCAAGAGGCCGGTGACCTTTCAAAAATGTCCCTGGCCGATAAAGTAAAATTCATGGAGAACATGAGTGAAATCGATAAAGAGAAAGGTCTGTGGAATACGCCTTTACCCGTCGCGCACCATTTAAGCATTTACGATGTAGGGCGATGCAAAACATTTACCGAAGTAATCGTAACCGAAGGTGGACATAAATATGTTATTGGAACACGTCTTGAAGTTGATAAGGGAAAAGTGAAAGAGATAAACAGCCTTGTAACCGACAAGGATGACTGGTACTTCAACGCGGATGATTATCTTAAATTTTCAAAAGCTGAAGACTGGCGTGTTCTTCCTGTGGATGAACGCGTAGACCGGGAGGAACTGATAAACGCCGGGCATCAGTATTTTGATTTTTTGTTTGCGGACCAGAGTATAAGCCCTCCCTGGGGCACCCCCTGCGCGCGGCTGGAAGGGGGCGATTTGTATACAAATAGAGATAATGAGTATAAGGATACATGCAAAAAGGATAAACCGATCTCGGATATTTTTATTAATGACCGCACCTTTGTGGTGGATGAAGAGATGGGATCCGTTAATGTCTTTTGTCGCTTTGGTGACAGCAAGGATGGCATGCCCGATTCACATTTGTTCAGGCTGGTCAATGGAAAATATAGATGGATTCATACCTTGAGCGTGAACATAAGCGGCGAGCCCCTGGTCTATCCGTAAATATAACCTGAGAAGAGGGAAGTTAACAGGCACCCCTAAAAGGGGTGTCTGCTAATTTTTTATATCGACGTAAAAGAGGGGAGAAGGGTGCGGAATATTGGGGAACGGACTATGAGGCCACAACCAAATGGTGGCTGATGAACAGTGTGCCGGAGCGTGCAAAATTATGGTATGAGCTTCAGGATCCTGAATTTCGTTCCTACCTGGATGCTTTCGCCGGAGGCATGAATGCCCATGCGGAAACCCATTCCGATGCAATTGATCCCATTTACGGTGATGTATCTCGGTTTATTCTGGATGATGTGGATGTCCCGGGAAGTGGTGGGTACGGTAATATCGGCTCATTTCATGTTATCACCTGGTCGGGTCCGAATGATAAGGGGATTCGCATACCGATTCATGGTGAAACCTGGGTGGCGATGGTCGAGTTCTCTACCCCGGTGAAGGCCTATGGTTTGATGAGCTACGGCAATTCGCGTCAGTCCGGAACGACACATTATAGTGATCAACTTAAAATGCTGTCCGAAAATAAATACCGTCAGCTATGGTTATTGCGTGGGGAGGTTGAAGCGCATGTTGAAAAACGGACTGTGATCGATCGTAAACAATGGGTTGGAGGGCAAAAATGAAAATACATAGAGTCGTTCTGGCAGCAGCTTTTTCAGCAGTTGCAGCCTGCCAGTCGATACCGAACCCTGGCCCGGGACCTCTTGAATTTGAAGAACCGAACTTCGTATCCGTTCAGGCGGATCTATTCGGTGTCGCAGGATCGTTATCAAACGTATGGGGCGATGTAGATAATGACGGTGATCTGGACTATGCCGTATCGCTTAAGGGTGGAGAAATAAGGCTGTACCTCCAGGAGGGCGGTGTCTTCACCAGTGTCGGCCCAAGGTTTGGATTACCGCAATCCGGGCCGGAATTCCGGGGACTCAGCTGGGGCGATTATGACGGTGACGGTGATATAGATATTTTCTTCCGGGCCTATAGGTGGATATGATGAAGAAAAAGATGACATTGTTTGATCTGGTTTCGATGGGGGTTGGCGCTACCATCGGATCAGGAATATTTGTAATGCTTGGCATTGGTGTCGCGATGACCGGCAGAAGTGTAAATCTCGCACTTATTGTAGCAATTTTTGCATCATTCCTGATGACGATTCCGGCAATTTTTATCTCGGGAGTCGCTGAATTAAAGGGTGGCCCTGTAACACAGGCGGCTATATTGCTGGGGAAAAAATGGTCTTCAATAATTGGCTACATATATATAATCGTTAACTTGACTATTTCAGTATTGGCAATTTCTATAATTGACTATCTGTCGCAACTGATACCTGTTTTAGGCGAGCATCATCAAGTCTTTGCAGTTCTCACCACACTATTCTTTTTTTTGATCAGCATCAAAGGCTCAAAATTTATGGCAAGAGCACAAAATGTTTTTGTTTTTGTCCTGATGATGTCACTGGGGTTGTTTATTTTATTTGGTCTACCCCAGGTCCAGCCGGGATATTTCATAAAACCGGGATTTTTTGTCGAAGGTTTTTCAGGATTTTTCAGGGCTGTCGCACTTCTGACATTTGCGGCCCAGGGGGCGACCTGCATTATCAACTACAGTTCGGAAGTTGGTGACTCAAAAAGCCTTCTACCAAAAGCGATGCTAATCACATTCGGTATTGTAGGTCTTATTTATTTTGGAATGGGAACCGTAGCTGCCGGAGTCCTTCCTTACGAACAAGTTGCATTTAAAAGTCTAGGTGTTGTCGCAAAAACAATTTTACCTTACCCGCTATTTATTATTTTTATTATCGGCGGTGCATGTTTTGCGCTTGGAAGTACATTAAATGCTACATTGGCAAGCCTGAGATATCCGGTCATGCAGGTAGCAGAGGATGGATACCTGCCAAAAATATTTCTTGTTACTGATAAGAAATATGATTATCCATATTTTATTATGGGGTTCTTTCTCCTAATTGGAATCACTCCAATTGTTCTCAATATTGATTTAAGCATTTTGGTAACATTAGTAATGATACCAAGCTATCTATTCAATCTGTTTATCGCCATAAATACGGTTAAAATACCAAAGATCTATAAAGAAGAGTGGCTTAATTCTAAGATAAATGTAAAAAATTATGTATTGTATCTCTTCTGTATTTTGGCAGCAGCGACTTATCTGGTTCAGGCATATTTCTTGATAGTCGGGCTTTCAAAAGAAGTGATTATCGGAAATTTTATTTTATTCGCAGTTGCTGTAATATATATAATTCACAGGGAAAGACAACTGACAAGGGAGGCATTGGCGACAAATGGTGTATAACTTTGATAAGTATGTAAATAGACGTGGGACCAATTCCATGAAATGGGACGCTGGAGATTTCCTGAAAAGTATCGGTCTCACAGATCGCTATGATGAAGAGACTATTCCTCTTTTTACGGCGGATATGGATCTCCCTGTCGCTGAGCCAATAATTAAAGCACTGCACAAAACCGTAGATAATAAAATCTTCGGTTATACAATGCCTTCCGATGATTATTACGAAGCCGTTATCAACTGGTTTAAAAAAAGAAATGACTGGGATATCAACGGCGACGAAATTATTTATTGTCCCGGCACGGTAAAAGCGCTGGGCCTGGCCGTAAAAGCATATACGGATGCAGGCGACGGCGTCATAATACAAAGGCCTGTTTATCCGCCATTTACTAGTTCCATAGAGGAAAATAGAAGGGTTGTAATTAACAATGCATTGCTCAACAATGGTGGCTACTACACGATAGATTTTGAGGATTTTGAAAATAAGGCAAAGGTAGAATCAACAAAATTATTTATTCTCTGCAATCCCCACAATCCATCCGGAAGAATCTTCCCCAGGGATGAGCTAAAAAAATTGGCGGATATATGCTATGAAAACAATGTAATAATAATTGCTGATGAGATTCACGGAGATTTGATCAGAAAAGGCAACGAGTTCTATCCTATCGTAAAATGTGCGGATAGAACCGATCATATCGTCACCTGCACGGCAATTAACAAGACTTTCAACGTTGCCGGATTGCACGCCACTAATGTTATAATCGGGAATGAAGATTTAAGAAAAAAATTCCTGAAAGAAAGGGGTCATGAAATGCCGTCGCCCTTCACTATTGCGGCACTTGTCGCAGCCTATACTGAAGGTGAAGAGTGGCTTGAACAGCTTATTGAATATTTAGACAACAATATCGAGTTTATAGACAATTTCCTGAAGAAAAACATGCCCAAGGTTAAGGTGGTGAAACCGGAGGGGACCTATGTCATGTGGATGGACTTCAGGGCCTATGGACTATCGCCAGAAGAAGTAAAGAGAAGAATATATACCGAAGCCAATGTTATTCTGGAAAGTGGAAGCATGTTTGGTGAAGAAGGGGCAGGTTATGAAAGAATTTGCGTGCCTTCGCCAAGGCCAATGATTGAAAAGGCTATGAAAAGAATTGCTGAAGCTTTTAATGATTTGAAATAGTATAAAAGACTATTTTGCTTTAAAATTAAAGGATCAAAATAAAACAAATAATTAATACGGAAAACGCGCCCAAGGCAATCGCCCCTTATTCACAAGCCAACAAAATTGGAGGGGCGATCTATGTTTCAGGGCAACGCCCTATAGACTGAAGTACTGGGAAGTTTGCAGGGGATACTATGGAAGAGCAAACAAAACAATCCTTGGAGGACGTAAAGAGAATTCTATTGTCGGCCCTTGAGGATTTTTAGTTTTTTTTAGGATCGGTCATCTCAAGATACGCTTTTTCACAGAGTTTATAATCTTTATTTTTAATTCCATTCACTATTAATCTGTGATTACCCAGAGACTCTTCACTGACCAATTTTATCGGCATGCCTTTGGAATCAACTTTTTCAATACCAACCGATACAAGTGATTTTATATATTGATATATGGGTTCCCTGACAGCGGAAAAAGCAAGAGGAAATAAAGAATTTTTTGTGCTTTTACATACCTCATAATGGAAATCTAGATCAGCCTCAATTATTTGATGAAGACGATCTTCACCATAGCCCGATTTTTTATTCACAATGTCCTCAAAAGCCTTATATTTTTCCTCAAGATTTTTAATTTCGGCGTCACCGGCATGGTGGATTGATAACCGAATACATTCCAACTCAAAATATTTTCTAAACTCCCATACACCTTCCAACATATCCGGAGACATGATCATGTCGGATACATCATTAATATATTTTATAAAGTCGAACTCCCTGACAAATGTGCCTTCCCCTGCCTTTGTTTTGAGGATACCCATAGCGTTTAGTTTCTGAAGCGCGATTCTGATGGTGAGTCGGTTCACGCCATACATCTCTGCTAAACTCGCTTCGGACGGAAGCTTAGAATCTGGTTCCCATTCTTTATCTTTTATACTTTTTCGAATAGCGTCACAGACCTGATCAGCCAGGTTATTTTTTTTTATCTTTTTATTTGCCGTCATTTTTTATTCTCAATCAAATTTTACATTAAGCAGGATTTACAAATTTTTAATTGTTTTCATGCATATTTTAGCATCTTTTTTTTGCGCTGTCTATAGTGTGGCGAATCTACAATAGACTATATTTAAAATGAAAAATTGGTTTTCTTATCGTTGAAAGACTAACCCTTAATGTTATTTATATCTAATAGCGAATAAGTGAGCAAGCGAATAGAAAATATTCTCCCAAAATGTTTAGAACAAACTGTTTTTAACAAAAAACTATATCCATTATACGTATCCGGCGTAAGAATATGCCGAAGCGGCCCGGATAGCCGTAGCGGACGGCTATGACGCCGTTAAGGGTGACCCCATCACCATTATCAACCCGAGAATGGAAAGTATGAGATCCCGGACTTGCCAGCGCAATGCTCAGCAATAGCTTTACTCACATCGCAACAGTGCGCTTTTTCCTCGGAATGATGGAAGCTGGCTTTCTCCCGGGGGTTATGTTCGATTTCACCCTCTGGTTCCCCAAAGGGAGAGAGCTAAGGTTATTGCATCTTGTTGTTTGTGTGCATGTGCTATATTATGACCATCCTTTTGACCGCAGCATTGCCCTTGAATCATCAGAAAACAGAAGTCAAAATGGTGGCCAAGGATACATCCAAATAAAGGTGAGTGCACGATCACGTGGCGAGATCAATTTGCTGAACGGTTCCGGACCCGCCGTCTTCCCTGAGGTAAACACCGGTGGTACGGACCTGCCCCAGTGTCTGGTTGCTGGTGTCGGTTATTCGAAAAGGGGAACTTACGGCATCCAGGTAGATGGCGCCGATGCCGGTATCGGCCAGGGCGACCAATCTGTCCTCACCGTCGGCGCCTTTTTCCCAGACCGACAGATCGTAATAGACACTGTCTCCGGCATCTATCCAGCCGTTCCGGTCTTCATCATAGCCGGCAAGTTCCGAAAAACCGTTCCCGGAGATCGCACCGAACAATTCACTACCGTCGTTGACCACGCCGTCCCGATTCCGATCCAGGGCGAGAAAGCCCCCGCTGCCGGGTGTAACGAATGAAACCTCTTCACCGGTTCCGTCGGCGTTCAGGTCAAAGACGTATTTCTCTTCCGTCAGGTCGGCGGCGTTGCCGTCATAGTTGATTACCAGCGGGTCGGTGAGCGGCGCGATAGTCAGTGAATATTCCGACTGCTCTTCATAGTATTCCCTGGACATATTGAGGTTTATATCCAGCGCAATTTCCCGGCCATCAGCGGTCTTCACGACGCCGGATATGGCCACATCGGTGGCTTCCTGTTCATAATGGGTGCGCTCCGTGTACGTTTCGATTTGGCGCATTCTGTTTTCCGGTTCGGCCTGGTCGTTCCCGGCGTCCGGCCGGGGGGGTGCCGTATCGGCAATATCCGAATTCGCTTTTTTGTGGAGTGTGAATCCCACTTCCGAAAAATGGAATTTTTTCCCGGTGATTTTTTCCATGGTTTTCAGGAGGACGTCCAGTTTTGCCCTGTCATGGGATGCGGGGGTTGCCTCTTCGGCGGCGGCGATGTCCTCCATCGTAATTTCACCCACATTGCTTTTTACCCGACTCGTGGCGCTGCTGAAACGGCTTTCGGCCATGATGCGTGCTTCGCCGGTGATCGATATCCGTACGGCGTCCCGGTTTGCCGACACTTCGCTTTCTTTTCGATATATTTTCTCTTTGTGCTCGACTTTGAGAGAGTGGGCACTTTCCTGGTCGATAAGGCTGTTCTGGATGATCATGGCAACTCCTTATATCGTTTTCGGGGCCTGGCGGCCGATGTCGGTTTTACGGCCATGATTTTCAAATCGGCATTTGTCGGGCAAAGCTTTAGTTGTTAAAATTACATCTGCCCTCTTGCCACGAGGAGTCAATTTTTGATAAGGGTTTCTTTTAAAACTGTTTTTCGAGGCATTTTTCGAGGATTTATTTCTATTTTTGGAGTTACATTGGCTGTCATACAGATAGATGAAAAAGGTGAAATATGATCAAAATCAATGAGCATTATTTGAAACTGCAGGCCTCTTACCTGTTTTCTCAAATTGCCCAACGGGTGGCTGAATACCAGAAAACCAACCCGGATACCGCCATTATCAAACTCGGCATCGGTGACGTTACCAGGGGACTGCCGGCGGCCTGTATCGACGCGTTTCACAAGGCGGTGGATGAAATGGCTTCGGATGCATCCTTTCGAGGTTACGGCCCGGAGCAGGGATATGATTTTCTCCGTGAAACTATTGCGGAAAACGATTTCCGCTCCCGCGGGGCAGATATCTCACCCGATGAGATTTTTATCAGCGACGGCGCCAAGTGCGATTCGGGAAACATTCAGGAGATATTCGCGGATGATATTACCATAGCGATTCCGGACCCGGTCTATCCGGTGTATCTCGATACCAACGTCATGGCCGGCCGCACCGGTGCCTTCCAGGACGGCAGGTATGAGGGAATCGTTTACCTGGACGGTACCCGGGAGAACGGGTTCGTGCCGGACCTGCCGGATCGTCCTGTGGATCTGATCTATCTCTGTTTTCCCAACAACCCCACCGGCGCCGCCATCACCAGGGAATCCCTGGCAAAGTGGGTGGATTACGCAACCCGGATGAAGGCGCTTATTTTATATGATGCGGCTTATGAGGCTTTTATACGGGATGATTCTCTTCCGAGGTCCATCTATGAAGTCGAGGGGGCGCGGACGGTCGCCATCGAATTGAGAAGCTTTTCAAAGACAGCCGGTTTTACGGGTACGCGGTGTGCCTTCACGGTGGTGCCGAAGGAGTGCAGTGCATACGACGCCCAGGGCAACGCACACGCCCTTCACGGATTGTGGAACCGACGACACTGCACGAAATTCAATGGTGTTTCCTACCCGGTGCAACGGGCTGCCGAAGCCGTTTACAGCGATGAGGGACGGGTGCAGGTCAAGGCGCTTGTGGACGGATACATGAAGAACGCCGCGCTCATAAGAAGCCAGATGACGGCGTTGGGTTATGACTGCGTGGGGGGGGAGAACTCGCCCTATATCTGGGTGGACGGAAAGCAGGATTCCTGGGAATTTTTCAACCTGCTGCTGCATAAGGCCGGTGTGGTGTGCACCCCCGGGGCCGGATTCGGGAAATGCGGCCAGGGATATATCCGTATCAGCGCTTTCAACAGCCTCGAGAACGTTCAACGTGCCATGGATCGGATTCAGGCTGCTCTGCAAAAATAAGGAACAATTAAAATGCCAATGTCACCATCGTTTCGGGAGCGGCTTTTTCCCGTATTGAAAGATATTGTCAGCCATTACAAGACGCCTTTTCATATTTATGATGAGGCCGGTATCCGGGAGACGGGTCGTCAACTCAGGGACGCGTTTTCTGATGTCCCGGAGTTTCAGGAATATTATGCGGTCAAGGCGCTGCCGAACCCGCGTATTCTTGACATCATGGGGGATATGGGATTCGGATTCGACTGCAGTTCCGAGGCGGAGCTTGTGATGAGCCGTAACGCCGGGGGGCGGGGCGAGCAGATCATGTTCACCTCCAACAACACCAGCCGGGAGGAATTCCTGGCAGCGGCCGACGGTGGCGGCTGCATACTGAACCTGGATGATATTACCCTGGTACCTAAGGTCCCCCGAATGCCCGAGCTTATCTGTTTCCGCTATAATCCGGGCGACCGGCGGACCGGAAACGCCATTATCGGAAATCCGGTGGAGGCCAAATACGGTGTGAGCCACGATCAGCTTATCGATGCCTACCGGACCGCGAAAAGCCTGGGCGCCAAGCGCTTCGGCCTTCATACCATGTTGGCGTCAAACGAGCGTGACTACACCTATATGGTGCAGACCGCCGAGATGATTCTGGGGGAGGTGGAGAGGGTGTCCGAAGCCCTGGACATCCGGTTCGAGTTTGTCAACATCGGCGGCGGTCTCGGCATTCCCTATCATCCCGAAGACGCCCCTCTGGATCTTGTCGCCATGGGAAGAGAGATTGCGGCTGCTTTCAAGGCGTTTGAAAGCCGAAACGGATACGTCCCGAAGCTGTTTCTGGAAAGCGGGCGATTCATGACGGGTCCCCACGGCGTCCTGGTGACCTCGGCCATCAACCGCAAAAACATATACCGGACTTACATCGGCGTGGATGCCTGCATGTCCGCACTGATGCGGCCCGCCATATACGGCGCCTATCATCACATCAGTGTGCTTGGAAAACAGGGGCAGGAGAAGACACTGACGGCGGATGTGGTGGGTGCGCTTTGTGAAAACAACGACAAGTTTGCCGTACAGCGGCAACTGCCCGAAATCTACATGAAAGATATCCTTGTAATCCATGACACCGGAGCCCACGGCCAGGCCATGGGATTCAATTACAATGGCAGGATGCGTCCAAAGGAGCTTCTGCTCCAGTCGGACGGATCCGTGGCGCTTATCCGCCGGGAGGAGACCATGGCGGACTATTTTGCGACCCTCGGGTTTGCGCCGGATGAGTATCGACCGGGGAGGGAGTAGGCCTCCATTCCATTGCATTTAGCGGTGTCGAGCTTATATTCATAAACTTATAGCGTTAACAAAGATGCGGATAAGAGAGAATATGAACGAAAACCATCTGAAAGAGATTTTTTCCGATGGACGAACCAGACAAGTTACGAATGCGTTGCATGTGGTGCCGCTGACTGTTTCGCCGGCAGTCTGAGAACGGCCGGCTGATTACAAAGAGGCGCTAAAGTCCAGTGCCGTCATGCCGAAAACTCTAATGATGGTTGGAAAATATGGGTGCCAGGCAGTAGGAAGCAAGGTTTTGAATATAACGAATTATATTGGTGGGTTGAAACAGCTTCGGGGCGACAGGACACTTTCGCAGCTCGAAGTGGCTGTCGGGGAAATTGTTCAGAACATGGGGGAAGAACGGTTTGCGGACCAGGCGGCCCGCGGCCTGGCGGACCTTATCGAACAGACCGGAATCATTCCTGATGCCTATCGATCATATCGGCAGATTGTTCACGACGGAATTCTGCTTTTTTTATCGAAATTGCCCGTCGGGCGGCTGGCTGCTATCGTTTCACATCAGATTTTTATTGATGAGCAGACGAGCGCCGAGGAACGCCTTGTCGAACTCGCGAAAAAAATCCCCACGCTGCATAAATTGGGACAGATGATTGCCAGAAATCGTTACCTGGACCCCCGGATACGCGTCTGGCTTGTTCAACTGGAAAACGGATCTTACGGCACGGATGCAATCGTTCTCTGCCGCGGGATCGAGGCACGGCTCGGTCCGGACAAAGAGCGCTTCCGCATTCGGACGGAGCGGCGTGTTCTCTCCGAGGCAAGTGTGGGGGGCGTGGTGCCGTTTACATGGCTTTCGCCCGGATCCAAAAAAGAGAATCGCGGTGTTTTCAAGGTGCTGAAGCCGACGATCGGTGCGTGTCTGACCCAGGAGATAGCAGCACTCGATTGTCTCGCGGACTATTTTCAGGAGAACCGGCGGCACTACTCCTTCGGCCGGTTTCGCTTCAGAGAGCTTTTCGAGGATGTCAAAACGGCGCTTCTGGAGGAACTCGATCTTTCGGGCGAGCAGGCAAACCTCGACCTGGCCTGTCGATTTTATAAAAAAGATAAAACAATTCAAATACCTGAAGTCAGTCCTTTCTCTACCCGGTATTTTACTGCCATGTCATTCGTGGACGGCGCCAAGGTGACCGATGCGTTGACAAGCAAAGCGGACAGGTGTGAAGCTGCCGTATCGATATTCAAGGCGATTATTTGCGCGCCTCTGTTCTCCGACCAGGACCGTCCCATTTTCCATGGGGACCCCCACGCGGGAAATATTTTCTCCTCCGGCCGGGATGATGCCGGTAAGCTTCGTGTGTCGCTGCTCGATTGGAGCCAGACCGGCTGTCTGGCAAAGCAATGGCGAATCAGCATGCTCAAATTCATTCAGGGCGTACTGCTCGGTGACGAGAAGATGATCTGCCGCGCCGTTTCATCCCTTTCCGAAGGCGATATGGATGATGCGTTGCCGGATCGAATACGGACAGCCGTGGACGATGTCTGCCGAATGGTGGAATATCGTTCGGCGCCGCTGGTGAAAAAAGCGTTTATCATGCTGGACCGGCTTTCGATACAGGGGATCCGGTTTCCGAAAGACCTGCTTCTGTTCCGAAAGACCTTTTTTACCCTCAACGGCCTTTTGACCGATCTTGACCCGGATTTCGATATGGACCGCGCCATCATGGCCTATATGCGGGAATTGCTGCTCGGGGAACTCCCCAAACGGCTTGCCTCCCTGATCGTTCCGTTTATCGATTCACCGGAACGGTATCGAAGTCTTCTCTCCAACAAGGATCTTCAGATGCTTCTGATTAACTATGCGATAGAATGCATCCGCAAGAATGCCGACAGGGTCAAAGGTTTTATTGAGAAGAACGAGAGACTGCTTGGCACACTGTCAGGTCTCCCCATGTTTTTTGTTTCAAGGACCGCGAAGGTGCTGTTCGGACTTTATTACCTGTACAAGCTCGAGTTTTCCGAAACCTGAGGCGTTGGCGAATGCCATGGGACGAGAAATCGAACTAAAACTGACCATTGACAGGGCGGATGTCGACAGATTCCTTCATCACGCTTTTGTCTCCCGCTATCTCGCAGGTCCCGTCACCCGAAAACGATTGATCAATCGATATTTCGACACACCGGATCAGGTGTTTCGGAGGCATCATATGGCCCTCCGAATTCGGTGGAACGGAGAGACGTATATCCAGACCCTTAAACACAAGGGGGAGAGCCGGAACGGTTTGACGGACCGGGGGGAGTGGGAGTGGCCCCTGGATGGTCCCGGTCTCGATACTGACCTGGTGCCGATGGACTTGTGGCCGGCGCCTGTCCGGCCACACCTGGATACACTGGTTCCTCTTTTTGAAACCAATTTCGAGCGGACACTCTGGCCCCTTGGGATTCCTCCCGGTAGCTTTTCGAAAAACCGCATTCCCGCCAGGGTTGAAATGGCCCTGGACCAGGGCGTGATCCGTGTTGCCGGCGGTGCTTCTTTTCCCGAGAAAGAGATTCTGGAGGTCGAGCTGGAGCTGCTGGAAGGGGAACCGGATATACTTCATTCGATACGGGCGCAGCTGGCGGGCGATATTCGGCTTACTCCCGGTGACTTATCGAAGGCCGAGAGAGGTTACCGGTTGATTGGAATAGTGCATGGGAGTGGCTTTTTAAAAAATGAACGTTGAACATCGAACGTCCAACATTGAATGTGGAGATCGCTTCGCTCCATCGTTGAAAAAAAACGAACAGCTATTTGCTGACGCCTGTGAAACAGAGCAAGAAAAAAATCAAAGCCGTCCATATTCCTTATTCGGCGTTCGATGTTGGACGTTCGATGTTCGGCGTTCGTCTGTTACAATTCAATACCAGGTATAAATGTGGTTGCCCCGCCTTTAATTTCCTTTGACATCTTGTTATATATCTATGATAACTAAGTCGAAATGTTCTTGTCCCTGTTAACGAAAAGGAGTTGATGGCAATGGATGTCAAAATTCTTGCTGTAGACGATGATCCTGTTATTCGCTCATTGATTGTGAAAGCGTTCGAGAAATCAGGGTACCAGGTCGATGAGGCCGGAGAGGCGGCCAGCGCCATTGCTTTGTTGAAAGAGGACGACTACGATGTCGTTATCACAGACAAGAATTTGTGTGCCTCGGAAATAGAAACAGAAGATGGTATGGAAATACTGCGATATGTAAGCCGTTCCGGAGGGCGGACCGAAGCCATTATGATTACCGGATATGCGACCATCGAAACAGCTATAGAGGCCATGCGGCTCGGTGCGTTCGATTACCTCGTCAAACCGTTCTCCCTTGACGTTCTGAAGAAAAAGGTCGAGCGGATTCTCGAATTCAGAGAATTTCTGAATCCTGAAAATACGATCAGAAGTTTCAAAGGATTTCACAACCAACTGCTGAATCTGTTTGAGAATCCCAAGCGTGAAATCGATTCCACCACCGAGGAGACAATTAAATCGATTCTGACCAAAGTGGAGCATTTTTTCCGGGTCCAGAAAGAGCGGGAAAGCATCATGATCGAGCAGCGCAATGCATTGGCTGAAATTTCCAGCGATGCTGAAGAACTCCGGGAGAAACTTTCCGAAGAAGGGGTTTCCTACGAGTTGCTGGACAAAATTTGCGATGCGTCTAATCGAAGGTTCTGACACGCACTACTTTTTCAGGATTTCACGGGCAGCGAAATGGAAAAAGTACTGCCCTTTCCGAGAGTGCTTTCCACCGACACTTTTCCGCCGTGTGCCTGGGCGATGTGTTTGACAATGGCGAGCCCCAGGCCTGTCCCCCCCAGGGATCTGCTCCTTGCCCTGTCGACGCGGTAGAACCTTTCAAACAAACGGGGCAGATGGTTCCTGGGAATTCCCGGGCCCTGGTCCGCGACATGGATGGATATCTCCCCGGGGGTTGATTGTGCCTCTATATAGATCGGGCTTCCGTCGGAGCTGTATTTGACGGCATTGTCGAGCAGATTGACGATGGCCTGCTCAATCAGAGTGGTATCGACGTCGATTTTCAGGGCGTCGTCGCAGGTTACATGGATGGAAATCTCTTTTTCTTCGGCCCTTCGTTTTACCACCTGAACGGCAGTGTCTATTATCTTTTCAACAGACCACGACTGTAAATAAAGCTCGTTGTGTTCTTCCCTCTCTTCCAACCTTGCCAGGGAAAGAAGATCCTCGACGATAGCGTGCAGCCGATCCGCGTGTTTTTTAATGATCCCGAGAAATTTCTGCTGCTCTTCGGGTGTATCCGCGGTCCCGTTTTGAAGTGTTTCCACGAAACCCTTGATAGCGGTAAGAGGGGTTTTGATTTCATGGGAGACATTCGCGACGAAGTCACGCCGCATATTTTCCAGTTGCCTGATCCGGGTGACGTCATGCAGCACGACGAGGGTGCCGATACGATGGTTGGCGGCGTTGTTGAGCGGGATGCATTGGGAATGCAGGATCTGTTCCCCGACCTGATGCAGCACCACATCCCCCTCCCTTGGATTCCCGTCCTCCAGGGCTTCGGTGATGAATCGGTGCAGGTCCCTGTTCCGGACCGCCTCGAGGATACTGCGTCCTTTCATCAATGCGGGCGAGATGTTGAGCATTTCAGCGGCTGCCCGGTTGATGCTCAGGATGCGCTGCTCCATGTTGATGGCGATAACACTTTCCACCATACTGGCCAGCACCGCTCCATATTCGTTGCGCTGATCGGTGATGGCCTCCATGCGGTTCTCGAGTTCTTCCGCCATCTGGTTCAGTGCCCGGGAGAGACCGGCGAGTTCTCTTGTGTCCGGCGAAGGGAGCCTGTGCTTGAGGTCTCCTTTGGCGAATCGCTCCGCTCCCCTGGTCATGTTGGCAATGGGGTTGCTGATTCGATGTGAAATGAAGAGACAGATACCCGCGGCAATGAGTGCGATGATGAAGCCGAAAAGCCCGATTTTCAGTTGAAGCGACCGGATGGTGTTTTCGACATCCGTCAGGGGAATGGCGGTCCGGATTACCGCGGTTACCGTACCGCCCTGTTTAAATGGAATCGCCAGGTACATCATGTTCTGCCGTAATGTATTGCTGAAACGAACCGATGTTCCGATTTTTCCCCGCAGTGCCGCAACGATTTCTTCCCGGCTGCCGTGATTGTCCATATGACGGGGTGTTTCATTGGAGTCGCCCACCACCTGACCGTTTGGAAGAATGATGGTGAGACGGATGGGTGTGTCTTTCCCGATATCCTTGCAGAGGGCGTCCAATATATCCAGATTGCTCAGCACAACCGGCGTTTGGAGCTGTCTTTCGATTATCCGCGCATGGGTTTCGAGCTCGGCCCGGTTACGATCGAGAAAAAAGGTGTTCAGTGCACTGGACGTATACCAGCTTACGGCAAGAAGCGACAGGAGAATGAGAATGAGATAGGGTGGATATAGCTGCCAGAGCAGGCGCTTTCTTTTCTTCATATCCGCTCCTTGAAGCGATATCCGACCCCCCGGACGGTTTCGATATATTTACCGTGGGGGCCCAGCTTTTTGCGCAGTCCCACGATCTGGACATCGACACTTCGGTCCGTAACGGGATAATCGTTTCCCCGGACCGCGTCGACAATCTGGGAGCGGGTGAGCACCCAACCGGGACGTTTGGCAAGATAGAAGAGAACCTGGAATTCGGTATATGTCAGATCGATCACTTCACCGTCGGCTTTTACTTCCCGACGCCCCATGTGTATTTCAAGGCCATGGATTTGCAATACGTCATCGACCTTTTCCGAAGTGTCGGGCCGGCGTCGCATTACGGCCTTGATTCTTGCCAGCAATACCCGGGGGGAGAAGGGTTTGGTGATATAGTCATCGGCGCCGAGTTCCAGACCGGTGACGACATCGGCTTCCTCGCCTTTGGCCGTTAGCATGATAATGGGGATGTGGCGGGTCTGGTCGTTTCCCTTGAGCCGTTTTGCCACCTCCAGGCCGTCCAATCCGGGCAACATCAAGTCGAGAAGAATCATATCGAACGGCTTTTCCATGGCATATGTCAGGGCTTTTTCGCCGGTTTCGGCACCCCGGACCATATACCCCTCTTTGGACAGGTTGTGGCGGATCAATTCCAGAATATCTTCTTCATCATCTACGATGAGTATGGTTTCTTTGCTCATTTTCGTTCTTTCTTTTATAAATTACTGTGTCGCACAATATCCCCCCATGTCATACAAATAATCCCTTCGGCCCTTTATAATTTGCTGTGCCGCACAATATCTCCCTCTATCATATAAATGACCTCTTCGGCGATATTTGTCGCATGGTCGGCGAGACGCTCCACATGGCGTGCAATAAACAGCATATTGATCAGAGGCCCAATATCCTCCTCTTTGGAATGGCTTCTCATAGCAGCCTTGATGGCATCATATGCCTCCCGGTTGATCCGGTCCACGTCATCATCCAGGGTCAACACTTCAAAAGCCAGATCCAGATTCATGTTTACCAGGGAATCCAGGCTTTTTTTCAACATATCCTGGGCTTTCTCCATCATGGCCGAGTAATCGTACTGAAAGGGCAAACGGACCTGTTTCGACAAGGAATTTACCCGCTTGGCAATATTGGCCGCCTCATCTCCGACACGTTCCAGATCGTTGTTGATTTTTATCACAGCGATAAGAAAACGAAGATCGACGGCCACGGGCTGATAGAGCGCAAGGGCCCTGAGACACTCTTCTTCAACATCGATTTCCATCTGGTCAATTTCAAGGTCCTGGTCGATAACCACCCGGGCGAGTTCGCCATCCAGGGTCTCGATCGATTTTTTTGCCATTTGCACCCGGTCTTCGACCAGAGTGCCGAGGGACAGGACCATCTGCTTGATTCGCTCCAGCTCATTTTGGAAATGTATGCTCATATCGGGTTCAATCCTTTTTTTATTTTAACCCTTTTATAATGAAAAAATGTTAGCGTTTTGTTATGCAATTGCAAGGGTTCTGTTAGAAATACCGACAGCGCACAAAAAATGTCGTCACCCGCCTGATAGCACTTCTAACATTTTTCATATCCGCTCCTAACAAAACACTAACAAATTTATCGTATTCATCTCTTGAATAACGGTAGGAACCGGAGAGGAGGTCGGCACGTTTTGCCGCCGCGTGATGCCTGTCCATTCTTATCATATAAAACGAGTTTTTGGAACGGAAGGCTATGAGTCCCTTACATATATTGATCGCTCTGCTGGGTGTGTCGTCCATCGGTTTCTATATCGGAAGGCGGAGGGCATTCGCCGTGTCCGGCGGCCTGGAAGGTATCTCCGGATTGCACTCCCGGCCCGTTTATTACGGTACATTGACCGCCCTGTGGTGCGGCATACCGGCACTGATTATCTTCGGGTGCTGGCTGGCGTTTGACGGCGCGGTGGTGACGGATCTCGTGGTTTCGGACCTTCCCGCGGATATTCGCAACCTTTCCGAAGACCGCCTGGATCTTGTGGTGAATGATATCCGCAACCTTGTCAGCGGCAATATTGTCGCCGGTAAGATCGATGAGACCATGCAAACGGCGGCGGAGCACTATCAGCGGCTCCGGACCATCAGCCATGCGGCTCTCGGCGTGCTTGTCATTCTTCTTGGTATGGCATCTGTTCTGGTGATTCGATCCAGGATTACCCCCGGCCTCAGGGCCAGAAATCACGTGGAGACCTTTTTAAAGTGGCTTCTTGTGGGATGTGCCTGTATCGCCATTTTTACCACCCTGGGCATTGTGCTTTCGGTGTTGTACGAGGCCATACGGTTTTTCAAGGTGATTTCGGTTTCGGATTTTCTCTTCGGACTGGAGTGGCGTCCCCAGATGGCGATTCGGGAAGACCAGGTCGGTTCTTCCGGGAGCTTCGGCGCCATACCGGTTCTTACGGGAACCGCCATGATTTCCATGATTGCCATGCTGGTGGCTGTTCCCATCGGCCTGATGTCGGCGGTCTATCTCTCGGAATACGCCGGTCGAAGGGTTCGTGCCACCGCCAAACCGCTTATGGAAATATTGGCGGGCGTGCCGACGGTGGTTTACGGCTTTTTTGCCGCCATAACCGTTGCGCCGTTTCTGCGTGAACTGGGGGTGACCCTCGGGCTGGATGTCTCCTCCGAAAGCGCCCTTGCCGCCGGACTTGTCATGGGGATCATGATCATTCCTTTCGTATCTTCGATTTCAGACGACGTTATCAATGCCGTGCCCCAGTCCCTCAGGGATGGTGCGCTCAGCCTTGGCGCGACACAGTCGGAGACCATTCGGCAGGTGGTATTGCCGGCCGCCCTGCCCGGGATTGTGGGCGGGGTCCTTCTGGCCGTATCGCGGGCCATCGGCGAGACCATGATCGTGGTTATGGCCGCGGGTCTTTCGGCAAATCTGACCGCGAACCCGTTCAAAACCGTTACGACGGTTACCGTCCAGATCGTAACGCTGCTGGTGGGCGACCAGGAGTTTGACAGCCCGAAAACCCTGGCGGCGTTTGCCCTCGGGCTGCTTCTGTTTCTCATTACATTATGTCTGAATATCATTGCCCTGCGTGTCGTCAGGAAATATCGGGAGCAATATGAATAACAAGAATGATACGTCAGAGTCCCAAAAAATCGAAACACCCCGGCGCACGCTGGATATTGTGAACAAAGGGCTTGCCAGGAGATATCGGGCGGAAAGAAGGTTTCGACGTCTTGGTCTCCTCTCCATTTTTGCCAGCCTCGGATTTCTTTCGTTTCTATTTATTTCCATTTTCGGTGACGGCTATACCGCATTTTCCCAGACCCATATCCGGTTGGATATTCGTGTGGACCCGGCGATATTGGACCAGAGCGCCCTGGCAACCGCCGATTACGGCGCCCTGGTGAAATCTTCCCTGAAAGAGTTGTTCCCTGAGGTGACCGGCCGTCGTGCCAAGCGGGACCTGTACCGGCTCATCAGTGGCGGCGGCGCGTTTCAGATCCGGGAAAAGGTGCTTTCGGACCAGCGTGTTATCGGAAAAACCCTGTCGTTGTGGCTGCCCGCCGATGATACCGTGGATATGCTGGTAAAAGGGCATATCAGCAGGGATGTGCCCGAGTCCGACCGGCCCCTGAACGACAGGCAGATTGCCTGGATTGATGCACTTGACAAAGAGGGGCGTGTCAAAAAGAAATTCAATTTGAATTTTTTCACCGCCGGCGATTCGAGGGAGCCCGAACTGGCCGGTATCCGTGGCGCCACCGTCGGGTCGTTTCTGACGCTTGTTGTCACTCTTCTGCTCTCTTTTCCCATCGGGGTTGCGGCCGCCATCTACATGGAAGAATTCGCCCCGAAAAACAGGTGGACCGATCTTATCGAAGTGAACATCAACAATCTGGCTGCCGTACCATCCATCGTTTTCGGTCTGTTGGGGCTGGCCGTGTTTCTCAATTTTTTCGGTTTGCCCCGGTCGGCGCCCCTCGTGGGGGGGCTGGTGCTCGCGCTGATGACACTTCCCACCATTATAATTGCCAGTAGAGTATCGCTGCAGTCGGTTCCTCCGTCCATTCGGGAGGCGGCCCTGGGAGTGGGGGCCTCCAAGATGCAGACGGTGGCCCATCACGTGCTGCCGCTGGCCCTTCCGGGTATGCTTACCGGCACCATTATCGGGATGGCCAGAGCCCTCGGTGAAACGGCCCCGCTCCTGATGATCGGGATGGTGGCGTTTATCGTGGATATTCCCGGCGGATTTACCGACCCGGCAACGGTGCTGCCCGTGCAGATATATTTGTGGGCGGACAGCCCGGAGCGGGCTTTTCTGGAACGAACCTCTGCTGCCACCATGGTGCTCCTGGTGTTTCTCATTACTATGAATGCGTTGGCGGTTTATTTAAGGAAGCGTTTTGAACGAAGATGGTAACATTAAACAAAGGAGAAAGGTTATGAAACGAAAATACATTGCTGTTGCTGCAACCCTCGTCAACAAAGGAGAAAGATTATGAAACGAAAATACATTGCTGTTGCTGCAACCCTCGTCAACAAAGGAGAAAGATTATGAAACGAAAATACATTGCTGTTGCTGCAACCATCCTGTCGGTTTTTACGGCAGGCCTGCTGCACGCCGAATCGTCGAGAGATTATATCAGTATTGTGGGTTCCTCCACGGTGTATCCGTTTGCAACCGTCGCGGCGGAGCAGTTCGGTAAAACAACCCCCTATAAAACGCCTAAAATTGAATCAACCGGCTCGGGCGGTGGATTCAAACTGTTTTGTGAAGGTATCGGTGTGCAATACCCGGATATCACCAATGCATCCCGGGCAATCAAGTCAAGTGAATTTACGAACTGCGCCAAAAACGGCGTGAAAGATATTATCGAGGTGAAAATCGGCTACGATGGTATTGTCCTGGCGAATTCCAAGAAAGCCGCCGTATTGAAACTGTCCCGGAAAGACATTTTTCTTGCCCTCGCAAAAGATGTTCCGAACCCGGACGGAGGCCGAACCCTTGTGCCCAATCCTTACAAAACCTGGAAAGATGTCAATCCGGTTCTTCCGGCCATCAAAATCGAAGTGTTGGGCCCGCCACCGACTTCCGGTACCCGGGACGCTTTCGTGGAACTTGCCATGGAGGGGGGCGGAAAAACATTTGACTGGATCAACGCATTGAAAAAAACCGACAAATCGAGATATAAAGCCGTGTGTCACACGATTCGCGAGGACGGCGCCTATATAGAAGCCGGTGAGAATGATAATCTCATTGTACAAAAACTGGATACCAATCCAAATGCAATCGGCATTTTCGGTTTCAGCTTCCTGGACCAGAATATGGACAAGCTCCGGGGGTCCTATGTGGATGGTGTCGAACCGACTTTTGAAGCGATTGCGGATGGAAGCTACCCCGTATCCCGCCCATTGTTTTTCTATGTCAAAAAAGCACATGCGGAGGTGATCCCCGGCATGAAAGAGTACCTGAAGGAGTTTACTTCCGAAAAAGCCTGGGGTACGGAAGGATACCTGAGTGAACGGGGGCTTATTCCCATGCCGAACGAGGAGCGCGCGAAAGTAAAGGCAGTAGTGGACGGACTGGTCCCGATGTCGATGAAATAATTATGAAATCAACCAAAAGAACAAAACAGACACTTAATTCCGGTTCGGGCCGTTCGCTTAAGAGCGATGTTAAACCGGTTTCGGTCAGCAGCGCTAAAATTGATCGGGATGTCCGCGAAACCGTCGGCGACTGGGAACTTGCCGAGGGCCGTATTCGATGTCGGGAGGTAAACGTCTATTATGGCGACAAACAGGCGATTCGGAATGTTTCGCTGGATATCGGACGCAATGAAGTGATTGCCATGATCGGCCCCTCGGGATGCGGAAAGTCGACTTTTCTGCGATGCCTGAACCGGATGAACGATACCATCGAAGGATGCCGTGTAACCGGACGAATTACCCTCGATGAAATGGATATATACGGCGAGAAGGTGGATGTGGTTCCCCTGCGCGCCCAGGTGGGAATGGTTTTTCAGAAACCCAATCCATTCCCCAAGTCCATCTACGACAATATCGCCTACGGCCCGAAAATTCACGGTCTTGTTCATACCAAGGGCGACCTGGACGAGGTGGTGGAAACATCCCTGAAACGGGCCGGTCTCTGGGAAGAGGTGAAGGACCGCCTGGATAAACCGGGAACCTCGCTTTCCGGCGGGCAGCAGCAGCGGCTCTGCATTGCACGGACCATCGCTGTGAGCCCCGAAGTGATTCTGATGGATGAACCGTGTTCCGCCCTGGACCCCATCGCCACGGCGCGCATCGAAGACCTCATCGACGAGCTTCGGGAGCAGTATACCATCGTGATCGTGACCCACTCCATGCAGCAGGCCTCACGGGTATCCCAACGTACGGCTTACTTCCACCTCGGGGACCTTATCGAGGTGGGAGAGACCACCCAGATATTTACCAACCCCAGGCATCAACTCACCGAAGATTATATTACCGGCCGGTTCGGATGATCCCCCCTATTTGACAACGATATCATATTCATGCAAATTATCAGTTCGATTCCGGTTGTAATAGCTGCCATCGAAAGATCACAGGTTGACGGACAAGATGAAAACGCCCGAAAGAAGCTTTATTCGAGCTTATAATCGATATACTATCCTCAATGCCATTCGTACCGCCGGTATGATTTCCAGGGTCGACATCGCGAGGGAACTCGGCCTCAGCAAGGCGTCGTTGACAGGTATAACGGCGGAGTTGATAGCCGAAGGGCTTATACTCGAAAAACAGCCCGGAGCGTATCAGGTCGGCAGGCGGCCTATTTTGCTGGCCATAAATCCGGACGGCGCTCATGCCGTCGGTGTAAGCATAACGATACGCCAAGTACAGGCCGTCGTTATCAATTTCCAGGCGGAGATCAAGGCTTCTTACCGTCTTCCTCTCAAGAAAGCCTTTTATTCCCCGGAAGAGCTGGTCGAAAAAATTGCGCTGGCGGTAACGGCATGCCTTGAGAAATCGACCGGTTTAGAACCGAAAATAGCGGGTGTCGGCGTCAGTGTCCCCGGTCTGGTCGATTCCAAGTCCGGAATTGTCCGATATCTGCCGAATTACGGATGGACGGATATCAATCTGAGGGCATTGCTTCAGAGCAAAATCGGATTTTCGACCTATATAGACAACGATGCGAACAATGTAACCATTGCGGAACACTGGTTCGGTAATGGCCGCGGATCCGATAACTTCATCGTTTTAATCATTGAAAACGGTATCGGCGCGGGCTATGTACTCAACGGGCAGCTTATCCGGGGGAATCTCGGTATTGCCGGCGAATTCGGGCATATGAGCATCAACCCGGACGGACCGTTGTGCAGGTGCGGTAAAAGGGGGTGTGTCGAAGCATATTCAGGTATTTATGCGATCATGAAAGATGTTTCAAAAATCGAAGCATCAGGGAAACTGTCGGCGGCATCCAGAAAAGGCAGTTCATTTTTAAATATTATCGATGAAGCCAAAAAGGGGAATTCGGAGTTGATGAAGATATTTGACCAGGCCGGTAAGGTCCTGGGGATCGGAATCTCCCAGCTTATTACACTTGTCAACCCGGAAAAAATAATTCTTACCGGCACCGGAGTACAGGCCGGGGGACTACTGCTTGACCCGATGTTTGAAGCGATCAGGAACTACCGGTCGGATAAGTTCGGAAATTACGAGACCGAGATATTGATTTCAAAGTGGACAAATGAGGACTTCGCAAAAGGAGCAGGGACGCTTGTGCTTCAGGAAATATATAAATCTCCTGCGCTGTGAATTTAAACCGCCGGTCAGCAGTCAACAGTTAAAAAAAGGGATTTGAACCGGATGAGTTACAAGACCAAAGAAAAAATGATGCGTAATCAGGCAGGCATGCAAACAACTTGTTTCCATGCCTGTGCACTTTGTTCAATTATTGCAATGTGTTTGATCATGGCAGGGTGTGTCGCCAATTTCTCTTCGATTGACAGCCCGGTAACGGAAGTGGTTGACGCACAACATGAGGATGCCGGGGACGGCAATTTTGAGACTGCTGAAGACAACAACTCTCATCGCCCTTTGATAGCGGAAGGTGAACCTGTTTCCGATCCGACCTTTCCAACATTCGACAATACCGGGCTCGAGGTCTGCACCAATGATGAGGGGCGTCCCCTGATTTTCATGTTTTCTACATCCCAGTGTTCACATTGCAGATGGGCAGGCAGTGCTTTTGATTTCGTTGTCAGGTTTTTAGGCTCCGACGGGCTTATCGAAGCACATCACTATGACCTTTTCTCGGGGGATGATCTTTTGACGGAAGAGATCGAGTCGGAAGTTCCTGCTGACAAGCTTGAAGTGTATAAGCGTGGAAATCCGAGAGACCTGGTACCATATTATAACTTCGGTTGTGCATACGACCGTATCGGCAACGGTTATGAAAGAGAGAACGACCTTGTTGCCGAGGGTGAAGAGATGCGCCGGGTTATCGAAGCTTTGATGGAGATGGTTTCGGAGGGGGAGTAGGGGTCCTCTGGTGTCCATCTTTCTCTCATTCCTCCCCCTGTTTCCGGCCCAAAAAAACTTGACACGGGTATTTTTTTTCACTATTTGGTTCAAATGCTGAACTTTAATAGGGGGATTGTGTTGTACCCCGTTCAAATTCCATTATTGCCTGTGCCTGCTGAACCTCTGTGTAATATTAGTTTAACTATGATAAAAGCCCGCCAATAGTGGTAAAGCTCTTTTTATTGCATGGGTCCGGTGTCTCCCGGGACCATTCAGGAGATACTGTCGTTCATCATATTCAACCAGTTGGATCGATGTTATATAGTTAAATAATAAAACTTAAAAGGGGTGTGACAGGTATTCCGCAACATTTTTTACGAAGTGCCGGAATCAAAATTTATGAGCGGGGTCGGAAGGGGCGGCCCTGGCTTCGGGAAAACGGGGGTGACATGTCTAAAAAGAGTATCATTGGATTGTTTTCGATTTGTTTTACATTAGGAATTATTATGCTTACAAATCAAGGATGTGAAGACACTTCACCGCAACCGGAGAAGGCGGCGGTACCGCAATTGGGGAAGGAATCGATTAAAGAGGTGGTCGCTGCCATGAGCCTGGAGGAAAAGGCCGCTCTGGTCGTCGGCACGGGAATGGATTCGCCGATGAACGAGGACGATAAGGAAGACGGCCCGGATATTCCTGTGGGTAATACCCAAAAGCTGGTGCCCGGTGCGGCCGGCACTACCTATTCGGTCCCCCGTTTGGGAATTACCGCCATGGTACTGGCCGATGGCCCGGCAGGCCTTCGAATAAGCCCTACCCGTGAAAATGACACAACCACCTACTACTGTACCGCCTTTCCGGTGGCTACTTTAATGGCTTCCACATGGGATACGGATCTTGTCTACGAAATCGGACAGGCAACGGGAAACGAGGTGCTTGAATACGGTACGGACATATTGCTGGCGCCTGCAATGAATATTCATCGAAATCCCCTGTGTGGAAGGAATTTTGAATACTATTCGGAAGACCCCCTTGTTTCCGGGAAGATGGCCGCGGCCATGGTAAAGGGCGTTCAATCCAGGGGGGTGGGGGCTACCATCAAACATTTTGCCGCCAACAACGCCGAAAAAAACCGGTTGGCGCTGAACACCATTGTCAGCGAACGGGCCCTGCGGGAGATCTACCTGAAGGGGTTTCGAATTGCCGTGGAGGAGGCCAATCCCTGGGCCGTGATGTCGGCCTATAACGGTATAAACGGGACCACTTGTTCCGAAAGCCATGATCTGTTGACAAAAATATTGCGCGGCGACTGGGGATATGCCGGTTTTGTCATGACCGATTGGTTCGCCGGAAGTGATGCCGCCGCCCAGATGAAGGCGGGCAATGATATGATTATGCCCGGCAATAAAGACCAGTCCGCGGCTATCGCGGCGGCTGTAAAAGAGGGACGCCTGGATGAGGGGATTCTGGATGCGAATGTGGAAAGAATACTGACGGT
>CAXXKH010000027.1:0-12162 GCA_963677545.2 Desulfobacterales bacterium | reverse complement strand
TGGGAAAAACATCCATGCACCACAGCGGTTCATAACTCTCATCAGTTTGAGGAGTAAAAACAGAAAATGGCTAAAAAGGTTATTGCATTGATTAAGTTGCAAGTCGCGGCGGGCAAGGCGAATCCATCGCCGCCCATCGGTCCGGCACTGGGACAGCACGGCGTAAATATAATGGATTTCTGTAAAGCGTTCAATGCCAGAACGGCAAAAGACGAGGGGGTGATTACGCCTGTTGTGATTACCGTCTATCAGGACAGAACCTTTACATTTATTACCAAAACGCCACCGGCGTCGGTGCTGTTGAAAAAAGCCGCAAAAATAGCCAAAGGAGCGGCTGATCCCAAACGTGAAAGTGTAGGAAACGTCACCCGGGCTCAGGTGGAGGAGATCGCGAATACCAAAATGGTCGATCTCAATGCAAACGATCTGGATGCAGCATGTAAAATCGTCGAAGGGACCGCCAGAAGCATGGGCATAAAGGTCACCTGAATTGAAAAGGAGCAGTGAGCAAAAATGCCGAAACGGGGTAAGAAATATTTAAATTCCAGAGCAAAGTTCGATACCCAGCAATACTATAACTTTGCGGAGTCCTTGGAAAAGGCTATTGAGTCGTCTTATGCTAAATTCGACGAGACGGTTGATCTGGCAATTCGGCTGGGGGTCGATCCGAGGCATGCGGACCAAATGGTGCGAGGCACTGTGGTGCTTCCCAACGGGCTTGGCAAGGAAGTAAAAGTTCTCGTGTTCGCCAAGGGGGAAAAGGAATCCGAGGCCAAGGATGCGGGCGCCGATTTCGTGGGAAACGACGACTTGGTTGAAAAGATTAAAGATGGCTGGTTTGGTTTCGACAAAGCGGTTGCAACGCCGGATATGATGGGATCAGTGGGCAAAATTGGTAGGATGCTTGGTCCCCGGGGGTTGATGCCGAACGCAAAAACCGGCACGGTTACCTTTGATGTCGGCAAGGCGGTACAGGAACTCAAAGCGGGTAAAATCGATTTCAGGGTGGAAAAAGCGGGTATCGTCCACGTGCCGATGGGAAAGGTGTCGTTTGGTGTGGAAAAGCTGTTTGAAAACATCACCGCATTTTTGGAAACCATCCAGAGACTGAAACCGGCCTCCAGCAAGGGAACGTACATGAAAAGCATTGCCGTTTCCACGACCATGGGGCCCGGTTTTAAAGTTGATACAGCGTTTGCGAAAGATATCGCTCGATAACATATATAGAGTACAAATACCGTTTGTCAAAGACCGTAGGTTCACCTTTTCGGTGTTTAATCGGCATTGCCGGCCTACCGAGACGATGGGGATACATACCTTGCCTCCGGTTTTTACAGATGAGGAAAGGAGGTGTTTACTAGTTTGAAACTTGAAGAAAAACAAAGAATCGCTCAGGAGCTTCAGGACAAGTTAGCCAATGCCAAGGTGGTGATAAACACCGATTGCAAAGGGCTGAATGTTGAAGCCATGAACATGTTGCGGCGCAAGCTTCGTGAAACCGGCTGCGAATTCCAGGTGGCCAAAAACACGCTGCTGATCAGAGCTTCCAAAGATACGGACTCGGCGTTGATTCAGGACAGTTTCAAGGGGCCCAGTGCAATAGCCATCAATTTTGATGATCCGGTTGCACCCGCCAAGGTGCTGATGGAATTTGCCAAGAGCAATGAGAAGCTTGAAATCAAAAAAGGCGTTATGGCTGGGAAAATCCTTGATTTGGACGATATCAAGGCGCTTTCGGCGTTGCCGTCCAGGGAGGCCCTGCTGGGCCAGGTGCTGTCGGCCATGAACGGCGTTCCCACAGGGTTCGTTCGGGTCCTCAACGGCGTTATGTCCAATTTCATGAATGTCCTGGTGGCGATCAAGGATCAAAAAGAAGCTGCGTAAACCTGCTGAGCCATTTTCAAAACGGTTCCCAGTCACGCAACGGCGTGATAATGTAACGCAAAGATGGGTAGAAAAGGAATGTTTTGAAATTGGCTGTATTAAAAAAAATAAATCCGGGTGGTTGCAATCAAACTGAAAATCGCCCGATATCGGAGGAAAATCAAAAATGGCTGATATTACAAAAGATGATGTGATAGAGTTTATTTCTAACATGTCTGTTCTCGAACTGTCTGAGCTTGTCAAAGAGATGGAAGAAAAATTCGGTGTGTCTGCTGCCGCACCTGTTGCCATGATGGCTGCCGGCCCCGCTGATGGGGGGGGGTGCTCCCGCGGAAGAGAAAACTGAATTTGACGTAATTCTTACCGCACCAGGCGATAAAAAGATCAATGTTATCAAGGAAGTCAGAGCCATTACCGGCCTTGGCCTGAAAGATGCCAAAGACCTTGTGGACGGAGCGCCCAAACCCGTTAAAGAGGGGATTGCCAAGGAAGAGGCTGAAAAGTACAAGGCGCAGCTTGAGGCGGCTGGTGCTCAAGTGGAACTTAAATAATCATACGGACAAATTTGCATTGTTTACAATGCAGAAGCGGCAAGGCATACACGCCGCTGCTTGATACGTTTTGCTGACGGTACGCCGGCTGTGACCTGAAAACGGTTACAGCCGGTGTTGCCGTTGGCTTGATATAATTATACTCGATCAAAAAAATGGAGATGCCATGTCGGAAAGGCCGTTGGCAAACAAACGACAAAGGAAGCAGTTCGGCAGGATCCGAAAAATTGTTGATATTCCCGATCTGATCGGTATGCAACGGGAATCGTACGATCGTTTTCTGCAGATGAATCTTCCGCCTGAGAAACGTGAGGACTTCGGACTTCAGGCGGTATTCAACTCAGTTTTTCCCATCAAGGATTTTACAGGCAGTGCCTCCCTTGAATTCGTTTCTTATCGGTTTGGAGAAATCAAGCATGGTGTTGCGGAATGTATTCACAGAGGGATGACCTATGAACTTCCGATACGCATAACTGTGCGTTTGGTGGTCAATGATGTGGATAAGGAAAGCGGGATTTCCAATATTCGTGACATCAAAGAGCAGGAAATCTATTTCGGTACCGTACCTCTAATGACGGAAAAGGGTACCTTCATCATAAACGGTACCGAACGGGTGGTGGTCAGCCAGCTTCACAGATCTTCCGGCGTCTTTTTTGATCATGACAAGGGAAAGACCCATTCAAGCGGCAAAATTATTTATACCTCACGCATTATTCCGGTTCGGGGATCATGGATCGATATGGAAATCGATCCCAAGGACATTGTTTATATCCGGATCGATCGACGCAGAAAGTTTCCGGTCACCCTTCTTTTCAAGGCATTCGGTTACTCGACGCAGGACCTGCTCTCATATTTTTACGACAGGGAGAAAATTGTCCTTCGCGAAGGCCGGATCTATAAAGAATTCAATGAAAAACTGCTGAAAGGCCAACGGGCGTCGCGGGATATTCCAAACCCGGAAACAGGTGAGATTATTGTTAAAAAAGGACGTAATTTCACAAAGCGCGCATTGAAACAGCTGAAAACCGAGGGTGTCACCCTGATTCCGATGAACGAAGAGGAGCTGTTCGGCAAAGCCTTTTTCTCCGCTATTACCGATCCTGAATCGGGTGAACTGCTGGCAAAACCGAACGACGCTATCGATGAGTCTGTGTATAAACTGCTCAATGATATCGGCATACAGGAATTCGAAGTACTCTACATCGATGGGGTAAGTACCAGCGATTCAGTTCGGAAAACGCTCCTTCTCGACAAGGCGGAGACAAAAGAAGACGCACTTATAGAGATCTATAGACGGCTTCGGCCGGGGAACCCCGCGACACCGGAAGTCGCGCAGGACTTTCTGGACCACCTGTTCTTCAAGTCCGATTACTATGACCTGTCGAGTGTTGGGCGTCTTAAAATAAACCTCAGGCTGGGAGTCGATACACCCATCCATGTCACGACGCTCCGGAAGGAAGATATTCTTCTGACGGCAAAAACGCTTGTAACATTGAGAGACACCCAGGGGGTCGTGGATGATATCGATCACCTGGGCAACCGGCGGGTACGTGCGGTGGGTGAACTTCTGGAGAATCACTATCGTATCGGGCTGGTCAGGATGGAACGGGCTATCAAGGAGCGGATGAGCCTTCAGGAAGTCGATGCATTGATGCCCCACGACCTGGTCAATCCGAAACCCGTTGCCGCGGTGGTGAAGGAATTTTTCGGAACCAGTCAGCTGAGCCAGTTCATGGACCAGACCAATCCGTTGTCGGAAACGACGCACAAAAGACGTCTGAGCGCGCTGGGCCCGGGCGGGCTCACGCGTGAACGGGCCGGTTTCGAGGTGCGCGATGTACACCCCTCCCATTACGGTCGGATTTGTCCCATCGAGACGCCTGAAGGACCCAATATCGGCCTGATCGTTTCTCTCAGCACCTATGCGCGGGTTAACCCGTACGGATTTATCGAAACGCCCTACCGGGTGGTTTCGGACGCGAAAGTCGGTAAGAATGTAAGGTTTCTAAGTGCTTTTGAAGAGAAAGACCATCCTATCGCCCAGGCCAATGCGCCGGTGAATGAAAAGAACCGGTTTGCCAACCAGCTTGTCACATCCCGGGTGGAGGGCGAGTTCATGATGGTTAACCGGGATCAGATCGAGCTTATGGATATTTCGCCCAACCAGCTTGTGAGCGTGTCCGCATCTCTTATCCCCTTTCTGGAAAACGATGATGCCAACCGCGCGCTAATGGGCTCCAACATGCAGCGGCAGGCGGTCCCCCTGATTGTCAACGAAGCACCGCTGGTGGGGACCGGCATCGAAGGGGTTGTTGCCAGGGATTCCGGTGTCGCAATTGTGGCCAAACGTGAAGGAACCGTTGCGGAAGTCGACGCATCCCGTATCGTTCTCAAACACACCCCGGAAGGCGACGAACCGGATAAAGATGTTACCATCTATAATCTGTCCAAATTCGTTCGTTCAAACCAGAACACCTGTTTCAACCACAGGCCCATCGTCAAAAAGGGGCAGAAAGTGAAAGCGGGTGATATTATTTGCGATGGTCCGGCAACGGATCAGGGAGAACTGGCACTCGGGAAGAATGTGACCGTTGCGTTTATGCCCTGGGGCGGATACAATTTTGAAGATTCGATCCTGGTCAGTGATCGTCTTGTGCGGGATGGCGTTTACACGTCGGTACACATCGAAGAGTTCGAAGTCGTTTCCCGGGACACCAAACTCGGGAAGGAAGAGATTACGAGAGACATTCCCAACGTGGGGGAAGAGGCACTGCGGAACCTGGATGAGAGCGGTATTATCCGTCTCGGCGCCGAAGTGAGTCCCGGCGATGTTTTAGTCGGAAGGTAACTCCCAAGGGAGAAACCCAGCTCTCTCCGGAGGAGAAACTGCTCCGGGCTATTTTCGGCGAAAAAGCCGGTGAGGTAAAAGATACCTCTCTGAGGGTTCCGCCAGGCGTTGAAGGGATTGTTATCGACGCCAAGGTTTTTTCAAGGCGTGGGGTCGATAAAGATGATCGTGCCCGCATAATCGAGAGCCAGGAAATCACCCAGCTTGAGAAAAACAAGGAGGACGAACTCACGGTCCTTGAACAGCTTGCCCGGGAGCGGCTGGAGCAGCTGCTTGTGGGCAAGAAGAGTGCCGTAACCCTCAAAAAAGGCCGTAAGAATTTAATTACCAAGGATGAGCCCATCGACGGGGACATGTTCAAGGAATTGCCTCTGGCCCAGCTCGAGGGGATTGTCCTGGATGATCCGGAATTGACCGGGCAGGTTCATGACGTCCTCGAGCGATATCGTCGGGGATGCGACATATGCCGGACCCGGTTTGAAGATGCTCTCAGCCGTTACGAAAAGGGTGATGAACTGCCACCGGGGGTCATCAAAATGGTCAAGGTGTATGTGGCCATGAAACGAAAGCTTTCCGTAGGGGACAAGATGGCCGGCCGGCACGGTAACAAGGGCGTTGTGTCCCGGATTCTCCCCGTGGAGGACATGCCTTATTTCGAAGACGGCAGACCGGTGGATATGGTGCTCAATCCTCTGGGGGTTCCATCACGAATGAATGTGGGACAGATTCTGGAAATTCACCTGGGGCGAGCGGCCAAGGTCCTTGGTGACCAGGTCCATCAGATGCTTGAAGATAAAAACCTGGAAACGCTTCGTGAAAAACTGAGGCGGGTTTTTTCACTCTCTTCCCAACAAGAGATGATTGACCAGACTGATGATGACGCACTTTTCGCATTTGCGCAACATTACAGAGACGGTGTGCATATGGCCACACCGGTTTTCGATGGGGCGAAAGAAGAAGAGATTAAAGCACTCTTAAAGGAGGCCGGTGTCAACAGCAGCGGTCAGGCGACGCTATACGACGGGCGCACCGGTGATGCTTTTGATGGACAGATCACCGTCGGGACCATGTATATGCTGAAACTGCATCACCTGGTGGATGATAAAATACATGCCAGATCTATCGGCCCTTATTCTCTGGTCACCCAGCAGCCATTGGGCGGCAAGGCCCAGTTCGGCGGCCAGCGGCTTGGGGAGATGGAGGTCTGGGCGATGGAAGCATACGGCGCCGCCAATGCACTCCAGGAATTTCTTACAGTAAAATCGGATGACATGGCGGGACGAACGCGTATGTATGAAAAAATCGTCAAGGGCCAGAACACGCTGGAACCGGGCCTGCCCGAGTCTTTCCGAGTATTGACCAAAGAGCTGCAGAGCCTGGGAATTGATGTCAGACTGGTTCAGGACGAGTGATAATATTCGACAAGATTGTAACCCCCTAACATAATATGGGAATTTAATATGGAGACAATGTACGATTTTTTTGCCAAACCGACAGATCCTAGGCTTTACAAGGCTGTTCAGGTTGCGCTTGCCTCATCGGAGCAGATCCGTGAATGGTCTCATGGGGAAATCAAGAAGCCAGAAACGATAAATTACCGTACGTTCAAACCGGAACGTGACGGACTGTTTTGCGCGAAGATTTTCGGCCCCACCAAAGACTATGAGTGTAACTGCGGCAAATACAAACGCATGAAGCACCGGGGGGTGATCTGCGAAAAATGTGGCGTCGAGGTGATACAATCCAAGGTTCGGCGGGATCGGATGGGGCATATTGAACTCGCCACACCGGTTTCCCATATATGGTTCCTGAAAAGCTTGCCGAGCAAGATCGGGAACCTGCTGGATCTGACGCTCAAGAATATGGAGAAGGTGCTCTATTTCGACAGCTACATCGTCATCGATCCCAAAGAAACGGGGCTTGCGAAAGGACAGCTTCTTTCAGAGGAGAAATACCGGGAAGCACTGGAAACCTTCGGAGATAAATTCGAGGCCGGTATCGGCGCCGAAGCCGTCAAGCAGATGCTGGAGAGCATTGACCTGCAGACGCTGTATGAGGAACTCAGGGCTGAAACCCGTGCTACCGGGTCCGCCGCCAAGCGCCAAAAGCTGTCCAAACGGCTGAAAATCGTAGATGCGTTCCGACGCTCGGGTGTCAATCCCGTCTGGATGATCATGGATGCGATTCCCGTGCTGCCGCCGGATTTGAGACCCCTTGTCCCCCTGGAGGGGGGGCGGTTTGCCACTTCGGATCTGAACGATCTGTACCGACGCGTCATCAACCGGAATAACCGTCTCCGGCGTCTTATTGATTTAAAAGCGCCTGAAATTATTGTGCGCAATGAAAAACGGATGCTTCAGGAAGCCGTGGATGTCCTGTTCGATAACGGCAGGCATGGCCGGGTCGTTACCGGCACGAACAAGCGTCCTCTCAAGTCTCTGAGTGATACGCTGAAAGGGAAACAGGGACGTTTTCGTCAGAATCTTCTCGGAAAACGGGTCGACTATTCCGGGCGAACCGTTATCACGGTGGGGCCGAACCTCAGACTCCATCAGTGCGGCCTTCCCAAGAAAATGGCCCTGGAATTGTTCAAGCCGTTTGTATATTACCGGTTGGAGCGAAAAGGCCTTGTTTCAACTATCAAGAGTGCCAAAAAGATGGTGGAGCGGGAAACCCCGGAAGTATGGGATACACTCGATGATGTGGTCCGGGAATATCCCGTTATGCTCAACCGGGCGCCAACCCTGCACCGTCTGGGGGTCCAGGCATTTGAACCGATATTGATCGAAGGGAAGGCGATTCAGCTTCATCCCCTGGTCTGCACCGCCTTTAATGCGGACTTTGACGGTGACCAGATGGCAGTGCACATTCCGCTGGCTGTCGAGTCTCAAATCGAAGCCCGGGTGCTGATGCTTTCCAGCAATAATATCTTATCTCCCGCAAACGGCAGCCCCATTATCGTGCCGAGCCAGGATATCGTACTGGGGGTCTATTATATGACTATGGCCACGCCGGGGGCAGTGGGAGAAGGGAAAATATTTGCGAATACGGATGAAGTGCGTTCCGCTTATGACAGCGGCGCCGTAGACCTTCGTGCCGAAATCAAGTTGCGTTTGAACGGTAAACGGGTGGATACCACCGTGGGCCGGGTACTTCTCTGGGAGATAGTTCCCAAAGACGACGTGCTTGTGCTCCGGCATATCATGGTAACCGACCGGAAAGAAGCCGAAAGCATACGGGACAAGGTTCAAGCCGGAGAATCACTTCTCTCTTTCGTGGCGGACCATTCCCAGAGCCTCGACAAGAAGAACAAGGGGCTTCTGGGGCGTGTACGGCGAGATGAGTTCGAGCGTATTTTCAACATAGAGGAAGCGGATGTCGAGGGATTGTACGAACTTGAAAAAGGCGCTGTCAGCGACATCCTTGTGGAAGAGGATGCCATGTACCACCTTTTTGAAGTGGTTGAAAAGCATCCCGCCATTCCGTTTAATATCGTCAACAAACTGCAGGATAAAAAAACGCTGCGGGATTTGATCGACTACGCCTATCGAAATCTCGGGCCGAAAGCAACGGTCATTCTCGCGGACCGGCTCAAGGACCTTGGCTACAAGGCCTCCACCGAAGGCGGACTTTCCATATCCATCGACGCCATGCTCATTCCCACCACCAAATGGGATATTCTCAACAAGGCGGAAAGCGAAGTCTCCAAAATCGGAAAGCAATACACAGAGGGGCTCATCACCCAGGGTGAAAAATATAACAAGGTGGTGGATATCTGGGCCAAGGCCACGGAAGATGTGGCCAACGAAATGATGTCGGCCATGAAGGCGCCGGCCAAAACCGGTGAAGAGGGCGAATCGGCCAAGGGGGAAATAGCCCAGCCACCGGCTAAGGAAATGTTGAATCCGATTTTTATGATGGCCGACTCCGGGGCCAGGGGCAGCAAGGACCAGATGCGGCAGCTTGCGGGTATGCGCGGCCTCATGGCGAAGCCTTCGGGGGAGATTATCGAAACCCCCATCACGGCTAATTTCCGGGAAGGCCTTTCCGTGTTGCAGTACTTTATTTCAACCCATGGTGCACGAAAAGGTCTGGCGGATACGGCGCTTAAAACAGCCAACTCGGGGTATTTGACGCGGCGACTGGCGGATGTGGCCCAGGATTGTGCCGTGGTGGAAGATGATTGCGGTACCATGATCGGTGTTGAAGTGGAACCCCTCATGGAGGGTGGCGAGGTTATTCAGGAGCTTGGCGAACGAATTTTGGGACGAACGGCCATTGAAGACATCCTGGATCCGTTTACCGAAGAGGTACTGATTGCCCAGGGAGATGAGATTGACGAGGCGGGTGTCCAAAAAATTGTCGATGCGGGCATAACGAGTGTAAAAATTCGTTCCGTGCTGACCTGCAGGACGCCCTTTGGCGTCTGTGCCAAATGCTATGGACGGGATTTGTCCCATGGCCAGGCAGTTGAAATCGGACAGGCGGTGGGGATTCTGTCGGCACAATCCATTGGTGAGCCGGGTACCCAGTTGACCATGAGAACGTTCCATATCGGGGGGACGGCAAGCCGGCGCGTTGAACAGGCCGATATTCGGGCAAGGGTCGATGGAAAAATCAAATTCGATGAGACATTGAATGTGGTGGTAAACGCCGAAGGAAAAGCCATTATCATGAATCGTCGGGGCGGCAATTTTTCCATTGTCGATGATAAGGGGCGGGAGCGCGAACGGCATCCGGTTATTTACGGTGCGCATCTTATTGCCCAGGACGGCCAGAATGTCCAGTCTGGTGATGTCCTCGCGGTATGGGACCCGTTTACCACGCCGATTATTACGGAGGTGGCCGGCCGGGTCAAATTCGGCGACATTGCACTCGGGAAAACCATGCAGGAGAAGGTCGACTCGGTGACCGGAAAATCGAGCCGGACGATTATCGAATCCAAGATTTCGGATGTACGTCCCCGGATTTCCATAAAAGATGCGAGCGGAAAAACGGCGAAGCTGCCGAAAGGATCGGGTGGTATGGCCCGTTACGTGTTGCCCATCGGCGCGATCATGCTGGTGGAGGAACAGGACGAGGTCAAGGCGGGTGATATCATCGCGAAGCTGCCCAGAGCCACTACCAAAACCAAGGATATTACTGGTGGTCTGCCCCGGGTGGCAGAGCTTTTTGAGGTTCGAAAACCCAAAGAGGCCGCCATATTGAGCGAAATCGACGGCTATGTGTCCATTGCCAAGGGAACCAAGAAAGGCAAACAGCGCGTTACCGTCACACCGGTGGATGTCGGAGACAAAAAAGAGTACCTCATTCCCCGGGGCAAACATGTCAGTGTCTATGAAGGGGATTACGTGCGGGCCGGAGAGCCGCTTATCGGCGGCAGCGCAAACCCGCAGGATATTCTCAACATCAAGGGAGAAGTGGCGCTTGCCCGGTATCTGGTGGATGAAGTTCAGGAGGTTTACAGGCTTCAGGGCGTTCGCATCAACGACAAACACATCGAGGTGATTGTGCGTCAGATGATGCGCCGGGTTCGCATAACGGATGTGGGGGACACGGATTTTATTCTCGAGGAGCAGGTGGACAGGGTGCGTTTCGAAGAGGTGAACCGGGAAATGGTCGAGAAGGAGTTGAATCCTGCCGTGGCGGAATCCCTGATTTTGGGAGTGACCAAGGCATCCCTCAGCACCGACAGTTTTATTTCGGCCGCTTCATTCCAGGAAACCACGAAAGTACTGACGGACGCGAGTATATCCGGGGCAAAAGATTACCTGAGAGGCCTCAAGGAAAACGTTATTATGGGCCGAATTGTGCCCGCGGGAACGGGTCTTGCCCAATATAGCAACCTTACTGTCGGGTCAGACTGAAAAAGTAAGAAAAATGAGATAAAAATGCTTGACAAGAGGCAGCGATCTGTATACATATCGGCTTTTTTGTCATGCCGCAATATTTGCGGGTTAATTTACGAACAAAGAGGGAAATATGCCGACAATTAATCAACTCGTGCGAAGGGGGCGGAAACGCATTCAGCAGAAAACGAACACCCCGGCACTCAAGGGGGCGCCCCAAAAAAGAGGGGTGTGCACGCGTGTGTATACGTCAACACCGAAAAAACCCAACTCAGCCCTTAGGAAAGTTGCAAGGGTCCGGCTTACCACCGGCATTGAGGTGACGGCATATATCCCCGGTATCGGCCATAATCTCCAGGAGCACTCGGTGGTCCTGGTCAGGGGAGGCAGGGTTAAGGATTTGCCTGGTGTTAGATATCATATTGTTCGTGGAACACTCGATACGCTTGGTGTGGATGACCGGAAACAAGGCCGCTCCAAATATGGGGCAAAGAAGCCGAAATAGTCCGGTTTTTTTTGGAACACTGAATCCGAAATGGATGCAATGGGGTAAGATATGCCGAGAAGAAGAGAGGTACCTGAGCGACCGATCATTCCTGATCCGAGGTATAAAAGCAAACTGGTCGCCAAATTTATTAATTCCATTATGATAGACGGGAAGAAAAGCACCGCTGAAGCGATTCTTTATGATGCCTTTGATATTATAGAAGAGAAACTCAAGGAGTCGCCGGTGAAGGTGTTTGAACAGGCTTTGGATAATGTTCGGCCGGTTATAGAGGTCAAATCCAGGCGTGTGGGGGGGTCCACCTATCAGGTACCGACTGAAATCAGACCCACGCGCCGGACGGCGCTTGGCATCAGGTGGATCATTGCTTATGCCAAAGGACGGTCGGAGCGAAGTATGACCAATAAGCTGGCGGGGGAACTTATGGATGCTGCTGCCGGCAGGGGCGCATCGGTCAAGAAAAAAGACGATACCCATAAAATGGCCGAAGCGAACAAGGCTTTTGCCCATTTCAGATGGTAACAC
>CAXXKH010000026.1:0-445417 GCA_963677545.2 Desulfobacterales bacterium | reverse complement strand
TCCAAATGCAAAAACCTTGGTTTGTTCGGTGGAAGAAGCGATTAAACTGGGTGCGGATGCCGTCTCCATTCATGTAAACCTTGGCAACGGAGATGAAAAGGAGATGCTGCATGATTTCGGCCGCATTGCGTATGACGCAAGGACCTGGGGAATGCCGCTGCTGGCGATGGTTTATCCCAGGGGTGAAAAAATAAAAGATGAATATGATGTAGAAGTAATAAAACATGCTGCCCGTGTAGGGGACGAAATGGGAGCTGATATTGTAAAAGTGTCCTATTCCGGATCCACTGAAAGCTTCAGACAGGTCGTTGACGGGTGCAGCATTCCTGTCGTGATTGCCGGAGGCGCCAAAATGTCTTCGGATCGGGAGATCCTCGAAATGGTAAAGGGGGCTATCGACGCCGGTGGGGCGGGGGTTTCCATCGGTCGGAATATTTTCCAGCACCCGGATCCGACCCGGATGGTAATGGCGGTTTCCGCTATCGTCAATGAAGGAGCAAGTGTTGATGATGCACTAAAAATTCTGGAGAAAACGTAACAAGCCAGAAACGTGACGAACTGAAAAAGCCATGTTTCTCGCAAAGACGCAAAGAGCGCAGAGAAAAGTTTTTTTTCATGTAGTCTCTGCGGACTTTGCGAGATAATAAGCTTTGTTGAACGATCAATTCAAAAATGGTATCCGGCAAACGGGACTCCGGGCAACCGGCAAACGGGCAACCGAGAAAGAAGAAACTGGATATGAAAAAGATATGGGTAAAAATTGATCCCTGGAACAAAGACATGGTGACCACATCCCTTGAAGGCGGAGCCGACGGGGTCATTGTTCCTGAGGGGTTCAGCGAAAAGGTCAAAGCGCTGGGTAAAATAGAGACGATAGCGGCGGACGGGGATTTGAAACCGGATGAGGATGTTGTTTTTTTTACGATTCGGAGCGGGGAGGATGAATCGAAAATAGTTGAATTGAGCCGTGATAAACAGGTGGTGCTTCAATGTACGGACTGGACGATCATCCCCCTTGAAAACCTGATTGCAAAGGGGGCCGATATCATCGCCCAGGTGGAGACGCTGGAGGAAGCAAGGACTGCTTTCGGCATTCTTGAAAAAGGTGTGAGCGGGATACTGGTCAATACCGAAGATCCGGCTTCTTTGAAAAATATTCTTTCAAAGATGAGAGGGCTTGAAGAAAAGACCGCGCTTGAGATGGCTGAAATTATCAGTATCAAGCCCCTTGGTATGGGGGATCGTGTTTGTGTGGATACCTGTTCATCGATGAAACCAGGGGAGGGGATGCTTGTGGGAAACAGCAGTAACGCCCTGTTTCTCGTTCATGCGGAAAGCGTTTCCAATCCCTATGTCTCCCCGAGACCTTTCCGTGTAAATGCCGGTCCGGTGCATGCCTATACCCGTGTGCCGGGCGGAAAAACGCGTTATCTCTCGGAGCTTTCCGCGGGCGACCATGTATTGATTGTGGATTTTCAGGGACGGACGACGGTTGGAATCGTAGGACGGCTTAAAATAGAAAAGAGGCCGTTGATGCTGGTCACCGCTTCCGTTGGAGGCGTCGAGATGAACACCATCCTTCAGAACGCGGAAACCATTCGATTGACGGACCCGGATGGGCAACCGGTATCGATCGTCAGCCTGGAACCCGGTGATAAAGTGCTTGTGGCTACTGAAACGGGGGGACGGCATTTTGGGATGCGGATTGAAGAGACGATTACTGAAAAGTAGGAGAGCCGAACTGGAACGTTTTGAAAATGGCTCATATGATTCGAGAGGTAGTTCCCATGGAACAAAAAAAAGACGACACAAAAGAGAAAAGAGAATCTCCTGAAGCGGTGCTGAACGAACTGAGGAGCAGGATCGACGCCATCGACAAAAATCTCCTGGATCTTCTCAATCAGAGACTCGGGGTTGCTAAAGAAATCGGGAAGTGCAAAGGCCGGTCGGAGAAAGTCGTGATGGACAGCGCACGGGAGAGCAATGTCATCAAACGGTTGTTTTCCCTGAACAAGGGGCCCCTCAGCAACGAAGCCATCCAGCATATTTTTACCGAAATCTTCGGTTCTTCCCGGGAGGCCCAGCAACCCCACCGGGTGACCTATTTAGGGCCCGAGGCCACTTTCACGCATATCGCCGCCAAAGACTACTTCGGCAGATCAGCTACCTTTATTCCACAGGCAAGCATTCGTGATGTGTTCCAAACAGTCGAGAAAGGAACAGCCCATTACGGTATCGTCCCAGTGGAGAACTCCATTGAAGGAGCGGTCAATTATACGCTTGATCTTTTCTATGAGTCCGATTTGAAAATATGTGCTGAAACTTACCTGGATATATCACACGATCTGCTTTCCGTGGCCGGTGGTATAAAAGAGATCGAACTGGTTTACTCTCATCCCCAGGCGCTGGCGCAATGCCGGAAATGGCTGGGAAAATATCTACCGGAAGTTACGGTGCGGGAGGTTGGAAGCACTGCCGAAGCGGCGCGAATGGCGCTGAAGAACGAGCGGTCGGCCGCCATCGCCAGTAATGAGGCGGCGCAGATGTACAAACTTAACGTGATGGCTTCGAAGATAGAAGATTTTTCCAGGAACATTACCCGGTTTTTGGTGATCGGGAAAAATGCGGCGCGCCCCACCGGGAAGGACAAGACTTCCCTCATGTTTGTAACGCCGCATTCGCCCGGCGCATTGTATAAGGTCATGACCCCCATAGCGGATGCCGGACTGAATATGCTGAAGCTTGAATCGCGGCCCAGTCGTCAGGAAAACTGGACCTATATTTTCTTCCTCGATCTGGAAGGTCATATCGACCGGATAGAGGTGAAAGAGACTGTCGAAAAGATGAAAAAAATCTGCCTTTTCATGAAGTGGTTGGGATCTTATCCGTTCCGAAACCGAGGCGAAGAGTAGGATTTTGCTATGAAAAAAATTAGAACGGTTTCTGTAAAGAAAAGCGTGTCCGTTCGGGTGCCCGGCTCAAAAAGCTTTACCCACCGGATTCTTATCGCTTCGGCACTTTCCGACGGTGTGTGCCGAATCGAAAATCCGCTGAAAAGTGAAGATACCCTGCTAACCGCAAGCGGCCTCAGGCAAATGGGGATTGATATTACAGACAACGGATCCCATATGGTAGTCCATGGTAACGGGGGCGTTTTAAAAACCGCGGCTGGAGAGATCTTTTTGGGAAATTCCGGTACCTCGGTGAGGCTTCTGACCGGTATCTGTGCGATTGGAAGCGGTCGATATGTCATTACCGGGACCGAACGGATGGGAGAGCGGCCCATACAGGACCTGCTTGACGGACTTCAGCAACTCGGAATTCAGGCAACGTCGGTTAAGAAAAACGGTTGCCCGCCGGTTGAAATATTCGGAAAAACCGTCGAAGGGGGAACGGTTTGTCTCGATTGTCATATCAGCAGCCAATATTTATCGTCTATACTGCTGATGGCGCCCTTCAGTGTTAAAGGACTTGAAATAAAAGTCGTGAAAGGGCCGGTTTCCAGACCTTATGTCGATATGACCCTGGAAGTCATGGGACGTCTCGGTGTAACGGCACACCGGGAGGGTTACGAGAAGTTTTTTGTTCCCGGCGGACAAGTGTATCGATCGGGGGCATATGCGGTGGAACCCGATTGCTCACAGGCAGGATATTTCTGGGCCTCCGCCGCCGTTAACGGAACTTCGGTCAAAGTCGATGGAGTGGATTTCGGGACCACACAGGGGGACGTCCGCTTTGCTCAAGTGCTGGGGGAGATGGGCTGCCTTGTAAAGGAAGATGACGGGGGGATTACCGTAACCGGAAGCACGCTTTCGGGCATCGACGTGGATATGTCCGATATGCCGGATATGGTCCCGACCCTCGCGGTGGTGGCGGCGTTTGCACGGGGGACCACAGTCATTCGAAATGTGGGGCATTTGAAGGCCAAGGAGAGTGATCGGCTCGGGTCCGTGGTCAAAGAACTGTCCAAAATGGAATTGAAGCCGTGTGTAACGATGATGGAATGACCGTCGCCGGAGGAAAAGCCCATGCCGCCGCGATAGATACCTATAATGATCACCGTATGGCCATGAGTTTTGCGGTGGCGGGACTTAGAGTGCCGGGTATACAAATCAGGGACGAATCATGCGTTTCAAAATCTTTTCCGAATTTCTGGGAAGTATTCGAATCTATGTATGAATGAGCCGTTTTCAAAACGTTTTTCGCCATGCGTGAAATTTTCCTCAAAGCGAATCGGCTAACACCGAAGCCGGATGAAATGAAACGTTTTGAAATTGGCTGGAATAACCAAATTTCTTCTTGACATTGCATCCGAAGGTAGATATTAAAGCAATCTATTTCGGTGGAAAGCTTCTCATCATAAATTGCATGCCGATGTAAACATGTCAAAAAGCAACCTGAGCGCCGGTTACCATAACGCCACGGTAACCCGACAATAGATTAATTACCCACCGATTGAAGTCGTAGCTTTCGTACGATACATTTATCGCTTGTCTGTTCGTTTTAGCGGCAAATCAGCATGATGTCAGTATTCCTGTGTCATTGTGTCCCGGAAGTTTACACTCAAAATGTAAACAGCGGGATATGAAAATACTTCTTTGGAAAAGTGGAATTCCGCCCCCATTGATAACTGATGATGTGTTTTTTTAAAATGGAAAGGAGATGCGATATGAAGCATGTGAGAATGTTCGTTTCGTTATTTACTGTATTAGCTGTAATAGTTGGATTTGCGATGACGGTTAGTGCTGTTGAGATGGTAAATATAAACACAGCATCGAAGGAAGAACTGATGCAACTCGAAGGCGTCGGGAATGCTATTGCGGAGAGGATTGTAGAGTATCGCGAAGTAAACGGCGCTTTTGCTGTGCCGGAAGACATTATGAATGTAAAGGGTATTGGTTCATCCACATATGAAAAAAACAAGGACAGAATTACCGTTGGAGAAGCGAAAACAGGCTGAAATAGTCCTGTTCGCCAAAAAAAAAGAGCAGATACCAGACCCATCCATGGGGGGTGGATGATTACAGGGGATGGCTCGGTAAATTGCATATAGATTAAGAATGATCGTTTTTTGAGGCCAAATGTTTGATTATATGAGTGCCTAAAGTGCCTTTAGCGCACTTTAGGCGCTTTCTCAGTAACATACACGCAAAAGCGTGCATCTTTCGATCAGGTTGATGGTAAAATGAAATAGATTTCAATCCGCCGGCTGTCGACTGCCGACTGCAGACTGTCGACTCCGGCTTGCCGGATTAGGCACTCGCCTTCACCAACACCACTCTATGCTGCACAACCATTTTACCCCGACGCCGGGGTCTACGACAGGTTGCTTGCGATTGCACTGTAAAATTGCCTCTTTGCGCTTGACATCCGCCCCAAATTGTGTTCATTTCCTGAACATAAAAAATGATGATATATTCTCAACTTTCAAACACCACAATTATCTTTTTATTTTAAAAGGTTACATCGCCAGGTGCATGTAGCCCACCAAGCGGAGCTATATTCACAGTTTCCCGCCGGCATATTATCCCGCATGAATTACAAAGACATTCGTACCCTGAAAATGCTCGAGGCTGTTGAAAACAACGGTAAAACCAGCCAGAGGGCACTTGCGGAGCAACTCGATATTTCCCTCGGGCTTGCGAATGCATATTTCCGAAAACTGGCCACAGCCGGATATTTCAGGCCAAGCTCGACGGTCAAGAAAGATGTGAACTACAAACTTACCCGAAAGGGGGCCCGGGAAAAGGCGAGGCTGACCTATGAATATATTCTGGCGTCCTACAGTCTGTTCAAGAACGCACAGGATAAACTGTCCGGTTTTTTTTCTGAACTGGAAGCCAGGCGGATCCGACATCTGGCAATTTTAGGCGTCAATGATTTTGCTGAAATAGCCTATCTGAGCATGCGGGAGACATCACTCAAAATAGTGGCGGTAGTGGATGAAGAGAAAATCGGACAACGTTTTTTCGGTATTCCAATAGGCAGTATTGCTGCTCTCAGGAACTTGTCCTTTGACAGGTTGCTGATTACGGATCCGAAGATCGATTGTGAATCTTATTCGCGTGAGGTGTTGCCGGAAAAGCTCGTTCAAAGGGTGATAACGGTCCCTTTTCATAATTAAGGAGAATAATCTTGAAGATGCTCAAAGAATGTTTACTGATTGTGGTTATTTCATGTCTGTGCGGGTTTCTGTTCAATCTGTTTTCACCGAGAGGGATTGCGCTTGTTGGACAATGGGATATGTCGGAAGGGGTCATTTCCGCGGTAACCAAGGATAATCCCGTGGCCCACGACCTTGAAATCGGCGATATCGGTGTGGTTAAGGAAATCTATGATTCAGGTGATTCCGTCTTCATTGATGCGCGGACCGAGAAAGCGTTTGAAGAGGGGCACATCAAAGGCGCGGTTTCTCTGCCGATTGGCTTGTATGAAGAGAGGTTGGAGGCATTTATCATGAAATACCCGCCTTCCACCCATATCATCACATACTGCTCCGGAAGGACCTGCCAGGATAGCCACGAGCTGGCGCAGATTTTACTTCAATTCGATTACGAAAAAGTCAATGTTTTTATCGACGGTTACCCGGCATGGGAGAAAAGTGACTATCCTATTGAAGCAGGGTCGGAAAATGAGTCCGGGTAGGAGGCCTCTCCATAAAAGCTTGATTTTCTCGCAAAGTTCGCAAAGCCCGCGGAGACTACATGAAAATTTAAAAAGGGCTTTTCTTGGCGTTCTTTGCGTCTTGGCGAGAGATAATTGTTTTGAAAAAATGATCAACATTGACAACATCGTAAAAACTACTTGTCTCACACGAAGACACGAAGCCACGAAGATAACTAACAAATATTAAAGGGTATTACTTTGTGTTTTTGTGCCTTTGTGGCTAATTTCATTTAGGTAAACCCCCGGCTATGCCGGGGGACTCACCAGAGTTTGACATTTACGGGAACAAATGAAAGCCCCTCCAGCGTGAACCGCTCAAAATTCACAAAGGAGAGGCTTTCATGAACGACGTTTCAAGTTTAAAACACAGCAGATGGGAATGCAAATACCATGTTGTATGGATTCCAAAATACCGGAGGAAAACCCTGTATGACCAGTTACGAAAACACCTCGGAGAGGTGTTCAGGAACCTGGCAAGGAACAGAGAGTGCGAAGTTCTGGAAGGGCATATGATGCCGGACCATGTACACATGCTGATATCAATACCTCCAAAATACTCTGTCGCCCAGGTTGTTGGATACATCAAAGGGAAAAGCGCGATACATATAGCGCGCAATTTTCTGGGGCATCGGAGAAATTTTACCGGTGAGCATTTTTGGGCCAGAGGCTATCATGTTTCCACAGTGGGTAGAGACGAAGCCACGGTTAGGGAATACATAAGAACTCAAGAGGCCGAAGACCGCCGGTTAGATCAACTCAACTTGTTTAAGTAGATAACCCGCCACCTTTGAGGTGGCCCTTTTTACAACCGCTTTGAGCGGTTCACATTTTCAAGCCTCCGGCTTTGCCGGAGGTCTTGTGACTCAGACTTTTTAGGAGTTTGTCGACATTAAACGTTTTGAAATTGGCTGTGACATTTCATTTTACCTTCGCTCGACTTGAAAAGAGGCTCGATGGAAAAGATATTTAAAAACAAATGGATAGAGACGGTATTGCGCTACCTGCTTGGAATTACGTTTATTTATGCCAGTATTCATAAAATTGCGGAACCCGCTGAATTCGCGAAAATTATTTACGGATATGGGCTGTTTCCCCATATTATCATCAACCTGGCTGCAATCGTTCTCCCGTTTTTAGAGCTGATCACAGGGCTTGCACTGGTTCTGGGGATATATCCGAGGTCGGCAGCCACGGTGATTGGCGCGCTGTTGCTTATATTTATTGCCGCCATTTCCGTCAACCTGATCCGCGGATACGAATTTGACTGCGGTTGTTTCTCTTTCGGACATGAAGGGTCAACCTCTTCCAGTGTCGAGCTTCTGGTACGGGACAGCATATATTTCATAATTTGTTTCTACCTGGTACGCTTCCCGGTGGAGCGAAAATGGTGCCTCGGAAAAACCAAATGATAGGTCATCTCGATTTTGCAAGCAGAAAATTGATTTGCGGATGGGCTCTCGACTCGGTAGACATTTTTGTCGACAATGTTTTTTTAAAATCCGTATCTCCCGAAAACCCCCGTCCGGATGTTAAAGAGCAATGTCATTGTGATGAGCATGTCGGTTTTCAGATTTTTGTCAATCTTCCAAGGACCGAAGAGAAAATAGTTGTTTCAGTACGTTTTTCCGGAACCGGAAAAGATATCCACGGAAGTCCTGTTACGTTACCTCCGATCAGTCAGGTCCGTTCAATCGATAATCCCACGTGGTATGCAAATGAAACAAAAAAATGGCTTGATAACAGATTCGGAGGCGACATCAGTTGGATTAACGGGATCTATAACGGTCATCAGCCCATCTATGGATATGCAAGGGGGTCGTGTGAACCGGAATGGTACAACCGGTAAGTAATCAGCTATCATCTCCTGACGCTGTTAGCCAAAGTGAAAGGAGAATCTCTTTTGGACGTAGGGGGCGCCGAGGGGTATAAGGCCGCTCTGGTTAAAGAAAAAATCCCCGGGTTCAACAGAGTCGTGAGTGCCGATCTGTCAACCGAGGCATGCAGAAGGGCAGAGCAGATTTATGGTGTGGAAACCAGACAAATTGATATGCAGACGCTGCCTTTTGGCGACAATGAATTCGACATCGTGCTGTCGAGCGAAACAATCGAGCATCTCAGCGACCCGGACACGGCCGTTATGGAAATGATTCGTGTCGCTCGAAATGCGGTTGTCATTACTGTTCCCCGTCAGTCTGAAGATGAAGTCGTCAGGAATATACGGGGAAAAATTTCCCATGAACATATCAACTGTTTCTGTCTGGAAAGTTTCGATAAATATAAGCCTTTTATAGCGTCGGTGCATACCTTCAGAATCAATACAAAGTCAAAATGGCTTCGTGAGTTCGCAGAGTGCCTCGAAAAAACGTTTCCAAAAGCAATTCATGAATTTCCACATCTTCAGGATCGGTTCATTGCCATGCATCAGGCGGATTCGATGAAAAGCAGTATGGCTTCCTTGATTGAACTCGATGGTGAACTATGCCGAAAAGATGATAATTATAAAGGCATAATGGCATTGCTGTTGAAAAACAATACCTGTCAGCTCGACAAAAGCAGGTCCAATATAAAACCCATCGATATCTTAAACTTTGCTGTTCCTTATGTGCATAAAAATTAAACATGTTATGGTCCTCCCGGGTGTAACTCACAATGCGGCGCTTTCGACTCGATTTAATTAGAATTGCTTTAGGGGGCATCTGTCTTCTGCTTTTTGCGGATATGGATTCCCACGCTCTCGAGTCGGCAGATAGCAAGGCTGTCGCTATCGTATCTAAAAAATGGAGGCAGTACAAAGAAGCACTTGATGCGCTCTCGGAAGTCATGACATCGGAGTTGTCGATGTCGGTGGAAGTAGTGTATTTGAACTCAGAACAATACCGGAATTCAGATGTTCTGGTTGACCGCTTTTCTGGAAGAGATGATATTTCCGTGTTTATTGCGGTAGGGCCGGAGGCCGCTTATTTTCTCTGGAAAGATCTGGCGAATCATGAGGGGAAGAAATTCTATACCATGGTTCGTAACCCCGAGAAAGTGCTGTTGGAAACAGGGAGTGCCTGTGGCGTCCCTTTAAATATTCCAGCGGACAAGCAGGTGAAAATTATCCACCGGGCATTTCCTTCCTTTCGGCGAATAGGGCTTATATGCAACCCCGAGTACAATGCCGCCATACTTCAATCAGCCGTTGAAGCAGGGAAGGTGTCGGGTATCGAGATTGTTCCCATCGAGGTAAAAGACCGAAAAGAGATAAAGGTTGCTCTGCAAAGGAACTGGTCAACTATCGACGGACTCTGGATGATACAAGACAGGACCGTTACTGATGAAACAAAGCAAATAGCCTATATCATTAAAGATGCTTTAAAAAACGGTGTCCCCGTTATCGGCTATCACAGCTATTTTTACAAGAAAGGAGCTGCACTTTGCTACCTGTTCGATTACCGAGATATCGGGCTTCAGACGGGGCGGTTGGTGGTGGACGTTCTTCGGGGGGCGGATTGTGTCAACAATGTGCCGGTTTACAGGGTCTGGTATAACGTCAAGGTGCTCGAAGCGCTGGGGATCTCATACAACAGGGAAGTCTTCGATGAAGAACGGATTGGACCGGGGCCATGAAAAATATCGGTTTTCATGCCAGGCTGTATTTCGCGGCGTTTTTACTCATCTGCTCTACGGCATTGATTCTGGATCTGGTTGGTGTCCGTGTCACGAAGAATTTTATGTATACGCGTTTTAACGATCGCATGGAATTTTTAACGAAATACCTTGCTTCCACCGCTGAAGTGAGTGTCCTGATGGACAACAGAGAAGATCTTTCTTCATATGCCATGAATCTTCTGGAGGAGGAGGACGTTGCGGAAGTGGTTGTGTATGACGAAAACGGGAATATATTGGTAAGCGAAAGCAGGGAAGTGCCCGGCCCGATTTCTCATATAACCAAGGCGGTGGTGCTTGAATTTGAGGGGGAAGAAAATTTCCTGTTCCAGGAGGGATTTCCCGTCAATGGCGCCGTCATCGGTGCGGACAGAAAGATCGGCGATGTACGGGTCAGTTACAGTACCTATGGCATCGAGCTGCTGATACGGAAGATTACTATTCGGTACTTCTGGTTCTCATTCGGCATTGCCATTATCGCCGGCCTTGTTTTTTATCTCGTTTCTCATCCGATGGTAAGGGAGGTCAGACAGTTGACATATGCTGCCCGTCAGGTGGGAAGGGGGGATCTCGAACTGCGTGTCCGGCCGGGTAAAATCCCTGAAACGCGTTCCCTGGCCCTCGATTTCAATTCCATGCTCGATGCCATGACCCAAAGCCAGGAAGCCCTGGAACGGGTCAACCGTGAAATGATAAAGCAAAAATCTCTCGCTGAAATCGGCAAGTTTTCCATGATGATCGCTCATGAGGTCAAGAACCCGCTGAGTATTATCAAAAGCTCTCTCGATGTTCTGAAAAAAAAGCATCGCCTGACCAGCAAAAACACCATGGTGGCGTTCATCGAGGATGAGATTCGGCGGCTCAACCGGCTGATCGAGGACTTTCTTCGCTTCGCCCGTCCCATGAAGCCGAATTTTTATGAAACGGACCTGAACCATATTGTCCGGTCACTCTTAGAACGTTTCGACCTCCTGGTACGGAATTCGGAGGTTGTCATCGAGTCCGACATTCCGGACGATCCGGCTCCGGCGACGGCGGACAGCGACCTGCTGGTACGCGCTCTGGGCAACGTGTTTAAAAATGGATGCGAGGCAGCCGGACCGAAGGGTGTCGTTTCAGCCAGGGCATACATTGCCGATGATTTCTGGACGATTGAAATTATGGACTCCGGTGACGGAATTCCCAGCGAGGAGCTTTCGAAGATCTTTGAGCCTTTTTTCTCCACCCGGGCGAGCGGAACAGGGCTTGGGCTTGCTTTCACCCGGCAGGTCGTGAGAGCCCACGGGGGCAATGTTCAGGCCCGCAACGCGGAGAGTGGGGGGGCTGTTTTTACCATCGAGATCCCGTTGAGTTCACCCGGGCGTCCCGAGAATAATGTTTTGCAGGGGAGCAAGCAAGGAAATCTAAACGAATGAGCCATTTTCAAAACGTTTTCCCGGCACAAGCGGGATCAAGCCCAAAGCGGATTGCCCTCCCGGGAACGGCCCAAAAGGGACGTTTTGAAATTGGCTGGAACAAACGATATAAAATTGGTGAGGAATATTTTGATAACTTCGTAAAAAACCTGATTATCTCGCAAAGCCGCAAAGGACGCCAAGAAAAACGTTTCTGTATTAGGTGGTTGCCTTTGCGATCTTGGCGTCTTCGCGAGAGGTATAGACTTTTTATCAGTTAGTCATAGCGTAAGGGATAGGTAAAATGGCAAAAATATTAGTCGTCGATGACGAGAGCAGAATCCGTCATCTTCTTTCCATCATGCTGACGGGAGTCGGCCACGAAGTAATACAGGCCGAAGATGGTGAGAAGGCTTGGGTGTTGTTGAACAAGTCCCCCGTCGACATGGTCATTTCCGATATCAGAATGCCACGGATGAGCGGCACCGACCTGCTGAAAAAAATAAAGGAAGTTGGTCTTCCATGTCCCGTGGTGTTTATTACGGCCTTTGCGACGGTTGAATCCGCCGTGGAAGTCATGCGTCTCGGGGCTGCGGACTACATTACCAAGCCTTTTGAGGAAGAGCGGATACTTCTGACGATAGAAAAAACGCTCAAGTTATCCAGGGTGCTGACGGAAAACAAGGAGCTTAAAAAAGAACTGATCCGGCATTCGGGACACGACAGGATCGTGTGTGCCTCCAAGTCGATGAAACGAATACTGTCCATGGCCGCGAAGGTTGCCAAAAGTGACACGGCGGTCCTTGTTGGCGGGGAATCAGGAACCGGGAAGGAGTTGATCGCCCGGTTTATCCATTACATGAGCAACCGAAAAGCAGGTCGGTTCGTTGCCATCAACTGTGCCGCTATTTCTCCACAGCTTGTGGAGTCCGAGCTTTTCGGGTATGAAAGGGGTGCTTTTACGGGCGCCGACCGCAAAACCGACGGCAAATTTGAATATGCGACAAAGGGCACCCTGTTTCTGGACGAAATAGGGGACCTTCCGTTGGAGGCCCAGGCAAAACTGCTTCGTGCCCTTCAGGAGAAAAAAATCCGGCGGGTCGGCGGAAACCGTGAGATCGATGTCGATGTCCGGGTGGTTTGCGCCACCAACCGCGATTTGGATGAAATGGTCGCGGACGGGCGATTTCGGCAGGATCTGCTTTTCAGGATCAATGTCTTCCCGTTGGAACTGCCTCCCCTCAGGGATCGAAAGGAAGATCTGGCCCCCCTGTGCGAGCATTTCGTGGAACGATTCACCGGCCTGAAGAAAGCGACGATTACCGACGGCGCCGTCAAACTGCTCAAGGAGTATTCCTGGCCGGGTAATGTTCGGGAGCTGGCCAACGCGGTGGAAAGGGGGCTGATTCTTTCCCCTGACAAAAACGGATTGACGGCGGAGGCGCTCTCTTTTCTGAGAAGTGACACCAATGGAAAAAACCACGAAGGCAATGGGTTCAAACTGCCGTCCACGGGCATTGTGCTTGACAATGTGCTGGATGATTTTGTCCGGCAGGCCATGGACATGTCCGGAGACAACAAGTCCGTGGCGGCCAATCTTCTGGGCATCACCCGTGCCAGATTTCGAGTGCTGGTGAAAAAAGCGGAGGTTGAAAAAAACTGAAATAATGGGTGGACAAACACACGCAGAGAAAGGGTTCCGGCACTGGGCGATTATATTGGCTCTGGTGGCCGTCTTTACCGCCGTATCCGCGAATGCCCTGGCCGGCGCCGATTCGATGGACGATACGCTCCTGATGTTTGTCGGAGAGGACCTCGACATCCTGTCCATTGCTTCCCGTCGGGAAGAGAGTGCCTGGCAGGCCCCGGCCGTGGGTCGGGTGCTGACCCGGAAGGAGATGGAAGAGCGGGGGGTTCTCTCCCTGGCCGAAGCGCTTTCCAGCGTTCCCGGCTTTTTCATGGCGGAAAAAGAGTGGGGAGATATGCCCTATATGCGTGGCATCCCCAATTCCGTTCTTTTTCTCCACGACACCGTTCCGGTGGGATCGGATGTGAACAAATCCCTGAACCCGATCGGCAGGGAGCTTTCCCTGAATGCGGTCAAGCGGATTGAAATAATAAGGGGGCCGGGTTCCGTGTTATGGGGGGCGGATGCGTTTGCCGGAATCGTCAATGTCGTTCCCTTGAGCGGAAAGGACTTTTCCGGGGTTGAAACGGGTATCTTTGCCGGTGGTCCCTTGAAACAGCGTGGCGTATACCTCAACATGGGCCGTGATACGGGCGTCTGGGACGGTTTCGCGAGTGTGACAGCCCGTTCGGAAGGGAGAGATAATCCGGATTATGATGTTGTTTCGTTCTGGAACGATAACGAAACCCCCACCGAACCGGAGGAACGTTTCGGAAGCGGCAGTGTCGGCAGAGAACATTCGGTGGATGCGGTTGGCAATATTTCGATAGGGGATGCGGTTACCCTATCCGGGAGAACCTCGGTGTGGGAAACCCCCTATGTGCTTTCCGGTGACGGCGACTTCGGTAAACTGACCTGGCCTGAGGAGCGCCGTGTTTTTTCGGGGTACCTCAAGGCGGAAGGCAGAAAAGAGACGGGACTCAATTCCGCATTCAGAATTCTCGGCAGCTACAACTGGCTGAATTCGAAATGGGAGATCATCGACCGATGCTTGAAACAGCAGGAGGAGACGTTTTACGGCGAACTGCTTTTTGATCGGCAGTTTTTCAGCGGTATCGGGCTTTCGACCATCGGCGTTTCCTACAGAGAAAAATATGTGACGGATGCCCCCATCTGGGATGGATATCTCTACGATTATCTCGGCGATGTATACACCCAGTTAATGCCCGATCTGACCCTGGCGGACTACCACTCGTCCCTGTGGTCATTCTTCGGTCAATATACCCATAAATTGCGAAATCTGGATCTGCTGGCCGGGATTCGATACGACGAACACAGCGAGTACGAAGACAATGTCAGTTTCAACTACGGTGTGGTGTGGAATATCACGGACGAAATCATTTTCAAGTTGTTAAACGGCACGGCATACCGGACGCCCTTCTCCAGACAGCTTATGGCGGATGAGCAGACGGAGCTTGAGAAGATCAGGAGTCGTACATATCAACTTGGCTGGCAGCCCTCCGACGATTTCAACCTCTCTCTGGTGGTTTTTGACAACGAGATCCGGAACCATATCATGCAGGACCAGTACGCCGGACTTTCCCTGCCCAACAGTCAGGACACCCAGGGGGTTGAAATCGATCTTCAGTGGAAACCCCTTGCGTCGCTTGAACTCCGCGGTAATATAACACTGCTGGATCACAGCGGTCCGGACGAACTCTACAAATATAATGATTACGACGAACCGGGTCCCGATCCCGATGAGTTGGTACCGCACTATAAAGACCTTTTATATCCCTATGATGCCGGCGCCGAAACCCTGGCCAACCTCATGGGCGTCTGGCGCATTACCGAAAAAATATCCACCTCTTTGCGGGTTTCATATATCGGCTCAAGACGGCTTATCTTCCCCAGGGGAGACGGGACGCTGAAGATTGACGACACCTGGTTGGGTGACGCCTCCATTTTATTGCGTGATGTTCGGGGATCGGGAATCGACATCGGGTTGACCCTGAAAAACATTACGGACGAGGATTACCCTTTACCCGGTACTTACCATACAATCCCGGGGAAACCGTTCGGGGCTGAAATTTCATTCACTAAAAAATGGTAAACGTGTGTAGTTGCACTTGCTTTTAAGCCAAACAGCGATTTCACCGCCCGCCTGCCCCGGCGTCGGGGCTTCGCTCAAGGCCGCCAAGAAACGCCAAGAAAAGAATTTTGTTTGCCGTAGACATCACGGCAAATAAAAAGCTTGATGCCTGCGGCAGGCCTCCTTCACGCAGGGATTGCCCCTATTGTATTTCGCGATAGCGAAATGCAATGGCACACTTATTAGTTTTCAGCCGCTTTTGGCGGCCTTTGCGGACCTTAGCGCCCTTGAGCGAAGCGGGCGGTGAGAAACTTGGCTTTCTGAGATAGAACACTAAGTAGATAACATTGAGTTTAAAATTACATGCCGGCGTGAACTAACACGTGGCTAGATATAGCCGGCGGGATGGGCGTTTTTTGACCGATAATGATGGCTTGTCACCAAAACTTCAGAATCGATAAAAATGTCCGATAACGAAAACAGCTTGAAATAATAAACAATGCTTTAATTTTGTAAAAAAGCCCGAGGGAATGCTTTTCGGGCATAAATATTGCTTAATAACTTTTTCAGTTTTTTCATTACACGTTTTTGAAAAAAGGGGTATGGTTTCATGAGATGTTTTAAGTCAATTCGTTACTTGTGTGTGATCGCACTTCTGGGGGGCGTTTTCTGGACACCCCCGGCAGGGGCGGCAACGGACGAGTTCACCCAATATGAAACCGACTTGTTGGATAAAATCAACGAGGCGCGACGGAATCCCGCCCAGGCGGCGGCAGATGTCGAAGATGTCGTCATAACCAAATCATTAAACGACGCATTGTGCGAGCTTCAGGCCAGCGGCTTGCTTACGACAACCGCTTCAAATCACACCCTCGAGATGGCGGATCAGCACTATTACAGTTATACCTCCCTGGACGGGAGAAGCCCCGAGGTAAGAATTTTAGATATCGGATATAACGCCGCCCTCACCGGGGAGATGTTGGGATTGGTCACCTTCAGGAATTACATGCCGCCCGATACCGCTGTCATTATTCTGTTCAAGCAGCTTCTGAAGCGGGACCTTCAGCAGTTTGAAGCCGGGGGAGATACTTACATTTTCAACCCTGATATAACGGAAATCGGAATTGCCCTGACGGCGGGGCGGGTTGAAATCGGCAACGGTGTCTACAACGGTTATATTTTGACATGTGATTTCGGAAAGCCAGTGGATCGACAGGATAGCATTCAGGATATGGAATTCATCTTCCTGGATCTCTTAAACCGGGTACGGACAGCTCCTGCCGAAACACTTACTGAAATCGGCTACGATGTCGCCGGGTTGGTAGTTGAACGTCCTGAGCTGGAGACGCTTTTAAATTCCGGAATGGCTCCCGTTACTTACGCTCCGTCTTTCAGAGAGATTGCATTCGATCGTAATCAGGCTGTTTTCGAAACGCTTTTTAATTTTACAGGAGCGGACGGGATTATTCTTCCTCCTTCGGAGGACCACTGCACTGAATCGTATTCGGACTGTTTCGCCGTTTCGGGTGAACTTTTCGCGGGATACCAGGATCGAGGGGAACTCACGAAAGAAGAAGTTGTTGAACTTATTTTCAAGGAATTGGTGAATCGGGATCTGATTTCAGAAGATCCGTCCGAAATGACGCTTATGAATCCCGAAACCAGCGAAATCAGCGTCGTCTTTGGCCATCGACAAATCAATTCCGACGGTAAACTGATTCAGCGGTATGTTCTGACCAATGCATTAGGAAACGGATATGTCTCCCTCATGGAAAAACAATCCCTTAACCTTCTCAACCAGGCCAGGGCAATCCATACAAAATCAGTTGAACAATCGGAGATAACGGATATCTCCGAGTTGGATATTTTCCCGGAAGAGCTGGAAGTATCGGATGCCGAAGCAACGGAAACAATAATTGAAGATCCCTTACCGCCCCTGACATTTAACCACCTTATGTACGATACAGCGGAAAAGCATGCGCTGGAGATGATCGAATACGCATATTTCGACATCTATTCCTTCGACGGTTCTCTGGATCTTGGCGAACGTCTCGACCTTGCGGGATATCCGGCCTTCACGTTTTGTGAAGAGATTGAAAGGACGACGGACGAAGTTGCAATTGATGTCGAGACGGTAGCAGCGGATAAGTTTGATCAACTTATTGTGGATGCAAGTGACTCACTCCTGAATCCGGAAGAGAGCCTTTTTTCCCGCGTCATGAAAGATGCCGGGATCAAGATCCTTTATTCACCACCCATGGTGGTGGAAGAAACCCCTGAGTTGGTGCAAGGGGATGCGAGAGAAGAAAAAGCTGAAACGATCCTGAACAGTTTTCAAAAAGTTCATACGCTGCTTGTTGTGGTCGATGTGGCTGAGCCTTTAGTGGAAAAAACCGAGGGCGTGCTCGTGATCCTCGTATATAAGGATGCCAATCTGGATGGCCGATACGACAGAGGAGAGGAACTGGCCGACACCCCTGTGAATATTTACAGCGAACAGGCACAAGCATCCTACCCGCTTTACACGGACAATGCCGGATCTCTATCAATTCCCCTGAAAGCCGGTGTCTATGAGTTGACACTGGCGGAAACCGAAGAGTCGGAAGAGCCAAAGAGTGTGGTTGTGGACATGGGGATTGAAAATCAATTGGTTAAAATGCCGGTTCAGCCGGTTCCGGAAGTGTCCGAGGACAGCATAGAAACGGATTCGACAAACGTTTTACTTCCCGTAGGAGTAGATGAAACGATTGTAAATATTAACTAAACTCACTTGAAGCGGTATTCGAAGGTACATCTTTGCGGAATATCGCTTTTTTTTTGCCCAATGGATCTGGAATGCTATGAGCGATGCGCCGAAGAAACGTAATAGTGCTGTTCTTATGAATACCTTACGACCGATAATGTTTTTTATCCTGACAATTGGATCGATTTCCGTTATTTGGCTTGGCGTTGCAAACGGATCGGAAGACAGGGTTGAGAATCGATTGAGCCTGGTGGACTCTGTCCAACGGTCACTCGACGTCCATCCGAAGCTTAAATCGTGGCAGCTCGAGTTGGAAAAGGCCGAAAATGAGACACGAGTGGCCAGAGGCAACTTCGGGCCTTCACTTTCCATGAGTTACAACCACAATGAGTTGATGAGCAAAAAGACAACTGGTGTAGAGGATCCCGACTATCTGGACCAGAATATCGATGTTCTGGACCTCGCCCTGGTACAGCCGGTTTTTAACGGGTTTGCAAATTATAATGAGTACCAACGCTCAAAAATGCGACGGCAGATGACATACTGGCGGCTTCTTGACGCAAAACTCGAGGTGATTGAAAACGTGCAGTCCGAATTTCTGGTTCTTCTCAGTTATCGGGAAGAGGTGAAAAGTCTTCAGGAGACCGTAAAACGATTGGAGCAGAATCTGGAAGCGACCAGGGCGTTTTACGATACGGAGATGGCGCCTTATGCACAGGTGCTTCAGGCGGAAGTGGACCTTGCCGATGCGCGACAACAACTGAGTCGGGCCCGGATGATGGAAAAATCCCAGACCGTCAAGCTGAATGTCCTGCTTGGACTCCCGCCGGATGCGGAGGTGATCTACGAGGGGAGCCTCGAGGCGGGACTGTCTGTTTTTTCCACCGAAATGGAAGACTGTCTCCAATACGCGCTTTCCAATCGTCCGGACCTGCTGGCCGCCCAAATCGGTATTCGAATTGCGGAAAAGGATGCAAACAAAGGGCGAGCAGGTTATTACCCCCGGATTCAACTGGAGGGGCACTATATTGATCGGGATTCGGATTACGACAAGCTGGGGGTTCATTCCAATGGGAGGACCTACGATCGGGATAAGGAAAACAGGTACTGGCGGGTCGGGGTGAGTGTGAGCTGGGATCTTTTCAAAAGCGGAAAGAGACATTATTCACAAAAGGTGCTGAAGAATGAGGTTGAAATACAACGGGAGAGCCTGCAGTTGATCGAAGACAGTATCCACACAGAAGTCAGGACAAACCACATGGCCATGCGGGAATCCTGGGAGCGCATCGAACTGACGAAAAAGGCCATCGCCGCGGCCGAAGAGAATTACCAGATGAATAAAAAGCAGTACCAGCTTCAACTCGCTTCAAATCAAGCAGTGCTGAACGCCCAGGATCGACTTGCCCGGGCCGAAGCGAATTACATCCAGGCAATGGCGGACTATCGACTGTCGCTTGCCAAGCTTTATGCCGCCATGGGAATGAGAAATGACGCTCTAAATCCGTCAGTTTACAGTCAGCAGTCGACAGTCGACAGCGGGCGGATTGAAACCGATTAACCCGGCGCGCCGGCAGCGCGCCGACCTGAGGAAACCATGAAAGAATATCTGCGACAGATTCGGACACACATTGCCTACTCGGCATTTTTCAGTTTTTTCATCAATATGCTGCAGCTCACTTTTTCGATTTACATGCTGGCGATATACGATCGCGTACTGCCGAGCTACAGCATGCCCACCCTCGCCACTCTGACGACGATGGCCCTGTTCGCCATGATCATTTTCGGTGTGTTGAGTTTTTTGAGAAGCAGAATACTGATTCACGCCGGAAACTGGCTGGAAAACCGATTGAACGACAAGCTCCTCAAAACGATGATCGAGGATGCAGGCAGCCTTCAGAAGATCGGTGCGGCGAGTGCCCTGTCGGACCTGAGTACCATTCGAAATTACCTTTCGGGTCCCCCTATCATGGCGTTGTTCGATATCCCCTGGACACCGGTGTTGCTTGCTATTATCTATTTTCTGCATCCGTTGATGGGGCTTACTGCGACAGGGGGGGCCATCGCAATTATCATCCTGAGTATTATTCAGGAAAAGCTGACCCGAAAGCGTCTCGGCGATGCAAATATCATCAACACCGAAGGACGGCGATTTCTTAACGGCAGCCTTCGAAATGCAGAAGTAATCAACAGCCTGGGAATGGGCAATAATATCGCGGCTCATTGGAACCGTGAGCAAAAGAAAGTATTAGACCTGCAAACCAGGGCCAGCCGGTATGCGGGAGTATTGCAGTCAATTACCCGCAGCCTTCGTATGAGCATGCAGGTGATAATTTACGGTGTGGGTGCGTACCTGACACTCAAACACATGTCGACCGCCGGTATTATGATTACCGCGTCCATTATCATGGGACGAGCACTTGCTCCCATCGAGCAAGGGATGGCTACCTGGAAACAAACCATTGAAGCGCGGGGGGCGCACAAACGGCTCTGCAAACTTCTGGAGGCGATCAAGGACAGGGAGATCATGGATCTTCCCGCACCCACGGGAAAACTGGATGCAGAAGGCGTCACACTGAGCTTCGGAGGACGCCCGATTCTGCAGCAAGTCACATTTTCTCTTGAAAAAGGAGAAGCTCTCGGGCTGATCGGCCCCAGCGCCTCAGGAAAAACAAGCCTGTGCAGGACGCTGCTGGGTATTTGGCCTTCAATGGGCGGCAAGGTACGGTTGGACGGCGCCAACGTTTTCCAGTGGGAACAGGAAAAGCTCGGCGCTTTTCTAGGGTATCTGCCCCAGGACATCGAGCTTTTTCCGGGAACTGTTGCGGAAAATATCGCCCGTATGGGAGAAGTCGACTCGGAAAAGGTAGTGGCGGCCGCTAAAAACGCTGCCGTCCATGAAATGATTCTGAAACTGCCCATGGGTTACGACACCCCCATCGGTGAAGGCGGCGGTGTTCTCTCCGGGGGGCAGCGGCAGAGAATTGCGCTGGCCAGGGCTCTGTATGGCGACCCGGTGCTGGTGATTCTGGACGAGCCGAATTCAAACCTGGACGATCAGGGTGAAAAGGCGCTTACACAGACCCTGAAAGGGATGAAAGAACAGGGGATCACTACCATTGTCGTTTCACATAAACCCAGTCTCCTGGCGAGCATGGACAAGATTATGATGCTCAATAACGGGCAGGTCGCACTGTATGGTCCCCGAGAGGAAGTAATGAAAAAGATGATGGGCGCTGTCCAGCAGGCACGGCAGGCGTCGCAGGGCCCGCAGAACGTGCCGGGAATGGTTACCGTAAAAGCTTAAAACTGACAAAACGGCAAAAAGACTATGTCTCTCGCAAAGACGCCAAGAACGCAAAGAAAAACATATAATATCTTAACGTATTTCTTGGCGGCTTTGCGAGATATAAAATAGTGGTTGCAGTTGCAGAGGATAAAAAAAGAATAAGGGAAACTTAATGAACGAAACATTACAGCAGGAAGATCTGACAAGTGGCAACCCGAGAAAGGCCATAATAGCCGGTGTTATTATAATTGTCCTGTTTTTTGGCGGATTCGGCGCTTTCGCGTCCTTTTTCCCCTACAGCGGCGCAGTGATTGCTTCCGGGGTTGTCAAGGTGTCCAAGGAACGGAAAATAGTGCAGCATCTCGAAGGGGGGATAGTCGAAAAAATTTTTGTCCAGGAAGGCGACAGGGTCGAGAAGGGGCAGGTGCTGGTCCGGTTGAAGAGCAGCGCTGTGGACGCAAATGTTAGTATCCTTCAGGGACAACTTTGGTTCAAGATGGCACAGGCAGGCCGGATGAGGGCAGAGAGTCGATTTGCCGACGCCATCGAGTGGCCGGAGGAATTGACCGCTTTAAAAGACGATCCGAAGATGGCCAAGATTCTCAAGGAAGAAGAGGCTGTTTTCCAATCCACTAAAAAGGACCTCCTCGGAAAAATTGAGCTGTACAACTCACAGATAGGGCAGATGAAAGAGAAAATCATCGGCGCGCAGGAGGAGATGGCGGCACAGGTGGAGATCGTTCGCACGCTCGAGGAAGAACTTGAAGCAAAAGAGGAACTCTATGAGGGGCGCTATATTGATAAGGCCCAGTTGCTGGTGCTGCAAAGAAGTGTCGCTGAGCATGAAGGGAGGACCGGCTCGCTTCGCCAATCCATCGCGGAAATGGGTCAGAAAATTGATGAGCTGAAGCTGCGAATCATCGATCTTCGAAACCAGTATCAGCAGAACGCCATTGCCAAATTGTCGGAGGTTGGTGACCGGGTGTACGAGCTTCAGGAAAAGCTTAAACCGAACCGGGACCAGAAGGAACGCCTGGAAATAAAGGCCCCCGTTTCCGGTGAGGTCATCAATCTACAGGTTCACTCAGAGGAAGGAGGGGTTATCCATCCCGGCCAGGCGGTGTTGGAAATCGTTCCTGAGGACGCCAAGCTGTTTATCGAAACCATGGTGTCTTTGCAGGACATTACTAAGATCCATGAGGGTCAGCATACCAACGTTCAACTAACGGCTTTCAACCGTCGGGATATACCGCCTATTAAAGGGAACGTCAGCTATATCTCTGGTGATAAACTGTCACAAGAGACTCCGAACGGAACCTCTTCCTACTACCTGGCCCACGTGGAAGTGGATCCAGAATCTCTAAAGGATAGCGGCGCCTATCTATCTCCCGGTATGCCGGCGGCATGCTATATCACTACCGAAACACGTACTATTCTCAAATACCTGCTGGATCCGCTACTGCAAAACTTTGACCGGGCGCTTCGGGAGAGCGACTGATGAGGAAAAACGGATTCACAGCTGGTGAGAAGATCAAGAACAGCAAAATATTGGAGCGGGAATATTTTACTCCCGCCATTCAGCAGGCCGTGGAGAAAGCGGTGGCTGATAAGTACCGACCCCTGGATATTATCAATGGGGTCGCCAATGCCTATCTGACCATGCTGAAGTGTATTTTCTTCCGACATTCTGCGGTTTCCGGATTTCTTCGCGCCCAGGCGAAATATGTGGATGGTTTGAAGAAACCTTCGATTCACTGATTGAACAAAAAAAATATCTCGCAAAGCCCGCCAAGCCCGCGGAGACTATATAAAAATAGCTTTTCTTTGCGCTCTTTGCGCTCTTGGCGAGAGGCAAAAAATCTTTTTTGAATGGAAAAACAATGTTTCTCGCAGAGCCCGCCAAGCCCGCGGAGACTACATGAAAAATAATAAAAGTATTTCTTTGTGTCTTGGCGAGAGAAACGAAATCATTTGAATGCCAAATCAATTGAGTAGATTTCTTTACTTTTTCAAAGCACTGATCCATTACAGAGGCTTGATCTGGGCCATGGCCAAGCGGGCTCTTGCAAATCAGTTTATCGGCTCCGTCCTGGGATTCGTCTGGGTCATTCTGCATCCCCTGATTCTGATTGCCGTTTTCTGGGTAGTGTTCGGGCTCGGGTTCAAAGCAAAACCCCTCAACAACGTGCCTTTCGTGGTCTGGCTCACAGCGGGGCTTGCGGCCTGGACTGTTTTTGTGAATATTATTTCCGGTTCGGCGAACGTTGTTGTTGAGAACCGGAATCTGATAAAGAAAATGGTATTTCCTTCCCAGATTCTGCCGGTGGTTAAATTGATCGTCGCGCTGGTGAATCATCTGGTGCTCCTGGCGGTAATAGTCGTGCTGCTCATTTGCCATGATATTCCCTTTTCGCTGTATATCTTTCAATTTTTTTACTACCTGCTTGCCGCCATGTTGCTGGGGCTCGGGATGAGCTGGGGGCTCGCCGCCCTGAACCCGTTTTTCAGAGATGTGAGTCATCTGGTCCAGGTCTTCGTTCAGGTGGGTTTTTGGGCCACCCCAATCTTCTGGGAACTTCGCATATTACCGGGAAAATACCACTTTATTGAATACCTCAATCCCATGTACTACGTGGTACAGGGATACCGGGAAAGCTTCATTTACGGTATTCCCTTCTGGGCCCATCCGGTTCAGACGATCTATTTCTGGGGGGTGGTTCTTTTTCTCCTGGCTGCTGGTGGTTGCGTTTTCAAATCCCTCAAACCGCACTTCGCGGAAGTACTTTAATAAACAGCAATTTCACACGAAGACACGAAGCCACGAAGAAAACAGAAAAGATTATTAATGATAAAGACCTGTAAAAATTATGATTGCATTTTGTTTTCCTGAAATACAATAAGGGCATTTCCCGAGGGGAAAGAGCGCCTGTCGAAGGAATCAAGCTTTTTATTTGCCGTGTCGTCTACGGCAGATAAAAATTTTTTCTTGGCGTCCCTTTTCGGCCTTGAGGGTGCCCAGCCGTTCGGGCACGTGGGCGGTGAGAACACTGTATGTCATTAAGGCTGTTGCTGTTGCTTTTCCTTTGCGTTCTTGGCGGCTTTGCGAGAGATAAAATGTTTTCGAAGTTGTAGTATTATAAAAATATGTTAATCGAAAAATCAAATACGGTAATCGAACTGGCAGGAGTAACAAAGGCCTACAATATATACGCCCGATCCGCCGATCGCGTAAAAGAAGCTTTCCATCCCTTTCGAAAGAAATATCACCGGCCGTTTGTTGCCCTGAAAGACATCAGCTTCAACGTGAAAAAAGGCGAAACCATCGGGATTGTCGGTCGTAACGGCAGCGGAAAATCCACGCTTCTTCAAGTGATGTGCGGCGTCTTTCCGCCGACGTCCGGCCGTGTTCATACAGTCGGCAAGGTGGCCGCCCTCCTGGAACTCGGTTCGGGATTCAACCCCGAATATACCGGGCGGGAGAATGTTTTCCTGAACGCCAGAATCCTTGGACTTACCCGGGAGCAGACACAGGAGCGCATGGAAGCGATTGTCGAATTCTCGGGCATTAAAGATTTCATCGACCAGCCGATCAAGCGCTATTCCAGCGGCATGGCGGTGCGGCTCGCATTCTCCGTTATGATTCATGTGGATGCAGACATTCTGGTGATAGACGAGGCCCTGGCAGTGGGAGATGAAGCGTTTCAACGAAAATGCTACGGGCGCCTTGGTGATTTCATTGAAAGGGGCAACACCCTGGTGTTTGTGTCCCACAGTGCGCAGAAGGTGATCGAGTTGTGCGATCGCGCACTGCTTCTTGACGGCGGCCGTTTGATTATAGACGATGTGGCCAAGGACGTCATTCGGGAGTACCACCGGCGGATTTACGCGTCTGCCGATGCACCTGCGAAGAAAACGAAGGATGAAGCGTCCACCGGTGGAGAAAAAGGCCGGACGGATGAACCGTCGGGTGCGTTGGCGGTCAAGGCCGATACGGAGAGTTGTCTGGATCCGAAAATGGTGTCACAGAGCATCCTCTCCTATGAGCAGAAAGGAGCCAGAATTGACGACATTCGTGTGCTGGACGACGCGGGTCGAAGGGTGAACAACCTTTTCCAGGGGAAGTGCTACTTCTTTGCCTATGATGTTTGCTTTGAAACGGATGCCCGGAATGTGGTATTCGGCAGTATGCTCAAATCCGTTACCGGGGTCGAACTCGGAGGGGTATTGTCTCATCCCTTGAACAGTCCCATGCCACGTGTGTCGGCGGGGACCCGTGCGGGGGTCAAGCTGCCCTTTTTCTGCTGGCTCAGACCGGGGGCATATTTCCTGAATGCCGGTGTCACGGCCCACGACGCCAACGGGGAGCGGGACTATTTACACCGGGTTGTCGATGCTTTGATGCTGCGGGTTCAACCCGGAGACGGCCAACGGTTTACGGGGTTCGTAGACTTTTCACAAAGCCGTCCTCCGGAAATTCGAATGTCGGTGATCGCGGATACGTAGACCCTTTACCGCAAACATCTACGTAAAAGCGTGCATCTTTCGATAAGGGTGATGGTCAAATGAAATAGAATCAATCCGCCGGCTGTCGACTGCCTACTGCCGACTGCCGACTCCGGTTTGCCGGAACAGACCACGGAATTTTGATGCCATCCGCCTGCCGGCGATACCGAAGCCGCCGGCCTGATTGGGTTCGTCAAATCCCCAGTCGGCTTTTTCGGTTAGCTCATCGATACGTGCCAACGTCTGTTTCGGCAGATGTTTTTCATGCTCATTCATATACTCTTTCGATATTTTCGAGCCATGAACGCCATATTTGGATTGAAATTGCATGACGTTACGCGAAAACGGCATTTTGAGGAACTTGAATATCCGTTTGACTTCCCGAACCGGATGGGCGCATAATTTGTGATAGTGAACCAGAAGTATCCGATCGGAAAACAGTGGTAACGCGCGTTCAAAACCTTTATAATATGAAATATATCGGTTCGCATAGGCCTTCAGCTGTTCGTCTCGAATCGCCGCATCGATACTCGAGTCGCTTCTTTTGATCCAGGACCAGATCACGCCTTTTGCCTCTTTGGCAATGACAATACACGGAATACTCGGTATTCTTCCCATCACCTGATCCAGCCTTTCCAGATATTTTGGCGTCTTGTCGAAAAGCATCACGGATTTATTCTCCACCACCCGGGATTTTTCTCGAAGACGGCGATAGACCGTTTCCCATGAATCCGTGTCGCAAATATAATCCTCAAGCTCCTCCTGTGTAATCCCCCATCCATTTTTGATCAACGACCCATTGAAGTCGCGGTAGCCGGCCTTCAGATAGTCACGGGGAGACGGCGCCAGTAAAAAACCGCATTCAAAACCGGAATCCATCCGCGGATGAGACCTGAGGATTTCATTGATCAACGTGGTGCCGCCCCGTTCATACCCGCATACGATTGTTTTAAGGATTCGATTCATTTTAAATTCCATCTTTACGCTGGGTGTTTTGAATTGCATACCGTATTGCATTGCGAAGCGGATTCTCCAATAAAATATAGGATAGATACGATATGCAAAGGGATATGACTAAAAATACGAATAAAAAAAATAATGGAAACTTTCTTGCCGGTGTTATCAACTGCCAGAGAATCGGCAGGTGAAGCAGGTACAGCGAGTAGGATGTTTTTCCCAAAAAATCGCCGAGTCTGTTGGAGAGCAACCGGTTGTCGTTCGGGGCAAGGAAAAGCACGAAAAAAAAGACCATTGATATGGAATAGAGCACATTCATATTGCGCCACATATCACTTGTTTTTCCCGTAATCAAAATAGATATTTTCGGGAACATCAGCGGAATTAGCAGAATTGAAAGCAAAAAAAAGTTGTTTTGCAGATAATCCGGCAGTTTGAACCTCGAATACAGTTGCCCGAATACCACGCCGACCAGAAAAAAAGGAAAGCATTGAGATAGAAGAAGGTCAAAGGGAATGCCGAAAAACATCCCTTTTGCTCTCGGGAAATTGAAAAACATCAGGAAAAACAGCAATACCGCGATAACAATATACAGGCGCCCCGGTTTTTTCTGATACACCCACCAAAAGAAGATAAAGAGGATATAAAACTGTATGACAGGGGGAACCATCCACAGAACGGACGTTCCCGAGAAAAAGAGTAGATGCGAGAGCAGTTCGTTTATACTGTTTATATCAAATAGTATTTTATTGATTCCCAATACGTTGAGTACGTATGAAGCGATGACGACGAGGAAAAAAAACGGAATAACGCGCGCCACTCTGGCGACCAAGAATTTTTTCAGTTCACCGCGATCGAATTTCCTGCCCATGTATAGATAAGACATTAAAAAGCCGCTGAGGATAAAAAAGAGCATTACCCCGAACTGTCCGGCGCCGTGCCCCAGTATTCCGCCGAACAAGTTGGTGGCATTGCTGTAGTGACTCACAACGACAATCAGAATGGCGATGCCGCGAAGGGTATTCAGTTTTCGAATTTCCATTGGTCGTTCCCGTTTATAAGCGATATAAACCCGCCGATAATCTGAGGGCGAAAATATGCCAGTATTACAAATGGTTGTCAAGAAAAACCCACTGCAACCGGAAAGACGTTTTTTTCTCTCGCAAAGCCGCAAAGAACGCCAAGAAAAGATTTTTTATTTGCCGTAGACGACACGGCAAATAAAAAGCTTGATGCCTGCGGCAGGTTTCACTTCCCGTAGGGAATGCTCTTATTATATTTTGCGGCAGCGAAATGCAACAGCACACATAGTTGTTTTTAGCCGACTATGGCGGCCTTGGCGTTCTTTGCGGCTTTGCGAGAGAAAATGTTGTTGTAGTTCCAGCCTTGACAACATCGTAAAAACTATTTGTCTCACACGAAGACACGAAGCCACGAAGATAACCGACTAATATTGAAGGGTTTTACTTTGTGTTTTTGTGCCTTTGTGGCTAATTCAGACTTTTTATGTGTTCATTAAGTTTCGGTTGAACGCGGAGCACCATTATAGTATGAAACATCTTTAAAATTCACCACGAAAGGGGAGCAGAAACCTTCGATCCCCATAACAGAAAATATCCCGGAAAAACGTAAAAGGAGTGGAGACAATGGAAGAAAAAGAACAACTCGCGGTTGCTATGGAGAAAGAAATCTTTACCCCGGCATTGCAGCAAGCCGTTAAGAATGCCACGGACAGGAAGGCCAGCGTGACCGACATTCTTACCGCCGCCGGCAATGCCTATATCAACATGGTAGTGGTACTGATGGGCGGAACGGAACCGGCCGCCGGTATCATTCAGGCACAAGCCGAATATCTGAAAACCGTTGAAAAGAATGACGGCAAATAACGGAATTCCCTGAAAATACGATAAGCTCAAGCGGTTGGCTATAATGATCCATCGTTGGCTATATATAGCCAGGTATTCTGTGGCGAAAGTGATCGAATTGAGCCGAAAGGAAGTCATGACACGGGATTTGAATGTGAGACGTCCGGGACCTCAATTGAAAATGCCGGCAATACGAAAGTAGAGAAAAACAAAAAACTATTTATATCAAATAGATATCTGCTCACTCCGTCGAATATGACACCATATAAAAAAAATAAGAGGTGAGGAATTTATCCTGTTCTTACGAATGTCGATTTTTCGGCATATAAATTGCTTACTATAGCAGTGTTTCATTCATACGAATCTGGAAACGGCCCTAAGATCAAAATAATAAAAGGCATTAAAGAATGACCCGATTTCTAAGAAATAGTATCAAACAAAAACCGATGTTCAGAAAACCCTATGAAGGAGGTGATGCGGAAGCTGTCGTGGCAGTATCTTCCGGTGAGCGGATGGTTGTTCGCCGGAGAATCTCGAAGTGTGTTGAATATGTTTGGAATGAAGTTACACAAACCATTACGGACTTAACTTTAAGGAGGAATTATGGCTTTTGATGTTAATGCATATCTTGCTGCAAACCCGGACGTCGCAATGGTGGCAAATAACAGCGGTTGGACGGATGCGCAAGTGATCGAGCATTACGTGAATTTCGGATACGATGAGGGTCGTGTCCTTACCTGGAACACAGCCGACTATCTGGCGCTCAATCCGGATGTCGCCGCTGCCCTGGCGAGCGCGGTTAACGTTGATCAGGCGGCACGGGCTCATTACCAGTTGTTTGGTGCGGATGAAGGCCGTGCATATTTCTTTGACGCAGGTGATTACCTTGCCGCCAACCCGGACCTGACAGCTGCCGGCATTACGACGGAGACCGGCGCTCTGTCTCATTATATGACTTACGGTCGTTTCGAAGGTCGTCTGCTCGGTTTTGACGCCGAGGCGTACCTTGAAATGTATTCGGATCTCGCGGCTGCGGGCATCACCGAGGAAAATGCTCTGGAGCATTACAGGGCGTTCGGACAGGATGAAGGCCGTGCATACGATCCGATCGTTGAAGATGCCATTGATGCCGGGTACAACGAAATTACCGCAACGGAGACGGACCTCGGTTACATGTTGAGCCTGGACTCCGAGGATAAAACCGTGGGCGTGACCGCGGACGATCTGGTCGTGGACGGTGGTGACGGCACCGACGTGCTGAGACTGGTCGGCGATGCGGCGATCCGCATCGATATGACCAATCCCGCCAGCCAGGTAGAGGGAATCGATCTGGACAGCGGCAGCCTCATCGAAACCAACGGTGTCGAGAACAACCTCACCGGACAGGATATCCTGACCGTCTCCAATTTCGAGGTAGTGGATGCATACCGCAGGGATCAGTACGATACCACAGCGGGCTCCAACGAAGATAACTTCCGCGGCTCCATCCTTTTTGACGGAACCGGTTGGGACGGCGACGGCGTCAATACCGACGGCAACATCTTCCTGGGTGGCATCTCGGACGACATCGCTTACGGCGGCATCGGAAACGATTTCCTGGCCGGCGGCGGTTACTTTGTCGACACCGACGGTGAAGGCAACAACCGCGATGAACTTTACGGTGGAAGGAATGCCGACTTCTTCTTCGTCGAAATTTCCGCCCTCGACAATGTGGACGGTGATTCGCTGGTAATCGACGGCGGGACCACATTCGATGATGATGCTTCACAGGATTTTGACTGGATCCTTCTGGAAGCCTCCGACGACAACGAGCCGGTTGTGGTCACCATGGGTGCTACCATTGCTGCCGGCGCCGGCGCCGACTTCAACGGTGTTGTTATCGACAACACCGAGAACCTCGATGCTTCCGGTAATCTGTACGGATTCCTGAATGACTACGACGTTGTGCTTGGCGGCGAGATGGATTACAAGGCTGCCCATGCGGCGGACGGTACTGAGAACTACGGTCTTGGCTCCACGGCCCAGCTGCAGATTATCGGAACCGGCGGCACCAATATTATTGTCGGCGGTTACGACAATGATAACATAAACGGTGGCGGTGGAAACGACGTTCTGCTCGGCGGCAACATGATGTATCTCACCGAAAACCAGAACAACCCGAATATTCTGGATATCCCGAACGACGGTACGGACACGATCTTCGGTGATGCGAATGTTAATGGTGATGCTACTTTCGGTGCGGACGACATTCTCTATGAGATGGACGGGGGTGTATATGACGGTGGCGGTGTCCAGAATACTGATGACAACGGCGTGGATACACTCTGGCTGACGGATTATGTGGCGGGCGCCAGCACGGTTGATGCCATGACCACTGACGGCACTGTTCGTATCGATCTTGGTGTCGGTAAGCAAGGCGGAACCGGAAACTATGCCGGATACGGCGGAGCGGACACCACCGCATCGACCAGGAATTACACTGCGGATCAGAGCAACTATGGCTTCGGCGTCAACCGTGGTCAGGTGCAGGACTTCGAGAGTGTGATCGCGACCGGTCTCGGCAACATCGATTACGATACAGACGGCGGTAACGAATCCGAACAGAACTTCACCTCACAGATGAATTTCGACGGCGTCGGCACAGTAGATCTGGATCTTCGCGGCACGGTCGGCAACAATATGCTGTACGCCGATGGCGGCGACGATGTTATCGAAGGCCGGGAAGGAAATGATTCCCTCATGGGCGGCGGTGGTAACGATGACTTCATTTTCCAACTGGGTTCCCCTTCAAGAGAGGGTGGAGCTGCTATGCATACCTCCGACGGCATCGACATCATTCACAGACAGAGCGATGCGGATGGCGATGGCATCTGGGATACTGATTCCATGGGATTTGGTGCCTATGAGCAGGATTTCGGACTAGAACCGGAGACAAGCACGGGAGATTCGTCACTTGTTCTGACGGTACTAGAAACCAACAATCCGGGAAATGAACTCGCAAACATCACTGTCACCGAGATTACTTCTGTGATTCGCGATACGGACGGGGATGTCGAGTTCACACTGAATACACCGGAAATCCGTGCGGCGAATACCTTTGACGAGCTGCTCACTGCGGTTCAGGACGCGATCGCAGCAGATCCGACTATTGCCGATACACTGACCGCAACGCTGGTTGGTGACAGCATCGTGATTACCGATTCCGAAGGTCGGACGCTTGAAGATCAGGCGCCGGATGCATTCTTCAGTGCTTCAGCCAATAACCTTGATATTACACTGGAAATGGATTTCGGTGAAGCGCCGGAAGTTGTTTCCGAAGATCGTCTGATTTTTGCCTCCTACGAAGATCGTGCCGATGGCGAGCTCGTGGACGACGATGGAACTGTCAATGAGACAGGGGACGCAGTCTCCCTAGGGGGTGACAGCTACGCCGAAGATCTCGTGGTACGATTCGATTCTGATGGTAACGGTACGACCGTTATCGCGGAAGATCAGGCATGGACTGTCAACTTCACGAACATGGCTGATGAAGACTCCGCTACGGTATCCGTAAACGGAACGGCCTTCTATCTGAAGATGGGCGTTGCCGCGGACGGCACCGCGATCCAGGAGACCGATGTACAGTTCGTGGCACGGCTGGCAGATCTGATCAACGCCGGTTCGGACAACGATACCCTGGCCGGTACACTGCAAGCAGCTGCGAACGGAACGTCATTGACCCTGACCCAGGGAAATTACAACCGCGGACAAGTCGTGTTCATGGACCGTCCGGTCGTCACCCTGACCAACGGATCGGGCGGTGAACCCCCGACAGTAGGCTTTGGGGCTGCAAATGGCGCGGATACTGAGATCACGCTGTTCGAATTCGACGGACGTGACGGCGGGTTGAACGCAGAGAACGTGCTCTTTCTGGGCGGTTCCGGCATGGACAACGGTGTTGTGACGGATGATACGAAATCCAGGTCGATTCTTGCAACCGCTGATGCTGAAGGCGGCGATCTGCTCGGTTCGGATGCGCTGGTTATCGACAGCATGCTGGATGCGGATACGGTCGCGACCGATTATAGTCTGCACGGACATGACTCGCTGTTCACCGGTATCGGAGACGACAATGTCGATGCCGGCACAGGCGATGACACCATCTACGGATCCATCGGCACGGATACGGTTGATGGCGGCAAGGATCTGTATGTCGTTCAGACCATAGTCGCCGGCGATGTTGTCGAGTCCGTTGAAGAGCTGAACGCATTCGATGCCGGAGTAAGGCTCGCGGCTGCTGATGTCATTGCTGTGACACCGCTCGAAAGAGAGACGACAGCAGGTCTCGGCGGCGCCAACAACCTGTTCTACGACACCCTGGTATTCAACGCCAACGACTTCGCGGGTACGCGATTCACGGTTACCGCCGATGACGACCTGAGCCAGGAACATGGCGGCGCAGGTACGGTCGGTGTCGATGAGGGAGATGACGGAACAATCGATCATCTGACCACATTTACCGAGATGGAAGCGATTCGCACGCTGAACGGCGACGGTACCCACGCGGGCCAGGGCCATGATACACTGGATGTGCAGGCTCTCTCCGATGCGGTAGCGGCTTCCGGAAACAACGATCCGGACGCGGGTGTTGTTTACAACATGACCAGTGCTCTGGGACTTATTCAGGTCAACGCTGATCTGAATGGAGACGGCGTGATCAATGACGCTGCCGGTGTAAATGGTCCCGATGAAATCGTTAACTTCCTCGCGGTAGATGGTGTCGAGAGACTTCTTGGCGGTAATGCCAATGAAACCCTGAACATCGACGAGTCCGAAGTCCTCAAAGACAACTACTTTGACGGCGACGACGAAATCACCCTGGTAGACGATTTGGATGCCACGACAACAGACGATCCGGACCTCGTGGGCGACAGCATTGTTTATGACCATAGGGATATGGACAATGACGGCGCGCTGGATGATCCCGATAGGGATATCGATTTCGATAACGACGGGTTTATCGATACCATCGACGACGATTCCGACAACGATGGTATTGCGGATGCCGTGGATCCCGATGCGGATGGAGATGGATTCCTCGACGTTGGTGAAGATGCTGATGGAGACGGGGTTCTTGATGCCGGTGAGGATTGGAATGGTAACGCGGCTCTTGACGGACCGGATCTGTTCATCCCATTGAACACCATGGATGCCGTAGCCGTTTCGATGAGGCCCTCACTGGAAATCGTAGTGGAAAATGCAGCTGACGAGGACCTGGTCAAGATGACCGGCGGAACCGTAGTCGGCAGCGATGTCACCATCGATGAACTGGATGACGTGGAAACCATTGACGTCTTTAATGCCGCAATATCCGCGACTCTGGACGACACCCTGAACGTCAGCAACATCAATGGCGCTTATGTCGATTTCGGAGACGGACAGGTGAGAGTATCTGATACGGGCGCGGTTTATACCCAGATCGTCGGTATGACCGAGATCGAAAATACGCTTGGCGGCGCCGGCGCGGATACGGTTCAGGTGGCTGACAATATGGTCAACTACCGGGCATATGACAGCGACGATGCAACCACCGCCATTATCTACGATTCTTTCCTCAGCTACGATTATACGCCTCTCAATGCACGTGTGCCTCTGTCGAGCCAACCTTTGAATGTCAGGCCTGAAGCGAACAACCAGAACCTGTTCACTTTCGATCTGGCCGGCGGGCAGGACCGGGTAGACTACAGCACTGAGACCGGAAACATCGCAGCGGTAGTGGACCTGGATCAGGGTGACGTGGCACAGTCCATCTTCGTGATGGGTGCGAATCTGGATCTTGCCGATGCCACCGATAGAATCGATCTGCTGAAGAACACCGAAGAGGTCGTGGCTTCCACCGGTACGTCGATTCTCGACTTTACCGCCGCGGAAACCAACCTCTCCATCAGCTACATGGCCATGGCGGATGCTACGCTTGTGGCCGGGGATGTTGCCGAGCTGACCATCAGCATCGAGGACCTGGATACATCGGTACCTTTCGGCGATTTCAGCTACATCGAGCTGATGGATGCCGGAAATGATCCACTCGTGGCTGCACCGGTGGCTCTCTGGAACCGGATCGAAGGTTCGGACAACAACGAGAAGGTTGAGCTGACGGATGATCAGTCCGCTACGGCCCACACCTTCAACCTGCGGGGCGGTGATAATGAGGTCAACTACAACGAGCTGACCCGAGGCATCATCTTCCAGCTTAACACTGTCGCCGGCGGAGTGACCCAGGCAGACATCATTGCCCTGGACACGAACGGTCTGACACAGATCGGAACCGATACGCTGACTGCATTTAACAGCAACAGTCTTATCGATCCTACTTCTTCACTGCGTGTTGAAGCCTCCCAGAGTGAAGACGATGTCATCGACATGTCCGGTCTGGTCTTCAACAACCTCGTGCTGCTTGGCGCCAAAGAGGGCCTCTCCGATATTATCGAGGTCAACTTTGACGCAACCGGGGCAAATGTGGGTATCACGCTTACCGGTTTCGAGACACTGCTGGACAGCCAGGGTGACGATATCTACGTGATCGATGATCTTTCCAATTTCTTCGATACGTTGACGCTCACGGATAACGGCGCGCCGGATCTGGATACGCTGAAGCTTAATGACGGCGCACTCGAATCCGACTTTGGCGTAACCTGGGACGATGACAGTATCGAACTGGATGACTTCGAGGATTCGGCCGACGGTGCAAATGACGGCGTCGAAGGCATGGATTTCGACACCCTCGATATCAGTGCGCTTACAGAGGAGACCGACGAGGTTATCACGAATGATGCCAATGAGGCATTGATCGTTGGTGATCTGGATCTTCTGGGGGACTTGACGGATGCTCAGGATGATGTCCAGGGATTTGAAACGATTATCTTCACCACAACCGACGGTATGGGTACCACTGTCGTTATCGATCTGGACAACGGCGAATTCCGTCAGGGCGACGGTGATATTCTCTTCACCTTCGACAGTGCCAATGTCTTCGATTTCTCCGCCATTACTGAGGACATGGACGTTGAGGTTATTGATACAGCGGGTGTCGGCGTTACCGTGATCACCGACGCGGCGGATACAATTACCGGTGATGAGGGTGATGATATCCTGGTCGGCGGCGCGGGTGCTGATACCATCGATGGCGGCGTCGTGGACGAGACTCTGGAAACCCTGACCTTCAGTTTCGATGGTGGCGATCTAAGTGCTGCCGCGACTGCTGGAGATTATGTGCAGCTTTCTGATAATGCTGGTGCCAGCTGGATTCGATTCCACCTTGACGGAAGTATTACCACCCAATCAGCTGCATTTGCTGCCGCAGCTGGGACAACAGCACTGACAGCGGCTGCGGATGCGGATCTGTTGGGTTCAATAATTGCAGCTTATGAAGCTGAGATTATTGCAGAGCTGGATCAAAACACTATCGCTGATGTCAGCTATGATCCCACCGGTGTTGGCGGTGTGCTCACTGTGACATACGCAACAACAGTTGATCCTGTTCCCGCCGATCTTACGATTGGCGAGGTTACAACCGGGGCTGCCGGCACTATGGAAGCAAATGGTAATGTCATTGCTGCGGCTACAGTACCCTCTGCTCAGGGCAGTCAGTGGGCTGTCGAGCAGAACAGTGCTGACCTCTACCTGTACTACAGCGCTTCCGAATCGACGGCGACCGCCATGGATACGCTGGTAAACTTTGATGATCTCGATGTCATTATGATTGACAGCAGCATCATCGATGCCGTTGGCGGTGCCATTTATGATAAGGGTGATGCGCTGGACTTCAACAACCTCGTTGCTGCTGATTTCTTCAACGATCTTGGTGGTGTAGATAGAGCCATCGCTGTTGGATCCGACGGCAACGACGGCATGATCTGGGTCGATGTCAACGGTAACGGTGACCTCGACGGTGGTGATATGCGGATCAAAGTCGCTGATGCCATAAACGCAGATGACTTTGATGCTATAGGGGATTTCGCAGTCGGCGTCCTCGGTACATCCTCCAACGATCGTATTGAAGGAAACGACGGCGATCTGGATCTCGATGGTGTCGTTGATGTCGATGAGGATGTGGACGGTGATGGTATCCTCGATGCTGGAGAAGATGCTGACGGTGACGGCAAACTCGACGTAGCGGAAGTCGAAATTGCAGATACCATCTACGCTTTTGCCGGTAACGATATTATCGATATCACTGAAACAGCCCTTCTTCCGGCCACCGATACAGTTTTCGTGACTGAAGGCTTGGGCGTGCCCTACATCACCGGATTTGACTTCGGTAATGTCGCGGGAGATACCGATGTGCTGGCGCTGACGGTGAACGCTATTGCGGACATCGGAGGCGGTGGTGCTGATACGAACGTATCGGATGCTATCAACGGCGGCGCAGCTGTTATCGCGAATCTGGCAGCCGACACGGCTGCTGTTGGTGCATCGCAAATTGTCCTCCTTACTTCAGGGAATGACGATATCTCCGTTGGCATGGGTGCAACTTCAGATCAATTTGAAGCAGCCATCCTTGCTCAACTGGCGGATACTGGTGTCGGTGCTGACTTCTCGGCAAATGTTACGGCAGCCGGCGAAGGTGCCGTAATACTGATCGCGAACGATGCGAATGCCGATGGTGTTGTCGATTCCTATGCACTGGCATCGGTTGTATCGATCGATGGCAATGCAACGACCGATGCCGGCGAGGTAACACTGCTGGGTGTCTTCACCGACGCCGATGCAGCTAATGCCGACGCTGCTGACTTCGTATAATGGAAAAGAAAAAAGGCGAAAAGCGAATTTAACCGCACAGTAACCTTGGTTTCTGATTGAAGAAGCTGAAAAAAATATGCCCCTCAGGGTACCGCCCTGAGGGGCATTTTCACATGAAAACAGGATGGTTTTGAAATGCCGAGAATTAAACTCATTACCAAAACCGAATATAAGGAGAAGTGCTGGAAATCACCTGCTGACTTTATCCATGCCAGGAAAGATGCCCTGGTCCGACTGGTGGTAAGCGAAGTGCCGAAAGCTGCAGGTTCGCTGCCGGTTGCATTTGCGAAGAAGGATAATGCGCTGATGCCAGTGGCCGTTCTGGGAGTGCCGCCGGGGGGAAACCTGTTGGTATCCGATGACGGGAAGTGGCGGTATGGGTATATTCCCGCCCTTTATCGCGGTTACCCCTTCAGCATTGCCCGGGACAAGGAGGGAAAGCAGGCGCTTTGCATCGACGAAGAGAGCGGGGTGATCAGCGAAACGGAAGGGGAGCCCTTTTTCGACGAGACCGGCGGGGTTTCGAAATCTGTAAAGGAGGTGATGGTTTTCCTTCAACATATTGAACAGAATCGGCTTTTTACGGAACAGATATGTGCTCTGCTGAAAAAATACGGACTGATCGAACCCTGGACGATAAACTTGGAAAGCCCCGACGGGGAAAAAAAAATTCAAGGCCTTTTCCGTATCAAAGAAAAAAAACTCAATATGCTTGAAGACGCAGAATTTCTCACGCTTCGAAAAAACGGGGCACTGCCGTTGATCTATTGTCAATTGTTGTCCATGCGGAATATGACCACTATCATCAAACTGTCCGGGATAAGGCAGTCACAAGCAGTATCAAATGCCGGCGCACTGCCGGAAATCGGTAACATATTTGCTCAAGACAATGATATGTTCTCTTTTGACATAACCTGATCCGGCTGCGCCGGAGGCGATAGGTGATAGGCTATAGGCGAAAACACTCAAGACATGCATGCTGAAACGCTCATGTTTTAAAAACGTGTCGTCGTTGCGGTTGCTTTTCCTTCGTGTCTTTCGTGCTCCTCGTGGTGAAATAGCGGTTTATTTTAAAAGTAAAAGCTTACTACGAAGTGCACGAAGAACACGAAGAGACGACAGCGGAAAGCGCAGTCCACAGGGTTGTCTCAAATTTAACTGTTGAATTCACAAGAGCACTTGAAAAAACTAAATAAAACTGATATGTAGCATGTCTTAATTTGACCACTGATAAGGAGAATAATCATGTTCGAAACCCCTAAACTGTTGGACAGGAATGTACACAAGGACTTGAAATTGTCACCGGTAGAAGGCATCCGGTTTGCTGAGAAGCTTACTGTCGCCGGATTGAGCTATAAGGAGCTTGTACCCGCATCCAAGTGTTTTCCCGTCGTATTCCGCGGCAAGGAAGAATCGGGGCAGGCGAGTCTTCCCCATGCGGTTCTTTCCATCGAAAAGGATAAAAATGCATTCGTGAAGGAGGACGGTAGCTGGGGTGCGGATTACCTTCCCCTGCATATTCGGCGCTACCCGTTCATTCTCGGCAGTATTCCCGAAAAGAAACAGTTCGCTATCATGATCGACGAAACGGCGCCCCATTTCTCCGGTGAAAAGGGAGAAGCCCTTTTTACTGAAGCCGGTGAGCCGACCAAAGTTCTGGAAAACGTCGAGAACTTTCTTAAAACATATAATCAGGATGTCGACCTTACCCTGCAAATGGTCAAGGAGATCGAAGACAGCGACATCCTGAAACCGATGAATCTGAAAATCACAAAAGGAAATGCGGGGCGGAACATCAGAGGATTCCGGGTCGTCGATGCGAAGAAACTGGTCACTCTGGAGGATGAGGTGCTGGCCCGGTGGGTCAAAAAAGGCATCATAGCCATGATATACGCCCACCTCTTTTCGATCAACAATTTTACCGCTATTGCAAAACTTCAGGGGGTCGAGTCACCGGTTACGGAAACTCCCGAAAGCTGATCCGATTTACGATCATGGAAGGCGGTGTTTCGAAAGAAGATGAGGAAAATGTATCCCCTGATGCAATTCACGGTTTAATAGCAGCTTTTAAAAAAGCCGACCGAACCACGAAGAGCACAAAAAACACGAAGGAAGATAGAAAATAAAAACTTCCGGTTTTGCAGTTGTTTTTCTTCGTGTACTTCGTGCTCTTCGTGGTGAAACAGTAGTTTTTCTTCAAATGAGAGACAACCCGTAATTGTCTCCAATTAACAATCGTCATATACAGTGACGCCCCTGTTCTCAAGCAACGGGACCATTTGGCCACATGACGTTTCACTGAGGTAATTATAAAGTAAATCAACCGTATCCCCGCTGTTTATCCCGGCATTATCAACAAGCGGGCTTATATCGCTGATATTGTTGGAATAGAGACTAAGGTATGTCAGGTTTATCAATCCGGTCAGGGGGCTCAGATTACTGATCTGATTTACTCCGAGATAAAGTTGTGTCAGCTGTGTCAATCCCGCCAACTGGCTGATGTCACTGATATTGTTGGAATCCAACGCAAGCGAAGTCAAGTTCGTACAATACTGCAATCCTTCGAGGTTCACAATCTCATATGATTCAGCCGCTAAAGAAGTCATGGCTTGAAGGTCGGTGGTGGTGATATCTCCCGTGGGTTTGTTGATTTCCGACCGGACAGCCGCCTCCAGTCCGCTATCCGGGAAATTGACCACGTTGTTATAGGTGACCGTAAGGCCATCAAGTCCAACGTTGTTATCCGCATCATAAGCCCGGACTCTTATAATGTTCGTACCTTCATATAGTACGATGCCCGATACGCTCCAGTTGGTTGTGCCTGAGCAGGTGCCGCTCCCGCCCCTGTTGTTTGTCCATGTCACTTCAGTAATTCCGATGTCGTCTGATGCGGTACCGGATATGCTTAGCGTACTTTGCTTGGTCTCATAGTTATTGCTCGTGGTGGGATAGGTGATGGTCACCGTGGGAATGCTCTCCGGCGGCGTATAAGTCACAGTCAGACTATCGACTCCTGCGTTGCCGGCTGTATCATAAGCCATGACCGTAATAACGTTCGTACCTTCGTAGAGTTCAATGCCCGATGTGCTCCAGTTCGTAGTGCCCGTACAGGCGCCACTCCCCCCCCGGTTGTTTTCCCATGAGACCCGGGAAAGCCCCTCTTCAGCTGACGCCGTGCCGCCGATGCTCAGTGAATTCTGGGTTGTGTTGAAATTGTCACCGGATGTCGGTTCGGTAATGGTTACCGTGGGAATGTTCTCCGGGAGTGTATAAGTCACGGTCAGGGTGTCACTTCCGGTACTACCCGCCGTATCCTCGGCGGTAATTGTGATCACATTTTCACCCAGGAGCAAGGTGATGCCCGATGCGCTCCAGTTCGTGGTGCCCGTGCAGATGCCGCTTCCCCCCCGGTTGTTTTCCCATTTTACTTCCGTGACGCCTACATCATCAAATGCACTGCCGCCAATGCTCAACGTTCTACTCTGTGTGCTGTAGCTATCATCACTGCTCGGCGTGCTGATCGTTACCGTCGGCGGCCCGTCAACCGACTTATTCACCGTCAGAGTCGTGCTGGTCGTTTGACCCGCTGTGTCTTGGGCAGTGGCCGTGATAACATTCGCACCTTCGTAAAGCGCGATACCCGACGCACTCCAGCTTGTGGTACCCGTGCAGGTGCCGCTCCCGCCCCGGTCATTTGCCCAGGTCACCTGAGCAATGCCCATGTCATCGGATGCGGTGCCGCCTATCGAAAGCTGACTCTGGGTAGTCTCGTAACTACCGCCGGTGGTGGGGAATGCGAAGGATATCGTGGGGGGTGCATCTTCCGTTTTTGTTACCGTAAGGGTATCGGTCGCCGTGTTCCCGGCCGCATCTTGGGCAGTGATCGTGATAATATTGGCGCCGTCATACAGGGAGATGTCCGATGCGCTCCAGCTCGTGGCGCCTGTACAGTCACCACTTCCACCCCGGTCGTTTGACCACGTCACCCGGGTGATTCCCACATTGTCCGAAGCAGTGCCGCTGATATCCAGGGAGTCTTCGGACGTGTTGTAACTATTGTCGGATGTCGGGCTGGTGATCGTCACTGTCGGCGTCTCATCTTCGGCCATGCTCTGGGTAACTGAATGGGTGGCGGTATAGTCATCCCCGGATATGGTCAGGGTCGCCATTCTCTCAATTTCAAGGGTGTTTTCCGACACCGTATAGCTCACGGTTCCACTTCCCGTAAAGCTGCCGGCGGAAGTAATGGACAGCCAGTCCGAACTCGATGATACGCTCCACTGACAGTCATTCCCGGAAGTCGTTACAGTCACGTTGCCACTGCCCCCGTCTGCCGAAAAACTCATGCTTGAAGAAGAGAGGCTGTAGGCGCACGGGGTCCCTTCGGTGAATGAGAATTGCCACATCACCTTCGACGGGGCGCCCTGGTTCGAGTGGTTGTCGATGGGAAATACCTGCCAGTAGTAGGTGCCTGATACAGAAAGATTGGTCGGCTGGTAGCTCGTCCCGGTGGTAGTCGCGTTGATAATCAACGTACTGAAATCGGTCTGATCCGACACCTGGACACGATATGCGGCGGCATTCTCGCACGGTTCCCATGAGAAGGAAAACCCATCGGTCACTTCGGCGCCGTCCAACGGGCTGAGCAGGGTGGAAACATAGAAGGGGTGGGCGTCGATCTTTCCCAGGTCCCTTGTCTGGCCGGATGTTATGTTACCCGTTGTGCGGCCCTGGTACCAGATGTAGCCCAGGGCATCCACGCCCAGAATCACGAATTCCCGGTTGGCGCCGGCCGGTATGTTCCGAACGGTCCCCGTATGGGCGGAACACTCGAAGGTTGCGGAGGTCAGGTCATTACCGGATGCGTCGTACACCTCGCAGGAAACCTCCGTGACAACCTCGCAGATATCGGATTCCGTCTGAGTGATCGACACCGTATCTTCCGACCGGGCCTGGGCAAGCGCTTTGTTTCCCGGCTGGGTGGAGATCGGCGCAGTGTCTTCCGACTGACCGGTAACATCATCGTTCCAGTTGACTGAAAAAGAAGCAGATCCGGTTTCGATCGGATCGGAGCCCTGATTCTCACCGCTCTGATTAACGCAGCTTAAGATGAGAACGAGTAAGAAAACTATGCAAACACCAGCCTTCTGTTTTATATTATCAACATTTCTCATTTTTGGCTCCCTGTGGCTACCAACTGATGGTTGCGTTTCCTGTTTTGGTTGCTGAGAAATTCCCCGATGTGCCGTTGCACTCTGCCGTTGCGAATTCGATGGTTCCATTCATGGAGGTAGTGGTGCACGTGACAGTAAAGGAAACGGATTCATCCCCCGATGAGATACGGCCCTCCAGGCTGTTTCCGTCGACAGTCCCGGTCAGTGTGCCGCTCAGGGCGCATTGGGAACCGGTAACTGTGCCCTGACCGCTGATGCTTCCGCCGGTCTGGTTGATGGTCAGCGACACGGCCCCGCCGGCGCCACCGGAATATGTCCCTGACCAGTCACCAGCAATATTCACCGGTTCATTGCCTGGGTCATCACCGCCGCCACCGCCGCCACCACCGGCCACGGCGATTCCACCACCAACCAGGGCAACGCCTCCCCCTATCAGCCAGCCGGTACTGATACCGCCGGCCGCGGCAGTGGACGATATAACACTAGTGGACAGTGTTGAGACCATCTGTGAACCGCTCATGAGCAGCATGGAACTCAGGGGGGTCCATGCCAGACTTTTTTTTGCCAAATCGAAATCCGGGTCTTCTTCGACGGCCTTTTGGAACTGCTCCCTGGCCAGGTCATATTTTTCCTGGTCGAGATAGTCCAGACCGACGGAATATGATGTCAGTGCGGCCAGACTCCTGGTGTGAACCTTGTTGAAAGCCTCCGGCATCCGGTTGCAATCCCGGCCGATATCTTCGACAATACCGCAGGCGATTTGTTTTTCCAGGGAGAAGAACGTTTCCAGGGCTCCCGTTGCCTCCCGCGTATCTATCCGGTCCGCCTTCTCCGTGTCCACAACCGCCGAAACAATTTGCAGACGCTCTTCCATGGAATCGGCCATACTTCCCGTGGCGACATGCCTGGATTTGAGCAGTTTCCCCACCTTTGGAACACTCTCCGAATCCACCACGCCGGAGGTACCGAGGTCCATCTCCTGAAGCAGCATCTGCAGTTTCATCCGTTCCACCACCTGTAGATCGGGTACCTGGGAAAGGTCGCTGATCAGCATGGCCGCCAGCCCTTTCCCCAGGGGCCCCAGGGTTTCCGAACCGATGTTGCTGAACGAAGTAACGGCCACGGTGTTATCGTTCACGGGACCGCGAAGAAGCGACGATTCATTCGCTACGGCCTGTTTTGCGTACGCCACGGCCTCCTCCCGCAGCAGCAGGGTGAGATATTGACGTATTTTCCCGGTGTCCCGACCATCGGGCGCCATTCGAACATACCGCTGCCACTCGGCAATCGCCTTGGATCGCTGGTTCTCTTCCAGGTAAATCCGGCCCAGGTAGTAGGGAACGTCGGCGTTGTCCGCGGAAGCGGATTTTGCCGGCTCAAGAGATTCTTTTGCTTCCTTCAGGTTTCCCCGCTGGTATTGGGAGATCCCCTTCTCAACCAGGTCCGCCTGGTTTTCCCGGGAAGTTGAGGACGTTTCTCCGGCACTTACCCAGGAAGGAAATATTATAAGAAACACCATGGCCTGTACCAGCACGGTGACAAGAAACCCCAACCTCTCTCTTTTATGGTAACACAGGCTTTTCATTTCCCATTTCCTTTCATGACGGTCACGGTGAACTCAAATTGTCTAGGTCGGGCAAACATATTTAAAGAAGGAGGAAGAAACGAACCTCGCTATTAAATTACAATGACTTATCGATAGATGTCAATTGTAAAATCGATAAAACCACACGACGGTCTCACCTGAAAAACGCTGGAATGCCGGGATGCTGGAAGGTCGAAAGGCAAAGCGAAAATGAAACTGCGATTACTCTCGCAAATAACGCAAAGATCGCTATCCCCATTGCCTTGGCTATGTATGAGGTATCCCTTGTTTCAAAGGCATCTGTGACAAACTCCGCGATGGCCTCTGCACCGGTTAAATATTCAGCTATTATGCAACGTGTGACATTTTTTGTCGGGGAGCCGGGGCGCCTCTTAGCAGTCCTTCGGTGCTTAGGTCCTCATTGATGTCGGGCCAGTGGATGCCGAACCCGCCCCCGCAAATCTGCCAGTTTTGGCGTTGTTCTATGGTCGCATGCAGCAGCCTGGGATACCAGACCAGCGGCACGGAAATCGTACGGCCGTCGGCCAAATCAACGCTTAGACTGTCCTCGGTAAAAAGTACATCTTTGACCCGTTCGCCGGGTTTAATCTCCGAAGTGTTCATCCCAGGCCTCCAAAAGATGCTGATGGTTCTCGACAATTAGACCGTCTTCGTATTTGTTCAATTGTGAAAACCGTGTATCAATTTTTGCGACTATCTTTTTTTCTATCGCATCTCCCCCAAAAAATCAATCCACCAGAAAGGAGGTGAGTTTCTTTTGAAGGGTACTCTTGAAGTGAGCGACATGTTTTAAAGCGCATTTTTACTATTAAAGTGTTCAATGATGCGTTTGCCCTTCCACCCATTGAGAGGGCCGAGTTGATACAACGTCTATTTCAAAGTTTTGACGCCCCAGCGGATACTCATGTCGATACAGCCTGGACGAGAGAAATCGAATCCAGGATCGAAGCATACGACAAGGGTCTGCTCACAGCTTCTCCCGAAGAGTATGTCCTCTCCAGAATCAACGATCGATGAAAATACTCGTTATTAATAAAGTGGTTCTCTGCGTCTCGGCGTCTCCGCGCGATAATACATTCTTTTGCGGTTTCAGTTGCCTTTCCTTTGCGCTCTTGGCGGCTTGGCGAGAGAAAAATAGATTTTGAAGTCTCAGTTGACTTTCCTTTGCGTTATCAATTGATATCACTATCGGATCGAATTGTTAAACCGTTTTGTTGTTCTTCGACTTTTTCAACGAAGGTCCGGGCATCGATAATCTGGATACCGTGGAAGTGCTTCAGATTTCTAAGATGAGGATCCCGCGATACGATGTAATCCGCCTTTTTCTCGAGAGCGCAGGCCAGGAACTTGTTGTCGGTAGGATCCTCAACGATTCTGTCGGTCTGGTAGGTGTCCTTGGAGATGATCGCTTTTCTGAAGATCAGCCGGAAAAAGCGCTGCACGTTTTCTTCCCTGGGTTTAAAACGTTCTATAATCCGGGGATAGCTCAGAACCCGGCTGACCTCCTTGATGATCTCAAGGGATGTGATGAGTTCAAACTCCTGATTGATCCAGAGGTTTTGAAGCCTGGACGACAGGGTGTCCCTGGCAAATAACCCGCTTACAAACAAGTTGGTGTCAATAACCGCCCGCAGCTTCCGTTTCAACAGCTCTCTCCTCTTTGTCAGCTTGCTTTTCTGACCGCATCCACCGCTTCATCAACGATATTTTCAATCTCGCCGTCTGTAAAATCCTCAGCGCCCCGACGGAAATCATCCACCACGCCGCGCATTTGTTTGGTCCATGTGGCATCCGGCCTGGATGGCATGATCTGTTCCAGTCTGTTTTTTAAAATCATGCTTTCCATAATGGTTTTTAAAGCCTCTTTGTCATGCGGACTCAGTTTAGAAATTTGCTCAAGCTGCGCCATCAGTTCTTTGTCCTGAATTCTCCGAACTCCCTCGCCTTCATCGAAGATCAGATCATCGGTGCTGACGGCCAGGGACATGGCGATGTTTTTGATAACTTCCAGGGTCGGCGACGAGTTGCCTCTTTCATAGCGTCTCATTTGGGCGATGCCGATACCGACCTTCTCGGCCAGTTCGACCTGGGTCAAACCGCGCTCTTTTCTTAATCGGGACAATTTTTGTGGAAATGGCATATAGGATCCCTCCGTATTTTTTTTAAAAATTGTAGCACGTTCATCACATCATGGCAATACAATAGGATTGATAATCCGTAATAATTAAAAGCTATAATATCATATAAGATTTTATTTGAGATTGAATCGTATTTCAGGGTTGACGACTTCTTAAAAACTGCTTGTCTCTCGCAAAGCCGCAAAGCCGCAAAGGAAACGCCACTGCAAACGCTGGGATGCTATAATGCCGGGATGCGTGAAGGTTGAAACGCGGAGGGCACTGAGCAGAGAGTAAACGCGAACTGACTATCATCCCGCTTGCAAAGCTTTTAACATAAGCTGATGAACCATTTTCAAAACGGTTTCCCGACATAAGCGGGATCAAGCCCAAAGCGGAATGCAAAAGAATATTTTTTGATCCCTGCGAACATTTATGGTATATAAATGGTATTCGTTAAATGAATACTAAAAGGGGATATAATGATTGGTACACAAAAAGTGGCTATTACAATGCCACAGGTCTTGATCAAAGAAATAGACACCGTTTCAAAAAAAAAGGGATTGTCACGAAGCCGGTATATCACTCAAGCAGTATATGAAAAGATAGAAAATGAAAAGAAACGACTTATAACGGAATGTTATAACGAAATTTTTTCAGACTCGAAAATACAAAAGGAACAGCTTGAAACAGCGAGATGGCTTGATGGCGCCGGTAGTGAGGGCGGTCAGGAATGGTGATCAAGCGTGGAGACATTTTTTGGGTCAATTTTTCACCCGGAAAAGGCTCTGAACCCATAGGCCGTCGTCCGGGATTGGTTATTCAATCCAATGCCCTGAATGACAGCAGGCTGAATACCGTGATTATGCTCGCAATTACTTCCACGCTAAAATTCGGTGATCTCCCTGGAAATGTTACTCTGAAAAAGGGTGAAGCCAACATGCCGATGAAATGCGTTATCAACGTTACCAAGATCAAATCCGTGGATAAAACAAGTTTGACGGAAAAAATCGGCACTCTGTCCAGTAAGAAAATGGAAGAGATCGTCCAGGGGCTCCAGCTTGTCATGGAGATACAATCCTAAACCGACAAGCCGGAGTCGACAGTCCACAGTCGCCAGTCAACAGCCCGCAGATTGAAATCTATTTCATTTTACCATCAACCTTATCGAAAGATGCACGCTTTCGCGTGGATGTTTGCGGTAAAGGGTCTATATTGATTTTTGTGGTTTCAGTTGGCTTTCCTTTGCGTTCCTGACGGTTTGGCGAGAGAAATACAAAGTTTATATTGACAACCACGCATCACGCAATTAAACTTAGTTCATTAGATTGAACTAAGCTGATGGGGGGGCAATGAAAATTGTCAATATACATGAAGCCAAAACGCATTTGTCTCGTTTAGTTGAAGATGCCGCCCGGGGAAAAGCGTTTATTATCGCAAAATCAGGAAAGCCGATGGCAAAGGTATCGCCACTATCGGAAGAGGAGGGGCTGAAAGCCAAAAGGCTGGGATTCATGACGGGAGAGATCGTGGTTCCCGATGATTTCGATACCATGGCATCAACGCAATTGTCGGATTTGTTTGAAGGAAGTGATTGATGAAATTGCTCCTGGACACGCACATCCTTTTGTGGGCCGCGGGACAACCGGAAAGACTTTCGAAACGCGCCCGGGGGTTATTGGCGGACAATGACAATATGCTGTTTTTCAGTGCGGCGAATATCTGGGAAATTGTTAGTAAAAAAGGAATTGGAAGGGAAGATTTCAAGGTTGATCCTTGTCGATTGAGAAAAATGCTGGTACTGAACGAATATCAGGAGCTGTCGGTGTCCACGGAGCATGTGTTGAGGGTTGATACCTTGCCGCCGTTTCACAAAGATCCTTTTGATCGCATTCTAATCGCCCAAGCCCAAACTGAGGGCATGTCCCTGGTTACGGTAGACACGGCGGTGCTTCAATACAAAGAAGCGGTAATGGCTGTTTAACATCATAAAGTTATGTTACCTTTTTGATGAATTAGATATGATAAGCATCCTGTTTCGTTTGATGCAACTGCAACTGCGATTTCTCGCGCAAAGCCGCCAAGAACGCAAAGGAAAGATTTTTTATTTGCCGTAGACGACACGGCAAATAAAAAGCTTGATGCCTGCGGCAATTCCTTCCCCGGAGGATACTCTCTGCCGTTGCCTCATCTTGGCGGCTTTGCGAGAGAAAAATAGGTTTTTTAGTTATTTTTGTTGACAAATATCGGTTTTTTAACGCTATCTTTGTGATCCTGTTGATAAACGGCACACATAATGCTATCGGATGACCAAAGGATTATTACAAATGAGTCTGGAAAATGAAAAGTATTAAACTTGACGGAGAAGAAAAAGAATTTCTTAAATCATTCGAGCGCGGTGAATGGAAGCAAGTCAGGGGGGTTAAGGTTGAAGTCAAAAAGCATCAGGGTTATGCCGTAAATACACTAAAAAAGGACAGAAAGTAATTACCGGAATATTATAATTCTTCGTGTTGAAATTGCAGTTCAAAACATCGAAATGAAAAATAGATGAGCGACACTCCAGAGACAAAAAAACCGATTCGACAACGCGCAATCCTGGTGCTGGGCATGCATCGCAGCGGCACTTCCGCGGTGACCCGTCTTTTCAATTTGCTCGGCGCCTCCCTGCCGGGAAATCTCCTGCCGGCAAGAGAGGACAACGTCACCGGATTCTGGGAATCCGAAAGCATCATGGACCTTCACGACGGGGCCATGGCATCGGCCGGTTTGAGATGGGACAGCGTCACCCGGTTCCCCGACGCGTGGTTCTCCTCAGAAACGGCCGGCCGGTTTCACGACAAACTTCTTCAATTGCTGAAAGAAGAATTTGCCGGCTCATCCCTGTTCGTGGTCAAGGATCCCAGGATGTGCCGAATGCTTCCTCTCTGGCTGCCGGTTCTGGAAGAACTTCCGGCGGACCCCCTGCCGGTCCTGACGGTTCGTCATCCCATGGAAGTCGCCCGGTCCCTCCGGGCGAGAAACAATTTCTCCATGGAGAAATCCCTGCTTATCTGGTTGTGGCATTTTCTGGATGCCGAGCGATTCACCCGGGGCATGAACCGGACAATCGTGCATTATCCCGAAATCGTATCGGATTGGAAAGCTGCCGTCGATAGAATGGAAACGGATCTCCAAATTTGTTTTCCCGTCAAGGGCAGTGATATTCAGGCACGGATAAACCGGTTCCTGTCGCCGGAGGGGCAGCACCACAGCGCTTCCATCGAGGGATTCAAGGGCCGTCTGGACATTCCTGAATGGATTAAAACCGCATATGAAGCCGCCCGGGATGCCGCCCGGGGCGAGGCCCTGGATACGGACCTCCTGGACAGCATACGGGACGGGCTCTGTGAAGCCGAGGCGACCTTCGGGCCCGTGGTAGCGGACCAGGCCGATGGCCTTGCGGAGATCGAAAAACGGCTGTTTGTCCAGGGCGGAGAAATGGAAAGGCTCCAGGGCGAACTGGATAATCGGATGGCGGCCATCGACCATTTGAAGGATGAAATCCGCAGGCTCAACGATGCCGTTTCCGAAAAGGACCGGGAATTGACGGCCCGGGGCGAGGCCATAACCCATTTTCAAAATGAATCCGAAGCCCTTCGGGAGGCCCTCTCACAAAAGCGGGTGGCGGCGGACAATCATCTTCTTTCACGGATACTGCAGGCGGAGTCCAGAGTGCACGGGGTTGACCTCAGGCTTGACCGGCAAAAAGACCTGATCGAGTGGCAGCGCCATATGCTGCAGGTAACCCGGAATGAAGCGAATAATCAAAAAACGGAGCTGAAGAAACATCAGCATGAAGCTCTCGAAAAACAGCGGCGGGAGGTCATTGAAAAGCATCAGACGGTAATGGCGGTAACCGGTAAACAGGGGACCGCGATCGATCGGATTGGGCAAGAGGTGGCAATGCTTGCCGACCGAATAGAGAAAATTCAATCGGGCCGGTTGCCGATGAAGCCGGGTCTTCACACGCGTATATATAGAAAGCTTCGCAGGATTGCTTCAAAAATTACCGGACGAGAACGGAAGCTTGAAGAAGAGCGGCAACGAAAAGCAGCGGAAGAACAGGAAATAAAAACGGCCGAGGAACAGGCCCGGAAAGCAGCGGAAGAAGAAGCCAGGGAAGCCCTTGTAAAGCGGATTGCCGAATCGGGGCTGTTCGACCGAAAATACTATCTGGAACGATATCCGGATATCGCCGAAAGCGGAAAAGACCCACTCCGCCACTATGCCCTTTACGGCGGCTTTGAAGGAAGGGACCCGAATCCGTTTTTCAGTACGCGATACTACCTCGAACAGATCAGCCGGGATCCCGGGGGCGTGGGCCATCCCCTGGTTCACTTTCTTACGGAAGGGACAGAAACAGGTCTTTCTCCCCACCCGAAGATCAATCTTGCCTGGTACCGGACCCGGTATCCGGATGTCGAAACGTCGGGTATGAATCCCCTGCTGCACTATCTTCGAATCGGTCTTCCCGAGGAACGGCCGGCGTTGCCGGCCCAGGAGAGATCTCCCGAGGCAAAATTAATCGCGGGGAGCGGGTTGTTCGATGTGGATTACTACACCGAAAAGGCAACGGAGGGCCTCGGGCCGTTTGATGATCCCATTAGCCATTATCTTACCGAAGGGGCGGAAAAGGGATGGGACCCGAACCCCTGCTTCGACGGCGCCTACTACCTGAAGAGATATCCGGATGTGGTCGAATCCGGCCTCAACCCGCTCTATCACTATATTAAAAACGGGGGGCTGGAAGGCAGGCAGCCGCACCCTCTTTTCGACGGCGCCCGTTATTTGCATCAGGTCCCGAAACTGGTGAATGAAAGGGGCAATCCCCTGTCTCATTTTTTAACCAGGGGGGGGGAGATGGGCCTGAGTCCCCATCCCGATTTCGATACGGCATGGTATATCACTAATTATCCGGATGCGGTATCATCCGGCTTGAATCCTCTGGTCCACTACCTGACAGTGGGCGCCGCTAAGGGATATGATACCCACCCCCGAAGAAGCCACGGCAATTGGTGCGACCGGTTCGATATCTCTTCACCTTCGGACAGGGCGCGGGTGGCCGAGATGGCGGCGGCTTTTCCAAGGGAACCGCTGTTCTCCATTATTCTGGTGGGGACAGGCGCCGATGCCGTCGAGAAGTCGGCAACCGCCGTTTTTTGCCAGATCTATTCGAACTGGGAGCTTTTTCTGGTGGGGGATGAAAATGCCGAATACGGAAAACAACTCGATCCCACCCTGCGGTCCGACCCGAGGTTGAAGCGACCGGAGAAGGAAGGCTTCTGGACTCTCCAGGGGGCTTCGGAATCGGCCCGGGGAGAATATCTGATCTTTCTGGAGCCGGGCTGCCGAATGATGTCTCACACGTTGTGCGCTTTTGCGGCGGAGGCCAACCGGAATCCCGGGGCTGCCGTCATGTACGCGGATCATGACCGGGTGAACGAACTCGAAGAGCGCATTTCCCCCTGGTTCAAGCCGGACTGGAACCCGGACCTTTTTTATGCCCAGCGGTTTGTGGGGAGCATGGTAGTAATCCGAAAAGGGCTGCCCGGAAATTTCGATGATATTGACTCGAAAGACACTGCCTGGCTTGACGCACTTGTTTTGCGGGCTGTCAATGAGGGCCCCGTGGGCGGTGTGGTGCATATTCCCCATCTTCTCTTCAGTGAGGCTGTTGCATCCCCCGCTTCCGCGGGGCAGCACTGTCGTGCCCGAGTACGGATGTTGTCGAATTACTTCGGGGACAGGGCCCCGGGTGTTTCGCTGTCCATCATCGACGGGCGGTATGTGCGGGTCACCTGGCCGCTTCCGGATGTGCCGCCAAGGGTCACCCTGATCATTCCCACCCGGGACCGGCGGGAGCTGCTGGAAGCGTGCATCGGGTCCATACTGGACAAGACCGAGTATCCCGATTTCGAGGTGCTGGTGGTGGACAACAACAGCCGGGAAGAGGGCGCCGTCGAATATCTGGAGCAGCTCAAAAACCATTCGAAAGTGCGCGTAATATCCTACGAAGCGCCGTTCAATTATTCCGCCATCAACAATTATGCCGTGTCGAAGGCGGACGGGGACCTTATCTGCTTTATGAACAATGACACGGAAGTTATTCACGGGGATTGGCTCACCGAACTGGTGCGGCAGACCCTGCGGGAGGAGGTTGGCATCGTGGGAGCCAAGCTTTTCTTTCCCGATAATACCGTTCAACACGCCGGTGTGATTGTCGGAAAAAATGGAGTGGCCGGGCACGCACTGGCGGGCAGTGAACGGAATGATCCCGGACTGTTCGGAAGGGCCATGGTGACGCGGGAGGTCTCCGCGGTTACCGCCGCCTGTCTGATGACACGCCGAACAGTGTTCGAAACGGTGGGTGGATTCGATACGGACTATGTGGTCTCCTTCAACGATGTCGATTTCTGCCTGCGGGTGAAGAAGGCCGGGTTCAGGGTGCTCTGGGATGCCGATGTGCGTCTGGTTCATCACGAATCGGTGTCGGTTGGAAGACCCGAGGACCCCGGCAGACGAAAACAGTTCGATCGGGAAAGCCGCGCGTTTCGGCAACGCTGGCGGCGTTTTCTCAAAAACGATCCTTTTTACAACATCAACCTCTCTCTCACCGAAGATTACCAGCCGGCGGAGCCGCCCCGGGCGAATAAATTCGATCTCTTCCTGGCGCCGGACAGGGCAGGGGAAAAGCAGCTGGATTTGAGACTTTCGCCCTACGGGGGAACCGAAAATCATCAACGCTCTCTTTCGGTATCGGAGCCCGAAAACCGACCGGGGCCGGGGCGGCAATTTGAGCCGGGGCTGTCGGTGGTGATCCTGAACCTCGATCATCCGGAGCTTATCGGACCGCTTCTGGACAGCCTGGTGTCGGCTGCCGAAACCCTCGAAGGGGCGGGGACGGCCATGGACATTCTGGTGGGGGACACGGGGTCACGGGATGAAAAGGTTCTGCAGAAATACGACTCCCTGAAAAACAGGGTGATGGTGATTCGTGACCTGGCGTATCATTTTTCAAAATGCAACAATCTGCTGTTTCAGCGCCACGTGCGATACGATCATACCCTCTTTTTAAACAACGATATCATTTTCGACCGGACAGCCGAATCCCTTGAATGGATGATGAACCACATGACGAAAAACCCTCGCACGACTGTTCTGGGTGCCCATCTGGTATATCCGGACAACCGGGTGCAGCATTCGGGGATCGATTTCTTTCGGGACGGCGATCTCAGGGGATTGTGTTACCATCCGGGCCACGGGGCGGTTGATGACGGGGAGTTGACGCCCCGAACCGTTCGGCGGGTGCCGGCGGTAACGGGCGCCTGCCTCATGATACGATCCGAGCGATTTGCGGCCGTTGGCGGCTTTGATCCCGCCTACGAAAGCGAGTGCCAGGATGTGGACCTGTGCCTCGGGGTCAAACGGCTCGGGGAGTCCTGTGACATCATTCATGCGGGACGTATCGTTCATATCGAAAATGCCACCCGTCAATCGGATAGCGAAAACTGGCGGGACCGGTCACGGTTTGTACGGCGCTGGTCCGCCTTTGTGGAAGCAATGGAATAGCACCATGATACTATTTTTGACCCATAAGAGGTTTCCCGGATTCGGTAGCGATGGAATGACACCATGATACTATTTCTGACCCATAAGATGTCTCCTGGATTCGGTGTGGCGGTGGTGGTGGAACAGATTTCACGCAGGCTGGCCGACATGGGATATGGCGTTCTCGTCGGGTGTCTGGAAAAGGAGGGAGACTTTCCGGGCCTCGAGGTCGAAACGGTGACGCCCGAACCGAAGCATTTTTGCCGGTGGATTCGGGAACACAATTGCCGGGCAGTGGTGGCCCATGCAAGCCCTTTTTTCGAGTTGCTGCCGGCCCTCTCCTCACAATTATCCTGCTATGCATGGGAGCATGGCGATCCGACCCCGGCGTTTTTTCAGAATGATCGAGAACAAAGAGAGGCGATAATGGTGCATAAACGCCGGGCGGTCTATCCCAGAATCAAGGGCGTCATTGCCATTTCGGAATTTGTGCGGCATGAAATCGAATATCCGGGTGCAAGGATCATCTATAACGGATGTGATCACGTGCCTGACAGGGGACCCAAGGGACCCCATTCCGCACGAATGCCCGGACAACCCCTTGTTGTCGGTACATTGACACGGCTCGGTACGGGAGAGGCCCATTACAAGGGCGGGATTCATTTTCAGCTTTTGAAAACGGCCTGTGACCGGCGTGGACTGCCGGTGCAGTTTGAGATCATGGGACGGGGCAGTGAAGAAGATGCCGCTTCTTTCAGGGAGCAGGGCATTGCCGTGCATCTCAACGCGGACGAATCGGAAAAGGCGGCATATCTTCGAAGGTTGGACCTGTTTGTTTCGTGCAGTCAATGGGAGGGGTTCAATCTGCCGTTGGTGGAGGCCCAGGCCCTGGGCACGGCTGCGATGGCGTTTGATGTGGGGGCGCACCCCGAGGTGACGCCGCTTTTGATGGGACGTTTCGAGGATGCGGTTTCGCTTTTGGAAGCATATGCCCGGTTTCCTGAACTCATTTCCGAGCACTCGTCGGCTTGTTACCGCTTTGTTCGAAGAAAGTTTCAGTGGAACAATGCCGTGGTTCAGTTTCTGAGATTCATTAATTCTGAACAGGGTAGAAGTTAATAGTTTAAGTATAATATTTTGGGCTTAGGGTTTAAAAGCTGATTATTTACCGCCCGCTTCGCTCAAGGACGCCAAGAAACGCCAAGAAAAGATTTTTTGTTTGCCGTAGACAACACGGCAAACAAAAAGTTTGATGCTTTCAGCAGGCACCTCTTCCCGTAGGGAATGTTTTTATTGTATTTCGCGGTAGCGAAATGCAATTACAGGTTTTGCAGTTTCTGCCGCTTTTGGCGGCTTCTGCAGTCCTTGGCGCCCTTGAGCGAAGCGGGCGGTAATACACTATGAAAGTGAACTTTTAGAGAAAAAAATAGAATGAGTTGGAATAAAAAAGAGGCGGAAGATGCGGAGTCGGTTGTATCCGCCGAAGCGCTGGCGGAAGCAGAAAAGAAATTGTCTGAAGCAGAGGCGCTTAATAATGAATTGAGGAAAAACAGGGATGCGCTTTCAGCAGAGCTTCGGGAGATAAAAAATTCCAAGGCATGGCGGCTGATAACGGTATACCGCCGGATACGCTTCAAGATCCTGGCGATGTTCAATAGAGCCGGGACTTTTTTTGAATTGACGGGGGTTGCGTTTCGCATGCTGAGAAGCGACGGGCCCCGGTATCTTTGGCACAAAGTGAGGCAGAGGATCGGTTCCGGTGGCGGAAGTGTTCCCGGTGTTTCACTTCAGGATGTGTACGCGAACACGGTGCCCATGGCGTGTGTTGAAGACGAAATCTCCCCCCTGGCATGTCATGTATCCGTTTTTATTCCCACCTGTAATGCCGGCCCGGAATTCGACGAGTTACTGGACAGGCTGAACCGTCAGAAGGGCCTTGGCGGTATCGATATCCTGGTGGTGGATTCCGGCTCCCGGGACGGCACACCGGAGAGAGCTTCACATCACAATGCCCGTCTCATTCGCATCGACCCGGCGTCGTTCAACCACGGGGAGACCCGAAACATCGGCATTGAAGAAACCGAAGGGGAGTTCATCCTGTATATTACACAGGATGCAATTCCGATCGGAGAGACGTTTCTGCATCGGATGGCGGGTCTTCTAGTGAATCATACCGATGTTGCCGCCGTTACCTGCCGGCAGGTTCCCAGAAGCGATTCGGACCTTTTTTTCGCCTTTTCCATGGACAACCACTATCGCGTCCTGAATCTTCTGGAAGACAAGATCATGGGAAGCGAACATCCTGAAAAACTGACGCCGATCCAGAAACGCGCCATTGCCGGGCTGGACGATGTTTGCACGCTGTATCGAAAATCGGTTCTGGAAAAATACCGCTTCAACCGGCTCTCCTTCGCGGAAGATCTCGACCTCGGGCTTCGGCTGGTGGAAGACGGCCATAAACTTGCCTTTCTCGCCTCCTGTGCGGTGATTCATTCCCACAACCGACCGCCCATATATACCCTGAAAAGAAGCTATATCGATACGAAATGTCTGGAAAGCATTCTTTCGAGCGGTGGGGCGGCAATCCACACGACGCTGCAAACGGCCGCTTCCGATATCGGATTGATGTTTCAACGGATCAACCATATGCTGGAAAACCGTGACCCGTCGGCGCCATTGACGGACATGCTGGATCTGTTTGACACCGGAAAGCGTTCGGACAAACACCGGACCGGGGATGAACAGTTTGTCGATTTTATGTCCCGGTGGACATCTCCCCTTTCAGCAAAGCCGATCGAGGCGGAGAAAAAAATGTTTTTCGAGAGCTTTCGGGAGCGCTTGAAAACCTTTCTGAAGTACCTCGAGGAACGGCTGGTGGTTATCGATGAATACCACCGGGATGATTTCAATGAAAGTGTTTACAAGCTGTTCGCCGTCACTGCCGGGAATCAGTTGGCCATGCAGCATTTAAAAAATAACACGAAGACAACTCCTCTTATTGATAAAAACCAATCGGCTGTACAATATTTAAAAAATAGCGCCGAAGGACCCCCTCTCCATGAAGAGATCGATGTATTGTTGACGAAGGATGTATAAATGAAGGTACTGATTGTTTCCCACCAGTTCTTTCCGGAGTTTTATACCGGCACGGAACGTTTCAGCCTGAACCTTGCCCATCAGTTACAGCGAATGGGACACGGGGTAGAGGTGGTGACATACGGGGTAAAGGACGATTCGGGCCGGTTCGATAACAGGTCCGGAAACATTTTATGGCGGGAATATGTCTACGAGGGGTTGAAGGTGACCGCCATCAAACACCGCGGGCAGCCGGCACGACTGAACTTTTCAGTCTTCAATGAAGCGGTGCTCTCCTTTTTCAGAGACTTTCTTTCCGGGAAAGAGTTCGACGTCGTCCATCTGACCCACCCCATGCGGGTGGGCGCGGTCGCAATAGCCGCGAAGGAGCGGCATCTGCCGTGTGTACTGACCCTTACTGATTTCTGGCTTCTATGCCCCAATTCGACAATGCTGAAAAGTGATTACTCCCTTTGTTTCGGTCCGAAAGGCGGCGAAGTCTGTGCGGGGAGCTGTTTCGGCAGATCCATGACGAAGGAGCTGACCAGTCGATACGCCGATTGCGAAAAGCTGTTGACGATGGTGGATACAATCTGTGCCCCTTCCGGATTTCTGGCGGGGATGTTCAGGGCCTCATGTCCGAACATTTGTGTGGAGGTGATTCGTCACGGGATAGACTACCGGTGGCTGCCCGGAAGGGGAAATGCCGACCCGGGAACCCGGGAGGATGAGCGGATTCGTTTCTGTTATCTGGGGACCATTCTGAGGCACAAAGGCGTGGATGTCCTGATTCGGGCCTTTCGCAGTGTTCCAATGAAAAACATACGGCTTGATATCTACGGCGGGTATTTTCATGAAAGGGCCTTTTACGAGAAACTGGCAGCGTTGTCCGGTGACGATGACCGTATTACGTTCCGGGGGGAGTACGAACACCGAGAGGTGGGCGATATACTGGCGGAAACGGATGGGGTGTTGGTGCCGTCGGTGTGGTGGGAAAATTCACCCCTGACCATTCTGACGAGTTTCGCTTATCGTGTGCCGGTGATTGCTTCCGATATCGGTGGCATGGCGGAATTCGTGGAGAATGAGGTCAACGGGTATACATTTCAGATGGGGAATTCAAAGGCACTGGCCGCCGTGATCGAGAAAATTGCGGTTGCGCCCCAAACGTTCAGGAACATGCAGGACGGCATAAAACTGCCGCCACGAATAGAAGAAGAGGCATTTAAATACGAGGACATCTACTCCAGACCACCTTCTTCTGATATTAAAAATGTGGAACAAAAAGCGGCAGATCAACGCGGGCACTCCTTTAAAAAAAAAACATTTTTCAAAAAAAAGCGACAAAACCCTAATTTTTTCGTAGTGGGTGCGGCAAAAAGCGGCACCACATCTCTCTTTCACTATTTGAAACAACATCCGGAAGTGTTTCTCACTCCTATCAAGGAACCGAATTTTTTCTGTAAGGATATCAACGCCCGGACATTTTCAGACGGTTATTTGAAATCGGTGTGTCCGGATGTGGATGCCTATCTCGAGGAGCCCAAGAAAACGTTTTTTGTCGCTCATATCCGGAAATGGAAGCAATACAAGAAGCTTTATCAGGGAGTCGACGAAGAAAAAGCTATCGGCGAGATGAGCAATTCCTATCTTTACTCGAAAGTAGCGGCCAGAAAAATATATGCGAAATATCCGAAGGCGAAGATCGTCATGGTGTTACGAAACCCCATCGATCGGGCATTCTCTCATTTTATGATGGCATTGAATATCAGCGGGGAGGAGATGGACCAGGAAAAGGCCGAAGCCGTTTCCTTCATCGACAGGGTTGAAGAAGATCGCCTCCAGGCCCATCAGGGATGGGGAATTTCAAATCTGTATATCGAACTGGGGCGCTATTATGAGCAGGTACGCAGGTATTTTAAGCGCTTCCCTTCAAAGAATGTCGAAGTAATCCTTTATGATGAGTACCGGCGCAGTCCCCTGGATACCTTGAAACACCTTTTTCATTTCATTGGCGTAAATGAATTTATCGACGTGGATGTTACGAAAAAACATAACCCCGCGAAATACAAAAGAAGCATTACCGATGAGGAACGAGCGTATCTGGCCCCCTTTTTTCGGGAAGATATAGCTAAACTGTCCGACCTGATTCAGCGAGATTTATCCCTGTGGCTTCAAGAGACGCCATGACGCAAATAGACATACTCCTGTCGACCTACAACGGCGAGCGATATCTTCCGGAACAGCTTGCCTCCATTTCGCGTCAGCATTTCAAAAACTGGAACCTTCTTGTCAGAGATGACGGATCCACGGATACGACGCCGCAAATTCTGGAAACCTTTGCCGGGAAGCATTCGGGAAGGGTTTATATCCTGAGGGATCGAAAAGGGCGTTTGGGGCCGACACAAAGTTTTTCCCGACTGATGACCCACTCGAAGGCGAATTATGCGATGTTCTGCGATCAGGACGATGTCTGGCTACCGAATAAGATCGAGAAAACGTTGCGTCGTATGGAGGATCTGGAAGCAGGGAAGGCGCCGGGGACGCCCCTGCTGGTTCACTGTGATCTCATTGTGGCGGACGAGACCCTGAAGACGCAGTACGGCTCTTTCTGGTCACTGCGGCGGATACGTCCCGAAAACGCCGGCCGTTTCAATCGTCAGCTCGTGTCAAATGTGGTGAGCGGCTGTGCGTTGATGATGAACCGGGCGCTTTTGAAAAAGGCGGCGCCTATTCCGGCCGAAGCCTTGATGCATGACTGGTGGGTAGGCCAGGTGGCTTCGGCATTCGGATATGTTGCCCACGAAAAATTGCCATTGATACTGTACCGACAACATACAGGGAATGAAGTCGGTGTTCAGCACTATAGAGCAGGGAACTTCATTGGCAGCGTCCTGAAGTGCATGTTTCAAAAAGAGGCACAGAAAATGGAAAGGGAGCTGACACATCGTCGGCTTCACCAGGCGAAAGCTTTTTATTGTCGTTACAGCGCGGAACTGACCGAATCCCAGCGAGAAATGCTGACTGCTTATTTTCGACTGTACCATTTCCTGCCGGTTTTTCGTTTTGTCATCATGGTACGACACGGTTTCTGGCGCACCGGAATTCTTCGTAATCTGGCAATGGGAATGATGCCGCGGATTTCGGATTGAAAGGAAGGGTTGTTTTTGAAGATAGATCTGCTAATGGTGAATTACAACAGCACCGATTCTCTGATGGTCTGCCTCGAGTCAGTCAATACCGTTTTTCCCCACAACAAATTCAATATATGGGTATGGGACAATCATTCAGAAGACAATCCATCACGGATTCCGTACCGCTTTCCCAACGTGAAGTTCTTGTCCGATGGACGAAATATCGGCTTCGGGGCGGCCGTGAACCGTCTGATTTCGAAATCGAAAGCGCCTTTCGTCATGTTGCTGAACCCGGACACGGCTTTTAACGACGGCCGTTTTTCGAATCTGTTGACTTATATTAAAGATCATCCCGATGTGGGGGTGATCGGTTTGAGGATTCTCAATCCTGACGGTTCCCTGCAGGAGTCGGCGCGGTCGTTTCCAAACATTCTCAGCGGACTTTTCGGCAGAACCTCTCTGTTGACGCGGCTGTTTCCCCATAACCGCTTTTCCAGAAAGAATTTGCTGGCCGGGCCTGTCGAAGAGAGCGGAACACCGGTAGATGTCGATTGGGTATCCGGTGCATGCATGATCGTTCGACGGAAAGCCATCGAAACGGTAGGAGGAATGGATGAACGGTTTTTTATGTATTGGGAGGACGCCGACTGGTGCCGCCGTATGTGGCAAAAGCGTTGGCGTGTGGTATATTTTCCAGGTGCGTCACTATATCACAGCGTTGGACAAAGCAGCCGGACAAGGGTGATCCGCTCGATGCTGGAATTTCATAAAAGTGCCTACCGATTGTACGAAAAGTATGCCCGCGGATACCGGATTCTGCTGAAGCCATTCGTGTTCTGGGTACTTGCCATGCGGTTTTATGTCAATGTTATTAAGCTATTGCTGTATCCGAGGGAGCATAAAAGGAAAGGCAACTGCTACTGAAAAAAATTATCCACCGCCCGCTTCGCTCAAGACCGCAAAGAACCGCCAAGGCCGCCATGGGCGGCTAAAAACCACTAAGCGTGCCATTGTATTTCGCTCCCGCGAAATACAATAGGGGCATTCCCTTCGGGAAGGGGGCCTGCCGGAGGCCTCGCGTTTTTTATTTGCCGTGTCGTCTACGGCAAACAAAATATCTGTTCAGTGCACTTATTGACATTTAAAACGCACTGTAATACACTTTGTGAAAACGTATTACAGTTGTTTGGAGGTGTAACGTGCAAATCAGCCTGAGAATACCTGAAGAGACAAATGCCAAGCTTCAAATGATGGCGGAAAAAAGCGGTAAGACGAAAACCGCTTTAATTCTGGATGCCGTCAACGAAAAATATCATATAAAGAAAAAAAGAACAGAGTTGATTCGTGAATTGGCGGGCTGGATGTCACCGGACGAATGTGCTGAATTACGAAACGCCGTTGCCGATTTCGATGAGATAAACGATGGGGAATGGCCTTGAAACTAGTTATTGATACCAATATCTATTGCGACTTTGCGGAGGGAAATACACCGGTTGTCGACATTCTGTCGGAGTTTGGTGAAAACCTATATCTTCCCTCGGTTGTTTTGGGTGAACTCTCTTATGGGTTCCTGAAGGGAGATCGACGGGAGTGGAACGAAGCAAAGCTCAACGATATCATTCAAACCTTGGGAATTACAGTTGTGGATATAACACGGTCGGTAGCTTCGAAATACGGGATTATCTATTTATCATTGGTTCGTAAAGGCAGGAAAATACCCATTAACGATGTTTGGATTGCGGCATGCTGCATGGAAATCGGCGGAACCTTGCTAACAAGGGATCGTCATTTTAACCATGTCGATCAGATCGATACCATTATTCTATAGTATATACTCATAAATTCAGCGGTGAAACAGCAAAGGCAAGCGAGTGTGAAAAATTCAAACCAAGATAATTTTTTTATTTCCGAAGAGGTGGACACTAGTCGCATCTCCGGGGATGGCGTGACAATACATCCGGGGTGCCGGATCACCGGTTCATCCACATTGATTTGCAAGGGGGCGATTCTCGGCGAGGAAGGCCCGGTAACGATCGAAAACTGCCAGGTCGGTCCGGACGTGAGGCTCAAAGGCGGATATTTCAAGAATGCCGTATTTTTAAAAGGGGCTTCCATGGGAAGCGGCGCCCATGTTCGTGAAGAGACTATTCTCGAAGAGGGGGCAAGCGGTGCACATACGGTGGGCCTCAAGCAGACCATTTTATTCCCGTATGTGACGCTTGGCAGCCTGATTAATTTTTGCGACTGCCTGATGGCCGGTGGTACGGGAAAAAAGAACCATAGTGAAGTGGGAAGTTCATACGTTCATTTCAACTTCACCCCGAACCAGGACAAGGCAACCGCATCCCTGATCGGTGATGTTCCCCGCGGCGTGATGCTGAACCAGGCGCCCATTTTTTTGGGAGGGCAGGGAGGGCTTGTCGGTCCGTCGCGACTCTCCTATGGAACCGTGATCGCCGCCGGGTCCATTTATAGAAAAGACGAACTCCGGCCGAATCGGTTGATCTCCGACGCGGGGGGACGGGCAGTGAATATTCCCTATGAGGCCGGGTTTTACCGAAGCATCAAGCGGATCGTCCGGAACAATATTTTATACATCGCCAACCTTACGGCGTTGCAGCAATGGTACATACATGTGAGGGCCCAATTCGTGTCGGAAGATTTCCCGGAACCCCTTCTGAATGGTCTGCATGAAAAGGTCGAAATGGCGATTTCGGAGCGTCTCAAGAAACTGGGGGGATTTGCCGATAAGATGTTAGAATCGATAAGAATTTATCGTGAACTTGTTCAAGAGAAAGCATCAGACAAATTGATACGCCAAAAAACGGAATTATATGAAAAATATCAAGAGGTTGAGGCGTTGATAAGCAGCGGGGCAGGGGAGGGGGGGCTGGTGGAAACACGGGATGCCTTTCTGGAAGCGGTCAGCAGAGACATTCAAGCCTCCGGCAACGATTATCCGACCGTCATCAAAGGACTGAATCGGGACAATCAAGCCTTAGGAAGCCGGTGGCTCCAGGGAATTGTGGATGGTGTGAGCCGAAGGGCTTTCGAGTTGCTGCCGAGTCTCGGGCTTCTTGAATAAATAACGCTTTTCTTTGCGTTCTTGGCGTCTTGGCGAGAGAAAAATATTTTAAAGGCAAAAAACAATGTTTCTCGCGGAGATCGCAAAGCCCGCAGAGACCGAAGAGAGAATATGAAACGGGAATAAGCATAAATGAAAAATAAAAGCATATTGTTCGGAACCGATGGCATACGCGGTGTGGCAAATGAATATCCCATGACGGTTGAGATGGCGGTTTCGGTGGGTAAGGCCGTGGCCTCCTTTTTCAACGCCGATGATCGGCGGCACAGTGTGATCATCGGAAAAGATACACGGGTGTCAGGGGATATGTTCGCCGCGGCACTGGGAGCTGGTGTCTGTTCCATGGGCAGCGATGCCGTGCTGGTGGGATGCATTCCAACTCCTGCCGTGGCCTATTTGACCCGGTCATCAAAAGCGGTTGCCGGGATCGTTATTTCCGCCTCTCATAATCCTTATTACGATAACGGTATCAAGGTATTCGGACCCAATGGATACAAACTTTCCGACCAGGCGGAAGCGGAACTTGAAATAAGCCTGCTTGAAAACGATTGGGAAGATATCTGCTCGAGAGTCCAAACGCCCGGGACAATAAAATTCGAGGAAAATGCCCGAGAGCGTTACGTCGAATTCCTTTTCGAAAGCCTGTCGGAAAACTGCTCGTTTCAGGGACTTCGTGTGGTCATCGATTGCGCCAACGGCGCCACGCATGAGGTCGCACCCATGCTGTTTGAAAAATTAGGGGCGGAAACAAAAGCGCTCTTTGTCGAACCGGACGGGATAAATATTAATGAAAAATGCGGGTCCCAACACCCCGAAATGCTTGCCCGGCGAGTCATTGAGACGGGCAGCGCCGTCGGACTTGCTTTTGACGGGGATGGTGACCGGCTGATCGCCGTGGATGAAAAAGGGGAGATTCTTACCGGTGACCAGATTATAACGATTTGCGCCAAATGGATGAAAGAAAAGGGGCTATTGAAAAAAGACCAGGTGGTGACGACCGTTATGAGCAACCTGGGGTTGAAATTGTCGATGAAGCAATTGGGAATCACCCACCTCGAATCGGATGTCGGAGACCGATATGTCCTTGAAAAAATGATTTCCAGCGGATCGATCCTGGGGGGTGAAGATTCGGGACATATAATCTCCCTGAATCACCATACCACGGGCGACGGCATGATGGCGGCGCTTCAGCTTCTGTCTGTGATGAGCGAAACGTCATCCCCATTATCGGAACTGAAAAAGGCCATGGTTGTTTATCCACAGGTATTGATCAACGTGCCGGTAACGGAGAAGCCGGACCTTGAAGAGATACCCGAAATCCGGAAAGCGATCGATGAAACCGAAAACGGCCTGGGGGAAGGAGGGCGTGTTCTCGTTCGATATTCGGGGACACAGCCCATCTGTCGCGTTATGGTAGAGGGGCCAACGGAAGAAGAAACTGAGATGTACTGCACGAAAATCGCCAATGCCGTACAAAACAGTATTGGGGAACAAAGGGAACTAAACGGGGCTTAAATATAAATCTTCGATAGAAACCAAATGATTGTTAACTCTGCGATGGTAACTGAAAATGTCTTTGTCTCCTTCAGAATGTGCGGCTGAAAAAAAGTGGCCTGGATGGTTTATCGCCGCTATCATTGTACTATCTTTTATAAAACTCTGGCTGATAAAAGGACAACCCCTTAATGCTATTGGCTATGCAGCACATGATGATCGCCTTTTTGTTTCTTTAGCTATAAACATTTTGCAGGGGGGGTGGCTGGGTGCTTACAATAGCATGACGCTTGCCAAAGGGTGTTTTTATCCCATTTGGCTTGCCTTCGTTTTTATTTCAAACATACCTTTGCTTTTTTTTCAACACCTGCTATACATTTTTGCAGTTACAGTCCTAATAAATGCGATCAAGCCTTTTTTCGCAAACAAACCTGCATTTCTTCTAATTCTGTTTGGAGTACTCCTGTTCAATCCGGCAACCTATGCACAAATGTCATTGAGGGTTATCCGAGAAGGCATCTACCCGAGCCTCAGCCTTCTTGTTGTCGCGACCTCTATCGGTGTTTTAGCGAGATACCGATCGAAAAACACCTGTTTTGTAGCGTGGTTATTCTATCTGGGACTTTCATTGTCCGCTTTTTGGCTGACCAGAGAAGAGGGGATCTGGATTTTGCCTTTTGTCTTTCTGATGTTAGGCTGGACGGCTGTAAAACTCCTTCGTTTAAACTTTTCCGGACGCTTTTTTCGTTTCGGTCTATGCTTAACGCCATTTGTTGTCCTCTCGCTTGCTCTTTTAACTGTTTCGACTGTAAATCGAATATGCTACGGTGCTTTCACGACCGTTGAATTCAAAAACCGCCATTTCTTGGATGCTTACGGTGCTCTTAATCGTGTTAAACCTGAACAGGCCATATCGAGAGTACCCGTTACTAAAGAAACCCGAACGCGTATTTATCCTTTCAGCCCCGCATTCCAGGAACTTAAGCCATATTTGGAAGGAAACCTTGGTGAAAAATGGGCAAAAATTTCAAGCCAAGTCTATCCGGAGCTAAAGGGAAAAGAAATCGCGGGAGGTTGGTTCATGTGGGCTTTGCGTGAAGCTGTTGACGACGCGGGATATTGTTCTTCCGCCGGCAAAGCCATGGCATTTTACAGCCGTTTAGCGGACGAAATAAATGCCGCCTGTGATCGTGGAGATTTGGCCTCCTTTCCCAAGAGGTCCTCAATGATGCCGGTTTGGCAAAGCGAATTCAATCGACCATTGCTGCATGCTATTGAGAATGTCGCGAAGTTTTTAATAACATTTCGCGCTATAAATCCTGAACCACCCAATAGTAAGGGGACGGAATCACAAATGGTGCTCTTTCGGGATTTTACCCATGAAAGACTCTCGTTGCCAAATACCAATGCGACCCAAAAGATACAACTGTCAGGATGGGCCTTTGGAGCTAAGGAGCGTCTTATGTTCTCTATAAGGAAGACTGACGGATCTTTGGCCTATACGACAATGCGCTGGAGTTCAAGCCCGGATGTTTATAATCATTTTTTAGATAGACAAAAGAAGTTGCCAAATTCGCAAAAGTCCCGTTTTGAAATGTCGGTAATTAGAGATGATGATATATATTTGGAGGCTCGAACAAAGGATAACCGGGTGGTTAAAAAAATTCCGCTCGATGGCCGGATTAAATACATAGATGGACCGGATATATATTTTTGCCTTGATGATATCAGTGCCACGCCAATTTGGTCAATAATGCCGGGAAAAGCTATGCTTGATGAGTTTAGAGTTGAAGCACTAAGAAAAATCGGAAGAGAGTATCAGCGGACAATGCCGTTTCTAACAGTACTTTCATTAGTCGTTTTTCTATTCGGAATTATTTTCAACTGGATAAAAGAAAAAAAAGTGTCCGATATCAGCATTATCAGTATTGGACTATTAGCCATCCTGCTTTCAAGGATAACTATCCTATCCATTATTCATATCACTGCTTTTCCGGCAATCAACACAACTTATCTGTCTCCCGTCTATCCTGTATTGATTATATTTGTGTTTATGGCCGTCACAGTAGGCATGGTCGGGATAAATGCACGCAAAAAACATATATATTCATAGTGGGTGATAGTTAATCCCGTCCGCCACCGAAAATACGAAGCAGAAACAGGAACAGATTAATAAAATCAAGGTATAGGGAAAGTGCCCCGAGAATGGCCCCTTTTCTGACAACCGCTCCGGAAATACCATCCGGTTGCGTCAAGGCCATGTTTTTCAGCTTCTGTGTGTCATAGGCGGTGAGCCCGACGAAAACCAGCACACCGATGTAGCTGATAATCATGCTCATGCCATGACTTTGAACAAACATATTCACGACAGAGGCGATAATGATGAGGTCAGATCCCGTTTGGTGACCATGCCGTAGATACTGCAGGCCAAAAAAGTGGCGGCACAGATAAAAAATGTTGAGGCGATGGTCGAACTTGTATATACGAGAAAAATAAATGACAGCGTGACGCCGTTTAAACCAGCGTAAAGGATGAACAGCCCGGTGGCTGTGGATGCCTGCATTTTGTTTACTCTGGCGACAAGTGAAAAAACGAGTACCAGTTCGGCTATAATGAGTCCAAAGAAAAGGATTTGATTGCCAAAGATCATTCTCACAAGAGAATCATTGTTGGCAACAAAAAAGGCCACAAAACCGGTGAGGGCGAGCCCAAAGGCCATCCAGTTGTAGACGCTTCTGATAAATGAATTCACCCGCACCTGGGTTTGGGTTTGGGAAAGTCTGAGTGGTGCTGTTTGCATTATATGCCTCCTCGGTGTAGTAGAATTTATATCAGCCAATTTCAAAACGCCTCTTTAATGCCGATCTTTGCATGGCATTATCGCAGTGTTGTGAGTCTGGGATCCGTTTTGAAAATGGCTCGTATCACTGAATATAACACATGAACCTTGACAGTCAACAGGGTCGAGAATGAATGCGGAGAAATTATACGAACATTTGAAGGAGATCGCCGAGAAGCTCTCTATTACTGTTGTGGAGCAGAGTTTCAAACAAGTGGGACTTCCGGTAAAAAGCGGACATTGCCGGGTAAAAGGAGAGGATATGTTCATTATGGACAAGAGTCTTCCCCTCGTTAAGAAGAACCAGGCATTGACCAGATTCCTGAGTACTCAGGCGCATGAAAATATCTATATGCCGCCCGCGGTGAGGGAGATTCTGCAGAAAAAAAGCAAAAAGTTTACATAATATCCATTATCAGACGTTATGCATATAAAAAAGCAATTCTCGCGCTGAGACGCTGAGAAAAACAATAAAAATATCAGATACCGTGTCTTTTTTTCATCGACACGATACAGTTCCTGCACGCGCGAGGAAGATTGTTTTCCCGCAATCCTTTTCTCACTTCCAGATAATTCTCATTTTTCCATATCCGTGAAACCGGGTCTCTGTTAATGTTTCCCATCGGCGGTGACCCGAACCATGTGCAGCATGGCGATACATCTCCACTGTTATTTACGATCAGCTGGCGCCAGGGAAACGAACAGCAGGCTTTTCTGAAAAACAGATAATTTTTTAAATATGAAATGAAGAAAGCTGCCTTTGACCTCCATGTCAACAGCTTGCTTTTATTCCAAAAATGGATGATTTGAAGCCTTTTTTTATTAAATGTCCGATATCTGTTCAGATTGAACTTATAGGGAACATTTAACGAAACGTCCTTTCGAGCGGCATAACTGACGAGTTCAACCAATTTTTCCTTAACTTCAGGTTTCCGGTAATCTATGGACTGTTTTAATAAATCAAAATCATCCGGAAGCCCTTTTAAACCAAATGGAAGCCTATCACGTTGATAATTATGGGGGATTCTGAATTCGGCGCAATTTATCTCTTTGATTCCCAAATCAGCACTGAAATCGATGAACTCCTTTAAATAATCAAGATTGATTTCCATTAAAACAAAGTTGAAAACAATTTTCGGATATGAAGATTTCTTTTTTATTTTTAAGGAATTAAGCTTTTTGATGTTGTTAACGACCCTGTCAAAGTCACTTTTCTGCCGCAGCATATTGTAGAGTGTTCTATTTCCTGCATCCATGGAAACATGCAGCAAATGAACATAACCGTCGGTCAAAATTTCGGCGATTCTATCCGTCAGGGGCATCATGTTTGATGTCAACACGACTTGTGGGATATTGGCTGTATGGCAAGCTTCCAGGATATCGGGCAGGTCCCTGTTCAATAAAGGCTCGTTACCGACAGACAAGTGAATTATATTGACTCTTGGTAATATTTCGCTGAAGTTTTCAGTAAAAGAACCAATGGTGATAGAATTTTTGTTTTGACGCTCTGGAACGGTGTCATATGCATGAGAACACATGACGCAACGGAGATTGCACCAGTTTGTCAAATCGAGCCGAAGTTCAATGTCCCTGTTTAGTAGTCCCACTTCATATCCCCGAATAATTATTTTGACTTAATGAGACATTTTCAAAACGTTTTCCCGTCACAAGCGGGATCAAGCCCAAAGCGGGTCACCCTCCCTGGGAGCTGCCAAAAAGGGACGTTTTGAAATTGGCTGTAATGATATTTGAATGAACTCAGTAAAAAACATATATGAGGTATAAACAATAGGTTGTCAAGGTAGAAGCGGCTGGATAACGGAGCGAACTCATTTACCCCTTGAAAAAACAACATCCTTTTTGCTGTACATGCATTACATATATGTTAAGAGTAACTGAACTTCGAAGTTTGCAGAGTTTTTTGTAAGTGAATGGAGATATGCAAAAAAATAGCGTAGATGATGACGGGAAAAAGATTTTTTCGGTATCACAGATAACCGATAAAATTAAAGTTCTGCTTGAACAAAACTTCCCATTTATCTGGATTACTGGCGAAATATCAAATTTCAGCACCCCAATGTCCGGGCACTTTTATTTTTCTTTGAAAGACGAAAACGCCCAGATCAGTGCCGTCATGTTTCGGGGGCAAAATCGAAGACTCACCTTTGAACCGGCGGATGGCATGTCGGTGGTCGGTCTGGGGAGGATCTCCCTTTACAAACCAAGGGGAAGCTACCAGATTATTTTAGAGTATCTGGAACCTAAAGGAATCGGTGCATTACAGATTGCTTTTGAGCAGCTTAAGGCAAAACTGGCCGATGAGGGGCTTTTTGACGCGCAACGCAAAAGAGCGCTGCCTTTTTTACCCGGGAAAATAGCGTTGATCACCTCACCCACGGGCGCTGTCCTGCATGACATGCTGACGATAGCGCGCCGACGGTTCCCCAATATGCGGTTTGTTGTCGTTCCGGTAAAAGTCCAGGGAACTGAAGCCGTTAATGATATCGTCCAGGCCATAGCGCTTGTGAAATATGCAGGAGCGGATGTCGCTATTCTTGCCCGTGGCGGCGGTTCGCTCGAAGATCTGCAGGCGTTCAACTCAGAGCGTGTTGCGCGTGCAATTGCCGCTTCCGATATTCCGATCGTGTCGGCTGTTGGGCATGAAACCGATTATACGATTGCGGATTTCGTTTCGGATTACCGGGCGCCGACGCCTTCTGCGGCGGCTGAAATCGTTGTTCCGGAAAAAAACCTCCTGATGAAACAGATAATAACCCTGAGAAAAACGATGCAACTCGGGATGACATCACGTGTAAAGCGGACAAATACTGAAATTCAATATTTATCAAGACGATTGGTCGATCCCGTCAAAAGGATTCAGGATTACAAGTTACGGTGCGACGATATCACGGAACAGTTGATACGGAGTTTCAGCGCTTTAATTCGCCACAAACGGGATCGGATCACCTGGCGGCTGCAATTGCTTGAACGCGTGTCTCCGAAAGCACGTCTGGATGGCTTGGTCGAGCATGTCAATCATGCGGGGGACCGGTTGAAAAATGGGATGTTGAATATTGTTAACCAGCAGAATTATAAACACAACCTATTAGATAGATCACTGAGGACGTTGAGTCCTCTCGCGGTTCTGGACCGTGGTTACAGTATTACCCGGACCATTCCACAAAAGAGAGTGGTGAGAAACCATGAGCAGGTCGAATGCGGCCGGTCTTTGGAGATTTTACTTGCAAAGGGCTCTCTTGAAGTATCTGTCACCAGGAAGAAGGTCTCCATGAAATCCGGATCTTCCGCGGAAGACCGGAGTACGGATTAAGCGAAAGGCGTGGTATATGGCAACTCAAACATTTGAATCGGCACTGAAAAAACTTGAAAAAATTGTAGAGGAGCTGGAATCCGGCGACCTGCCTCTTGAAAAAAGCCTGAAAAAGTTTGAAGAAGGAATCGAGCTTTCAAGGCTTTGCTCAAAAAAGCTTGAAGAGACCGAGGCGAAAATCACACAGCTTATGGCAGATTCGAACGGCGATCCGGTGGAAGCACCGCTGGATGACGTGGATTTATTAACAGATAGGGACGACATTGAAGTCTGATCTTAAATCATTTGAATTGAATAGATATTTAGAAGAAAAGCGCTCTTTTATAGATGAAAAGCTGGCGTTGTACATAGAAAAATATACAAGCCCGGGCAGGTTGTCGGATGCGATACGGTACGCTGTTATGACCGGCGGGAAACGTCTCCGGCCGATACTCTGTATCGCCACCGGAGAAACTGTCCGGGGGGGGGGACATGATCTTCTGCTGGCCGCGGGCTGTGCTGTTGAATTTATCCACGCCTATTCATTGATCCATGATGATCTCCCTGCCATGGACGACGATTCGATACGAAGAGGAAAACCGACCTGTCACGTGGCATTTGATGAAGCGACGGCTATCCTTGCGGGTGACGCACTGCTGACAATGGCTTTTGAGGTTCTTTCCGTGGAGATACCCCGATGGGTAAATGACCCCGCGGATTGTATAAAAATTATCGGCATCGTGACGAAAGCGGCCGGGGCGCGCGGCATGGTGGAGGGGCAGATGAGGGACATGCTGGCGGAAGGAAATGAAATCTCTCTGGAGGCGCTTGAATCGCTGCATTGCCTGAAAACGGGCGCACTGATTACCGCCTCGGTTGAAACCGGTGCCCTGCTGGCGGGCGCGGACGACAGGCAGATGTCGCATTTGAAAGAATATGCACACGCCCTCGGGATGGCTTTTCAGGTGACTGATGATCTCCTGAATGTTGAAGGCGACCCGGATGTTATGGGAAAAGCGGTCGGCACGGATGCGGAAAAAATGAAAAGCACCTACCCCGCTCACATGGGGCTGGCCGCATCCAGGGAAAAGGCCCGCCATCTTATAGATAACGCATTGCAGGCGCTGGTGTTATTTGATACAAAAGCCGATCCACTTCGCACTATTGCTGAATATGTATTGGAGAGGGAAAAGTAAAGACTTTTACATGACGATACTCGATAATATAAATACGCCTTCCGATCTCAAGTCGCTTTCCGGAAATGACTTGCCCATGCTTGCCGAGGAGATACGTCATCTCATTGTGGATGTCGTGTCGCATACCGGCGGGCACCTGGCGTCCAGTCTTGGCGCCGTGGAGCTGGCTATCGCAATTCACTATGTGTTTGACTCGCCCCGGGATAAAATTATCTGGGATGTCGGGCACCAGGCATATGCCCATAAAATACTGACGGGAAGAAAGGATTCGTTTCCGACCCTTCGCCGGCACGAGGGGCTTTCCGGGTTTACGCGGCTCTCCGAAAGTCCCCATGATGCCTTTACAACCGGACACAGCAGCACATCGGTCTCCGCCGGGCTGGGCATGGCATGCGCGAAGCGTTTGCGGGATGATCCGGGACATGTGGTGGCAGTTATCGGGGATGGTTCAATGACTGCCGGTATGGCTTATGAAGGGCTGAACCAGGCCGGAGATATCCACAAAAATCTGATTGTCATCCTGAATGACAACGATATGTCGATCTCGAAAAACGTTGGCGCCCTCTCCTCCTTTTTAAGCAGGAAACTTTCCGCCAAAAAACTTCAGTCGCTTCGAAAAGATTTCGGAGAATTTTTAAAATCCCTGCCGGGCATCGGGGGGGATATCTATCAGATCGCCAAGCGGTCCGAGGAGTCATTCAAATCTTTCGTGACTCCGGGCATGCTCTTTGAAGCCTTTAATTTCGAATATTTTGGGCCTATTGACGGCCATAACATAAAGCACTTGATTAAGATATTGAACAATATCATCCATGTGAAAGAACCGGTTCTGCTTCATGTCACCACCACCAAAGGAAAGGGGTATCCGCCCGCCGAGGAAAATCCGGTGTATTTCCATGGCGTCGGTTGTTTTGAAGTTGAAACCGGGGCCAAGGTGACGACATGCGACAAGGCGCCGACTTACACGGATGTTTTCGGCGACACAATGGTCAAGATGGCGGAGGAAGATTCACGCATTGTGGCAGTGACGGCGGCCATGCCTGAGGGGACGGGTCTCACCCGATTTGCTGAAAAATTCCCGGATCGTTTTTTCGATGTCGGTATCGCCGAACAGCATGGGGTGACGTTTGCCGCCGGTCTGGCGGCGGAAGGCTTGAGACCGGTTGTGGCCATTTATTCCACGTTTCTGCAGAGGGGATATGATCAACTGATACATGACGTTTGCCTGGAGGCGATTCCAGTAGTGTTTGCCATTGATCGCGGGGGCATTGTCGGTGAAGATGGACCGACCCATCACGGTCTCTTTGATCTGTCTTATCTCAGAAGCCTTCCGAATATGGTGGTTCTGGCGCCTAAGGATGAAAATGAACTCCGTCGGGTCATGAGAACCGCTATTAACCATAACGGTCCCATTGCATTTCGATATCCCAGGGGCAGCGGTACCGGGGGTGAACTGGATAAGACGATTCTTCCGCTTTCCATCGGAAAGGCTGAAATAGTTGCCGACGGCCGGGATGTGCTTCTGCTTGCAATCGGTCGCTCCGTTCATGAAGCTGTCGCGGCGAGAGAACAATTGGCTGAAAACGGAATTTCCGCCAAAGTGGTTAACTGCCGTTTTGTAAAACCGCTCGATACAGACCTCATCTGCCGGCTTGCGACGGAGATTCCACGTGTTATCACCATCGAGGAAAATGTCCTTCAGGGAGGTTTCGGGAGTGCCGTTCTGGAATGCCTGGCGGATCGGGGCATCACCGGGTGTCGTGTCGAGCGTATCGGTATCGGTGATGCGTTCGTGCCCCACGGACCCCAGCGGAAGCTTAGATCTCTATATCGTGTCGACGCGGTTGCCATTGTCGAAACGGCCCAAAGACTGTATGATGAAAAAGATAAAAACGACATGATCTCAAAGGCGTTTTCGTGAAAAAGGAACGTCTGGACAAGATGTTGATATCACGTGGTTTGGCCCAGAGCAGGGAGCGTGCCAAGGCCATGATTATGACCGGTAACGTGCTGGTGAACCGGCAACCGGTGGATAAACCCGGCGCCCTGGTTTCACTGGATGCCCATATCGAGTTCAGGGGAGAAGATATCCCGTATGTCAGCAGGGGCGGGCTGAAACTCGAAGCGGCGCTTCATGAATTTCGTTTTGATGTTCATGGCCTTGATTGCATCGATATCGGGGCCTCTACGGGCGGGTTCACCGACTGCCTGCTGCAAAACGGTGCGAGAAAGGTATTCGCTGTGGATGTCGGTTATGGACAACTGGCCTGGAAGTTACGCCAGGATCCCCGGGTGATCGCCATTGAACGCTCGAACATTCGAAATCTTCAGGATACCGCCCTCCCCTGTCCCGTCGATCTTGCCACCATAGACGTATCGTTTATTTCACTTCGAATCGTTGTGCCGGCCGCTTTAAGGTTTTTAAAGAAACCGTCCTTCATTTTCGCCCTTGTCAAGCCGCAGTTCGAAGTTGGAAAAGGAATGGTCGGAAAAGGCGGCGTCGTTCGGGACCCCGGACAACACGAAACTGTCATCAAGGAACTGACGGCATTTTTTGCCACTCTCGAATTGACTCGCCTGAATCTCATCCCCTCCCCGATCCTGGGACCGAAAGGGAACAGGGAGTTTATTATGTTGCTAAAAAGCCATTTTCAAAACGCTTTTCAGACACAATCGGGATAGGGCCCAGAGCGGATCGACCGACCGGAAATTTGTCAAAATAGGACGTTTTGAAATTGGCTGTGACAAAACCTAAATAAAGCTTGATTTTTTTCAATGGGATGGCTAAAAATTCAGATTTCAATCAGAATTATCGTTTAAGATGGGGTACACTTAAATTTTTGATAGAGAGGAGCTTAAATGGCAGACATGGTTGACAAATTAAGAAATATCGCACTGGTGGCCCATGGCGGCGCAGGAAAAACCTCCCTGGCGGAGGTGATGCTTTTCAACACCGGCGTAACGAATCGTCTCGGGAAGATTGAAGAAGGCAATACTCAGATGGATTTCGAACCCGAAGAGCTTAAAAGAAATTCAAGCATCAGCACCGGTTTCCACCAGGTTGAGTGGAAAAAGCACTTCATTAATTTGATGGATACCCCCGGAGATCAGAACTTTTTTTCTGATTCAAGAAATGCCATGCAAGTTGCCGATGCATTGGTTGTTGTCATAGACGCTGTCGATGGCGCAAAGGTTCAGACCGAAGAAGCATGGGATTTTGCCGACGAGCTGGGGCTTCCGCGAATCATTTTTCTAAACAAACTCGATCGGGAAAGGGCGGATTTTGACCGCGCTTTCGATGATATCAAGAACTCCTTCACCCCCAAACCAATTATTCTGCAACTCCCTATCGGAAAAGAAGCTGATATGAATGGCCTGGTCGATCTCGTTGAGATGAAGGCCTACCAATATGATGCGTCCGGCAAGAGTACCAAGATCGATATTCCTGAAGACATGAAAGATCGGGTCGATAGCGAACGCGAGGCACTGATTGAAAATATCGCCGAGGCGGACGACGAACTCCTTGAAAGATATCTCGAGGGTGAAGAGGTCAGCGAAGAAGAGATGAAGGCCGCGCTGAAAAAAGGTATTCTTTCGATGACTTTTGTTCCGGTTGTATGCGGATCGTCAACGAAAAACGTCGGGATCGATCTGCTTCTTGATCTGGTTGTAAACGGACTGCCCTCTCCCGCGGAACGTGGTGAATTTGTCGGGGTGAATGCTTCCGATGCAGAGGTGACCCGGGCGGCAGACCCGGATGCCCCCTTTTCAGCCATCGTTTTTAAAACGGTAACCGATCCTTATGCGGGACAGTTATCGATCTTTCGTGTTGTATCCGGAACCCTCGGGTCCGATGGCGGATTATACAATGTCAATAAGGGCGCCAAAGAGAGGTTTTCTCAACTGTTGAGAATGGCGGGAAAAGAACAGAAGAGTGTCACGGGTGCGGGGCCGGGGGCGATTGTTGCCGTCGCCAAGCTCAAGGATACGCATACCGGAGACACCCTGTGTCAGGAAGGGAATCAAATCAAGTTTAAATTCCCGGATCCCCCTTCCCCCATTGATTACTTTTGCCCTGGAAGCAAAAAAAGAAGGCGAAGAGGACAAAATTGTTTCGGCCATAACGAAAATACTCAACGAGGATGTTGCTCTGAAACTTGACCGGAATGCCGAAACCAAGGAAATCCTGCTCTCGGGTCGCGGGGAGATTCACATCGAGACTATAATCGACAAGCTGAAGAGAAAATTCAACGTGGAGGCACTCCTCAAGCCGCCCAAAGTGCCCTATCGCGAAACCATTAAAAAGAAAGTACGGGTTCAGGGCAGGCATAAGAAACAATCGGGTGGCCATGGTCAGTTTGGCGACTGCTGGATTCAGATGGAACCGATGGCCCGTGGAAAAGGGTTTGAATTCGTGGACGCTATTGTCGGCGGATCGATTCCCAAGACCTACATTCCCGCTGTTGAAAAAGGGATTGTCGAGGCGGCCGTTAAAGGCGTCCTGGCGGGGTTCCCTCTGGTTGACTTCAAAGTGACCCTGGATGATGGTTCATATCACGCCGTCGACTCGTCGGAAATGGCGTTTAAGATTGCAGGATCACTCGCCTTTAAAAAGGCCGCCCAGGAAGCGGCGCCTACCTTGCTGGAACCCATAATGGTGGTTGCCGTCACGACTCCAGATGAATTCATGGGAGACATCATGGGCGACCTGAACAGCCGCCGCGGCAGGGTTCTCGGAATGGATGCCAAAGGCAAATACCAGATCATCAACGCCCAGGTGCCGATGAGCGAATTTCTGACGTATGCCATCGATCTGAGATCCATCACCGGCGGGCGCGGTACTTTTTCAATGGAATTTTCTCACTACGACGAGGTGCCCGCACAGCTGGCACAGAAGGTCATCGAGGATATAAAGAGCAAGGAAGAGTAGTCGGGAATATACACCCGGGAAAGAAAATATAATGGGGATTTGGACGTTATGTTCAAGTCCCCATTTTTTTGGGTGTCAGGTGTCAGGTTTCGGGTGTCAGGGTTTAAAAAAAGGTTTCAGGTGTCAGGTTTCAGGAACGGCAAGTGTGGTAGCCAGGATGATCGTTTATTTGCCCATGATATTGAATTTAAAAGAGATGATAGGAGAGGAAATGCAAGTCGTCGGTGTTACTGACACCTGACACCCGACACCTGAAACCTAAGAGGATCGCTTCAAACAAAATATCATTGAATTTATGACCAGCAACACACCAGTTTGGAATACTGAGCTATGGCGTTAGCCCGCAATGAACCTCGGCACTTCGGTCCAGCATGGCCGGGAGGCCGCCCTTTTCCGAAGGGAGAAAGCCCATGGTTTTCCGCCAGACTTCATCGTCTTCCATGCAGAAGTAGACAAGGACATCGGGCGCAATGTCCTTGATGCATTTTATCACATGGCGATAGAGCGCGATTCGAAGCGGTTTGAAATAGCGCATTTTGTTGTCCAGGCCGGTGATGAATTCACCGTATACGATTTTTGAGTCCGGAAAACGGTCCTGAATGATGGGCTTCAGGGGCGGCATGAACCGAAAGGTGCCGAGACTGATCCAGACGATGCTTTCCGGACGAATTCTGGAGAAAAGTGTCCGGATAACATCTTCATAATCCTTTTCGCAACCATCATAGATAACCATGGGATCGAAGTGAAATGCCAGGGGATATCCCCATGATTCGCAGGCCGCGGCTGCGTCGAGTCTTGCCTTTAAAGAAGCGGTTCCGCGTTCTTCATTACGGATAACCTGGTATGTATTCAATGACCACGCGGTTATGGTTTTTCGATTGTGAACGAGGTGTTCCAGGGAATCGACGGCAACTGTTTTGGTTTTGAGTTCCAGTACCGCATGGTTTTGAGCCGCAAATTTGGGAACCAGAAGGCGGGATGTATCTGTCCAGTATTCCCATATCATACTGTCGGTAAATTCTCCCGTGCCGACCCGATGAATGCCGGGCGATTGGAAAAAGCCGTCCAATTCCTCAACCAAATCATCATGATTTACAAAGTATTGAAGTACAGGCGGGTGGAAATATGCCTGGAGAATGCAGTAACTGCAGTCCATAGTGCAGAAGGTGCCGATGTGGAGAATTTTGTAGCCACAGCAGGTATATTCACGGGTGCCCGGACAGGGTTTGATAAAAGCGCCCTTGTTTTTTGTCAGTAAAAGGACCTCTTTTCCCCTCTGAATGCTATCCGGTTCTGTTTCTTCAGCGGTGACGGACCTGTAAACGGTCTGATTTCCGTCTACAACTTCGGAGGGAATATGGGAAAGGCGCTTTTGGATCTCCAATGCCAAGGGAGAATCAGCCACGTCCCTGTGAATATATACTTTTGAAAAAGTCATCTACAATTGTTTCTCCTTTATGATGGATTGGACTCTAGCATGTTGACAGGTCTAAATCAAATGGAGCGAAGCGATTTCCGCATTCGATGTTGAACGTTGGACGTTCGATGTTCGACGTTCATTTTTTAAAAACTACTATAGAACTCGATAATCATCCAAATGCGGTTAATCTGGGGGTGATCCTTAAGACTCTACCGGTGTGGAGGGGGATTTTCTTATGCCTCTAGAAAAGATATCAAAAGCGTTTTCCAGGATAAGGTTCAAATTACGGGGTTGCGAAGTAAAGCTACCCTGTATTTCGTTAAGTAAAACAGATCCGCTGAAAACCGCCCAGAGGATCCCTGTAAACAACTCCGGGCGTTTATCGATGAAAGCGCCGTTATGAATGCCCGTTGTGAATATGTCGGAAAGATATCCAACGACTTTGTGCACATGTTTTTGAAGATCGTTGGCCAATCGTGGACTGAGTTTTTTCAATGTGTCGTCGGATTGCAGTCGCAGCGTGTTGACGAGGATAAATGAATCGAACGTGCAGACATCCTGTAAAATATCTCTCACGGCTGCCAATCGCTGCTCATCCTGAATATTTTCTTCCGCCCGGAGGTTTTCGAGTCGCATAATCAGATAACGGACAATATTTAAGGAAAGTTCCGCGAACAGCTCATCCTTGCTCTTGAAATACAGATAGAGGGTACCGGGACTGAGTTCAGCTTCATTAGCAATCTCTTCCATGGTGGTATGATGGAATCCGTGGTTGGCAAACAGCGACTTGGCAGCTGAGAGGATCTGCTGTCGCCGTCTCTCCTTTTCCCTTTTTTTTCTTTCCTGGATTCCCATAGTGAAATCTCATACAGGAAACTTTGAATTGTCAGGCCGGCAGGAAATATTGGTGAATGATCTGGTCCCCGGCACTCTAAGATGATGGCACGCTGAACGATAAAATATATAATGAATATTGTTTATTAATTATAAATAAATACATTCAGTGTATCGTGTTTGTCAAGTGGTTTCCGAGACATGAGCAGGTAATCTCAAGTATCTTGGAGGGTTAGTTAAGGATAGTGCCTAAAGTGCGCTATAGTGCCTAAAGTTGAGTGACTATAGCCTATGGCATAAACACGTTCCGATTAAAGACAGATATTTCTCGCGCAGGGACGCAGAGAACAGCTAAAAACAAAAATTTAAGAAAAGAGAGTTCGTTATTATTAAACAACTCAATTATATCTATGTTTTTAGGATGTTATTTTTTTCTCTGCGCCTCAGCGTCTGCGCGAGAATTGTTTTTCAATACCAAAACACCATGCTATTCACTATGTGCAATCGGAAAATTATTTTGACAAACCCTATAAAAAAGTTGATGGCAAAATGAAATAGATTTCAATCCGTCGGCTGTTGTCTGACGACTGCAGAGTGCCGACTCCGACTTGCCTGTTTAGGCACTTCTCTTTTATTTCTTTTTCGGGGGTCCCGAATCAAGCAACGCCTTGATTCTCTCATCCTCAAGCAACCGCTCGAGGGTCTGTTTATGATGGTCCAGCTCATTCATGCTGGAAAATGAAAAGGAGATTCTATAGTGATTGCCTTCAAATCCGGGAGGGGGATTCAGGGAGGTATTTTCGCCGAGAGTAAGGCTGCTTTTGACTTTTTCAAAGGCGTCCAATGCATCGGAGATATTGGGGAATCTGCGGTGCTTTAAATAGGTCCGGATCAGTCCGGATTTGCGGGGACGGTCCATCTCGGGATCATCCAAAATGCTCTGGATCTTTTCGGAGTGGATGATCTCCTCGACTGTGCAGTCCTCCCGAATCGCTATCTCTTGCAGAATGACGATCATTTCTTTTTGTTTGCTGAGGCTAAGCTTTAGGCGTATCAAAAATTCGGAAATCAGTACGGCTGCTTTCGGCTGCAATTTGGAAAGCATCAAGGCGCTGGGCAGCGAGATTTCACCCGATAGAATGCCGTTTTGCATCTGTTGAGGCAGGCGGCACAATGGTCCTATCTTTTTTATGAGGGAAGGATTGGACGGCAATCCGAGATTTCCGGCGACCCTGTAACGTTCTTTTTTGTCGGGAATAAAAGAGTTGAGCAGAGAGAGGGCCCGGGAGGTTTCAATGAGATTCAACGGACGCTCGATTGAATTTTCGGAAATTGCAAGGAATGCGCATGCCGGCGGATCATTCTGAGAAGTCGGAATACGTGCCGGTATCGTTTCCCATGCCAGTGCGCGTGCAGCCAGTACGCGACGGTGTCCGCACACCACAACATATCTGTCGGCCTGATGCATCAGAACCGGCGGGTTGATGAGACCCACCTGACCGAGCGCATCGGAAAGATCGCTTACAGCATCGTTGGTCGTGATCCGAAACGGCGCCTCTTCGGAATCTATCTCCTTCAGGGCAACAGTTCGGTAATCAAATTTTGTTGGTATAATCATCACCGGCTATGAGCTGCAGGGCTTCGAGGTATTTTGAACGTGTATTTTGAACCACTTCCCGGGGAAGCCTCGGACCAGGCGGGGTTTGGTTCCAATCCAATGAAAGCAGATAGTCCCGAAGGTATTGCTTGTCAAAGCTTTTTTGCCCCCCCCCTGGCTGGTAGGATGACTTGGGCCAGAACCTGGAGGAGTCGGGTGTCAAGACCTCGTCAATAAGGATCAGTTCATCACCTGCAAGGCCGAATTCAAATTTCGTATCGGCAATGATAATTCCTTTTTCAGCGGCGATGGCGGCGCCTTTCTCGTAAATGGAAAGGCTTAGCGTTCTTACTTTCTCAGCAAGAGGCCTGCCGATTATTTCCGCCGCCGTTTCAAAATCGATATTTTCATCATGTTCTCCAATGTGTGCTTTCGTGGAGGGGGTGAAAAGCGGTTTCGGGAGTTTGTCCGACTCTTTCAGACCGCCGGGAAGGCGGATCCCGCATACCGTGCTGTCGCTCCGGTATGATTTCCAGCCCGACCCGGAGATGTAGCCCCGAACGACGCACTCGATCTCTAAAGGATTGGCCTTTTTTACAAGCATGCTGCGGGAGCGAAGGGTCTCTGAATAGGGTTCACAAATCTCCGGAAAATCCTCCACCCGGTCGCTGACCACATGGTTGGAAATGATGGATTCTATTTCACGAAACCAGAACATGGAAACCTGGGTCAGGATTTTGCCCTTATCCGGAATCGGGTCCGGCATAACCACATCAAAAGCGGAAATCCGGTCGGTGGCAACCATCAGCAGATGATCACCGAGGTCGTAGATATCACGGACTTTTCCTCTTTTAACAAGGTCCAAGCCTGGAAAATCAGTTTCTATTACAGCCTGATTCATGTGAGAGTTCCTTTCAATTTCGTTTCAATCCAGTCGATTTTATCGACTCAACCGATTTTATCGACTCAACCGATTTTATCGACCCGGTCGACTCAGTCAATTTTTTAGATTCAATCGAGATGGTCGCTTTGGTATCATTCATTTCCGGGCGGGTCAAGCGACTGAAAAGATATTGCCGCTGATGCCGTTGCCGATGGTCAAAAGGCCCGCTGTCGGATTCCGTTTGAATAACCTTGTGCCGGAGAAAGCGCCCGGATTGAATAAGAGTATCCCGGAATGAATGTGGTTCGCGCATTTGTGTGTATGTCCGTAGACAATGCAGTGAACATTATCAAAACACGACAGGACCCGTTCTTCTATCCCTTTGGGGCCGCCCCATCCGTGAACCAATCCGATGCGGTACCCGTTCACATGAAGAATTTGTTTTTTCGGCAGTAAATCCGCAATCGGTCCACGATCTTTATTGCCACAGACAGCCACCACCTGCTTGTCCGAAAAGACATCGAGAACCGACATGCTTGTCAGATCTCCAGCGTGAAGAATAAGGGGAACGTCTGAAAAGGCGCCTCTGGCAATTCGGATCAGCGCCTCGGTCGGATGGGTCGAATGGGTGTCTGAAAGAACGCCTATTTTCATGTATCAGTGTCGGTCTCCGACACATCATTACCGAACATCCTGTCAATAAAATCACCCCAGAGGGATTTATCGGCATCTTCGATAGACGTTATTTCAACACCGGTAATATACTTCCCGTCGCCCGAGGACTGGCAATGGGCGATTTTGCCTTTTATGTCAATTGTATTATCCCCCAGACCGATAGATGCCTCAATTGTGCAATCTTTCTCTATTGGAAAATGGGTCTCGATGAGGAAGCCCCCCTCGGAAATGTCAAGGGTTCTTCCCATGGCTTGCTGGAGCACATTGTTATGTTTGTCCAAGCATATATAAGACAGATTGATAGAGTCAATACGTGGGGATTTTCTTTTCTCCACCATGTTTATTCACTGCCTCCTATAAATTAAAACCGTTTGTTGAAAGAATCTTCGGCCGTTTTCACAGTGATGGAAATGGAAGCGGAAATATGCTCAATAATATTCTTGAATGTGTTGGAAAGCTGGTCGTGCTCGGGTTGAAATTCCATAGGATCCAAAATTTCCATTTCAATGTCCTTGGATACGAGCACGATTGCGTTATCCGGTTCAAGTCCCGTATACAGGTAAGGAATGTGTCCTAAATAATCTCCCTTGGTAATATTTGCCATGACGACCTGAACCTCGTCTTTTCCCATGGAACGGGCCACTACTGCATCCCCTTTGGTGATTGTGTAGATTTTGCCCTCTTCGCAATCATCAAAAGAAAAAACGGACAGGTCCTGCTGAAGATCGGCAAGAATCGGCTGGCCAAGGCGTACCCGAAGCGCATTGCCGCTGACATGTCTCAACCGCCGATCGAAACTGAGCAGAAGGTCCCGGAACGAACGCGACAGCGATGAAAATTCATTCGACAAACGTTGTGCATCGATCACCCCCAGTTGCACGGTTCCTCTCGCGTAGGCCGATGCGCCCCGTACATGTTCCTTTGCCAGAAAGGTGGCAATGTCCCCAAGAAAACTACCCTCGGAAACCATGCCCAAACTCAGGGGGCCATTGGGCGTTTTTTTAATAATTTCCACAACACCCTCGAGGACTACCCACATCCAACTCCCGTGTTTTCCCTCTTCAACAATCACCTCGCCATCATGGTAGGTCTCTTCGTCGGCTATATAGAGGTAGTCCACAAGGGGACCTTTCAGAATCGTCATCCCGGGTTGACCGGACACGCCCGAGGCTGTTTTAGGAGATTTCGTCGGACCTGACCGCTTGATTTTTCCGTCATCTACCATACGAAGCCCTTCCAGTATGATTTCCATACGGTTTTTTTTTATGACACGTTTTACCGGAATCACCGTTTGGGAAAATTCAAAGGTGCCTTCCGACCATCCAAAAAGCGACAGCAACGCCTCGAGTCCCGAAAGTGAACCATGGGAGGCATTGATGGGATTTCCTTTTTCGATATACACCGAAGCAGGATTGGTGCTGAAGGGGCTCTTGAAACGTAATACTCCGGAGCTGCCGTTGTTGCCGATGAGTTGCAGCAGGTCCGGAAGCTCAATAAATTCAATATCCCCGGAAAGAACAATGTCGTTCATCTAATAGCCCATTAAAAAACAGAATGTCAGCCTGCCCATTGCAGCTTTTTCTGAAGGTGTTTCAAGGTCAGCTTCAAACCTTCCGTAAGTGTTTTTCCGACACCGTCGCCGGAAAGCGCACTGGCCGTGAAGGTGGGCACCTTCAGTTGGCTGTTCAATTCGCGCTCCATTTGTTCAACCGGCATTATGGGGATTCCCTGTTCACCAAGATCCCGCTTGTTGTACTGCAAAATCAGAGGTATTTTAAAGATGCTCAGGCCGTAATCCTTCAAGTTCTGATGAAGGTCTTTCAGGGACAGCATATTTTTTTCACGGCGGACTTCCAGCGAATCCGCGACAAAAATGATGCCGTCCGCGCCTTTGAGCACAAGTTTTCGAGTCGATTTATACTTCACCTGGCCAGGCACAGTATAGAGTTGAACCTTGACGTCACACCCCTTTATCTGTCCAAGACCGATGGGAAGAAAGTCGAAAAAAAGTGTTCGATCGCCTTCGGTGTTGATCGAAACCATCTCACCGGAAACCTGTTTCTTGAATGTTTTGAAGATGTATTCAAGGTTTGTGGTTTTTCCGCATCTACCTGGTCCGTAAAAGACGAGTTTGCACTCAATTTCACGTTTTTTTAAATTAAAGATCGCCATACACCCCGCTCCATTTGTGGTGAGATCTCATGCGTTTCTTCAAATAAAAAATCCTTTAAAGGTTAAAGGGGTCAATGGTCCTGAACTTTGATATCCACATGATAATTCCCTTGTTTGGGACCTTCATGGATCATTATTTTTGCTGATATAACGCCCGTGCCTCGAAAAATAGCCACCGAGGATCTATACTGAACTTCTTTCAATCGAAAACCGACATCCAGCGTATCGAACAATTTTTTTTCTTTGCTTTCGATCAGCAGACTGACCGTATTTCCCGTCTGGAAGTTCACATCGAATTCCACGGGTTTGCCTTTTAAGGGACCCTGGTCAAAATTGACGAGCACCGACCCGATGTCCAGCATTTCCTCGGGTTTCTGTCCGGCCGTGTTCCGGGACGGTTTTTCTTTTCCCTCTTCGATGGTGATTTTGGGAAAAGGCGCCTGGACCCCTTTTTTGATCAACAGGTTTTCCAGAAGCCGTCGAATTCCGGCAAGCGCCTTGGGTGAGAACTTTTTTTCGGATTCCCACTGCTTGTATGTGTCCAGGGCGTTATCGTATGCCGACAGGAGAACGTGGCATCGGATAATATTTTTTGCCGCGACAATGCCGACGGACCGCTTGTCGAGCAATCCGGACAGCTCCTCTATGGCCCGTTCGAGCTGTCCGAACTTCGCCAGGGTGACCGCTTCAGAAAGGGCTTTCGTGTCCGGGTCCTTCTGTTCCGAGAACGAAAACAGGTTTTTAATAAGGTTCTGGACGTCGTCAGGCAGCTCATGGCTCGATGGCGCCGACTCGATATGATCTTCCGCAGCGCCCAGTGCCTTGATTTTCTCCTCAAGATCCAAAAGAACCGTATCCCGGTTTTCCGTCTGGTCGAGGGTGTTGATCAGTTCCAATGCCGACTGATATGCTTCACGCGCCTCTCTGTACAATCCCTGGGTCCGGTACAGCTCAGCCGTTTTCAACAGATTTTCAAACGTTTCTTTTTTGTCCATATGTTTTCCTTTCAGCCCATGGAAAGAAAAAACAACCTAACCACGCTGTATATCTCTGATTTTTTGAACCAAATGTCAAGAACTTATCTCTTTTTCAGGTCTTCGACAACCCCTTTCGCTATTTTTGCGGTAAATCCGGGTATTGCCGTTATTTCAGAAACAGCGGCGGTTCGAATGTTATTGACGCTTCCGAAATGATTCAACAGTCGCTGCTTGCGTATTTTGCCGATACCTGGAATCCCGTCGAGTTCAGATTGAATAACGGCGGCACGATGCTTTTTCCTGTGAAAAGAGATTGCAAACCGATGTGCTTCATCACGGATTCTCTGGAGAAACAGAAGAAGGTCCGTCTCTTTTCCGAATATAACCGGATTTGTCCGTTCCGGAAGGAAAATTTTATCCTGGAGTTCTCCTTTCCGGGGATCTTTTTTTGCTATTCCCAATATGCCAAACACCCCGTATAGATCGAGTGTTTTCAATACCGAGACGGCAATATTCAGCTGTCCTTTGCCGCCATCCACCATCAACAGGTCCGGCAGCGGATCCGGATTTTCCTTTTTCCGAAACCTGCGTGACAGTACTTCCGACATGGCTGCATAATCATCCGGTCCCGATACGTTTCGGATTTTGTATTTACGGTAAGCGGATTTTTTTGGTTTGCCGTTTTCAAACACTACCACACCCGACACCGGATTTGTTCCATAGAGATTCGAGTTGTCGAAACATTCGATTCTGGTGGGTAGCTCCGCGAGGGAGAGGCGGCGTTTCAGACGCGTCAACAGCTGTAAACCGGAGAGCATCTGAGTGATCACCTCTTCCCGCCGGTTTGCGGCATTCTCCATGGCCATGGCGGTCATGCGCACCTTTTCACCCCTTTGGGGCGTATGGATACGGACTTTTTTTCCCCGGTATTCCGACAAATGTTTCTCGTGAAGCGGTGCGTCATCCAACGGCAGCGGGATTAGAATTTCAGCGGGAATGAAGGGGGTTCGTTCATAATATTGCCCGAGAAATGATCCGATCATCTCCGCATCCGTCGATATGGTTTCCTGAAATTCGAAATGCCGGTATCCGATAAGCTTTCCATTACGGACAAAAAGAAGCGTGATAATTGAAAGCTGATGGTTGCGGGCGATGCCGAGAATGTCCCGATCGATCATATCGGAAGATACCGCCACCTGTTTCTCCAGCACTTTTTCAAGTGCAAAAATTTTATCCCGGAGTCTCGCAGCCAGTTCGTAATCCTGCAGTTCGGATGCTGTTGCCATCTCCTTTTTGATTTTGGAGATCAAGTCCGGTGTTTTGGCGTTTAGAAACAGGATAACCTCCCGGACTATTTCCTGGTAACGGGCCGGGTCAACATCCCTGCAGCAGGGGGCGAGGCATCTGTTCATCTGAAAATGGAGGCAGGGTCGTGATCTCGGCTTCAATTTTGCCCCTTTGCACTTACGAAGCATGAATGTCCGGTTGATCAGGTTCATTGTCTTGTGGACGGCCCCCGCGGATGAAAACGGTCCGAAATACATGGCGTTGTCTTTTTCCTTTTTTCGAACCAGGGTCAGCATTGGAAAAGGGGATGCCGTATCCAGACGCAGTATCGGATAACGCTTGTCGTCCTTCAGAATGATATTGTACCTTGGACGGTGACGCTTTATCAGGTTGGACTCGAGAATCAGCGCTTCCTGTTCAGAGGTGGTGATGATGGTGTCAAATGTGGCGACGTTTCCGACGAGCACACCCGTCTTCAGATCGGAGGGTGACGCCTTCAGAAAATAGGAGGCCAGGCGCTTCCGAAGATTCCGCGCCTTGCCGACATAGATCACCTTTCCGTCGGTGTCTTTCATGAGATAGACACCCGGGGAAGTTGTTGTCTGCTTTACTTTTTCGCGGAGGTTATCCGGATTTTCCATGTTTTTCCGGCTAATAGAATGTTATCGATGCCAAAATGCAAAACAATGAAATAAAAACATGAACGTCCAACATCGAACATCGAACCGCCAACGTCGAATAAGGTATTCTATCGATTTCGAGAGGGATTTACCCATGGAAACAGAATCTGCAAGCAGTATGGTTATTCCAGGTATCTCTGATATCCAAACGGCGCCATCCACATTCGATGTTGGATGGTGGACGTTCGATGTTCGACGTTCATTTTTTAAGGTGTTTCGCTCTTCTCCTTCCGACCTCCGACCTCCGACCTCCGACCTCCGACCTCAGACCTCCGACTTCTGACCTCCGATCTCCGGACTACCCCTCGAACACCAGTCTCTTCTTCATGGCTTTGATCCGGTCCCGGAGATCCGCGGCAACCTCGAACTGAAGGTCTTTTGCGGCTTTAAGCATCTCGGCTTCAAGGGCGCGAATGGTATCATCCAGATTTTCCCGGGTATCGAAACGTTCAACGGATTCCGCCACTTTCGGTTCGTCGGCGGGCCCGGATTTATAAAGAGATTCGAACCCCGTGGTGATCTCTTTTTCAATGGAAGTGGGCGTAATGTTATATTTTTGATTGTACTCTTTTTGAATCCGCTGGCGACGCCGGGTCTCTTCGATAGCTGTGTGCATGGCAGGCGTCGTCTTGTCCGCATAGAGAATTACCCGTCCGGACGCGTTTCTGGCCGCCCGGCCGAAGGTCTGCACCAGGGAGCGCGCGGACCTTAGAAAGCCCTCCTTGTCCGCATCCAGAATGGCTACCAGGGAAACCTCCGGAATGTCCAGGCCTTCACGGAGCAGATTGATTCCGACAAGCACGTCAAAGAGTCCTTTACGCAAATCCCGTATAATCTCCATACGTTCGAGGGTGTTGACGTCTGAATGGAGATAGCGGATACGGATCCCCAGCTCTTCATAGTATTCCGTCAAATCTTCCGCCATGCGTTTGGTCAGGGTGGTAATGAGGACACGAAAGCCCTTTGCGACGTTTGAAACGATCTCTTCATAAAGATTATCCACCTGGTGCTCGGCCGATCTGATCTCGATGATCGGATCCACCAGGCCGGTGGGCCTGACGATCAATTCCACCGGTTCGGTGTCCGTAATCTCCAGTTCATATTCCGCCGGTGTGGCGGATACATACACTACCTGATGCACCCGATCGGTAAATTCCTCGAAGGTCAACGGACGGTTGTCCAATGCGGAGGGAAGCCTGAATCCGAATTCGACCAGGGTGGATTTACGGGACCTGTCGCCCCTGTACATGGCCCGAACCTGGGGAACACTGATATGGCTCTCATCCATGAAAACGAGGAAATCTTCCGGGAAATAGTCGAGCAGTGTTGGCGGCGGTTCTCCTGATTTGCGTCCGGTCAGATGCCGGGAGTAGTTTTCAATACCGGTGCAATATCCCAGCTCGTGCATCATTTCCAGGTCGTAATCCGTTCTCTCCTCTATTCGCTGGGCCTCGATCAGCTTGTTATTATCCCGAAAATAGGCGACTCTGGATTTGAGTTCGGATTTGATCGTTTCAACGGCTTGCTTGAGCGTCGTTTTGCTTGCCACATAATGACTGGCAGGAAAAAGAGACGCCTCGTCGAGGTTCCGAATCGTCGTTCCCCGCAGGGGGTCTATTTCAGAAATTCCTTCAATCTCATCGCCGAAGAACTCGACCCGCAGGGCAATATCTTCCTCATATGCGGGATATATTTCAACCCGATCGCCACGAACCCTGAAGGTTCCCCGGTGGAAGTCGTAATCATTTCTCTCGTAGTGCATCTCTACAAGGTCATAGAGGAGCCGGTCTCTCGAGATGGACATGTCCCGCTTCAAATGAAGCCTCATGGCCAGGTAGTCTTCAGGTGCACCCAGGCCGTAGATGCAGGATACGCTTGCCACAACGATGACATCCCGGCGGGTCAGAACGGAACGGGTGGCACTGTGGCGGAGCTTGTCGATCATTTCGTTGATGGAGGAATCCTTCTGGATATAGGTGTCCGAGGCGGGCAGGTACGCTTCGGGTTGGTAATAATCGTAGTAGCTTACGAAATATTCAACGGCATTTTCAGGGAAAAGGCCCTTGAACTCACTGTAGAGTTGAGCGGCGAGGGTTTTATTGGGCGCCATCACCAGAACGGGACGATCGAGTCTCGTGATCGCATGCGCCATTGTGAAGGTTTTGCCCGATCCCGTGACACCGAGCAGGACCGTGTGCGGATCGCCATTGGAAATGCGTTCCGTCAGCATATCGATTCCCTGTGGCTGATCTCCTTTGGGGATGAAGTTTGATGTGAGTTTGAACATATCTTTAAAAAAGGTTTCGGGTGTCAGTTTTCAGGTTTCAGAAAAAGCAATGACGACACTTGCTGACACCAGACACCTGACACCAGAAAGCTCCGAAGATTCGTTGCTGATTAATAAGGCTGTTGAGTGACTAATACCCGACCAGACTTCCGACCTCTGCCTTTTACCCTATCTTCCAGGAAGTTCCGTCAGGCCGGTCTTCCAGTGTAATGTTCATTTTTTCGAGTTCGTCTCGAATTTCATCGGCCCGTTTCCAGTTTTTGGATTTTCTGGCCTCGATACGTTCATTGATCATCTGTTCGATCAAGGCCTCATCAACCGATGCACTTTCCAGACCGCGCTCTTTTTTGCGCTCGAAATAGGATTGGGGAGAACTGTTAAGGATACCGAGAATCGTTCCAATCCGGGAAATATCATTCCGGGCGGACAGAAGGGTTTCGGTCTTTTCATCCGACAAGTTTCCATCAGATTCGTCGAGTTCGCGGTTTATCGTTCGAACCAGATCAAACAGTATCCCGATACCCTGGGCAGTGTTAAAATCGTCATTCATGGCATCGCGGAAACGATTCCAGTACTCTCCGGGCGGGTGTGCGTCAGGGGAAAAACCGTCGGTGGTCCCGATGGTTTCCATTCGCATCAGTACCCCGTATATTTTTTCCAGTGCGGACTCGGCTTCGTCCATTGCCTGTTGTGTAAAATCGACAGGGCTTCGGTAATGATTGGAGAGCAGAAACAACCGTACGGCTTCGGGATGATATGATTTAATGATATCCCGGATCAGCAAAAAATTACCGAGGGATTTGGACATTTTTTCATGGTTGATGTTCACAAATCCGTTATGTGCCCAATATCTGGCAAAAGGCACTCCGAACGCGGCTTCGGACTGGGCGATTTCGTTTTCATGATGGGGGAAGATAAGGTCTTTTCCGCCGCCGTGAATATCGAAGGTCTCGCCCAGATACCGGGAACTCATACCGGAACACTCGATGTGCCATCCGGGACGACCCTTTCCCCAAGGACTTTCCCAAGTGGGCTCCCCCGGTTTGGCGGCCTTCCAGAGAGCGAAATCGAAGGGATTCTTTTTTCGCTTGTCCACTTCTACACGAGCGCCGGCGGCCATATCCTCCAGGCGTCTGCCGGAAAGTTTCCCATATCCCTTGAAAGCGTTAACGGAAAAAAAGACATCTCCGTCCACTTCATACGCTACCTGTTTCTCTATAAGAATGGTAATAATCCGGATAATGTCATCGATATGTTCAGTGGCCCTGGGTTCGATGGTGGCCCTCCGAACATACAGGGCGTCCATATCCTCATAGAACTCCTGGATGTATTTGTTTGAAATCGTCGAGCAGTCCGTATCGAGTTCTTGGGCACGGCGAATTATTTTATCGTCCACATCCGTAAAGTTGCGAACATAGGTGAGAGAATACCCCTCAGCCTCGAAATATCTCCCGATGACGTCAAACACCACGGCGGACCGGGCGTGGCCGATGTGAGAGCTGTCATATACGGTGGGGCCGCAAACGTACATGTTGACTTTACCGGGCTGTAGGGACTCGAAGTTCTCTTTTTTTCTGGTTAGCGTATTGTATATTCGGATTGCCATTCTTTTATCCTGATCCATTTATGTTATCAATGCGACGCACATGGCGGCAATTCCTTCCCCGCGGCCGATGCCGCCAAGCCCCTCGGTTGTGGTGGCTTTGACATGGGCCAGGGCATCGTCGATTTGAATTGCCCCTGCAATATTGCGCTGCATTTCAATTCGATAGGGTGCGATTTTAGGCTGCTCCGCCAGCAGCGTGGCATCGACGTTTAAAATTGAAAAGCCGCTTTTATTCAACATTTCACCGACCCGCTTCAGCAGACTCAGGCTGTCGATGCCTTTATATCGGGGGTCCGTATCAGGGAAATGAGTGCCGATGTCCCCCATTCCGGCAGCACCCAGGAGGGCGTCGCACACTGCGTGGACAAGTACGTCGGCGTCGGAATGTCCGAGCAATCCCATCTCGTAGGGGATTGTCACGCCGCCCAAAACCAATGGCCGCTGTGTTATCAAACGATGAACATCAAATCCCATGCCGACGCGCATTCAGGTGTCTCCCCCAGGTTCCAGATTCATATGATCATACCGTAAAAAAAGCGCTGAAGCCATATCATAAAAGCGGTTGGTCGTAAAGTGAACAAAAATTGGGTTCCTCTCGGAATGAAAACATGATAACGAAAAGCTGAATTAATATGTATCTATTCCAGGAAATAACGCGAAATTGATATTTTAATTACTCTTTTAAAGGGAGGTATTATGAAACGAATTGGTTATGTCGCTGTTGTTCTGTTGCTTGTCCTTACTTTTGTTCCAGGTGCTTTCGCAAAGGAGAAGCCGCGGGTAGGCATTCTGAGGTTTACCAATGACACGTCCGCCGGCTGGTGGTCAAGGGGGGTTGGCCGGGAACTTCAGGATATGCTCATCGCTGAACTGGCAGCCATGAAAAGCTTTAGAGTATTGGAGCGAAAAGAGCTGGACGAGGTGATGGACGAACAGGATCTGGGGGAAACCGGCAGAATCGCCAAGGACACCCGGTCAAAAATCGGAAATATCACCGGCGCCCAATACCTGGTGGCGGCTACGGTATCCGCGTTCGAGGGTGACACCGGCAAAACGGGCGGCGGTATCTCCTTCAAGGGTTTTTCCATCGGCGGAAAGAAAGGAAAAGCTTATATCGCCGTCGATTTGAAAGTCATTGATGTGGAAACAGGTGAAATCGCGGATGTGCGCACGGTCGAAGCGACTTCGAAAAACAGCGGGCTGAGTCTTGGGATTCGTAAGTGGGGATTTGGCGGAAACCTCGCAAAAGAGAAAAAGACACCTACAGGGAAAGCAATCCGGGCCTGCATCATGGAGATAGCGGAGTACCTGGAATGCTCCATGGTAATGGGGCCGAACGATTCATGCATGGACGAATACAACGCCAAGGAAAGCAGACGGCGGGAAAAAACCAAAAGCGCTATCGATCTGGATTAATCATGTAACACGAGGCAGATTAAAGTCGCTCCTTATCGCGTTGTTGAAGATCCGGATTAATCATGTAACACGAGGCCTGAGGGGAGAGATTCTCCGAACAGTTGATTCTCCTCTTCGACGGCAAACGGAACGACCTCTTCAAGCGGTTTCATGTAGGGGGCCGCTTCCTTAAAGGTCGACATCCACTTCAGGATTTCATTATATTGCGGCCGGGTCAGATCTCTGATCCGGTCGCCTGTTTTTCTGGCCATGGACGAGATGGCCGGAAGAATGTGCTTCGGAGTCCGCCAGGAGATCCCCATCAGCTTTTTACACCACCGGAAGGCCTCCTCCGGATCGATCACACGATCCGTCGGGCCATAGAGAAGCTCTCTTGCACCGATCCTGGATATGGACCACAGAAGACGGGGGCTGGCGGTAGGTGTCCCGATTTCGGATAGAAGCTGTTTTCCCCAGCGGATTTTGTCTTTGGCGAGAAGTTGCTCGAGGTTGGCAATAAGCATCCAGATTTCAAGCTGTTCCTGTGCGGGTATTCGCTTTTTTTTCCCTTTTCCGGTGATTAAAATAGCCGACAGGTCCTGGCTGATCTGCCGTTGATGCCCCGGTCCCATCCCAGCGGCAACCCGTCGCCACATGATCCACCATTCGGATCGGACCTGCGGATTCTTCGTGTGAATCGGGCCGGGTCTATAAATTTTCCAGAGGGCTTTGACCCGGCGGGCGTCAAATCCGTCTCCCCTGCCCGGACGCAGGCAAAACCCCAGCAGGTTCATCCATCTGCTCTCCAGATCCTGGGTTGCTTTTCGACGTTCCGAAAGTTCGAGAAGATCGTCGGAAATCAGACGGATAAGGGTGAGGGGCCACGCTTCTTTTTTTCGGTCCAGGAGTCCGGTGATCCGCTTCACAAGAGTGGTTGTGGCTTGGGGATCCGACTTGTCCGAGAAGGCGGATCGAACCACATCCCTCACTTCGGAGACTTCCCCCTCCTCAAGAACCATTTCGTCGGATACTTCCACGACTTCATTCGCGTCCCGGAGTTGAAACTGCAGTTGCCATCGGTGATCCGTGGTCTGGCTTCGACACCAGAGAGAGAGGGTTCCCATTTCCGTATAACGGGCTTCAAGTCGCACGGGAATTGTTGCCTGTTTCCCCTTTCTGCCAAACTCGATGACGGTTTGGACCGGCGGAAGCCGGGTAAAGGATTCGTCCACCGGAAGGATATTTCCGCAACGATCTCCGGATCGGTAACTGGAGCTGAAAACGTCGAACCGGACGGGTTGATTGGCCAGGACCCGCAGGTCGAGATCCTTTAATTGGATATCGCTGCCCTCGTCCAGACCCCGTTCCACGAGGCATACGGCCTCTGTTCCAGCGTCCTCTTCGGATGACGCCCGGGAGATCCCCAGATAGTATGACCTGGCGCTGCCACTACCGACCCGGACGCCCAGTCCTGTTTTCACCAGGCCGTAATAGGCGGCGCCAAGGGACACGGCGAGATCCTGGTTCGGATTTTTCAGAATTCGCGGAACGGTCGTATCCGTGATGCCGAACCAGTGCCTAACGGCTTCCCGGATTCTCTCCTGAATCAGAGGCGATTTCAGAGCCCCGCCGTTGAACAGGATCAAATCCGGCGAGGCGCTGTCCCTGCCCGTAAAGACCTTTGCGTCTTCACGATGGCGGTGCAGAAATTCTCCCAGGTGGCGGGTAATGGCCGGCTCTGTTTCGTAGGGAAGACCGAATTCGCCGATGCCCTTCCGTTCGACACCCCTTCTCTCTCCGTTATTTGTGACTAACGGGAAGAAACCTTCCAAGACCGTCTCCTCCACATCGGATCGTGCCAGTTCCGTCCTCACGGTTCCGGCGATCAGGCGGCTGCCTTCGCCCATAAGGGTGATGGCGGCCGTATCGCGCTTTCCACCCAATATGGCTTCTTTGGCCTGACGGCATTGATGGCACAGCATCTTGTAGCGATCGCCGGTCAGGGTGATATTCTTCTCCGTAAATACCGACTCGATGCGCCTTGCCAGGGCCAGGTCCATGTTGTCCCCGCCAAGGATCAGGTGGTCCCCCACCGCCAGGCGTTCGAATCGCGGTGTCCCTTCGGTTTCCCGAAGCGTAATGAGCGTGAAATCCGTCGTACCGCCGCCCACGTCGCAGACGAGAATCAATTCGCCGGGGTTCACATGGCGGCGCCACTCTTTTTCATTTCGGATGAGCCAACTGTAGAAGGCCGCCAGCGGCTCCTCGATCAGGGTGACACCGGCCAATCCCGCCTGATCGGCCGCTTCCAGGGTCAGGTCGCGCGCCACCTCGTCGAACGAAGCCGGTACGGTAAGAATTACCGCCTGGTTTTCCAGAACGAGTTCCGGGTCATTGCCATGGGCGTGATTCCAGGCCCGGCGGATATGGGTGAGATATGCGGTTGCGGCCTGCACCGGAGAGACTTTGCCCACCGATTCCTTAGATCCCCATGGCAGGATTTTTGCCCGGCGATCGACCCGGTCGTGGCATAACCAGCTTTTGGCGGATGAGACGAGACGGGCCGGAACCTTGGCGCCGTGATCCCTCGCGAAGGCGCCGGAAATCCGATCGTTGGAGGTTGGCCAGGGAAGCGCCAGGGACTCTTTTGAGATTTCATATTCGCCGGGAAGATATAGAAAGGATGGCAGTATGGGTTGTTTCGTGACTTCACCGGGGCCGGTCAACTGGGGGACGTGGAATGTCCGAATGGGTGGATTCGCTTTCTTTTCGGACGTCTGTGATTGAATCTCGGCGTATGATACAGCGGAATTGGTGGTTCCCAGATCGATGCCGACAACGTATCGATGTTCCGTCGTCACGCGTCTCTCTCCCGGACGTTGAATTCCAGTTTCCAGCGCAGCCCGTCATTGAGAGAAACGCACCACACCTCCAGTGTACCGACCTCCGTATGACGTATCTCCATGGAGACGGGTATCACGGCGCCCGGTTCTCCCGCGAGGGTGGTTTCTATGGATGCAACCGGTGAAATTTCATTCTCCCACCCCTCGATGGTTTCGCCGGCCGCATCCCCGTGCCGCGCAGTGGCGCCGAGCAGATCGAAGCTTACCGGCTCCCCCACCACCAGCATAAATTCCTGGTCCGGCACCCGGATCGTTGTCCCCTCTTCCATTCCGAAAGGGGCGATGCACAATGCTTTCATGGGAGCGGGAATTCCGGGAACCGCGGGCATGGACGCGGCAATTCCCAGGTAATATGAGCGGTTCAGTCCGCTCCGGATGCGAATGCCCCGGCCGCGGCTTGCCAGGCCGTAATAGGTGGCCCCCCGTGCAACCGACAGATCGTAGTCCGTTGCGTCAATTTCACGTACCGGGGTGCCCCCGCTCGCCGAAGACCACTCCCCAAGTACGTCGAGTACCCGCGTGCGCAGGGACTCCGCTTTCATAACGCCGCCGTTGAACAGCACCGCGGTCGGTTCGAGAGGACGCGTCCCTTCGGCATCGTGGAAACGGCGAAGGAAATCAGCCAGATGATGGGTGACTGCCGGGTCGGTTTCATAGGAGAGGCCGAACTCTCGAAGACCGGTTCCGGAATGGGATTTGGGAACAGTGTCTTTAGGGCAGCTAGGGAAAAATCCTTCGAGAATGACCCCTTCCAATTCATTACGGGAAAGATCGGTTCGAATGGTGCCGCCGATCAGGCTGCTTCCGCTGCCGAGAATGGCAATAGGAACGGATTCCGCGGCTTCCCCGGAAAAAAGCTGTTCCTTGGCAGTCCGGCAGGTATGTGAGAGGACCTGTAGTTGCCGGGCATCCAGGCGTGTACCGCTCTGGGAAAGCTTATGGGAGAGCGAGTAGGCCAGCGTCAGGTCCATGTTGTCGCCGCCCACAAGGAGATGATTCCCCACCGCCACACGCTCCAGAACCAGATCGCCCTCGGATTGTTCGACCCGAATCAGGCTGAAGTCACTGGTGCCGCCCCCGATGTCGCAGACCAGTACAACATCTCCTTCATGAACCGCATGCCGCCATCCATCGCCGGAATCATGCAGCCATGCGTAAAAAGCGGCCGTTGGTTCCTCAAGAAGCGTAATATTCGAAAATCCGGCTGTTTCGGCTGCTTTCAGCGTCAACTCCCGGGCGGCCGCATCGAAGGATGCGGGGACCGTAACATAGATGTCCTGATGCTCGATGGCCAGAGAGCCGTCCCCCCCTTCATTCGTTTCGGACATGACATGGTTCCAGGCCTTCCGAATATGCTCGAGAATTCTGGCGGATGCGGCCACCGGTGAAAGTTTGGGACACTCCTCGGGACTTTTCCATGGCAGGATCGGTTGGTTCCGGTCCACCTGGGGATGACATAACCAGGATTTTGAAGACGAGATGAGACGTTTCGGAATTTCTGCCCCGCGGTCCTTGGCGAATACGCCAACTGTAAAGTCTTCACACGGCTCCCACGGCAGATCGATAGCACCCGGTGAAACGTCCGAGGGGCCGGGGGCGAAAAGGAAAGACGGCAGTGTGGGACGGGCTTCAACGACGCCGGGACTCACTGTCTGGGGTATTTCCATAACCTCGATGGACGGCGGACCGTCCGTGGGCGGTGCGATCCGGGCATAAGAAATAACGCTGTTGGTTGTGCCCAGGTCGATGCCAATGATAAAAGTAGGGTGTGACAACGGTTTCTCCTTATGGAATTTCTACTTCAGCCGGCGCGATAATGCTGGGGTCCTGACTGCCTGACAGGGTCGGCACCTCCGTCTTTCCCGCCTGCCATCCACGGTGGCGAAGCACTCCGGAAAACGGCGGGTCACCCGTGACGTTCCCGACCAGTTTAACGGCGCCGGGATCGAAACCGGGTTGAACGGAAACGGTCTCCCCTTCGATATTATCGATTACCGGTTTCAGGGAAAGGCTCTTTTCAACGACTTTCCGGCATGTTGCGTGGATTTCACGGACAGCCCCGCCGATTTGGGCATCATCGAAAGAGGAAAGGTCTTCGGCAAAGAAATCGATCAGGCGCCCTTCACGCTGGAGCAGTGAAATCAGATGGAGAAAAAGCCGTTGGTCTTTGACACGTTTCTCCGCGCGCGCCTCGGCGGATTCCGAAAAAGAGACCTTCTTTTTTTCAGGAACCGGCGGGGCCGCCGGTTTCAGAACAGGCCGGAAAAAAAGACGAAGTATCCCGATTGAAAACAGAAAGAGCAAAAAAGTTCCCGGCAGTGCATATATCAGCACCCACTGTTCGAATGTTTGGAAAGTCTGTATTGCCGTTGTCACTTCCGACAACCCCGGTGCGGCGGTAATAAGTGGCGCAATAGTGTCCCCCAGAAACCGAAGACCAAACCAGACAGCCAGGTTCATCATACATATTACGAAAAACAGGATAAAAACCGTCCACCAGTATGTTTTCCGGCCGGCAATCTTATGTTGCACCATATTGATAGCTCCTTATTGATAACCGTTTTCCGATTTCGTTGCGGACAAACGTGTCAACTTACAACAGCAGATAAACTCGAAGCGCCATAATTAAAAAGTTCCGTGACATCTGTCAAGGGATGTATTCTTTTTTTGATGATTCCCCTTTGCGTTGTTGGAATTGCCGTGTTATAAGTCATCCATGGATTCACAGTATAATAAAACAGAAAATATTACGGAAGGAACGGTCGCTGTTTCCGAGAGTCATGAAGGTGCAAACAGGAAAATACCTGCCTTCCGTCGACCGAATCATCGGTTTGATTTTGAGATAGGCTACCTTGTCAAAAGCCCATGCCGAAATTGTAAAAGACGAAAAGAATTCCCGGGATGTGATGAATCCTGTGATATGTTGAACCGGATTCACTCCGCCTTGTGTGACAGTATATCATGTACTAAATAATGTGGAAGATTCTACTTATTCTGGGGGTTGTAATCTACAGCCTCTCTCCGTATGATCTCCTTCCGGATTTTGTCGTCGGTTGGGGGTGGCTGGACGATCTTTTAATTATTGCATTTGCATGGCAGGCGTACAACCGTCTTAAAAAAAAGATCGGCCCGTTTCAGGACGCCAGGACCAGCGGATACCAAGGCAACCAACAGCAGGAACAAAACGACTTTCGTAACCCCCCACCCCGTCGGGATCCTTTTACCGTTCTGGGCGTGAATCAAAATGCTACCGCGGAAGATATTAAACACGCCTATCGTCTTTTGTCCGGAAAATATCATCCGGATAAAGTGTCCCATCTCGGTGAGGAGTTCAGGCAACTTGCCGAGGAGCGATTTAAGGAGATACAGGAGGCGTATCAATACCTTTCCAGCCAATAGGGATGAATCATATCCTCAAAAATGGTCAGGGCCGCGGCAGCCCCCTGCCCCGTTGCGGTGACGATCTGCTTGTATCCCCCCTCGACATCTCCCGCGGAATAGACACCGGGAATGCTGGTTCGATGGTTGCCGTCATGCTTGATATACCTTTCATCGGTCAGGTCCATGCCGATTGTCTCCGCCAGGGCGATAGATGGCTCATATCCGATTGAAATAAAAACACCATCCGTCTCTATTTCTTTGAATTCATGGGTCTTGCTGTTTTCCAGGAGAACGGATTCCACTCGATTTTTTCCTTGAATTTCTTTTATCTCCGTGTTCCAAAAAACGGGGATATCACTCTCCCGCAGGATTTTAACAAGATATTCCTGGGCACGAAGGGTATCTCTGCGATGGACCAGTGTGACCGACACGCCCATATTGCGAAGGTGGAGCGCTTCCGTTACGGCGCTGTTCCCGCCCCCCACAATGAGTACGCGCTTGTCTTTAAACAAGGGACCGTCACAGGTGGCGCAATAGCTGACACCGCTGCCGGACAGACGCTTTTCGCCCGGTACGCCCAGGAACTTATGCTGGGCGCCCGTGGCAAGCAATACTGCTTTGGTATGGAAAATTCGCCTGCTGGTTTTTACCTCGATGGGATTTCCCCGGGTCACTGAAAGCACCTCTTCACCCTGAAAAATGGGGACATATTCGAGGGCATGGCTCACCATGATGTCTACGAGGGTTTTTCCGCCGACCTGCGTGAAACCGGGGTAATTTTCAACCACCGGTGTTGTGGCCACTTGTCCGCCGAGGGCGCCTTTTTCGACCAATGCGGTTTTCAATCCGCTTCGCTCGGCGTATATGCCGGCGGAAAGTCCTGCCGGTCCACCACCGACAATTACAAGATCCGTTTCAACCAGTTCCGCATCATTGTCAGGGATAAAAAGGGTCACGGGTTCGAGCTTCTGAAGAGACAGAGCAAAGATTTCTTCCGTGCGGGCCCCCTGTCCGATTAAAATGTCGTTTGCATAACTCTGGGGGACACTCTGGGCGGAGTATTTTTCTGCGAGATCCGGATTGCACTGGATATCCACCAACTCGACGGATACGACATCAGGCCTCTCGATGGCGGCTTTTACCGCGTTGACGGCTTCCTGGGGGCAATAGGGGCAGGACGGGCTGACAAACACACGGACCTGACGCGGGGAGTCTATCTTTTTCAGAACAGAGATGCACTGCTCGTTCAATCGGCTGTTCCCCATTCCCACCAGAAGAATGATTTCGAGAAAGGTTTTTCCCTCTTCGCCCATGGGAGCACCGAGCCACCGAATGTTGTATTTTTCGGGAGCGATGACAAGTGTTGGCGAACGGTCGATATGCCACTTTCGGGCGTTCTCATGCGCCAAAGAGAACTCACGGAAAGAGATCTTATCGGTGAGTTCTCTGAACGTACGAATGACTTGACGACAGGATTGTGTAAACACGTCGTCCGCGCCGGGTTTTGAGAAAAGAAAAATGGGAATGTCGTTTGGAAGTTGTTCAAACGTTTTTTTGAGTTGTTTCATAAATTCGGCGGCGCCCATTTCAGTTGTGTTCGTATCCGTCATGTGAAATGCTCCTTTCCCAAAGTTTATCTCAAATAACAAAAAGTTGTGATTCTCCTAAATTTAATGACGGATAAGGCGATTTTCAAGGTATGGGATTGAAAAAATCGGACGAAACATATAAAGGAAAACGATGACGGTTAAAAAGAAAAAAGTGGTCACCATCGGCGGCGGTACGGGACATTTTGCCCTTCTATCCGGTCTTCGGGATCAGGAGGATATGGACATTACGGCAGTGGTATCCATGATGGACAGCGGCGGCAGCACGGGACGGTTGAGAGATGAATATGGTGTGCTGCCTCCCGGAGATGTTTTGAAATGTATCCTGGCCCTCTCCCCCCAACGCGATTTTGCCAGGAACATTTTTCTGAGACGCTTTGAAAAAGATCGCCGGCTAAATGGACATACCGCTGGAAATATGCTGCTGACAATGTTGTCCCAGTATACCGGCAGTTTTCCCAGCGGCGTCAATGCACTTGCTGAAATTCTCGATTCCAAGGGAACCATCCTGCCGGTGACGGTAGACCGGGCGACTCTGGTGGCGGAGTTGACGGATGGCAACCGAATTTTTGGTGAAAGTGCCATCGACCGGCCGAAACATATTCAGCGGGAGAGTATTCGGGACGTTTTCCTGGTCCCGCACCATGGGAATTCCATTTCGGTTTTCCCGCCGGTAATCGATGCCATCGACGAGGCGGATATCATTATTATCGGGCCCGGAGATCTCTTCACCAGCATTATCCCCAATTTTGCGGTCCCGAAGGTAACCGATTCGATTCAAAAAAGCCGGGCAGCCATTATTTATGTCCTGAATATCATGACCAAATATGGTGAGACAAATGAATTTTCCGCTATCGATTTTGTGGAAAAGATAGAGTCGAATATCGGCCGAAGCATACAGAACATGATCTACAATACTCAGCAGCCGGATGATCTTCTTCTCGAACGGTATCGTGCTGAGCGTTCGGAAATGGTGCATGTGGCGCCGAATGCCGTTTACTGGGATCGATACAATCTTTTCGGTGCGTCCCTGCTCAATGTGTCCGGGGGCATTATTCGTCACGATTCGAAATGTCTTGCGGATATGATACGGAAGGTAATCGATCAGAATTAAGAAGTGCTTCCGCCAAAGAAAGATCTTCCCGGGTAGTGATTTTAATATTATGCCGGCTGCCGGGTACAACACTGACCGGAATTCCCATCCGTTCCACCAGCATCGCGTCGTCCGTGCCGGAAACATGGTTTTTGAGGGCGAGTTCATGGGCCTTTCGAATAATATCGTATTGAAATACCTGGGGAGTCTGGGCGAACCAGACCTCTTGGCGCGGAAGTGTGTCGGCGATAATTGTGGTGCCGAGTTTTATCTGCTTCAGGGTATCCTGGGCGGGTATCGCGAGAATGCATGCACCGTTTGTGGCTGCGATGGCAATGCATGATTCGATCCGATGCGGTTTGACCAAGGGGCGGACCCCGTCGTGGATAGCCACGATCCCGCTTGTGCCAGAGGTTTTTTCCACCGCAAGCAGTCCCTGATAAACGGATGCCTGCCGTGAATCTCCTCCGGGAACGACATGACACTCTTTTTCAATATCTTGTGATCGGGAAAGAAGTTCTTTGCAGTAATCCGTGTCCGTTGGCGGTACTACCAGAAAAATGGCGTCAATGGACGGACAGGCGGTAAAAAGCTGGACGGTACGGACGATGATGGGGACATGACTCAAAGTGAGGTATTGCTTCCGTAAGGAAAGGTTCATTCGAACGCCTTTACCCGCGGCAACAATAATCGCGGTCGCTTTATCTCGCATTACCTTAAATAGCCGAGTTCTTTGGGCAGGGGAACCCCTTTGCCGAGAGTGTCCTCTCCATAATTAACATCCGCCAGAACTTTAATGTCTTTCAGGGCGCGGAGATCTCCTTCAAATACGACCTGTTTGATATTTTCCTTCTGGATTTTCCCACCGGCCCATTGGATATCCAATACACTGCTGGCGTCGAACCGGTCTGAATCGATGCATAATTCCACCTGTCCGCCGTAGTATTGGACAATTTTCGCCACAAGAAGACTCGGCCTGCTGTGAAAACCGAGCTTTTGAGGGATCGGGACGGTAACCGTGGATCGCTCTATATTCTCGTTAAGTATCTCTCTTGCGAGTTCTTTGCCGGTGGATAGATAATGGCAGACATAATAGAGCGCGTAATTGATCGTACGATCCAGAAGAATTTGCGGATCGATGATAGATGTAAGGCGATCATAGACCTGCTTATAGATATTCTTGTACCCGGCGTCATGAAGATGCCGTTCATAGAAGTGCAGCAACCGGCCAACTACCTGGAGCAGATGAAAAACCGCTGAGAAATGTCCCCTGATCTGTTTCAGTTTGCGGTTACCGAAGCGATATCCGCCGTGAATGACATAGGTATCGAATGCGGACTGAAGGTTGTGTACCAGCATTTCGAAACGCCGCATTTCCACCTCATTTATCTTTTGCGGCACCATGGTTAGGAGCTCTTCCGGGGAGTATGGTTCGAAGAAACTGATTTCGTCGAATTTTTTCGAGATGTTCAGGAATTCACTCGCGATGTTGACGATATGTTCCTTCTGCTGGTCCTTGTTTACATCGTCGATATCAAAGGGAAGCATTTCCCCCGTAGTGACGCTGGGAAAATGTTTTGGGCTGAACGTGTCTTCGGGAAGCGGAATGTTCAGACGACGCGCCTCATCGAGTATTACCGGGGTCATCTTGATCAACGTCTGGTTAAAGAAGCTGAGGGTGGCTTCTCCCTCTTTTTTGAACTCTTCGGTATCTGAAAGAAGATAAAAGTTCATGCGGTTGGAGATATGCATCTGGGAATAGGCGGCGGTGGTCAAATGCCGGACCGTGGCTGCCAGTTCCCTGTAGAAATACCATGCGGTGCTGTTTTTCGCGCCATGAAAATCAAGAAAATCCTCGAGCAACCGGGAGGTGGCGGTCATTTTCGAATACAGCCGTTTCGTAAAGTGGCGTTCGGGTTGTTCAAATCCGTATATGTACAGGCAGCATTTTAAATAGTCGTATGAAAAAATACTGACTTTTTCGGCAAAGGAGATATCTTTGGATGATTTGTTTGTATCCATAATGAAATCAAAAACTTTAAAAAACTAACCGGAACCCGGGGGTCGGAGTCGCCTGTAAGCCGGATTCTGTTCCCGAACCGGCTTGCACCGATTCGGACAACGATCATTCATCTATGGATGCCGGTTGCCCGGCATCTCTTGCGACCTACCCGGGAGCTTGGGCGGGCAACCCTCAAACACTCCCCTATTTGGTTTTGCACCGGGTGGGGTTTACCTAGCTTCCCCGGTCACCCGGAGAACTGGTGCGCTCTTACCGCACCGTTTCACCCTTACCTCGCCAATATGGCGGGGCGGTTTGCTTTCTGTTGCACTTTCCTTCACGTTGCCGTGACTCCACGTTATGGAGCACCCTGCCCTGCGGTGTCCGGACTTTCCTCCGGGTCTTTTAAAAACCCCGCGATCGTTTTGGCGACTCCGACCGTTCCGGGCGTTTGCTGCTATTCGTACGATTTGTCCCAAAAAACAAGTCTATCGCAGTGAGGGCAAAATTTCAACTGATCACTGCGCTGCAATTCAATGAACATCTGGGGGGGGATTTTCCTGTGGCAGCCCTGACAAACGGCCTGCAGAACCGGTACAAGGGCGAGTTTCTTAACAATCCGTTTAACCCGGACATAATCGTTCAACATGTTTTTATCGATCTCTCCAGCGAGTTGGCCCTTTAGTTGCTCAATTTTTTTGAGTTGACTGGTGTTGCTTTCGGCCTCCTGTTGAATGACCTCTTTTTCCGATGCGATTTCCCCCTTCAATTGTTTGAGGGCTCTGCTCTTTTTGGCGAGCTCTTCTTCAAAAGATTCCATCTGATCGAGGCAGACGAGCATTTCATCTTCAAGGGCTGAATTCATCCCTTTGATATCATCAATCTCCTTAAGAAGTGCTTGATATTCCTTGTTTGTCTTTACGGCACTGAGTTTCGCCTGACTTTTTGCAATTTTAGATTCATTGGTTTTTGAGTCGGATTCCAAGTCACGGTATTTTTTTTTCAAATGTTCCATGGCAGCGGTATCTTTCTCGAATGCCTCCAGGAAAGAATTCTGTTTGGCGTCCAATGCATCCAATTTTTCGGTGACCAGGCCAAGTGCATCATTAAGCCGGTCGATTTCTATTTCAGTTTTTTGAAACTCGAGCAGATTTTCGAGCGTTTGTTTCATGGAACCACCTTTTTTACGTTATAAGACGATGAGCAGATTTTCAAACGTTTGTTTCGAGGAACCATCTCTTTTTCCGTTATAAGACGATGAAGGGATCTTTTTCGACGTCGCAAGCGTGTACGGAAATATCCGGGTTTAGTGTTTGTAATAATCGCGTCAGTCGACGGCTCAGGCTTTTAACCACCAGATGTTCGGAGTTGAAATGCCCGATATCGATCAGGGCAAGCTCCTTTTCTTCGGTACTTCTGGCATCATGGTATCGAACATCGCCGGTGATAAACACCTGTGCGCCGGATGCGAAAAACCGATCCAGCAGACTTGAACCACTGCCGCAGCAGACGGCGACGCGGCTCACGGGAAATTCCGGCGCACCGATCATTCGAATCGATTCTAAATGGAGTGCCTGTTTAAGATAACGGCAGAGAGACGCCAAATCGGTTTTGAAAGGCAGGTCTCCAATTCGACCCAGACCGTTTGCTTCTTCAGTGGCGGATGATGTCATCGATTTATCGACATCCAATACGGATACATTTTCCAAACCGATATGTGACACAAGAATGTCATTGAGGCCGTCCGCGGCACTGTCGAGATTGGTATGTGCTGAAAATATGGAAAGTCGGTTTCGAATGGCCAATTCGATGATATGTCCGACGGAAGTGCCCACATCGACAGATTTAATCGGTTTGAATATTAGCGGATGGTGCGTGATGAGCATATCGGCCGATTCTTTGACGGCGTTTTCAAGTACTTCCAGAGAAGGATCAAGGGCCACCATGACCCTTTTTACGGGCCAGTCGATACTGCCGACTTGAAGGCCGGGGTTGTCCCAGGTTTCCGCAAGACCTGAAGGAGCTACTTTTTCCATGACCCCGATAATGTCGGCTACGGTGGATGTCATATCATTTTCTCCAAATAAAAAGGCGTGGCCTTTAGGGGCCACGCCTTGCAAAATCCTCTTGTTGAGTGTGTGTCGTATCCAACCATAATCGAGCAATTCTATCGTTAATGAACACTGTCGAACTGAAATAATCTGTTCGAAAAGTGGGCCCACCTGGGTTCGAACCAGGGACCTACCGGTTATGAGCCGGTGGCTCTTCCAACTGAGCTATGGGCCCGCAAGAGAAACGGTAATTTCAGATTTGAATTTTGTAAACATCCAAACTTATGCATGGATGTTTACGGCAAGGGCTCTATTATCGGTACTGATGGGTTTTGTCAAGTGATAGCTTGGATCAGTAATCAATAAAGCTCTTGAGCTTACGGCTTCTGGTCGGATGCCGGAGCTTTCTCAGGGCTTTGGCTTCAATTTGGCGAATCCGTTCCCGGGTAACCGCGAAATCCTGTCCAACCTCCTCCAGGGTATGGTCGGCTTTTTCTCCGATCCCGAATCGCATACGCAACACTTTTTCCTCACGCGGCGTCAATGTCGCCAGAACCTTTCTGGTTTGTTCGGCAAGGTTGAGGCTTACCGCGGCTTCAGAGGGCAGCATGAATTTTTTATCCTCAATAAAGTCGCCCAGATGGCTGTCCTCTTCTTCACCGATGGGTGTTTCCAGCGAGATCGGTTCCCTTGCAATCTTCAGGACTTTCCTGACTTTTTCCAACGGAATTTCCATCTTTTCCGCAATTTCGTCAGGGGTCGGTTCACGGCCGAGTTCCTGGACAAGATAACGGCTGGTCCGGATCAGCTTGTTGATTGTTTCAATCATATGAACGGGAATTCGGATGGTACGCGCCTGATCGGCAATCGCCCGTGTGATTGCCTGTCGGATCCACCACGTCGCATAGGTCGAAAATTTATATCCTCTTCGATATTCGAATTTATCGACGGCTTTCATCAGACCGATGTTCCCTTCCTGGATCAGGTCAAGGAATTGAAGCCCCCGGTTGGTGTATTTTTTGGCGATACTGACAACAAGACGAAGATTGGCTTTGATCAGTTCGCTTTTGGCCAGCTTCGCCCTGAGCCTGCCTTCAAAAACATTCGACATGATACGCTTCAGGGACCTGCCTTTTGCCTTGAGTTCGAACTCTGCATTGGTAATTTCACCCTTTACCAATGTCATTTCATCATAAATGGTTTCGATTTCATGCACTTTCAGGTCGCAGTGCTGTTTTGCCCATTTGCAGAACTCCTTTTTCCTGCCGAGATGTGTCCGGATTTCGGTAATATTCGCGTCCAGGGGTTTCGAGATGGAAATCAGTTTCTCCTCCATCTCGTCAAACCACTCGATATGTTTTCGAATGGCGTCCTCCATCCGATCTACGACCGCTCCTTCCAGGCGCCAGCTTCGCATCAGCTCAAAAATTTTACGGTTACGTCTTGCGACACTTCTTCTGACCCGCCGTCTTTCGCCTGGTGTCAATTTGGTTCCAAAGAGCTTTTCACGGAGTTCCTTGTTTTCCTGGTCAATTTCTTTAATGCCGTGAATGGTGCTTATAAAGCTTTCAATTTGAAGGGCTTCATCGATGTAGGTGTCCCCTTCATCAAGGTCCCGAAGAACATGTTTGGGACGGATAAACTGGGTTTCGATTTTTTCTCCGAGATTTATAAGCGCATCGACCCCGGTGGTCGTTTCAAGGATTGCCTTGAGAACTTCCTGTTCACCCGCCTCGATTTTCTTGGCGATTTCAACTTCACCCTCTCTGCTGAGCAAAGTGACAAGACCCATTTCGCGAAGATACATCTTTACCGGATCCGTTACCGTACCGAAGTCGGGCGTGTCGGAATCATCCGTTGTGGAGACGCCCGTGGTAGATTGTTTTGTGACCGGTATTTTGTCGCCGTCCAATATTTCGATATCCAGATCATCGAAGAGCATCAGTGTCTCATCGATCTGGTCCGATGAAAGCATCTCTTCGGGCAAAGCGGCATTTATTTCTTCATAGGTCAAATGCCCCTGCTTCTTGCCTTTTGTGATCAAGTCGGTAAGTGCTTTTGTGTCGAGGTCTTTTTCCGCCTTTATCTCTTTTTTACTATCAGTTTTTTTTGCCATATACTCCGGCCTCCTGAAGCGTTCGTTTTATTTCAATGTATATATATCGAGAAGGACCGCTTTTTTTGTACGGTATCTCCTTCACTTTTTCGACCGTTTTTCAAAACGGTAAAGCTTTTTTTCTGACGGTGTCCTGTTTTTCCTTTAAAAGTCGCAACAGTGTTTCCTGGTCATTGGCGGCTTCAGCCGCTTTAATATCTTTAAGCAGGCTGTTTTTATGCCGGTTTCGACTCTTTTCAAATTGAGCCAACAGTTTCATGCACCCATTCTCGACCCAGCTGTTCTCATTGATGGCAAGGGATGCAGCGAGTGCCCTGATGCCATCGTCCTCGATTTTGTTCAACAAAACACCGGATTCTTCCCGCGGCTCACCGCTTTCGAGGATGGTCTGCGCAATCGATTTAAGGGGTCTGTTTTCAAAAAGATCGATCAGACGACGCTGCCGGACTTCCTGAACCATGGATGGTGATTGAAACATCATGGATACTATTTGGGATTCCATTCGATCCTGTTTTGACATTACCGGTATATTGATACGGGAGTCTTCCGAATGATAATCTCGGCGGGTGTGCCGGATCTGTCTGCTCCCTCCAGGTGACGATTCGTGAATCTTTTCCATCACGGCGGTTTCATCGACATCTATTTTTTCGCTCAGCGCCTTGATGTACAGCGACTTTGTCACCCGGTCATCGATGGCGGCGAGGGGCGCTTTGAGATCGCTGATGATACGGATTTTTCCGTCCAGGGAGAGACCGTGCCGCTTAATTGCCATTTCGATCAGGAAAGAGATGGTGTCCATGGCACCGGCGGATGCCGATGAAAAGGCTTCGGCACCGTGTCCAAAGAGAAAAGAGTCCGGGTCATGACCTTCGGGCAGCACCAGAATGTAGGCATTCACATATTCGTTGGAAAAAACCTCGATGCTCCTCTCCGCAGCCCGTATGCCCGCGGCATCCGAGTCGAATACAAGAATGACCTTTCCGCTTCGTCCAACCAGTCCACGCAACAGCTTCGCATGGGCGGGCGTCAGGGCGGTACCGAGGGTTGCCACGGAGTTGGTGATGCCATGCTGGGACATGGCCAACAGATCCAGATACCCCTCAACCACATATACGACTTCGTCCTCACGTGCTTTCTGTTTCGCCCGGTCGATGCCGTATAAAGACGCTCGCTTGTTGTATACAACCGTTTCCGGTGAATTCAGGTATTTGGGAAGGGAATCATCCATGACCCGTCCTCCGAAACCGATTACCTGACGATTCATATTGAAAATGGGAAAGATAATTCGATTCCGGAATGAATCGTAATGGCCGGTTCCGGTTTTCCTTCGTATCGCCAAACCGGCTTTTTCTCCGAGTGCGATGGGGACTGGCGGTCTTCTTTCCTTGAAGAAATAACTGGCAAGATAATCCCAACCATCGGGTGCGTAACCAAGCTCGAAAGAGTCGATGGTTTCCCTGGTGAGTCTCCGTTTCGACAGATACTTTCTGGCTGTTTCACCGCCCGGGCCGTTCAGCCTGTTCTGATAAAACTCTTTTGCCAGCCTGTTGACTTTCAGCAACTGGTCCCTTTCGGTCATCCGCTTCTTCTGTTCAGGAGTCACCTGGGAAAGGGGGATATGAACACCATAGCGTCGCGCCAGGGTTCGAACGGCTTCAGGAAAACTCACCCCGTCCTTTTTCATCAAAAAACTGAAAACATTACCGCCCGCCCCGCAACCGAAACAGTAGAAAATCTGCTTTGATGGGTTTACGGAAAAAGATCCTGTCTTTTCAGAATGAAACGGGCAAAGTCCCTGGTAGTTTTTCCCCGCTTTTTTCAAAACGACGGATTCCGAGATGACCTCAAGGATATCCGATGCATTCTGGACTTCTCGTATCTTGTCCTCCTGGATAAAAGCTGCCAAGGAGTTTGTCCTCCGGTCAATTTGAATCGGTAAGGCTGTGAAGCTTGCGGAAAAGACGGAATAGATACAGGTCAAGCTGGACATGCCGCCTTATAATTTTTTTCGTAAACCCTTAATATATAGATGGGCTGTCTGCTTGTCAAGTTTTTTTGGTGAGCGCAATCGCTTCCTTTAAATCGAGCGCGCCGGTATACAGTGCTCTGCCGGTGATGATACCGATGACACCGGAAGCCTTCAAAGGAATCAGGTTTTTTACATCCTCGATGTTTCCGACGCCACCGGACGCAACCACCGGAATGCGTACGGCTTCCGCCAAACGACGTGTTTCTTCAATGTTCGGGCCGGTTTGCATGCCGTCCCGATGAATGTCCGTAAAGTTTATCGCCGCCACGCCACGGTCTTCGAAGCGTCGCGCCAGATCAAGGGCGGTTGTGTCGGTATCTTTGGTCCATCCCTCAATGGCAACCAGGCCGTTTCTGGCATCGATCCCCACAATGATTCGGTCGGGATATTTTTTGCACGCCTCCGTGACGAGTTGAGGATTTTTAATCGCCTCGGTTCCGATGATAACCCTGTAAACTCCCAAATCAAGGTATCGATCGATGCTTTCCATGTTTCTGATGCCGCCACCTACTTGAATCGGTATGGAAACATCTTTTACAATCTCCCCGATGGCGGAAAGGTTTTTTGGACTTTTTTCAATGGCGCCGTCCAGGTCAACCACGTGAATGACTTGAGCGCCGCACGCTTCCCATTTCCGGGCCATGGCGGTGGGGTCATTTGAAAAGACGGTTTCGGCATCCATGCGCCCTTGAAGGAGTCGAACACAGCTGCCGCCCTTCAGATCGATTGCTGGTATAATAATCACGGTATGGGGGATCCTTCGAGTACTTTTTTGATTCCGGACGCGGCCAGTTTCTCGGCGGAGACCCACTTTCCGCGTCTTTTGAAAAAAGTTAAAATTTTCAGTAGGTTATTTGTAAGGTATTCCTGGGTTTCATCAAGCCGGGCATGCCAGATAAGCTGACCGGTTCTCACGTCGATCAGATCAAAATCAAGCCCGACGGATGCAGGGGCGTCAGCGGCGAAATCGCTGCCGACCCGTTGTATGAATTTATACACGCTGCCGGTTAAAACAGCGTCGACTTCGAATTTCCTGCCTATCTCGGAAAGCAGAACAAGGTCTGAAGGTTTTTTGTCAAAATCAATCAGGAGTTTCTTGCGGATGGTATCCACCCTGTCGTTAGGGATAAGTGTTATCGTTTGCCTGGTGCTGAGGACATCAACAATATTGTCCGTAACAAAAACATCCGCACCCTTTTCGACTCTGCTTGTGGTAAACATGCCGCCACAAAGATTACAGCGATATGTCTCCCCTTCACCATGGTTAAGCGATTGATTTTTGAAAGGGATTACCAGTAACGTCTTTATCTCTTCATGTGGAGAAAATTCGGGTTGAGGTCTGCCGCTGCCGGCACAGCCGGGCGAAAGTGATACCAGAAACAGAAGAATCAGTCCCCTGAGTACCATCATTCTTCCGGCATGTGAATGCGGCAGTATCATGACCATTTCTCCTCTTGCTACAGCGTCCCTTTAGACGAGCGAACGTCTGAAATGCGGGGATCGAGACAGGATGCCTCGTTCAACGCACGTCCCAGGGATTTGAAAACAGACTCGATGATATGATGTTCATTTTCACCGTAGACAACATTGACGTGCAGGGTTATTCCCCCGCGGGTTGAAAGGGCGCGAAAAAACTCTTTTGAAAGGCACGTGAGACTGTTACCACTTTGAAGCAGAGACGAAGGAACATTGAAAACCAGAAAGGGACGATTGGAAAGATCAAGGGTGACCGTTCCCAATGTTTCATCCATGGGGGTTGTCGCATTTCCGTAGCGTCGAATCCCTTTCCTGTCTCCCAAGGCCTTCCGGATGGCTTCGCCCAGCACCAGGCCGAGATCCTCAACCGTGTGATGATGATCGACTTCAAGATCCCCCTTTGCCTCCACTGAAAGATCGAAAAAACCATGAACGGCAAACAGGGAGAGCATGTGATCGAAGAACGGAATGCCGGTGGAAACGGATGTCGCTTTCCCCTTGCCATCCAGGTTGAATTCCATTCGGATCCGGGTCTCACTGGTGTTGCGTTCAACAGTCGCGATTCGTTTTTCCATTGTGTCCCTTTGAGGTTGATTTTTCATAGATTTAGAAAACATTATCTTGAAATAAACATGAAATCAAGTTGATTGCGCCATTTACATAGCCCTGGACATAAGTTCGCCGATTGTTTTCGAAAAGTCGGCGGTATCTTCGATTTTACCTCCCTCGCTGATGGTGGCCATATCCAGGAGAACACGGCTGTAGTCGGGAAGCATGGGATTGTCCTTGTCGCTATCGAAAAGCGATTTCATTTTCTTGATTACCGGGTGATCCGTATTAAGCTCTAAAATGCGTTTTACTTCAGGTGCTGCCTGTCCCGTGGCTTTGAGGATTTTTTCCATATAGGCACTGATGTCCGTATCTTCACCCGAGAGACAGGCCATGGAATTTTTCAGGCGAGAGGACATTTTGACATCCTTGACCTTTCCGTCAAGGGCTTTTTTTATAAATTCGAAGAGGGGCTGATAGTTGGTCTTTTCCTCCTTCTTTTTTTCATCATCGGTTTCGATCGTTCCCGTTTCGGCACTTTTCAGTTTTTTCCCACTGTACTCGGTGAGACTTCTGACAACCCATTCATCCACAGGATCCGTCATTAGAAGCACTTCATACCCCTTCTCCTTGAGTTGTTCGAGATGCGGGCTGTTTGCCAGCATGGAGATATTGTCTCCGGTAATATAATAGATCTCTTCCTGGTCCGGCTTCATATTTTCAACATAGGTATCCAGGGAGATCAGTTTGCCGTCTGAAGCGGTTGTCTGATATCGAAGCAATGCGGCGATCTTATCCTTGTTTTCCGGATCTGAATGAATACCGATTTTGATGACCCGACCAAATTCCGTATAGAAATTTTCGTACGTTTCTTTTTCGAGACCGCCGAGAAGTTCGAGGATTTTTTTTACCAGGTTCCGGCGTATATTTCGCACCAGTCGATCCTGCTGCAATATCTCACGACTGACATTCAGATTCAGATCCGGTGCATCCACGACGCCTTTAATAAACCCGAAATACTCCGGCATCAGCGATTCGCAGTTTTCCATAATAAAAACCCGCTTGCAGTAAAGGTGGATGCCATGCTTGCTGTCAGGGCTCAACATGTCAAAGGGCGATTTGGAGGGAATGTACAACAGTGCGCTGTATTCGGTGGTCCCTTCGAGCTTGACGTGAAGATGGGTAAGCGGCGGATTCCAGTCATGGCTTATGTGTGTGTAAAACTCTTTGTATTCTTCTTCGGTAACCTCGTTCTTGTCTTTGGCCCAGATAGCTTTCATGGAGTTGAGGGTTTCATCCCGTCTGACGGAACGGGTGGCATTGCCTGTCGGTTTACCGTCCTTATCGCGCAGTCTTTCGTTATCCGGAATCGGTTCGTTGGCATCCACTTCCATCACGATGGGATAACTCACAAAGTCCGAATGTTTTTTTACGATATGGCGAATGGTCCATTCATCGGTAAAGTCCTGTTCTTCATCAGACGGATTTAAATGGAGTTCGATGGTCGTTCCCCGGGGGGATGATGGAAGCGTTTCGATCGTATAGCTGCCGTCTCCGGATGATTCCCAGCGGATCGCCTCTCCGGATTCGGCGGAGCAGGTTGTCAGGGTGATGCGGTCGGCTACCATGAAGGCGCTGTAGAAACCGACACCAAACTGTCCGATAAGTTCGGGAGCAATTCCTTTGTCGGAATCAGTCTGCTCAAAGGCCTTTAAAAAGGATGCCGTGCCGCTCTTGGCGATCGTTCCGATATTTTCAAGTACTTCATCGTAAGTCATGCCGATTCCGTTATCGATGACCCGAAGGATTTTTTTATCCCTGTCCGTCTCTATACGAATGGCAAGATCAGCATCATCCTTATCGTCTATGAGCTTTGGATTGGTTTGTGAACGAAATCTGAGCTTGTCGAGCGCGTCAGAGGCGTTAGATATCAATTCCCTGAGGAATATTTCCTTATGGGAATAAAGCGAATTGATTATCAGGTTCAATAACTGCTGAACTTCCGTCTGAAACTGGCGGGTTTCTTTTTTTCCCTCCATTTATTCCTCCTGTTGTTTTGGTGCATTTTGTTGCGGGGTTGTCGCATGAAAGTTTGCCGGTTGGCAAGCTGATTCACTTTTCCTGTGTAAAAATGGTGGCGGAATCGAAAATGTCAAGACCCGAACCGGTAAAACCGGAATTTGAAATTTCAAATCTCAAATTTCCGTTTGTCATTCCGGCATCAAATCATACCAATAGCGCATGACATCCGATCGGGTTAGAATACCGATAATATGTCCGTTATCAACGACGGGGAGGCGGCCGATATCGTGTTTGATCATCAGACCCGATGCATTGGCCGGGTTTTCGCCGGGTCTGATGGTGATTGCATTGGTGCTCATAAATGCTTTTACGGGTGCTTTGAGCTGGGAATCCTTTTTAACCTTTCTCTGGAAGTCACGTCGGGAGAGAATGCCGATGAGCTGCCCGCTCTGGTCAACCACGGGCATGCCGGTACACCCCTCCTTCCGAAGAATTTCGGCGGCTTGTTCCATCGTGGCATCGGCTCGAATGGATGTGACCGGAAAAGACATAAGGTCACTGACTTGAATCGGTAATGTCTGGCTGACGGTCAATAACTCAAGTATCCATTCCTCGATTTCATCCATGGATTTTGCTTTTATCAAGGCTGACCCGGCACCGGTGTGACCACCGCCGCCCATGGTGCGCATAATGGTGCCGACATCGATTTGCTCGTTGTTGCTGCGGGCGATTACGATACAGGTGTTGCGGTTCTTATGGGAAAAAAGCCCGAATGCGACATCGACATTCAAAATTTCCCTGAACATGTGTACTACTACCGCGAGATTTTCCACAAAACCATTGATTACAACCTTGGAAAATCCGATGCGAAACCCTTCTTTCTTATCACGCCTGGCGGTCTTCAGCATTTCAAACAAAATGTCTTTCTGCTTTTGCCCGTATGCCGGCCTCAGCAAATACTTTGAAAGGCTTATATCCGCATTATATTCAAGTAGATATCCCGCCGCATAAGCATCTTCCGCGGTTGTGCCGGAGAACGAGAGGTTGCCCGTATCTTCGTAAAGACCGGTTAAAAACAGAGTGGATTGAATGGGAGTCAGTTTGACATTCTTCTCCTTGAGCTTTCTAAGCATCAGGGTGATGTTTGCGCCAACTGCCTCCCGGCAAGACCAGCCGGCGGGAATGTCCCCTTCCTGCATATGGTGGTCAAAAAGGATGATGTCCAGGTCTGTCCGGTTCCGAATATCTTCCGGTACGCTTAATCTGTCCCAGTTGCCGGCATCCACGACGATCAGACCGGTCGCTTTTTGATAATCGACTTCCTTCCATGACAATATATTGAATAGGTCTTTATGCAGGGCCAAAAATTCTTTGACGTTGGAATTGATCGGTTTGGGAAGCACCGGCAGTGCATCCGGATATAAAAGCGTGGCGGCGACGACGGATGCAAGTGCATCAAAATCAGTGTTTTTATGAGTGGTGACAATTTGCATCTACATCTCTTGCCTGCCGCATTGGCAACGGGTCTCATCCAGCAGCCGCATTGTATAAAGTAAGAAATTGTTAGTAACATATCCGATGATAAGTATTCAAGTGTCAATTATTCCAGCCAATTTCAAAACGTTTCATTCCCTCCGATTTTATCGGAGTCTTTCGCCTGGTTTCAGTGATGGCCAATTCGCTTGGTGTCAAAGTTCATGCATAGCAGGAAAACGTTTTGAAAATGGCTTACTCTTATTAAAGCCGGGCGGTTTTTTGCCGATGAAACGATTATAACCTGACACTTTTGTTGCGGATGACGAAAAGTGCCCATGTTCGATAAGGAGAGATCGATTATTACGGCAGCATTTTAACGGACATTAATAATATATATAGAAATCTGATGATTGACAACAAAATGGGCGTATGTTAGAAGCCTTTCTAACATTCTTGCACCGCTAAAGGAACAGTTATAAACCACATGGATAATCAGCCAAGAATACTGGTTGTAGATGACAGTTCAGCCATGCGAAGTGCACTTGTCAGGACGCTCCGTTCATTGAATCCCGTGCTTGATCAGGCTGAAAACGGACGGGTAGGTTTTGAAAAAGCTGTTCATAACGCCTATGATCTGATTATAACCGATGTGGACATGCCCGAAATGGATGGTTTCACGCTCTGCGGCGCACTGAAGTCGAGCCATAAAAACAACGGTGTTCCTGTTATCATTTTAAGCTCCCACGACAAAGAGAGTGATATCGAACACGGTTTTGAGGTCGGCGCCTCCGCCTATGTCTCCAAAACCAGCGCCCAGCAGCAGCTTCCCCATGTTGTGAAAAGCCTTCTTCAGAAAGCCAGCCTGCTGAGAAAACGTCTTGTCCTTGTGGTGGATGATTCCCGGATAATCATCAACATCATCAAGAAAGGATTCGAGAAAGAGGGTTTCAGCGTTCTTACGGCCGAAAACGGTAAAGTCGCTCTGGAAATTTTAGCGGAACACACGCCGGATCTGATCATCAGCGATCTGAACATGCCCGTCATGGACGGACTCTCCTTTTGCAAAACGCTACGGATAAACCCGAAGTTTTCCAGTATCCCCTTCGTGGCCATGAGTTCCGAAAGCGATCGGTTTCGAATGCGCCAAATGCTTCAAAGCGGCGCCGCGACCTATATCGTCAAACCGTTCAATGTCGATCAACTCATTATCATGGTCGAGAAACTGCTGTCGGATCATGTTCAACTGATTCTCAAAGAGAAGGAACGATTGCAAACGGAACGTCATGCCATGCTTGGCAGTATATCGAGTCTGGTACAGGCGTTGGAAGCGCGGGATCAATATACCCGCGGGCATTCGGAAGCAGTGGGAGAGATGGTAAGCAAGATCGCCGTTAAAATGGCAACAGAGCTCAATGTCGGTCAGGGTGAACTGGAGGATATCGAGATCGCCGCGCGTCTTCATGATATCGGAAAAATCGGTGTTCGGGATGACGTCCTTCTGAAGCCCGGGAAACTGACGGACGCGGAATTTGCTATGATCAAACGCCATCCGGTAGTGGGTGCGAAAATTTTAAAACCGATTCAGAGCCTTGAGAAGGCTATTCCTATTGTCATGAGTCACCATGAACGGTTTGACGGGAAGGGGTATCCTGAGGGGCTCAGTGGAAAAAAAATACCGTTCTGGGCGCGCGTTACCGCCGTGGCCGACACATATCATGCACTGACGAGTGACAGACCCTACCGGAACGGACTTCCCCAGGGGAAAGCCCTGCAGATCATTTCGGACGTTCGCGAGACGCAGCTCTGCCCGGAGTGTGTGGATCTTTTCCTGTCATGGGTTCCGAAAATTGCGGATGATGCAGACGGAGCCGACCTTTCTTGAATTTCAACGAAACACTAATTTTTCTGAAGGAAATATAAATGACTGAACAAGTATTGAATGAAATTATTCTTCCGGACTATTCGGATCTATCCCATAAGGTTGCGGACGAGTCGCTTGAAGCATTCGGCCGAAAGGAGATTATCATTGCCGAGCAGGAAATGCCCGGCCTGATGGCGGTAAGGGAGAAATATGCTTCTTCCAAGCCGCTAAAAGGCGCCAGAATTTCAGGTTCGCTCCACATGACGGTTCAGACTGCCGTTCTTATCGAAACACTGAAGGTGCTTGGTGCGGATGTGCGGTGGGCTTCCTGCAATATTTTCTCAACCCAGGATCACGCCGCGGCGGCTATCGCGGCGTCCGGTACACCGGTATTCGCGTGGAAGGGAGAGGCCCTTGAAGATTACTGGGAGTGTACCATGCAGGCGCTCAATTTTCCCATGGGAAAAGGCCCGCAGCTTATTGTCGATGACGGCGGAGATGCAACACTTCTGGTGCATCGGGGATACCAGGCCGAAGAGACGCCCGGCATGCTTGAAGACCCCACGGATAACAAGGAGCTCGCTATTATCAACGCTGTTTTGAAGCGACAGTTGTCAAAAGATCCCACGTTCTGGCACAATCGTGTGAAAGAGATGGTGGGCGTTTCGGAAGAAACCACTACCGGCGTAGGACGGCTTTACCAGATGCTCGAGAATAAAACACTCCTGTTCCCCGCCATCAATGTCAATGATTCGGTAACCAAGTCCAAGTTCGATAATTTGTACGGGTGCCGGGAGTCATTGGCCGACGGCATCAAACGCGCCACGGATGTCATGGTGGCGGGCAAGGTGGTTTGCATCTGCGGATACGGTGATGTCGGCAAAGGGTGCGCACAATCCATGCGCGGATTCGGGGCCCGGGTGCTGGTAACGGAGATAGATCCCATTTGTGCCCTGCAGGCAGCCATGGAAGGATATGAGGTCACCACCCTGGAGGCCGCGACCGCCGAGGCCAACATATTCGTTACGGCCACCGGGAATTGTGATGTTATCGGAATCGAGCATATGCAGAAGATGAAGGATCAGTCTATCATTTGCAATATCGGACATTTCGACAATGAGATACAGGTTCAACAGCTTGAGGAGTTCCCCGGAATAGTAAAAGAGAACATAAAACCCCAGGTGGACAAGTTCACCTTCCCGGGAGGGAATGCCATTTTCCTCCTGGCGGAGGGTCGACTGGTAAACCTCGGTTGCGCTACGGGTCATCCGTCTTTTGTTATGTCCAACTCCTTTACCAACCAGGTAATGGCCCAGATGGATTTGTGGGCGAATCGCAGGCCTATTGGCGTATCAACTCTCAGCAAGGCGCTGGATGAAGAGGTCGCCAGACTTCATCTTGAAAAACTGGGGGTCAAATTGACCCGATTGACGGATAAACAGGCCGACTATATTGGTGTGAGCGTGGACGGACCTTATAAATCCGGACATTACAGGTATTGAGCTTCGCCCGAACGGAGGAAATGATGCAACCCGCTACTTCATTATCATCCGAAGAAAAACTGCAAACGGTTATCGATTTTATCGTCAATGTGCCGCTTTTCGATACAATGGAGAAGGATGAACTCGTTATCGTGGCACAATATATGAAGCTGTCGTTTTTTTCAGAGGGAGAAATTCTTTTCAATGAGTGGGATAAGGGCGATTATGCCTGCTTTGTAGTCGAGGGGAAACTGGATGTACTGGAACGACGTGATAAGGACCGATATAGAACCCTGGCATCTCTTGAACGGGGAAAATCCATCGGTGAGCTTTCCATTATTGAAAATTTTCCTCGTCTGGCAACTTTAAAGGCATCCACCAATGGAAGCGTGATTACTTTTTCACGCGATGACTTTAAGGAACTTTCAGAAAGTCACACGAATATAGGGATAAAAATACTTAAAGGAATTATTGGGTTATTGAGTCATAATTTACGTAAAACATCAAGCCGTTTGTCGGATTATATGATGCCGATGACGTAGTAAGGTATCAGGTTTCAGGTGTCGGGTGTCAGGAACTGTAAATGGATGGAGCGACGGGGCTGACACCCGAAACCTGACACCTGACACCTAATTATATTGAGCCTTTCAGCTTTTCAATTAGGTCTTTGACCGGCATACCACTCTGGGTAGTCGCCGAAGGATTCAGTTCAATCAGTTTGCTCCAGGTCGCCACGGCACTTTCCGGGTCTTTCAAATCGTGCATTTGAACGATACCTTTGTTGTACAGCGACGGTTCATGGGACGGATCAATTTCCTGGGCTTTGTCAAAGGCGGCGATCGCTTCTTCGGGGTTTTCGATTTGCCGATACATGATGCCAAGGTCCGTCCACACAGCGGCGTTATTCGGCTGATATTTCAAAGCGGTTTGGTAGGCGCCGATTGCTTTTTCCGGCTGTCGGTGGTCAAAATAGGCATTGCCCAGGGCGATCCATGCATCCACGTTTTCCGGTGATTCGGCAGCCTGTTTTTCCAGGTCGAGGATTTGCCGGGCATGTTCCGTTGTAACGGCGCGATTCGAATGGTTCAAATCGGAATTCTTGAAATTTGTGAATACAACACCCGCGATAAATCCTATAATCAAGGAGATGAATGCATACATAAGTGCTGTGTTCAGTTTGATGAGTTTGTTGTTGTCGGTAGCAGGTTTGTTCATGTTGATTCACGTATTCCTTTCAAATTGAAATGGCTCTAAAACAATGATCTCTACATTGCAATCATTTCATTCGCCCAGTCGACCGCTGCATGAAACGCTATTTTGACCTTTGCATTGTTCATACTCAATTTTTGAATGATTCCATCGGCCGTTTCCCATTCGGCATCCTCCAGATTTTCGACAAGTTTCAGGAGTGGATAATATTCGCTGTTTGGATCCCGGCAGAGGGCAGCCTTCATTTTATCGTCAAGGGGCAGGTACTCGACAACTTTATGCATGGGCATATTGAGGAGTGTGTCGAGGAGTGAAAAGATGCCCAGAAGAAACAGACTGTCCGGAGAGAACCCCCAGAAATCATGATCACGGATGACCGCTTCCAGGAATTTACCCCGTTGGGAGGACAACAGCACAAGGTCCTGTGCATACTTGTGTCGGGATACATTTGAAAGAATGACAATCCGAAGCCATCTTTTCATGTTTTCCCAACCAAGCATGGTAATGGCCTGCTGGATAGAGTTGATTTTTTGCCTGAATCCGAAAGCTGCTGAGTTCAGGTATGTAAGAAGCCGGAGACTTATGGAAACATCGGTTTGAATCGTATTCGCAAGTTTCTCGAAATCGGGATCGTCTTCTTCGATAATTTTCATCAGGTGAAACCGGGCGGCTTCGTTCGAAGAGATTTTTCGGACCGATACCTTTTCCGGTGTTTTGAAAAAAGAACCTTGAAACAGTGAGAACCCGAGTTCGGAGCATCGCTCGAAGTGGGTAAGATCCGGTACTTGTTCGCCCATCTTTATGGCTGAAAAAGGTTGGGCGGACTTAATTTTTTCATTCAGTTCAAGCCGGGTTTTTCCGGCCGTTTCAAAGCAGAAAATGTCTGCAAGATGATAAAGTGTCGAAAGTTGCTCATCTCCTGAAAAACGGCCTATCGCAAGGGGGTAGCCATCCGCTTTCAGCTTTTCCAAGGCGGGGGGAAGAGAACGATTTATCAACTCCTTTTCATCGATTTTGATGGCGGCGGAAGCACCGGGAAGCGCATAGGGAATGCCGTCCAGGATGCTTTTGCTGTTAATGTCACCATCATCCGTTTGCCCCCTGAAAGAAGTTTTCAAGCCCATGTATGAGCTTGAGGCGAGTAATTCGGTCACGTCGCCTTCTACGCCCAGGCGATGGGATGCATCACCATGCCTGTCGATACACGTTACCTGATACCCCCACAACTGCCTTTTTTCTCCGAAAACAGGATGACGAATAAAAGAAACGGTGTCGGTTGTGAATGAATTAGCTTTCGTTACTCATAAAATCTCCCTGCCCCGAAACGGGCCGCATCATTTCTCGAGGGGCTTGGTGTGCCAAATCTTTTCGGCGTATTCGAGGATCGCCCGGTCACTCGAGAATTTCCCCATATTGGCCGTATTGAGTATGGCCTTTTTTGCCCAGCTTTTTTTATCCCTGTAGACGGTTTCCACTATTTCCTGGGCCGAAATATAGCTGCGGTAGTCCGCAAGAACCATAAAATGATCCCCCTGGTCCAGTAATGCGGAAAGAATCGGCTTGAACAGGTCCGGTTCCGAAGGGGAAAAATGGCCGTTGCCGATCATTTCAAGTACTTTTTTCAGTTCTGCGTCGTTCCTAAAGTATTGCCGGGGGTTGTACCCATCGGCTTTGAGACGGGTCACTTCCCGGGCGGTCAGACCGAAAATAAAGATATTGTCTTCTCCCACCTCCTCCAGAATTTCGATGTTTGCGCCGTCCAGGGTGCCAATGGTAAGCGCCCCGTTCAACGCGAATTTCATGTTGCCGGTTCCGGATGCTTCCAGACCGGCCGTCGAGATCTGCTGGGAAAGATCAGCAGCCGGTATAACCTTTTCCGCTTGTGAAATGCAATAATTCGGCAGAAAGATCACTTTCAACCTGCCATTTACCATCGGATCCGAATTGACGGTTTCGGCCACCGAGTTGATCAGTTTGATGATAAGTTTTGCCTGATAATAGGATGGCGCCCGCTTTACCCCCGAACATTACGGTCCGAGGGACGATGTCCATATTCGCATCTTCCCGGATGCGTTCGTAGAGAGTGACCACATGCAGCAGATTCAGAAGCTGGCGTTTATACTCGTGCATTCGTTTGACATGCACATCAAAGAGCGTATCGGGATTAACGCCCTGCCCTGTTTTACGGAGGATGTATCGCGCGAGACGTTTCTTCTTCTGTTTCTTTACATCCATCCATCTGTCGCAGAACTCGGCATCATCAGCAAGGGGCGCCAGACGTTTCAGTTCATCGAGGTTGGTAATCCATTCGGGTCCGATGCTTTCGGTAATAAGGCGGCTCAGCGCAGGGTGGCCTGGCAAAGCCAGCGCCGGGGGGTAATACCATTGGTGATATTTTTAATACGTCCCGGGAAAAGCCTGTCGAAATCTTTGAAGTATCCTTCTTTTAAAATTTTGGTATGGAGTTCGGCCACGCCATTGACACAATGGCTGCCCACAATAGCGAGATGTGCCATGCGTACCTTGGGGTGTCGCCTTCCAGAATCATGGATAACAGTGATGGTAGATCACTATCTTGCGGTAATCCGGATCTGACCGATTCGAGAAAGCGATGATTGATCTCGTATATGAGTTCAAGATGCCGCGGCAGTACGCGGCCGATAAGGTCTACGGGCCAGGTTTCCAGCGCTTCAGGCAGGACCGTGTGATTGGTGTAGGCAAACGTGTTTTCACAGATTTTCCACGCAGTGTCCCATTCAAGATCATTTTCGTCTACGAGAAGCCGCATGAGTTCGGGGACGGCAATGGCCGGATGGGTATCATTCAGCTGAATGGCCACGAAATCCGGAATATCCGAATAATCCTTGCGCTGTTTCCTGAAGCGGCGAAGAATATCCTGGAGTGTGGCGGCCACAAAAAAATACTGCTGTTTCAGCCGGAGTTCCTTTCCGGAAGCCCCTTCGTCATTCGGATACAACACTTTGGAGATGGTCTCGCTGATCACCTTGTTCTCCACGGCGCCGATATAATCTCCCTGGTTGAATTCCATCAGGTTGAATTCACGACTTGAGTGAGCAGCCCAGAGACGCATGTTGGTCACATACTGCCCGCCGTAACCGGGAACCAATATATCGCAGGCCCTCGCCATGACCGTTTCACCAGGTACCCAGCGATATCTGATTCGCCCCTCCACATCGGTGTATGGCTCACTTCTTCCGTAATAATTGACGGGCAGGAGGACCTCGTGACGCTGTATTTCCCAGGGACTTCCACGCCGCAGCCAGTTGTCGCACTGCTCCCGCTGGTAACCGTTTTCAATCACCTGATGGAAGATGCCGTAGTCATACCGGATGCCGTACCCGTAACCCGGTATTCTCAGGGTGGCCATGGAGTCCATATAACAGGAGGCAAGTCGTCCCAGTCCCCCATTTCCCAATCCGGCATCCCACTCCTCTTCTTCAATGTCGTCCAGATCGAAACCATATGCCTGAAGCGCCTCACGAGCCTGGGATTCCATCTGAAGGCTTGTAATGTAGTTTTTCAGGAATCGGCCGGGGAGAAATTCCAATGAGAGATAATATACGCGTTTGGCGAATGTGTCGTAGAGCGCACGCTGAGTGTCTATCCATGAGGCAAGCAGACGATCACGGACACTATAGGCAAGCCCCATGAAGCAGGAATATTTCGTCGGCAAAAGGGGATCACCGCCAAGTGAGAATTGAATGTGCCTGAGAATGTCCGATTTCAATTGGTTGGCATCCAACGGCGGGAAAGAGATGGGGCGGCCGGATTTCGGTCTGGTAATCTTCATGCGGCATACTCCTTTGAAGTGTTTTGGAAGACCTCCTCAACATGTTAAAATTACAGAAAACACCTCTTCCGGTCAAGCTGAAAAAATAAAGGTGTCAGGTTTCAGGTGTCAGGAATTGCAGTTCCTCATACTGACACCTGAAACCTGACACCTGTAGTAGATTCCAGTGCCGGGAAAACGACGACATGACGATTAAACGGTTACACTATGAAATTGACTCTTGATTCTGATGATTTCGCTGATATCATCATATATTTTAAAGGAGAAAAAAGTTCATGTTTTTACCTGCAACTCGGGAGGAGATGAAGCGGTTTGGCTGGGCGGAACTCGACGTGGTGCTTGTAACGGGGGACGCTTATATAGACAGCCCTTACATCGGTATCGCCGTAATCGCCCGGGTGCTTTTCGAGGCCGGGTTTCGGGTCGGTATTATTTCACAACCGGACATTCATTCAGACAAAGACATCTCACGTCTCGGCGAACCGCGATTGTTCTGGGGAGTCTCCGGAGGCTCCATCGATTCCATGGTCGCCAATTACACTGCTACCCGAAAACGTCGAAAAACGGATGATTATACCCCTGGCGGGAAAAATTCGCGCAGACCGGACCGAGCGCTGATTGTGTACAGCCAGCTGATCCGCCAGCATTTCAAGAATACATGCCCTATCGTTCTTGGTGGAATCGAGGCCAGCCTGCGGAGAATTTCCCATTACGATTTCTGGTCGAACCGGGTCAGACGATCGGTTCTATTCGATGCGAAGGCGGATTATCTTCTCTATGGAATGGCAGAGGCTACGGTACTTGAAATGGCCGGGCGGTTATCCACGGGAAAAGATCCGAGGAATGTCCGGGGGGTGTGCTATATTTCAAAAGCACCGCCCGCGGGCTACCTGGCGCTGCCTTCCCACGACCGGGCAGCGGGCGATACACATGCCTTTATAGATATGTTCCGAACATTTTATGACGAAACCGATCCGGTGACAGCCCGCGGTCTCGCTCAACGGCAGGATACCCGGTATCTTGTGCAGAATCCGCCCCCTCCCCTTCCGGACCGGACTGCCCTGGATAAAATCCATGATATGGCGTTTACACACAGACTGCATCCCTTTGACGAACGACTGGGGAGTGTCAGGGCTCTCGATACTATCCGATTCTCGATTATCAGTCACAGGGGGTGCTATGGCGAGTGTAATTTCTGCGCGATCAGTGTTCACCAGGGGCGGACGGTTCAATGGCGAAGTGAAGAATCAATTGTTCGGGAAGTGGAAAATCTAAGCCGGTTGCCGGATTTCAAAGGGATTATTCAGGATGTCGGAGGCCCCACGGCGAACATGTATGGCTTTGAGTGTGGGAAGAAACTAAAAAAGGGGAATTGCAGACATCGACGCTGTATCTTTCCAGACATCTGTCCCGGGCTTCCCGTGACCCATCACCCCCAGATACAGCTTTTAAAAAAGATTCGAGCGATTGAAGGCGTTAAAAAAGTATTCGTGAGGTCAGGAATACGATATGATCTGGTGGCCTCGGATTCCAGGTACGGTGATGCCTACCTGAAGGCGTTGACAGCCCATCATGTGTCCGGCCAGCTTAAAATTGCGCCTGAACATATAGATGACAATGTTCTGCAATTGATGGGGAAACAAAGCGTGGGAACACTGATTGATTTCAAGCGAAAATTCGACCGATATTCCCGTGAATACGATAAACGCCAGTATCTCACCTACTACTTCATAGCAGCGCATCCGGGGTGTGATGAAAATGGGATGAAAGCGTTGAAACGTTTTGCCGACAAGCATCTTCACATGACGCCCGAACAGGTGCAGATTTTTACGCCGACCCCGTCCACTTATTCAAGCCTGATGTATTATACCGGGATCAATCCGTTTACGATGAAACCTGTATCTTCCGAAAAAGATCCGGTGAAAAAAGAGCGGCAAAAGCGGATTGTTACCGATAAAAAGCGCGTATATGATTGACCACTGTACAGGAGGAACAGGCAAATTGGCGGAACACGACACGGATTTTAGACGGGGAAGGACCATCGGCGTAATTTCGGATACTCACGGATTGCTGCGTACCGAAGTCCATGGGATTTTTGAGAGTGTTGATATGATTGTACACGCCGGGGATATCGGCAGTAAGGATATTCTCAATGATCTGGAAAAGATCGCACCGGTTACCGCCGTCAGCGGAAATATGGACAGCGGCATAATGGCTGTTTTCCTGAACGAAACCGAAACATTTGAATTCGGTGGTTTCAAATTCCATATGCGACATGATTTGTCACAATTGGCTATCGACCCGTCACTCTCCGGAATTGATATGGTCATTACCGGGCATACCCATCTTCCCGAATTGACGTCCCGGAACGGCGTCATGTACCTCAACCCGGGAAGTGCGGGTCCGGAAAGACGGAACAAGCCGATTTCACTCGCCAAATTAACGCTTCAAAACGGAAAGATATCCGCGAGGCATTTCTATCTTTAAGCGGGTTTCATAAATACAAGCGTGCGGTGATCTCCATATTTCGGCAGGCAATAAGCGTGTGTGTCGATGGATAGAGATTGCTCGCCGGACATGCAGGGTTCAATCTCGTTCCGTTCACTCTCCTTCGTTGTCCCTTTGTAGGCGATGATGGTTCCGCCGGGTCCAAGCAGTGGAAGCGACAACCCCAGGAACTGTTCAAGTGAACCGAGTGCCCTGCTGACGATAATGTCATAATTGTCCGGTGCGAACGAATTATTGCCGGAAGAGAGAAACTCCGCACGGATGTGAAGCGCCCGGGCCCCTTTAAGCCCTAGAGTGCGGATGATATGCTGTTGAAAGCTGATTTTTTTTCGCACAGCGTCGATGGAGATAATTTTGAGATCCGGTCGAAAGACTGATAGCACAAGCCCGGGAAACCCGCCGCCGGAACCGATATCCAGAAGATTTTCCGCCTTTGGCAAAAACGGCAGGACAGCCATGGAATCAATAAAGTGTTTGATGGCTATTTCTTCCGGATCTGTTATGGCCGTCAGATTAATCTTTTTGTTCCAGTCGACAAGTATTTGTGCAAAGCGGATGAGTTGCGCCAACTGATCGGCATTCACTTCGATGCCAAAATCTCCGGCCCCCGAGGTAATGCGCTTTTTCCATTCCGCGGAACCAATATCAGTGATGGCTTTTGGAGAGGGGGGCATGAGGTTGACTCAGTCGGTTGTCCGGTCTGATTCTGACGGTTGGCCGGTATCCACGGCGGGCAGGTCGAAATTCATCAGGAGCATAATTTCACCTCCGCCGGTGTTTTGGACCTGTGCGTTCGGGTATTTCTTTTTAAAGACATGGATCATGGGTTTGTTTTCCCGAAGCACCGTTGCTTCAAATCCGATATAATCGTTTTCCTTGGCGATTGATTCCAGAACTTCCAGCAAATAAGTGGCAATCCCCATGTTCTGCATGTCCTCCCGGACAACAAATGCCACTTCCGCATGGTCGGTGTCGGCCAATGCGTAGGAGCCTATGGCGACAATCTCCTTATGTCCTCTTCTCTGGAGCAGACCGACAAGGGAAATGTTTTTTCGATAATCCACGCTTGCCCATTGCTTTTGCGCCACTTCGTGTGAAAAGAGTTTCATCCTGTAGAAAAAGCGGGAATAAATGGTTTTTTCCTGAAGCGAGTAGAAGAAATTTCGATAGGCAAATTCATCCGACGGCAGCAGCGGCCGGAATTCGATCGATTTTCCGTTATTCAGTTCGTACGTGCTTTTGTACCCTTCGATAAAAAGAAGATCCTCCTGGGCGGGGGGGATCTGGTCGGCAAAAATGTAGTGCCGTTTTTTGGCGACCTCAACGAGTGACGCGCGGAATTTGGGATGTGCGATCTGCGCAAGCTCCATAACACGCTGATAAATTCCCTTTCCCTGTAGTTCCGCGATACCGTATTCAGTAATTACAAAATTGACATCCCCCCGGGTGGTGGCAACCCCTGCCCCTTCGCTCAGGTGGGGGACAATCCGGGAAACCGTTCCGTTTTTAGCTGTTGACGGAAGGGCAACGATGGAAAAGCCGCCTTTCGACATGGCACTGCCTCGAATGAAATCAACCTGATCGCCGATACCGCTGTAAAACAGGTGCCCTACGGAATCGGTGCATATCTGCCCCGTCAGATCGACTTCCAGGGCCGAACTGATGGAAATCAGGTTGTCGTTTCGGGCGATTTCAGTCGGATCATTTACAAAATCCGAAGCTCGAAAATAGAAGGTCGGATTATCATGCACATATTCATAGAGTTTTTCGGATCCCATGCAAAGGGAAGCCACAATACGACCCGGCAGCAGGGTCTTTTTCTTGTTGGTAATGACCTTTTTTTCAATAAGGGGTATCAGTCCGTCCGTGACAAGCTGGGTATGGATGCCAAGATCCTTCTTCCTGTCCAGATATTTAAGGATGGCGAACGGAAGGTATCCGAAACCGATTTGAAGCGTCGAGCCGTCATCCACCAACTGGGAGACAAAATGTCCGATACGTCTGGTGATGGCGTCGTCATTCATTTTCGGGATCGATTCCACAATGGATTCTTCATGCCAGACAAGATAGTCGATATCGTCGACATGTACGAATGTATCGCCGCATATCCGGGGCATTTTCGGGTTTACCTGGGCAATAACCATTCGTGCATTATCGAAGGCTGCCTTTGTGATGTCCAGCGAAACGCCCAGGCTGCAGTAACCGAACTGGTCCGGTGGGCTGACCTGTACCAAGGCCACATCGAGACCGATGCGTTGACTGTTGAAGAGTTCCGGTATCTGGGAAAGGTATGCCGGTATGTATTCAATCTTCCCTTCGAACGCGGCTTTTCGCATGGCCTGACTGATAAAAAAAAGCCGTACCTGAAAGCGTCGCAGAAAAGAAGCATCATCTACATATTTGGACAAGGTGAATGAAAGCATCTGGTAAAGCATAATATCCTGAAGATTCATGTCTTCAATCATGCTTTTGATCAGTTGTTGCGGTTCACCACATCCGGTGCCGATAAAGACACGGCTTCCCCGGTTGATTTTTGATACCGCCACCTTGGCATCTACCAGTTTGTCCCGGACATTATTGTTGATCCACTCCAAAGCTTCCATGTTCCATCTCCATCATTCTCTTCGCCGGATATCTATACAGGGTACTGAAATATTTTATGAATTGACCAAAGGACGAAGAGCTGTTATTTATCGTATAAGCAAACATTCATGTGGTGTTTTTTACATATTTCTATTTCTTATCTACCCTAATTTTCTGAAAAACCCAAACGCTTTTTGCCGGCCAAGGTCAACTGGAATTTGAAAAAATCATATGGATGAGCCATTTTCAAAACGTTTCATCGCCCAAACGGGACCAAGCCCAGTGCGGATCGCTGGCCTGGAGATTGGTCAAAACGGGACGTTTTGAAATTGGCTGGGATGTATAAAAAAAGACGATATAAATCAAATTTATCTTGACAACACAAAAGCACTCAATTATATTTCACTAGTTTTACATACGAAGGCTATGTATTACGATAAAAAATCGGAACGAACAGACACCCCTCATCTGGACAGCTGCGACAGGATGAAGGGTTTTTTATTTGACATGATAGAGATGCTCCCTAAAAGGAGATCAGGTGACGGAGATGAAATACGATATCAGTAAAGTTAGAAACATAGGCATCAGTGCGCACATCGATTCGGGAAAAACAACCCTGACCGAACGAATTTTGTATTATACCCAGCGCATCCATGCCATCCATGACGTTAAAGGAAAAGACGGCGTCGGTGCGACCATGGACTCCATGGAACTCGAAAAAGAGCGGGGCATCACCATCGCATCCGCCGCGACTTTCTGCCAATGGAAAGCGCATGAGATAAATATTATCGACACACCGGGGCATGTTGACTTCACCATCGAGGTCGAACGTTCTCTTCGTGTCCTCGATAGTGCGATCCTGGTATTGTGCTCCGTGGGCGGCGTGCAGTCACAATCCATTACCGTTGATCAACAAATGAAGCGGTACAATGTGCCGTGTATCGCATTTATCAACAAATGCGACCGCAGCGGAGCAAATCCGGACCGCGTGATCGATCAGCTTAAAAACAAGCTCGGTCATAATGCCGTTTCCCTGCAGCTGCCCATTGGTTTGGAGGCTGATTTTCAGGGGGTTGTTGATCTCGTTTCCATGGAGGCGCTCTATTTTGACGGGGACAATGGGGAAACCGTTCGGGTTGAACCGATTCCTGAATCACTGCTGGAGGAAGCAAAACGTCGGCGCGAAATACTTATCGATTCGGCAAGCCTTTTTTCCGATGAGCTTACTGAAGCGGTTCTGGAGGAGAAGGAGATACCCACCGAACTCCTCTGGACCGCAATTCGGGAAGGGGTTATCACGCGAAGGATTACACCCGTATTAATGGGCTCCGCATATAAGAACAAAGGCGTTCAGCCCCTTCTGAATGCGGTCAACATGTTTCTTCCCTGCCCCAACGATGTTCAGAACACCGCACTGGATATAAAAAATGAAGAAACACCCGTCATCCTTTCGGGCGAGCAGAAAGATCCGCTTGTTTCCCTGGCCTTTAAACTGGAGGATGGCCCCTTCGGACAGTTGACCTATATACGGGTATATCAGGGAAGCATTAAGAAAGGCGATACCATCGTCAACATCAGAAACGGGAAAAAATATAAGGTCGGCCGGCTCTGCCGAATGCATGCCAACCAGATGGAAGATATCGATGTTATCCCTGCCGGATTCATCGGGGCCATGTTCGGTATCGATTGCGCTTCGGGGGATACATTTTCGGCCCCGGGTGTCAACTTGACCATGACATCCATGTTTGTGCCGGACCCGGTGATCTCCCTGTCATTGACGCCCACGGACAACAAATCGCAAATCAACATGTCCAAAGCGCTGAACCGATTTACAAAGGAAGATCCGACTTTCAGGACATTTGTCGACGAAGAGACTAACGAAACCATCATCGAAGGCATGGGAGAACTCCACTTGGAAGTCTATGTGGAGCGGATGAAGCGGGAATACAAGGCCGAAGTGACCACGGGAAAACCGCAGGTGGCATACAGAGAGACCATTACCCAGCAGGCGGCGTTTGATTATATTCACAAAAAGCAGACTGGTGGCGCGGGGCAGTACGGTCGTGTCGCGGGATATCTCGAACCGTTGTCGGACGAAGATTTTGCATTTGAAAACAAGGTGACGGGCGGCGCCATTCCGACCCAATATATCCCCTCCTGCGAAAAGGGATTTCGGCAGTGCCTCAGCAAAGGGCCTCGAATGGAATATCCTGTTACCGGGATCCGGGTGGTCATCAATGACGGCGCCTCCCATGCTGTCGATTCTTCTGAAATGGCATTCCAGGCGGCTGCCCGTGGTGCGTTTCTCCAGGGATATGCCAAGGCCAAACCGGTTATTCACGAGCCGATCATGAAAGTGGTCGTTGAAAGTCCCACCGATTTTCAGGGGGCTGTCATGGGATCTCTCAACCAGCGGCGCGGTATCATTATCGGCGCCCAGGACGAGGGCCCGCAGTGCACCATTGAGGCGCAGGTTCCACTGGCGGAGATGTTCGGATATTCAACGGTGATTCGATCCCTCACCCAGGGGCAGGCGCAATTCACCATGGAATTCGCCACCTATAAGCAGGTGCCGAAACAGGTTGCGGAAGAACTTGAAAAAGAATATCAGGAAAAGAAGAAAAACGTCTAGTTCCGGCGTCTAAATAAGAGAGGAGTTTCAGAATGGAAAAAAAAGACCTTATCCTCAGGAATCCACTGCGCCTGTTGAGTGGAGAAGAAGATCGACAACTTCAAGCCGGACAGATGGGCGCCGTGTTGGCACGAGCGGGTGTCGGAAAAACGGCGTTCCTGGTACAGCTTGCATTGAACGGATTGTTGAGAGACAAAAAAGTGCTGCATATCAGTCTTGATGATCCGGTAAATAAAGTCAGCCTCTGGTATGAAGAGGTGTTTCGACACATCACGGAGGAGTATCGCGTCAAACCGGCTCATGAAATATGGGAATCGATACTTCCCAAACGGTTTATTATGACCTTCAGGGTGGAAGGATTCAGCGTGCCGAAACTCGAGGAGCGGCTGACCGACCTGACCGCCCAGAGCATCTTTAAGCCCGATCTGGTTATTATCGACGGTATTCCCTTTGATGATCAGGAGCTTAATCTTATTGAAGAGCTGAAGCATCTGGCTGAAACCGGAGGGTTTCCTGTGTGGCTGACCGCCCGTACCCATCGACATGAAGCGGCCGATGAAAACGGTTTGCCGGTGAAGTTTGTTGATTTAATGGACGCTTTCGATGCCGTTGTTCAGTTGAAGCCCGAAGAAGACAAAATTCACATTCGAGCGATAAAAGGGGCCTCGGGGGAGAAAAACGATTCCTTTTTGATGCTTGATCCGGCAAGTCTTCTGATTACCGGCAAGTAAGGAAAAAAAGGTTTCAGGTGTCAGGAATCGAGCGTGGAAACTGACACCTGACACCTGACACCTGACACCCGAAACCTGTGTCCTAATAATACGCAATACGTCAAAAGCACCTAAAGCCTTTCGGAATCGGCTTATGTGGCAACCCTCTTGATGAACTCACCCAAAGTCCGGTGCACTTTCTCGGCGCCGTTGCCGAGAAGGATGCCGTGACGGTCGAAATCAAACGTCACATATGATTTGTCTACCGAACCAATTTTGTTCAGTGTTTCCAGAGACCCACGGGGATCTACGACCGGATCACCTTTTGCCTGGGTGACGAGTGCAGGCACCTGAATCAGCGGCAGTTTTTCATACAGGGACTTCATGAGTCGTTCGAGCTGATGGACACCGGATATGGGATTTCGCAGATAATTGATGCCTGGGTTCTCTGGATGGTTTTCGATATAGGATTTTGAAAGCCCCCCGATTTTAACTTTCCGTAGAGAACGATTGACGGCATCTATACCGGGAGCCAGTCTCGATAAGGGATTTCGCAGGCGCATGGGGGGAGAGACGGAAAAGACGCCTGAAATGACCGGCATTCTAGAGGCAAATTCCAACGCGAGTCCGCCACCGGCTGAAAAACCACCCACCACAACCTGTCGACACAAACTGCTGATGATACCATAGCCGGTGTCGACGGACTGTATCCACTCATGATAGGTCCGTTCGGCCAGGTCCTCCGGTGCCGTGCCGTGACCGGAAAGTCTCACCGCGTATACCCAAAACCCGAGACGTCCCAGGAAATCGGCCAGTTCCTTCATCTCGGCAGGCGCCGACATATAACCATGTATGAGCAGAACACCCGGCATACCGGATTTGCCCTTGATAAGAAACGGTTTGCAGATCTCTTTCGGCTTGGATTCGTCCGGGTGATAGAACCGCTGATAATCGTTTTGGAATGTCGCTAATTGTTGTTTGATCAAGAAAGCCGCGGTCTGACGGCGGATCCACCAGCCGGGCTGAAATGAAACGCGGCGGAGACGCTGTTGAAGCTGCCTGATGGCCTCCACTTCGTTTGCCATTACGGCAATCGGATTGTCTATTCGCGCCCGGTTGAAATCGAGAGCGGAGGAAAACCTGGAGACATCCTTTCTGAACCATCCGTTTTTTTTAAATACGACGCTTTTTTCAAGGGCCAGATCCATAAAATCGCCGAATTTTCGATATCGGTCATCCGTGATCAGCGGGATTTGATTCTCCTCCAGGCTGCTATGCCTATACACGGGTGCTTTTTTAAATTCGGACGATGCCACAAGAAACACGCGTCTCCTCAGGTCCATCTCTCTGAACCGACGCCGGGGCATCCGCCTGAGTATCGAAGCAAACAGATGATCGTGATTGACGGTTGTCATATCGTATATGGCTGACATATATGACTGCATGATTTTCAGCGCCTCACGGCGCATTCGATTCCTGGATTGAATGGGATCGTCAAAATCGAAGGATTCACGGCTGAACACATCCCGGTCGATACATCTGCAGTCCAGACAGCATTGAACAGGAATGGGGACGCCGAAACGGATGTCGATATCGACACCTGAGAGGAGCATGGACCCTTCGGTCATCAACTCTTCCAGGATCTTTTCCGGCAGATTTTCCATCAGACTGACAGCCAGTTTGCTCAGAATGTTTTCCCGGGCACGAAGCGGATAATAACTGATATTTACCGGCAGAATAACCACTTGACGATCACGGATGTCATCGATGCCGTCGATTTGAAAGAGAGACATCAATCTCTCAGCTTCCTGATGATCCGTTGACGCCAGACTCAGAATACGTTTCCTGTAGAATTCGGTTCGCAGCGCAAGGGTTGCCGCGCCGGTGTGCGGGGGGTGTTTCCCTCCGGCATAGGAGATAATGAATTTCCCTTTTTCGACAATTTTTTTGTTTTTTACCATCCGGCCTTCGGGAAAGATAATCCAGTCGGCATTTCCGGTGAGAAGGGAGTTGACGATGAGTTGATCACGGTTCGGTGCTTTGTTCGAGACAGCGCCGACTTTTTCGAGATATTCACCGAAAGCACCCCTGAAAAGATCGGCGGAAGCCAGAGACCACAACGGCTTTTTAATCAGGGTATGTACCACATAAGGGAACAGGAATGTTTCGAGACGGGTAAAGTGATTGACTACAAAAATTACCGGTCCTTCGGGGATATTTTCCTGACCGTGAAGGTTGAACCTGGCCTTGGAAAGGTTATACAGGGCTTTGACAAGAAGGCCGGTCGTTCGGAATGCAAATTTGTTCATGGTTCGGCTTATCGGGTTTTGATGGAATCCGGATTCTCTCGTGTTGACAACCCTGTAAAATACAATTAACGTACTATTCTTAAACGCAAAAATAAAGAGTTTTCCGGAGGGTTATTGTGCATTCCAAAATATTGATTCTGCATTTTCCAAAGACCGAGGTGCAAAAACCGCTGGTGTGTCAACTGGCCAGGGATTTTGACCTGACGTTCAATATACTCAAGGCCGAGATTCTTCCTAGAAAAGAAGGCATCATGGTGCTGGAACTGTTTGGAAGAAGAAAGACTTTTCAGGAAGGGATCGATTTTCTGAAACAGCAGGGCATCAAGGTGGACAAAGCCGGAAAAGCGATCAAACGCATCAAACGCAAATGCACCCATTGCGGTGCCTGTACAGCCGTATGTCCGACGGGCGCGCTTTTTATAAAGCGTCCCGAAATGACGGTTGAATTCGATGAAAGCAAATGCAGTGTCTGTGAATTGTGTGTTTCCGCGTGTCCTCCCAAGGCAATGGAAATCAGGCCCTCGGATCAAGCCTTTTTTGAATGAAGCCAACCATTGCAATCGCTATGAGCGGCGGCATAGATTCGCTCGTATCCGCCTGCATCCTGAAAGAAGCAGGGAACCCGGTTTTCGGTATCCATTTTACAACCGGGTTTGAAGCATCCGCTTCGCCGATGGATCACGACCCACTGCGCGAATCGGGTGAACAACTCGGCATTTCGATTCATACGGTGGACCTGAGCCGGCTGTTTCGCAGGGAGGTTGTGGATTATTTCATCCGGACATATCGTGATGGGAAAACGCCCAATCCTTGTCTCGTATGCAACCCCAGGATTAAGTTCGACGCACTTCTTTCCGTCGCAAAAGAGAAAGGCGCCGATTTGCTTGCAACCGGTCACTATGCACGGGTAACCCGTGAGGGTGACGGCAGATATCAGCTGCTTCGGGGCCTGGACCGTCGAAAGGACCAGTCCTATTTTCTCGCCTTTCTTTCCCGGCATCAGCTTTCACAGGCCTGCTTCCCGCTTGGAAAAATGTCCAAGAGTGAAACAAAGGCATTTGCGGATGAAAAAGGACTGAAGCCGGTTGCCACTGGCGAAAGCCAGGATGTCTGTTTTATCCAGGAAAAAAACTACAGCGATTTCCTGGAGCAATACGGCGGGATAACCCCCGAACCGGGTCCTATCGTTACAGTCGATGGTGAAACCGTCGGGCATCATTCCGGACTTCATCTGTTTACCATTGGCCAGCGACGCGGGATCAACTGTCCATCAAGCGAACCGTACTATGTCCTCCGTTTGGAAATAGACAAAAACACATTGGTGGTCGGGCGAAAGCCGGACCTGTCATCAACATCATGTATTGTAGAGCAACTGAACTGGATCGATCCTCCCGCTGATTTTCCCCTGACGGTCAGTGTCCGTCTCCGCTATCGTCATCGGGCGGTTCCGGCCACGCTGCTTCCCTACGGCGCCGGAGAAGTATTGGTTCGGTTCTTTTCACCTCAAAACGCCGCTACCCCGGGACAGGGGGCTGTCTTTTATTCGGAAGACCGGGTTCTCGGCGCCGGTATTATTTCATCATGAAACATTTTGTAGTCAAAACCCTGGGATGTCGGGTAAACCAATCCGAAACCGAAACGATTTGCGCCTCTCTTCGGAAAGAGGGGTATTCAGAATTGGAAGCGGAGACGGATCCGTTGGAATTCGAAACCGATGCCGGGTCCAAAACCGTTTGCATCATCAACACCTGCACCGTGACGGAAAAAGCGTCAATGCAGTCCCGACAGGCCATTCGAAAGGCAATTCGAGCTTATCCGAGGGCCAGGATAATTGTCACCGGCTGTTACGCCCAGACTCAGCCCGATGAGATCAGGCAGATTAAAGGGGTTCATGATATTATCCCCCAGGCTGAAAAGGGGCGGGTCGTTTCGGCCATTCTATCCAATAGCACCGCCCCTTCCCGTCGGACGGAAACCGTCTGGTCCGATACGCTGTCGTTCGCCCCGGAGGATAACAGAGGGACCAGAACCCGGGCCGTTTTAAAGATACAGGATGGATGCAACGCTTATTGCACGTACTGTATTGTGCCGAGGGCCCGGGGGAGAAGCCGAAGCATGCCGGAAGCCCAGGTTCTTTCAAACTTACACGGCTTTCAAAGAGCCGGGTATAACGAAGTGGTGCTCTCCGGCATTCATCTCGGGAACTACGGCCTCGATCTGAATCCGAAAACCTCTCTTATTGCGTTGCTCAGACAAATCGACAGCCTCGGGATCATTAATCGCATCCGGTTGAGTTCCATCGAGCCGGCGGAACTGTCGGATGAAATCGTAACGCTGGTGGCGGGTTCAAATCGTTTCTGCCGGCATTTCCACATCCCCCTGCAGAGTGGGGACAATGCTGTTTTAAAAAAAATGGGACGCACATACAGCAGGTCTTTTTTCGCGGATCTCGTTCACGGCATTCATGATAAAATACCGGATGCGGCCATTGGCATGGACGTGTTGGTGGGGTTTCCCGGTGAAACCGATTCCGCCTTTAAAAGCACTTTTGATCTTGTTGAATCTCTTCCCGTGACGTATCTACATGTGTTTCCATTTTCGCCAAGGAAGAAAACGCCCGCCTTCAACATGCCGAATAAAGTACCTCAACAGTCAATCAAATCGCGGGCGGCCCAAATTCGTGCCCTGGGTGTAAAAAAGAGACGGGTGTTTTATGATTCTCTTGTCGGCGGGAAAACCGAGGTTTTGCTGGAAGGAGCGGTCGGCAATAGCCCCGGAACGTTCAAGGGACGAACATCCAATTATGTGCCGGTATTCCTGGACAACTATTCCGGCGAAGGAAACAGGTTCGTTTCGGTGAAAATCGAGAAGCGCATTGGGGATCGCGGGGTTCTTGCCTCCCCTATTTAATCCCCCGCTGTTCCTTTATTTTCTCGTAAGCATCCTGTATTTCCCGGAATTTATCATTAGCGAATTGTATAAACGCATCCGGAAGTCCTTTGGCGGCGATTTTATCCGGATGATATTCCGAGACGAGCTTGCGATATTTTTTCTTTATCTCTTCGTCAGTGTTCTCGGCATTTGCATCGAGCACCGAATAATATGTGTTCAAATCACCGCCATGGTATTTTGCCTTTAAATTCGAATAGGTCTCTTCACTCAGATGAAAAAGCCTGACCGCCGAAAGAATAATCGATTCTTCCTGTGCGGACAGACTGCCGTCGGAAAGCGAGACACGAAGCATAATATCGACCATCATTTCTAGAAGATGGGGCTCGGAATGAAACTGACTGTAAAACTGGGACGCATAATCCTGAAATGTTTCGACGGATTCCACCGCCTTGTTGAAAATCCCCCTTGCCACCCGCCTGCTGTCCGGATCCAAACCCAGATCTTCCGCCATGAATCGTTCAACGGCATCGACCTCCTGGGGCGTGATGCGCCCGTCACATCGCGCGAGCTTGGCCAGCATTGAAAAAGTACCGACGAAAAAGATCACCTGACTCTGTGCCTGGTTCCCGGTAATTCCTCTTGTTTCAAACGGGTACTCTAAATCGCCGGCTCTATCATACGAATGGCCGAAAGCCGCGCCCGCCAGTGCTCCCAGTGGGCCGCCAATAGCGAAGCCTATGGTTCCGCCAACAAGTTTGCCTATGAATCCCATATGGTCCCTAAAAGAAAAGGCAGGTGAATATATCCCCCCTGCCCTGTTATGGTCGTATCCGATACCCGGCTGCAATCCGGATATTGAAGCTATTGCCCCGGGTAAGTATGCTCCTTGATAAAACCGCTGATGCCCGCTTTCTGATCATCCGTCAGGCTGTCAAAATATACCCGTTGTTCCCGCTTGGTTATCGAGGTGAAAGGGAGTTCATTGACCAGTTCATAATCTTCAACGACATGATATCTGATGTTATCGACGTGAAGCCCGTTTTCCGCAAGGATCACATCGAGCTTTTCCGCTTTTCGAAGCTCACGATTACCGACAAAATATTGAAAAGCAAGCCCCCCCAGGCTGATATTGATAATCTGCCCCAACTCTTCATCCACATCCGTTCTGAGTATGGCAAAAGCAACATCTTTGGTGTTGAAACGTTCATGCCTTCTGCGTTCAAGTTGTTTTTTTTTGTTCGCAATTCGTTTCATGATCCTGCCCTTGTTGTTGCGCTTACGGATATGTAAACGTATTAAATATATAGTAACTTTAGGCGAAACAAGTACCCAAGTCAACAAAATTAAGGGATTTCAGTTGTAATCAATAAAAAAGGCCTTGGGATTACCAAGACCTTTATAGACATGGTGCCGAAGAGAGGATTTGAACCTCCACGGGAGTGCTCCCACTAGACCCTGAACCTAGCGCGTCTACCAATTCCGCCACTTCGGCATGTTATGTCGGCTGAAAAAAGATTGCTTTCAGCCAGTGGGTGGTCTATATATGCTTTTCTTTATTGTGTGTCAAGATGAATATATTGATTTTTTTCTTTTTAAAATATGAAGCAAATAGACGATTTAAATACCATACAGTCCCCCTTTTCAAAGGCGGTTGTTACCATAGGCAATTTCGACGGCGTTCACATCGGACATCAGGCCCTTTTTTATCAAACCATTGAAAAAGCGAAAGCGATAGACGGCACTTCCGTTGCCATGACCTTTGAGCCTCACCCCGCCAGAGTCCTGAGCAATTCAGAGGGTCCTCCCCTTATTACGCTTTTAGAACAAAAGGCAGAGTTAATTTCCAGGACCGGTATCGATGTGCTCATCTGTGTGCCTTTTAACAAAGCGTTCGCGGATATTTCCGCCGATGCGTTCGTGGAAGATCTCCTCGTCCGCAAACTGGGAATGAAAGCGATTGTTGTTGGGGACGACTACTCCTACGGAAGCAAGCGACAAGGGAATTTGACAAGCTTGAGATCGGACGCGAAAAAGTTTGGTTTTGAGGTGATTCAGGTTCCCGGTGTTCAATTTTCCGCGCCGGAAACGGGCCGAATCAGCAGCACCAGGATCAGAGAGCTTGTCATGGACGGCAATGTTTCCGAAGCGCAGAAACTGCTCGGCCGCCATTATCAGATTCGGGGCGATGTTGTCACCGGACGGAATCGGGGCGGAAAACTCCTCGGGTTTCCCACGGCCAATATTCATCTGCAGGACGAGCTGTGCCCAAAAATGGGCGTTTACGCCGTTACGGTGGAATGCCTGGGTGAAAAATACAAAGGGGTCGCAAATATCGGCTACAGCCCGACCTTTGATGATCACATCTATACGATTGAAGTCCATCTGATTGATTTCAACAAAAATATCTACGACAAAAAGATCCGGGTCAACTTTATCCAGCGCATTCGGGAAGAAATGAAGTTTTCGGATCTTCAGCAATTATCCGATCAGATAAATAAGGATATCCTGCGGGCACGCGATCTCCTGTCATTATGAGCAAGAAGCTGATCATATCCCTTGCTGTCGGTGTCCTGCTCTCTTCCGTAACGCTCTATCTGGCGTTTCGAAATGTTCCCTTTATGGATCTGATGACGTACATGGGAACCATCAACTATGTCTGGTTTCTCCCGGCCGCTCTGCTGATAGTTGCCGGTTTTTTTCTCCGGGCGGTACGGTGGCGCATCATCCTCAGTACAACCGTAAACGTGGATTTCTGGCACTCCTATCACCCCATGATGATCGGATTCATGCTCAACTGCATCCTTCCCGGCCGTATCGGAGAAGCGGCGAGGCCATTGATACTGAACCGCAGGCAGGCGGTCCCTTTTACGGCCGGGCTTGCCACTGTTGCCGCAGAAAGAGTGATGGATGTCATTTTAATGATTGTTATTCTTGCCCTGGCGCTGGCCACGATTCCGATGGACACCAACCTGCATGTTTCTTTCGGGAACCATCAATTAAGCAAAGAAACACTGGAGGCATTGGGCGCAAATTCATTCAGACTGTGCCTTATTCTGCTGGCGGGCATCGTTCTTGTCGCCTTTGAAAAAACCAGGAATATCCTCAAACGGATATCCGACGGATTACCGCGAATCCTTCTTTTTTTTTGCGGCGATTCGCTTCGTGAAAAGTTCAGACGTTCCGTGTCGATGCGAATAAACCGCTTGATGGATCATGCCGGAGATGGCCTCTCGCTCATAAAATATCCATGGAAAACGGGTGCCTGCATCGGGATAACCGTCATGATATGGTTTCTTACCGCCGTGTCGTATTATATAATGGCCTTCGGTTGCCCCGGGGTGGATTTGTCTCTGTATGAGTTCAGTATGGTCATGGTAATCGTCTGCTTTTTTATCGCACTGCCATCCGCCCCCGGCTTCTGGGGGTTGTGGGAAGCCGGGGGCGTATTTGCGTTGTCCCTTTTCGGTATCTCTTCACAAACGGCGGCGGGTTTTACCCTGGCCAACCATGTGTTGCAGATGTTTCCGGTGATATTGATGGGGTTTTTTTCGGCCGGGGCGCTCAGTATCAATGTCTGGAAGATTTCTCATGAATCGGGGATCAATTCTTAGTCGGTACTTGAGGAAAAAGATAACTTGGGATATAATCCCGCCGTTAGAAAATAATTTAAAGGTTTTCATGCCCTTTTTAGTCATAAATGACCAAGACATCGTAGAGCAGGAGCCATTTTGAGTATTCTCGAAATATTGACATTCCCGAATCGGATTTTGCTTACTCCGACACGACCGATTGAAAATGTGGACGGTGAACTGCAAAACAGGATAACCAACATGGCGGAAACCATGTATGCGGCACCCGGTGTCGGCCTGGCGGCGACACAGGTGGGATTTGATGGGAGTCTCATCGTTTTTGATTCCAAAGCCGAGGAAAAAAGAGGCGATTACCAGGTGTTGGTGAATCCGAAGATTGTGGAGAGCCACGGTACCATCGTTTCCGAAGATGAAGGCTGCCTGAGTGTTCCCGATTATCGTTCAAATGTCCGTCGCGCCCGATCGGTTCTCGTTGAAGGTCTCGACCGAGATGGAAATCCCGTCAACATTGAGGCGGAGGGGTTTCTGGCTATTGTGCTTCAGCATGAAATCGACCATCTCCTGGGAAAGCTTTTTATCGACCGTATCAGCTCCCTGAAGCGACAGCTTTACAAGAAACGCATCATGAAGCAATTGAAGAAATCGTGAACGAAAAACCGAGCCTTATTTTCATGGGAACTCCTGATTTTGCGGTGCCCACACTTCGTGAACTGCATACGAACGGGCTCATACCGGAACTGGTGGTTACACAGCCTGACCGACCCAAAGGCAGGGGTAAGAAGCTGCTGGCGCCTCCGGTTAAAACTGTCGCCCTCGAGCTGGGGTGTGACGTAATACAACCGGCGACCATATCGGACCCAGGAATAAAAGAACGTTTGAACGCCCCCGCTCCGGATTTCTTCGTGGTGGTTGCCTTTGGTCATATTTTACCACCCGACATTCTGTCCATTCCGCGCGTTGCCCCAATCAACCTTCATGCGTCGCTGCTTCCGAAATATCGAGGGGCAGCGCCGATTCAACGGGCGCTTATGAATGGTGAGACGGAAACCGGCGTCACTACTATAAAAATGAAAACCGGGATGGATACCGGCGATATTCTCATGACCGAGCGCATCGTCATCGCTCCCGAGGATACATCCGAAACACTCCATAACAGACTGGCCCTTTCCGGAGCGGCCCTTGTTCTCGAAACGATTCGAGTGATGCTTTCAGGAAGTCTTACGCCTGTCCCCCAAAATTCCGAGGAAGTTACGTTTGCCCCCATGCTGAGAAAGGCGGATGGGCGTATTGACTGGTCAATGCCGGCATCACGGATTATAAATCGGATTCAGGGAGTTACGCCCTGGCCAGGTGCGTTTACATTTCATAAGGAACGACGATTGAAGATAATTTCGGCCCGGGCACTGCCCGGAATGAACACAGACCTGCCCGGAACCGTCATGGAATCTTTTCCCGGAGAGCTTCGAATAAACACCGGGGACGGCATCCTCAAGATACTTGAAATCCAGAGCGCTTCGGGTAAACGGCTTCCGGTTCAGGATTTTCTGCGGGGATATTCGCTTTCACCTGGTGATAGATTGTCATAATGGCAACTGATCCACGCAGAATTGCCCTCCGCATTCTCAATGAACTCGATACGGGTGATAAAACCCTGGATGCGCTCATAGATGCATCATACGAAACGGTTAAATTCCCTGAAAAACGGGACCGGGCATTGATGCAGGCCCTGGTTTACGGTGTTCTCAGGTATCGGTCCAGAATCGACGAGATCATTTCTCACTTTTCAAATACCGCCCTTCGAAAAATAAAGCCCAAAGTTCTCAATGTTCTCCGTCTTGCCCTGTTCCAGATTATATACATGGATCGGATTCCTAACTCGGCGGCCGTCAACACGTCCGTTGAAATGGCCAAATCCGTTTCCGCCCAATGGACCGTACGGTTTGTCAATGCAGTGCTGAGGAAAGCTTCGGCCGGACCATTGCCGCCTTCTTCCGGCGGGGCCGTTGAGAAATCGATCCCCGGATGGCTATTCAGCCGATGGAAAAAACGGTTCGGAGAATCCGGAACCGACATGATCTGTAATGCGGTCAACAGCATTCCGCCCATCACCATCAGAACAAATACGCTTCAAAAATCGCGGAAAGAGCTGTTGACGGATTTTCATGGAAACGCGGAAGAGATATCCGCCACCGAATTTTCCCCCGAAGGCATTTCGTTCGCTAATCCCAAAGGCGCTGTTTCGGATATGCCGGGGTTCATGAATGGAGATTTTCAGGTTCAGGACGAAGCCGCTCAACTTGCGGGACATATCCTTGCCCCGAAACCAGGAGAAACCGTTCTTGACGCCTGCGCCGGCCTGGGCGGGAAAACCGGCCATACGGCACAGTTGATGCGGAACAGAGGGGAGTTGTACGCTGTAGATAAGGAGTCTCAAAAGCTCAAAAAACTGAAAAAGGAGATGCAGCGCCTGGGAATCTCAATCGTTGAAACATTCTGTCACGATCTCTCCTCCCGCTGGCGCCCGCGACAGGCGCCTTTCGATAGAATCCTTCTCGATGCACCCTGTTCCGGTTTGGGCGTTCTCAGAAGGAACCCGGATGCCAAGTGGTCGGTTTCCGAAAAGGATCTGTTCCGGCTTCACGATATTCAAATTCGTCTCCTGGAGAATCTTGCCCCCCTGTTGAAACCTTCCGGGATTATCGTCTATGTGGTTTGCAGCACCGAGCCGGAGGAAACTGAATCCGTTGTGGAGGCGTTTTTAAAATCGAATCCGAATTTTCAACCAGAACCGCTTCATTCACTGAAACTGCTCCCGTCCGATTGTATCACTGAAAAGGGATTCTTCAGGACCTACCCCAACCGGCTTTCGATGGATGGTTTTTTTTCGGCACGACTAAAGAGAATAAACTGATACGCATTGACGGCATTTACAAATCCCCGTTTATAATTTATAAGAACGAACACGTTATGATATGGAACAGTATTCCTGAATTGTCGGGATTCCGCGGCCGATTTCCAAATGACAGAAACCTCTTGATGGATGTACGATGCCGGTTTACGAATACAAAGCTCTGGATAAAAAAGGAAAGTCCGTTACCGGTATTATAGATGCCGAAAGTGCTTCGGCAGCCCGCCAGAAACTTAGGGGAAACCAGACATACCCCGTTTCCATAAAACAGGTCGAGCGATCGACGGTCGACGAAAATCGCCCGGACCTGAAGACAATCCGGTTGTTCGACCGGGTGAAGTCCGCCGACCTTTCCATGATGACCCGACAACTCGCGACACTCCTGGAGGCAGGATTTCCGTTGGTGACTGCGATCGACACCCTCGTTCACCAGATTTCGGCGCCATCTTTCAAAAAAATTATTGCCCAGATCAAAACCGCCGTTGTTGAAGGAAGCAGCCTCGCGAATGCGCTATCGTCCTACAAGAATGTGTTTTCACCCCTTTACATCAACATGGTACATGCCGGGGAGAGTTCGGGGACGCTTGAAATCGTCCTGGAGCGCCTGGCGGATATTTCCGAAAAACAGGAGGCGCTGACCTCACGAATCCGTTCAAAGATGATTTATCCCATTTTTATGGCTTTTTTCGGGACAGGTATACTTATTTTCCTGCTGACGGTTATTGTCCCGAACATCACCTCCATATTTGTCGAAATGGAAAAGACACTTCCGGCCCCCACCCTGTTTCTGATCACCACAAGTGATCTGATGAAATCCTATTGGTGGATTCTTCTCCTGGTTGTTGTGATTTCCTTTTTTGCATTCCGGAGTTTAAAAAAAACCGAAAAGGGCAAAATTCTCTTTGACCGCGTCAAGCTGACGCTTCCCGTTACAGGACCTCTTGTCCAGAAATTGTCCGTCGCGAGATTTTCCAGAACATTGTCGTCTCTTCTTGAAAACGGCGTCCCGATGCTGACGGCGCTCGATATTGTCAAAAACATTGTCGGAAACGTACTGGTGTCGCGGGCCATTGAAAAAACCGCCGAAGAGGTCGGTAAAGGCCAGGGCCTTGGTCAGGCACTATCGGAACATACTATCTTTCCACACCTTACCGTGCAGATGGTTCAGGTCGGCGAGCAAAGCGGCGGATTGGAGACAATGCTCAACAAGGTGGCGAACGTTTACGAAACCGAAGCGGAAAATGCCATAATCGGCATGACAGCGCTACTGGAACCGGTGATGATTCTCCTGATGGGCGTGGTCATCGGGTTTATCGTTCTGTCGATCCTGTTGCCGATCATTGAAATGAACCAGCTCGTGTCATGAAAACAATGCGCCAATCCGGAATCTGCCCATACCGGTGATTCGGTGGCAAACGAACTAACTTTCTCGAGATGAAAAAATCATATCTTCCGCTTTTGATCATTTTAATTGGGATGATTCTGACCCAGCTTTTTTTCACACTGCTGGTTTATCGATCCAACCTCAACCTGTTCCAGGCGACCCGACAGATCATTGGCGCAGGATATCTACCGGTGCCCAACGAACACATTCTTCCCTCTCTTCAAAAGCTGTCCACGGCATATAAAGGCGCGCTCTTTTTCACCCTGACACTGGGGATTGTCATGCCTGTCCTTGTGTATGGTCTGGCCTGGGCATGGGACCGTGGATATAAGCGCAACAGAATATTTCTTATCATCCTTTCGGGATTTGTCATTTTCTGCATGGTTATGGCCAACTGGCAGGGATTTAACCCCATCGTAACCTTCTGGTTTCTGATCACTTATTTTACGGTGTTCAAACTCACGCTGCGCAGCCTGGATAATATGACAACGCAACTTTCAACGAAACGGTTATCCGTGCACATTATCGTGCTGGCGCTGCTTGGCGCGGCGTGGATGACGGTTCCCGCCGGGGTGGACTTTTTTAAATCCATAAGAGATTACGTACTTCTCTCGAATAAACCCGGAGAAGCGATTACTCAATTTTATTATCGTTACTCCCCCTATCCGACGGAAGCCTGCAAGCCTTTATTCAACAAACAACTCAAAACCTGTCGAATCGTCTCAGGGCCTGACGACGAAAACCTCAAACGAATCCGGCACGCTCTGATTCACTACGATTTTTTGCCAATCGATACGGATTTCATGCCCGATGTCGTTATCCGGGTTTCAGGGGAAAGCATCGGCTTTGAAACTAAGGGGCGAACGGTCTTATCGGTTGAGACGGAAGTCTTTTTAAAAACACCGGGAGAATACCTGTATCGTCTTTCCAGTCGGTGTGATCGGCAGAAATTTACCCGGCGGTTTCTGGCCGTTTCCATTAAATACGGACTTCCGATTGTCATCTATATATGCATGTTTGTTCTTACAGATACAGCTGTCGGCTGGTTTGTAAATCACAGGAAGCGGTTTCCGATATCCGCCGCTTCCTGTGTCGCAATAGGCGCGGGCGTTTTGATCGCGTTTCACCTGTTCGCCCCCGAATCGGTGCGGTCATCTCAACTCAAGAACGCCCTTCAATCCGGCGATCCGGGCCTGAGGGTGGCGGCGCTGCGAACCATTTCCGCCCGTGAACTCGATCCACGGGATTATGTCGGCGAAACCTATAATAAACACCTCCCTTACATTCCTGAAAGGCTCTGGTGGGTAAAATCTCTTAGAAACAGCAAACACCCGGATGTATATGAAGCATTGCTTCGATTCCTGGATGATCCGCAACCGATTGTCTCCTGCATGGCATACGATGCCCTCCGGGAAAAGGGATATCGAAAGGCCGTCCTTCCCATTTTGAAAAGAATAAACACTTCCCGACACTGGTATGTCCAGGGATATGCATACCAGGCATTGAGGTCCCTTGGATGGAAGCAGAACAGGGCCGGTTAAATATAATGACTTGCCGGTATTGAGGTAGTTTGATTGGAAGCTGTTGGAATAAAACTAAAAACGTTATTAGCCGCTGTTGTATCGGTGGCATTTCTGGAAATTATCGGTGCCCATATAATACATGCATGGGATGTCCCGGCGCTTGCCGTTCTGGGCTGCGTCCGGTTTCTGGACGCCGCTGTCCTGGTCTTGATCGCCACCCGGTATGAGGGGGACATCTCGCACATCGGACTCGCCCCTGACAGGATTCCCGGCGGCATTCGAAGAGGTGTTTTATGGAGCCTCGCTTTCGGCCTTTTTACCGGTTTTTGCATCCTGATCCTATACGGGGTTGGCACCAGTCCCCTGCAGTATATAAAAGCGCCGCTGCCCAAAAGCATGTCTGTAACTTTCCTCTATTTTCTTACGGGAGGAATTATCAGCCCGGCGGCGGAAGAACTGTTTTTCCGAGGCATTGTGTTCCTTTTTTTCAGACGATGGGGATTCCCGACAGCCCTGATTATCTCGACAACGTTTTTTTCGCTGCTGCATCCCCTCTCCTCAGGCATTCCCCTGCCCCAGATCCTTGGCGGCCTTCTTTTTGCGACTGCTTTTGAAATCGAAAAGAACCTATTGGTACCGGCAATTATTCATATCTCAGGTAATCTTGCAATATTTACATTATCATATTTAACATTCTGAATTAATATCAACAATCATCTGTTTGACCCGTCCGTGGCGAGGTGCTATATTTCACTTTCGATTTTTTGCGCTGTTAATCAAACACGCTATGGAGGCACGATGTCCGCAACGAGAAAAACATATATGGGTTCCCAAAAAGGTATAACTCTGATTGAATTAATGGTCGTGCTTGTAATCCTCGGGATACTGGCCACTCTGATTGTTCCCAAAGTCATGGATAAGCCGGGAAAAGCCCGTCAACTCAAAGCAAGGCTGCAAATAGAAAGCATCGAAACCGCTCTGAAGTTCTACAAATTGGAAAATGGTACCTATCCCACCACGGAACAAGGTCTTCAGGCCCTTGTGACACCGCCGACTGACGGAACAGCGGCAAAGAACTTCCCCGAAGGGGGGTATCTTGAAAAAGGGATTGTCCCTAAAGATCCCTGGGGGAAGGAATTTATTTACATCTGTCCCGGAGTGAATTCCGCTTTCGACCTGTATTCCTATGGCGCCGACGGGGTTCAGGGGGGGGAAGATGAAAACAGGGATATAACGAATTGGGAAACTGATGAGTGATCGGCATGTCGAACTTTCGGCATTTTTCGATTTTGCCTGAAGCGGAGGTTGTCGATATCCGCGGCTTCACCCTGATCGAGCTTATCGTAGTTATGGCGCTTATCGGGATTATGCTGTTTGTGGCAATTCCCAGTTTTCAACATGTTCTCACCGACGATACCCGGAAAGCATCCCAATGGATTCTGGTACAGGTGCCGAGATTAAAAGCCCGGGCCGTATCGGAGAAGAAGGTTTACGTCCTTCACATTGATCTGGATGACAATCTTCTTTGGATTTCAAACGGCGCCATGCCCGACGATGATGATTCGGGCCTGAAAAGAGAACATGAAAAGGCTTTTTCCGAAGACAGTGTTCTTCTGGACGTCGCCTATCCCGGTGATGAGACCATTGATTCCGGACAGGCCGATATCTATTTTTATCCGAAAGGATATTCGGATAAGGCGATTATCCATATGGAAGACGACGACGGCGCCTACCGCTCATTTCTCATAGAACCATTTTTAAGCTGGGTCGAAATGAAAGAGGAGTATGTTGAACTTGAAGAGTGATGATGGATTTACACTTCTCGAGGTCATGATCGCATTTTCCATCATCTCCCTCGTACTGGTGGGTATTTTCCAGCTTCAGGCCCAGAATATTGCCCTTGGCGGATATGCACGATTCAACGCGATAGCGCCGATGCTTGCCCGGCAAAAAGCCGCCGAAATCCTGTCCGATCCCGAAGATTTTCTGACCGCCGGCGAGGGTGATTTCGGCGAAAAGGCCCCAGGATACAGATGGACAACGGAGATCTCCGAAATTGCAACAGACTACTTCGGGGAACTGGCAAAACGTATCAAAAAAATAGATATTTATATTGAACCGGAAGACCGAAGTGCTCATTACCATCTTCAAACCTATTGTTTCTTTGACGAGGAGCCTTGATCGATCATGCTTCATAACCGGCACGGATTCACGCTGGTCGAAATACTGGCGGCCATGTTTATTTTTTTCCTGCTCATAACCACCCTGTTTGGATCATTTCGTGTTCTTACCTCTTCAAACAGGACATTGAGCAGTGCCGGACTTCAATTCGAGATGGTACAGGGGTGTTTCACCCGAATCGTGACGGATATTGAAGCTATCTCCGTTTGTCTCCCTCCCGCCTACAAACAGCCTGAAACCGGTGAAGATCCGGACCCATACAGGGTCGAGGGCGATAGCAGCTATACAGGCGGAAATTCCTTTTCAAGAATTCGTTTCACCTCTCTGGCTCATGTCTCTTTCAGCCGCCAGCAACAGAGGGAAGGCGTTGCTGAAATCGTATATTATGTTACCGTCCTCGACAGTGGTGAATATGTTCTTCGACGTTCGGACCATCTTTATCCTTATGAAACGTTTGAAGAAAAGGACACAGACCCCATCGTCTGTAAAAACGTACGGGAATTTTCCGTTACATATTTCAATGGAGAGGGGGAGGAGAGCGAGACCTGGGATTCAGAATCTTCCGAATTCGATTTTTCGACCCCACGGTCAATGGGTATTTTGCTGAAAGTCGGAGATGAAGATGCACCGATTCTAATCAGTACACGGGTTTATATCCCCGTATATCGTGAGAAAAAGGTATGACCACCATGAACAGACGGCCGATTTTGGGAAATCAAAGGGGGATTGCCCTGCTGATTTCACTGATGGTGATTACCGTATTGGTTGCACTCTCCCTGGCACTGCACCAGAAAATGAATACCGCCTATGACGCAAGTGTTGCACGGCGTTATCAGACGGAGTTGACCCAAATGGCATCGTCCGGAATTCAAATGGCCATGGCCATGCTGGTGAAAGACAAACATGAGTCCCAGGACGATTCGCTTCAGGAGGATTGGGCCAATCCGGATACGATTGCCGAAGGCATGGCGGACCTTGTGCCGGACGAAGGAAGTGTCTCGGTTGTTATCACTGACGAAAGGAGCCGTATCCAGGTGAATGCGCTGGTTTCCTTGCCGGGCCATGAGTTTAATCCCACTCAGTTCAAGTTATGGGACCGGTTGCTCGGGTTTATGGTGGATCAATACGAGCCGCTTCAGGATCTGGATTACATGATCATGATAAACTCCCTGAAGGACTGGATCGATTCCAATGATGACGATGCCATAACCGGGCTCAGCGGCGCGGAATCCTCTTATTATATGGATTTGGACCCGCCCTATGAATGCCGGAATGCCCCCCTGGACCATCTGGGCGATCTGGCCCGCGTAAAGGGGTTTCCGCCCGAGTTCTTCTCCGCAACGGACGGTATCATTCAGCTTTCGGAATACATGACCGTCTACGGTATGGTGGAGGCCGGGAACGACAACTATACCTTCGACGGAAAAATCAATATCAATACGGCAAGTGTTCCCGTCCTGGCGGCCATCCTGCCGGACGATTATGAAACCTATGCACAGGATATGGCGGACTATCGCACGGAAAAAGCCGACGAAACATATGTGAATGATCTCAGGTCGCCCACCTGGTATAAAGAAGTCCCGGGTCTGGATGAGCTGACTCTCGATACGCAACTGATAACGACCGAAAGCGATCTTTTCAGGATCACTTCAAGCGCGGTACTCAGGGATGCGGCGCTTACCATCGAAGCGGTCGTTCGAAGGGAAGCTGAAGGGAGAAGAGGAAAGTGGCGATGTAAGGTCTTGAGTTGGCAAAACAAATAGAGTATAGTGCGCACGAATTCAGGCCGTTTGACGGAATTGAATAACGGATCGATGTAAACTCTTAACGAATATCAAACGACTAACAACAAAATGGCAATTCACCAATGACTAATGACCATTGACCATTGACCAATGACCATGGACCAATGACTAATGACCAATGTCTAATGACCAATGTCTAATGACCAATGTCTAATGACCAATGTCTAATGACTAATGACCAATATCCATCAACCGATAACCGGTGATATATGAGCAGAAAAATACTGGGACTTGATATAAGATCGGCATCCGCGTCCGCGGTGCTCATCGAAACCGGGCTGAAAAAGAATGTCCTCGACGGGTTTATACATGCTCCTTTTTCAGATAAAGGTGATTACCATGAGCGACTCTCCGGCGCTCTCGAGTCCATCTCACGGGAATTTGATCTGAAAGACTGTGCATGTGTCCTATCGATGCCTTCGAACCGTTTTTTCTATAGAAATCTTGCTGTTCCTTTCAACGAAACCAAGAAAATTCAGCAAATGCTCCCCTATGAGCTTGAGTCCGTCATTCCATTTCCCGTTGAGAACCTGCTCATCGATTTTCAGAAATTACCCTTGACGGGACCCGAGGGGGAGACAAGAATCATTGCCGCCGGCATCGAAACCGCCCGGCTCGGATCTTTTATCGATGTTGTCGAGACCTCCGGCATCACCCCGAATATCCTTGTCCCCGGTGGATATCCCATGGCAACATGGATAGCCCAAAAGGCACAACCCGATGAAACGCTCCTTCTTGTCGATTACGACGGCGAGGATTGCACCCTGTATTTGATCCTATCGGGAAAAATCGCATTTATCCGTTCTTTTCCGCTGCCATCCCCGGATGCGAACGATAGCGGAAAACTTTGGCGTCAGATTCGCAGAAGCATTGCCGGATTTGAGTCACTCAGCGAAGTAAAAGCCACGCCGGACAATATTCTTTTAAATGGATTTAAGGAAGAGACCTTCCCCGGAAAATTGGAAGCTGACGTTTCCATTCCCGTCAGAATACTCGATGTGATGCCGCCTGTGGGCACTGAAGGTGTGGAAGCGCGATACAAATATTTGCCCCGCTCATGTTTCAACGCCGCGCTGGCTTCATCCCTGATAATGATGGAAGGTCTAAAGGGCATGAATTTTCGCAAAGGCCCTTTGGCTGCAAAAACCAGATTGTCGGAATATCGTGACGGATTGAGAAGAACCGGGATCCTGCTCGGTGTGGTTATGATGCTTTGGCTGATATTCATGCTGACTGTAAACCACACGGCGCAGAATAAAGTCGAACTGCTGGATGAACAAATCGCAACGGTTTTCAAACAGACGTTTCCGGATAAAAAGCCCATCAGGAATGCGGCATTGGACCAAATGAAGTCTGAAATTAAAGTTGTAAAAAGGACGGCTTTTGCTTCGGGAGATACAGGCGCCCAACTTCGAACGGTGGATATACTTAAAAAGATCAGTCAGGGAATTCCCAAAGAAACGGATGTTCATTTTTCAAAACTTGTTTCCGGTGAAGACGGTATCCATATCACCGGTACCGCCGCATCGTTCAATACAGTTGATGATATAAAGACAAGGCTCGAAAAAATAGATGGATTCATTTCGGTTAAAATTCCCTCCGATATGGACAGAGACGGCGACCGGGTGCGTTTCAAGCTGAAAATTCAAACAAGTATTGAGGAAACATCATGAAGCAAATCAATTTGAATCAGCGAGAAAAGTATGCCGTAGCAGGTGTGATCTGTTTCATTGTGCTGTTTATTGTTATCCAGTGGGTGGTTTACCCGCTTATTGAAAAACGTGAACAACTATCCCGGGCGTTGGTTAAAAAAAACGTTGAACTTAAAGAGATACGAATACTGCAGAAGGAATACCATTCACTTCAGAATAAAGCGGACAGCACCCGGGCGGCATTGGAAAAAAGAGACCATAATTTTTCGCTGTTTTCATATCTGGATTCCCTGCTTGGTGAAATTGATATCAAGGGAAATGTTTCCCGAATGAAGCGGTCGACATCTTCGGACAACAAGGTCAACACGGTCGATCTCAAGCTTCAGGCCATTACGATGGAGCAGCTTTCGAAATTCCTGTATCGGATTGAATATTCCGGCAACAATCTTTATGTCAAACGGATGTCTATTTCTGAAACAAGCAAAACGAAAGGATATCTTGACGTCGTTCTGCAGGTTGAAACCATTGTAACCTAGCCGGAAATTCGAGATATGAAGTGTATGTATCGGCCACTTTTAAAACGTTTCCGATATTTATAAAAAAGAACGTGGTTGAATGACAAAGACGAGAAAAATAACGCTGTTTGTTCTGTATGCGGTGCTGGTCGGGGCGCTTCTCCTGTATGTGCTCTTTCCTTCCGATGCGGTTCGAAACGCTATTGTCAACCGGATCCAGCGGGATGCTCCGGATCTTCAGTTGAGCATCGGGGATTTGAAGCCCAAGTTTCCGTTGGCGTTGTCGATGAAAGATGTCATATTTTCAAAAAAAGAAACCGTTCTTTTTTCGCGGACCGGCTGACTCTGCGCCCAGGATGGATGTCCCTGTTTACTTCCGACAAGGAGATCATATTCAATGCAATCGCCTACCAGGGAAACATGTCGGGTGTGATTTCTTCGACGCGGAAATCCGGGAGCGATATTTTTTCCATCAACGGCATTTTTTCGGGACTTCAATTGGACCGGATTCCCGCGCTGCAGGAACGGATAAATATCGGTCTCAGTGGCACTGCTTCGGGTCAATTGCATTTCGATGACGTTTCGGTACGGGAAACCATCGGCAGTGGAGAAGTTTTCGTTACCGACTGTGTGGTAATTCCATCCATATCGATGATTGGATTGGACACTTTGAATTTTAACAGGATTGATCTGTCATTTGATGTTGAGGGAAACAAACTGGAGCTGCAAAAAGGCGATTTCCAGGGACCTGAACTCAGCGCGACCCTTTCGGGAAGCATTGTCTTTGAAACCCCGAACGACCGGAGCGTATTGAATCTGGATATAACCGTAACCCCCCAGCAACAATTATTGTCAAAATTGGACAATACGGGTTCCGCGGAATTGTTTTCTTCGTTGCTTTCGGAGCAGGACGACTTTAACCTGAGAGTGACCGGCTTGCTGGGGACACCCAGATGGGCATTTGGTGCTTCCCGTTGAAAAAAAACGTGCATATTATGGAAATTAAAAAACTATTCCCAATTGTGGATTTACTGCTGATAACCCTTGCCGTCTATCTATGTGTGAAAGGCGCTTACGCTTTCTTTTCATATCGGATCGATACACCGCCGCCGATAGCCGCCACACATTCGGATGACGTTACAGAAGATGTCATCCTGCCGCCGTTTTCGGACTACCGTGTTATTACCGAGCGTAATCTTTTCAACACCAGTACGAACGGGGAAAAACCGAAAACGGATATTTTAGTGGATTCGCTGGAACAGACCCAATTGAAACTCAAATTATGGGCCACTGCTGACGGTGACAGGGACAATTCATATGCGATCATTGAAGACGAAAAGGATCGGCAGCAGAAACTTTACAAGATAGGAGACACGATTCAAAACGCCACCGTCAAAATGATTCTTCGAAAAAAAGTGGTACTTTCGCTCCTTGGCAAAGACGAGATTCTCGAGATGGAGAAGATGGATGAAAGATCGTCATCGACGACACGGGCTATTGCGCAGCGCCCGACAACGGCCACTCCCGCTACCAGATCCCGTCGGCGAATAAGCCTGAGCCGTAACCAGGTGGACAGCGCCATGAACAACATTACCGAACTGATGGGACAGATCAATATCCAGCCACACTCGGAGAACGGCCAATCGGACGGTATGATTCTGAGCAATATCAAACCCAACTCGATTTTTCGTAGAATGGGTCTCAGAAACGGGGACATCCTCACCGCTATTGACGGACGTCCCATCACCACGGTTGATCAAGCCCTTAAGCTCTATGAAGATTTGAAGTCGTCTGATTCGGCCAATGTGGAAATTAAAAGAAGAGGTCGTCCAACGGCTATTGAGTACAGCATAAGATAGTTGTAATATATCTGTTTGATTGACGAAAATAATGAAAAGGTAATATATGATGCGAATGCCCTGTTCAAAGATGAATATTTTCCGGCCGCTCATGCTCGTCCTATGCTGCGGCATATCCTTTTTGGCGATATCGAATCTCCCCGCTTTCGCCGCGGACCAGAGAAACACACCTGCCGGGCAACAATCGGCCCAGGCACAAGGGGCCGGATCGGGGTCGACTATCAGACTGAATTTCATCGATGCGGATATCAACGTCGTAATACAATTCATCTCGGAATTGACCCAAAAGAACTTCATTGTCGATAACAATGTCCGGGGGAAGGTGACAATTATTTCTCCGGAAATGATTCCCGTGGATGAAGCTTACAGATACTTTGAATCCGTGCTGGAAATGTATGGATTCGCAACCGTGCCGTCCGGGAAGTTTATTAAGATCGTTCCTTCCACCGAGGCCCGGGCAAAAAGCATTGAAACCCGGCTTCCCTCGGAAGATATTCCTAAACAAAAAGATCCTGAAGACACGCTTATTACCCAGCTCATACCGCTGACGTATGCCGATGCGAATCAAGTCAAGATGCTTTTTACACCGCTTATCGGAAAAACCAGCATTATGATGGCTTATCCGGATACAAACACGCTGATCGTAACGGATGCCAGCTCCAACATCAAACGACTCCAGCATATTCTCAGCGTTATTGATGTACCGGGAATCGGAAAGGAAGTGTCGGTGGTTCCCCTGGAGTTCGCGAATGCCGATAAACTCGCAAAACAGCTTTCATCGATCTATCGAATTCCCGGAGCCGCTCAGAAAGGGGCGGTCCAGAAAACACTGCAATTCGTGGCGGATGAGCGTACCAATACGATCATCTTTCTTGCCAGTGAAGAAGATACGGTCCGGATCAAAAAAACCATCCGGCTTCTGGACAAGAGTACCCCGAAAGGTAAAGGCAATATCCGCATATACTACCTGGAGCATGCCACCGCCGAAGATACGGCAAAGGTTCTTCAGGACCTTTCCAAGGGGAAGACCACCACGGAAGGGGGAAAGGAAGCACCGATATTTTCGGACCCGATCAATATCACGTTCGACAAGGCCACCAACAGCCTGATCATCATGGCCAACAGCGAAGATTATCTCGTGCTGGAGGACGTCATCAGGAAACTCGATATCCCCAGGAACATGGTCCACATCGAAGCGCTGATCATGGAAGTAAACATGGACAAGGGATTTGAGCTCGGCGTTGAATTGTCCGCCTTCGATGATACCGAAATCGGGGGAAATGAAGGTGTTGTCGGCGGATCTTTCAGTGGGTCCAATGGCATCAACCCAACCGAACTCGCATCATCAACCGGACTGGCCTTGGGGTTCTTAACCGGCGGTGTCGAACTGACAACCACACAACTTGGCACAATAATCGTTCCCAACCTTGGCGCGCTTATCAAGGCCGTTGAAACGGAAAAGGACGTCCACATTTTGTCAAAGCCCAGTCTGATGACCACCGACAACGAGGAGGCAACCATCGTTGTCGGGAAAAATGTCCCATACCAGACAAAAATTTCCACAAGCAGCACAGGCAACGAAACATTCAACTCTTATGAGTACAAGAATGTGGGACTCACACTGAAGATCACCCCGCACATCAGCGAAGACAGGCTGGTCCGGCTTAAAATTTCACAGGAACTCACCGCATTGACCGACGCTTCCGGAACGGTGTCGAGTACGCCCACCACCTTGAATCGATCCGTTGAGACGACGGTGATCGTCAAAGACCAGGAAATGCTGGTTATCGGTGGCCTGATCGACGACAATATCACCAATACGGTTACACGGGTGCCTATACTCGGACGCATACCGCTTCTGGGCCGTCTTTTCAGATACAATTCAAATACCGGAAATAAAACGAACCTCTATATTTTCATAACCCCCAAAGTGATTCAAAACCCGGTCGAGGCCAGACAATTGCTGGACGACACAAAAACGCAAATGACTCCAGTAGAAAACGGGCTCGTCAAACTCTACGGCCCGGTTTCGGCCGATGATGACGATTTGGATTCAAATGCCGACCCCTCTCCGGAGTCAGACGGGTCTGAACAATAATGCACATGACCGATACCTCTTTTACAAATGCACTGAAGCGGGTTGCGAATCTATCGGAAGAGCAGATATTCGAAGCCGAGGCCCTTGAGTCTACCCAGGGCGCTTCCGTCGGAAAGCAGCTGGTCAAAAAGAAGATCATCACTGAATACCAGCGCCTGGAGACGCTTTCCGTGATTTACGGATACCCTTTCTGGGCGGAATTACCGCTGGATCAGATTAATACTGATTTCGTAGAAAAGGTGCCGATTCAATTCCTGAAAAAGCATGTTCTGGTTCCACTTGAACAAAAACCGGACGAAGCGGAAGCCGGTGATGCCTACATTATCGCCATGAATGATCCGGGGTCCTTCCAGGCGGTTGACGATCTTGCCAGAATGCTTGGCATTACCGGGGCCAATATCGTTCTTTCCGCCAAAGAGGCAATTCTGTCCGCCATCAACCTGTGCTATGATCTTCAGCGCGGGTCCGCCGAACAACTTGTCCAGGATATGGAAGAAGACGGCGGCGATATTCTGAGCGCCATTGAAGATACGGCGGATCTCCTGGACGACACGAGCGATGCGCCCATCATCAAGCTGGTCAATCACATTATATCCCAGTCCATCAAATCCCGGGCCAGTGATATACATATCGAACCCTTTCAGACCGGGTTCAAAGTCAGGAACCGTGTGGACGGCATTCTTTACGATCTTCTCACGCCTCCGAAATGGATTCAGGCCGCCCTGATCTCACGAATCAAGGTCATGGCCAATATGAACATTGCCGAAAAACGCCTTCCCCAGGACGGACGTTTCGAGGTTCGGATCGGGGACCAGGAAATCGATGTGCGGGTATCCACCATTCCCACCTCTTTCGGCGAACGCGTGGTGATGCGGCTTTTGAACAAATCCGGTGCTATCCTGCATATTTCAGAACTGGGACCGACGCCCGAAAAGCTTGAACGGCTGAAACGGCTCGTCAAATCGCCCAACGGCATTATTCTGGTGACCGGTCCAACGGGCAGTGGAAAAACAACCAGCTTATATGCAGTCCTGTCGAGCATCAACACACCGGACATCAATATCATCACTATCGAAGACCCTGTTGAATACCAGTTGAAAGGTATCAGCCAGATCCAGGTCAACCCGAAAATCGACCTGACATTTGCCCGGGGATTACGCTCCATTGTTCGGCAGGATCCGGATGTTGTGCTTATCGGGGAAATCAGAGACAAGGAGACTGCCGATATCGCCGTTCAATCCGCTCTTACCGGCCACCTGGTGTTCTCAACCCTTCACACCAACGATTCGGCCAGCGCCATTACACGGCTGGTGGATATCGGGGTGGAGCCGTTTCTCCTCTCTTCTTCGGTTATTGCCGTGGTTGCCCAACGGTTGGTCAGGGTGTTGTGTGACGAGTGCAAAGAGCCTTATATCCCGGATTCCGAAACACTCAGCAATATCCCAGTTCCAATGGACCAATTCGAAGGCAAAACCATTTACCGCCCCCGCGGGTGTGAGGCATGCCTCCATAACGGTTACAGCGGCAGGACCGGGATTTTCGAAATCATGGAACTTGATAACCGGATGAAAACGGTAGTTCTCAAGACACACGATTCGAACCGGATCATGTCCGAGGCGGTTGAGGGGGGAATGCAGACGCTTATGCAGGATGGCCTCCAGCGTGTGATCAGTGGGGTTACCAGTATCGAAGAGGTCCTGCGCGTGGCAAACCGTTGATATGATCAGCCGTACCCTCAAAATTGTATTGTTAATCGGTCTCTTTCTGGCTGTTTCCGGCGCCAGCGCATATCTTGCACTCACCTTTTTTATCAGCAGTGAAAACAATATTGTCGTTCCGGATCTTAGCGGAAAACATGTAGGTGTGGCACTGGAGCTGCTCACGGATCTATCCCTGAACGCCAAATTCAAAGGGATGGAATATAATTCAGAGGTGCCGAGGTATCACATTATTTCCCAGCGTCCCGCCCCGGGTATGGAAATCAAGCCGGGGCGGGATGTACGAATGATCCTTTCCAAGGGACCGGCGACTGTTGCCGTGCCGTCCGTGAAAGCACTCACCTTCAGTCAGGCACGGATTGTTCTGGAGGAAAACGGGCTTTCACCCGGAAACATCGTGCGGGTTTATCATGACCGAACCGCCCGGGATGTCGTCCTTGAACAGGTCCCCCCTTCCGGAAAAACCGTTCATCGGGAAGAATCAATAGATCTGTTGATCAGTCTGGGGAACCGGCCCGCTGATTTTATGATACCGGACTTTACGGGGTTGACCCTGGATGAAGCCATAAAACGCCTGGAGAAGGGACGGCTCACACTTGGCGCCATTCGCAGTGTTGTAGATGAAAACTATCCGCCTGAGCGGATCATTGATCAGTCGCCATCACCCGGGTTCCGCGTTTTCTCAGGAGAAACCGTTGACCTGACCATCAATAGAAATGCATCATCCCAAACCGGGCTTTATACAAAACGCCCGGGACTTATTCTATTCCGGCACCGGGTAGCCCCCGGTTTTCTGAACCGACATGTTCGCATTCGTCTTAACGGTTTCGGCATGTCCACCGATCTGCTGGATATGTTTGTCAAACCCGGAAATGAAATCTGGTGCTTTATTCCAAATGAGCCGAACATTTCGGCATTTCTGTATGAAGACGATCGTCTTATCAAATCTGAAGTGATTGAGTAATTATAAAAAATAAGCTATGAATCCCGAAAACCAGCAGGAGAGAAAATATATGAAACTGATTGCCCCTTCAATTCTGTCAGCAGACTTTTCACGACTTGGAGAAGAAATAAAAGCGGTGGAAGCGGCCGGCGCGGACTGGATCCATGTGGATGTGATGGATGGTCATTTTGTCCCGAACATTACAATGGGTCCCCTTGTGGTAAGTGCCGTAAGGAAGGTAACGTCTCTTCCCATAGATATTCATTTGATGATCGAAAATCCGGATCGCTATATAAAGAATTTTGCGGAAGCCGGGGCGGACCTGATTTCCGTACATGTGGAAACCTGTGTTCATTTGAACCGAACCCTTCAGATGATCCGGGAAGCAGGTGCGCAGGCGGGTGCTGTCCTGAACCCGGCGACCCCTCTTTCCGCTCTCGATTGGTCCCTGGAATTGCTCGACTTCGTGCTTATCATGACGGTCAATCCCGGTTTCGGCGGGCAGACGTTCATCGAAAACACCCTGAAGAAGATATCGATGCTTCGGACCATGATTAGCGATATGAAACTATCCACACTGATACAGGTGGATGGCGGCGTCAACAACGATACTATTCAGAAAGTTTCATCCGCGGGCGCCGATGTGTTCGTGGCCGGTTCGGCAATTTTCGGCAAGGAGGATTATGCGAAAGCCATTTCAACTTTCAAGGAACTGCTTTTGGAAAGTTATTGAGTTTTTTTCACATATCTTCCGCCTCTCCAAATCGGAGCGTCTGCTGATTTCCCCTACCATATTCAACCATGCTTTTCTTTAAAACCGAGTCTTCTTGTGCACCTTGATCGTATGTCTTGTATATTAGCTGTAAAGGCTCGTAGACTCTGCATTTCCTTTATTCGAACCGATCGTGAGACATTATAAAAATATCTCACCCGATTGCTGATCGCAAAAAAACATATGGGGTGTTTTATTAATACAAATAGGGTGTTTGCCCTATTTTTTTTTTGATTCAATCCACATAGGGTGAAATTATCAAAGAACGATTTTTTTCTCATCATAAGCAAAAGGAAATAGGATGCTGTTTGTTGACATGCGGAACTCAAAAACGGAGAGAATAAATTCTTTCAACGCCTTTTCAGGCGAAAAAAATAATTCATCCATGATTTCGCAGTTGTTGAAATCTTTGTCGGACGCGAGCTGAAAGGAGGACAAGATGTTGAAGAAAAAAAGTTCGAAAGTAGCAAAGATGAGAAGAAGGAATAAAGACAACGGCCCCAATCCGGTATTCAAAAAAGGGGATCGGAATCTTTTTTGCCCTCATTATTGTGAATGCCTCGATTATGCGATTCTGAAATCATGGGATTATTGGGCCTGTTTTGAGTGCAGACATAAAATGGATGTACAGGTTCTCGATGAGTACCCGGTGACCAACAGTGAAACAGTGTTGTATCACTCCCTGCCCCAGGAATTTTACCTTCGAGTGGGATAACACATCACATATACTGAAGACAAGGCATGTTTACTTATAGCAGGGCGCCTGCTATAAGAGGCATGCCTTTTTTATTTAACCGAGCCAATTTCAAAAGTCTCATTTCGCCCTTGAGCTCGACCGAACTGTCGAAGATCCCGCTGTTGTTCAGCGGGAAAACCTTTTGAAATTGGCTCACTCTTACGTCTTTTTCGAAACAACATGTCGCTATTGGTAAACGAGATTTTTTACAGTATACAGGGCGAATCGCTGAATGCGGGACGCCCATGTGTTTTTGTGCGTCTGGCCGGATGCAACCTGCGTTGTAGTTATTGCGACACGACATATGCCTATGAAGAAGGAACGCTTCTAAATATCCGTGGCATTATTCGGAAAGTCGAAAAGCACAATTGCTCCCTGGTTGAGGTGACCGGCGGGGAGCCCCTTTTCCAGCGCGATACGCCGGAACTTATAAAACGGCTGCTGGATTCCGGTCGTGAGGTGATGTTGGAAACCAACGGCAGCCTCGACGTCTCTTCAGTGGATCCTCGCTGTATGAAAATTCTCGATGTCAAATGTCCGTCCAGCGGTGAATCATCAAAAAACCGTTATGAGAACCTTTTACTGCTTACCGCTTTGGATCAGGTCAAATTTGTCATCGGCGACCGGGCGGATTATGAATTTGCTAAAACCACAAAGGGGCTTTTTCCAAAAGCACTCCCCGGGCAAAATATCCTGTTTTCGCCTGTTTCGGGATCATTACCCGTGAAAACTTTATCCGAATGGATGCTTCAGGACAATCTGCCCTTTCGGCTTCATGTTCAACTACATAAAATCATATGGCCGGATGAGACCCGGGGAAAATGAGAAAAAAACGATGAGTGAGAAGAAAAAAGCGGTGGTGCTCTCCAGCGGCGGGATTGATTCCACCACCGCCATGGCCATTGCCGCCGACATGGGATTTGAACTGTTCAGCCTGAGCTTTTTTTATGGACAACGTCACGCCTTTGAGTTGAAAGCGGCGGAAAAAGTCGCTGATTTTTTCAATGTGAAAAAACATCTCGTTCTTGAGGTGGACCTCCGGCAGATCGGTGGCTCAGCACTGACGGACGATATCAATGTACCGAAATCCAGAGCGGTATCAGATATGTCCACGGATATTCCGGTGACATATGTACCGGCCAGGAATACCATATTCCTTTCCTATGCCCTGGCATGGGCGGAGATTCTGAAGGCCTACGACATTTTCATCGGCGTTAACGCAGTCGACTACAGCGGATATCCCGATTGCCGTCCGGAATATATCGATGCCTATGAGAAAATGGCCAACCTTGCCACGCGTTCCGGGGTTGAAGGAGAAGGGCGCCTCAAGATACAGACGCCGCTCATCAAGATGCGAAAAGCGGACATTATAAGCTCCGGACATGACTTAGGTGTTGACTACAGCATGACCCACAGCTGCTACGATCCATCATCCGAAGGACTTTCCTGTGGCCAATGCGACAGTTGCCTGATCCGGGCAAAGGGGTTCCGGGATGCCGGAATCCCGGATCCTACCTTGTATATAAAAAAATGAACGTCCAACGTCCGATATTGAATGTGGAGATCGCTTCGCTCAGTCGTTCTAATACTCAAATCTATCTCACTCTCATATTTTTTGAAGCAATGTTTTAAATATTAAAACGTCGGCACACCTTATTCGACATTCGAAGTTGGACGTTCGATGTTCGATGTTCATTCTTTTAAATCACAAAACCCGAATACGATGACTCTGTTCTGATAGTCCCTTGCCTTCCCCCCTCTCCTCTTGTATAGAGTAGTCCGTTTGTTTGTTTCAGATTTGACGAACGCATAACTGTAAATAAACGTCATTAGCGGGTTCAATGAAAGATTTTTCACCGATTGCCGTGGTCGGGATGTCCTGTGTTTTTCCGGGCGCCCATGACACGGATGCATTCTGGCAAAACATTGTCGATAAGAACGATGCGACCAAGACAGTGCCACCGGAACGGTGGATCACTTCCGTGGATCACGTCCTGTCGAACAAGTACTTGCCGGACAGGGCAGTGTCCGCAAGGGCCGGACTGATCAGCGGATTTAAATTGGATCCGAGCGGCCTGGAACTGGACAGCGATCTCATAAAATCCCTGGATCCCATGTATCACCTGGTGCTTCAGACCGGACGGGACGCATACAGCCAGTTAAAAGTTGTTTCCGGGAAAAGTCCTCAAAAAGATAGAACAGGTGTGATTTTAGCTGCGATCGCATTACCAACCGACACAGCTTCCGAATTGGGACGTAAGCTTTTCAACGCTGCCGCCGAAGAGGTGATGTTTGGTGGACGCCCCGAATTCACTTCCCCTTCCCTGCCAATGGATTCTTTCGGATCGCTTGCCGGAAAGGTGACAAGCCTTCCGGCCACGATTCTCGCAAAAGCGCTGGGGTTTGGCGGCGGGGCGTATACGCTGGATGCCGCCTGTGCATCTTCTCTCTACGCAATCAAACTTGCCTGTGATGAACTGAACGCAAATCGAACCGATCTCATGCTTGCCGGCGGTGTATCGAGACCCGAATGTCTCTATACCCAGATCGGGTTCAGTCAGTTTCGTGCCCTTTCCCCTTCCGGAAGATGTGCACCGTTTGACTATGCCGCTGATGGGCTGGTCGTGGGCGAAGGGGCAGGAATCGTCGCCCTTAAACGGCTTGAGGATGCTATCCGTGATGGTGATACGATTCATGGTGTGATTCGCGGCATCGGACTGTCTAACGATCTCGGCGGAAGTCTCCTGTCACCTGTTTCCCAGGGACAAATCCGGGCTATGGAAAAGGCCTATGAGCAGGCCGGATGGTCCCCAGACGATGTCCAGATGATTGAATGCCACGGCGCCGGCACACCGGTGGGAGATTCAACGGAACTCCAAAGCCTGTCCGAACTGTGGAAAGACGTTGACAACGCGCCGAAAGCCGGTTGTGCACTCGGCTCCATCAAATCGATGACCGGGCATCTTCTGACTGCCGCCGGCGCCGCCGGTTTAATTAAAATGCTTCTGGGTTTTCGGCATAAAACGTTTCCGCCGTCCCTTCATTTTGAAAAAGCAGCGCCGGGAACACCGATTTCCGACGGGCCTTTCCGGGTACAGACCGAGCCTGAGCCCTGGCCGGCGGATGAAAACCGTCCACGCCGTTGCGCCGTCAGCGCTTTCGGATTTGGCGGTATCAATGCCCATGTTCTTTTAGAACAATGGGCGCCTGAATACCAACAGTCGAAATCTACTGCCATAACAAGGGAGTTACCTCCCCCGGAAGTGGCCGTCGTCGGAATGGCCTGTACTTTCGGTCCCCTTGAAGGACTTCATGATTTCGAACAGGCAGTCAATTCAAACGTACCGGTTTTTGTAAATCGCCCCCCTGAAAGATGGAAGGGGTGCGATACCGTGGCCGAACGCTTTCTGGGAGATTGGGGGCAAAAAGGCGTATACTCGGAATCGGTCCGAGTCAAACTCGGCATGTATCAAATTCCCCCCAATGAAATAGGGGACGTTATTCCCCAACAGCTTATGATGCTGAACGTTGCGGCGAATGCCATGGCCGATGCAGGGCTTCACCTGACGGAATCGAGGCCGGACATGGGGGCGATTATCGGAATGTCCTTTGACCATGACGCCACCAATTTTCACTTCAGATGGTCCCTTCCCCGTCTGATTGCTGAATGGCGAAAAAAATACAACCTCAGAATTTCCGAAAATCCGGATGAAGCGGACGCCTGGACCGGATCGATTATGGATGCCGCAAGCCCTCCCCTGACATCCGCCCGAACACTTGGCGCGTTGGGCAGCATGACGGCAAGTCGAATTGCAAAGGCATTTCGATTCGGGGCGCCGAGCTTTGTCGTTTCCAGCGAAGAGGCTTCCGGTCTGAAAGCACTTGAAATCGGTGTCCGGTTATTGCAGCAGAAAGAAGCTGAAGCTTTGCTTGTGGGCGCCGTGGATATGACGGGTGACGTTCGTCGGATGATATCCAAGGCGCTGAGTTCGTCAGGAAAAGCAACCGCCAATGAGAGCATGGAATTTCCGGGAGATGGTGCTGTTGCACTGGTTTTGAAGCCATTGCAGCGGGCACAGGCCGATGGAAATCACATTTATTCCGTTATTCGGGGTGTTGGCAGTGCAAGCGAAACGGATACTGATGCTTCCGGAATGGTTTCGGTCGCATATCGAAACGCCAGGTCCCGGTGCTTGTCCGATGCCGGAGATAATTACAGGATTCGCCCTGTTGATTCATTTCACGTAGAGAGCGATCCCAAAAGCATTATCGGTGATACCGGAGCGGCAGCAGGGCTTGCCGGCGCGTTAAAAACATGTTTGATGCTTGATCGTTGCAAAGCAGATAATGTCCCGGACAAACAACGAGAAGTTATCGTAGCAAGCGGCACTTCGGATGGTATTCATGTACATGTTTTGTTTGAAGCGACGCCCGCATTGAATACGAAGACGGGGAAAACGGATCATTCAACGGCATTTACTGACCGGTTATCAAATATCGAAGATAATCGACCGATGTACAACAGGATCGTTGGCGGTATCATGGCGTTTCCAGATATTCCGGAATTACTGCTTTCGGAGAAAAGAGGTCCTGCTGTTACTACTGAAAACGCTTCCATGCCTTTGTCGCCTGTAGATAAAGAAAACGGATCCGCTCCGCCGATTTTAAATCATTTGCTTGGTCCCATGGAACGACAGACTGCCGCAACATCCGAAGCGCATCTAAGGTTTCTCGACTTTTCAAAGACACTAACCCGGGCTTACGCCGACACCCTTTCATATCGGACGGAGCTGGTTTCAGACGCGCTGAAATCGTCACCGCAAACAGTGGCGATACCGGAGAAACAAACAGCAGATGAAACACCACCTGCTTTTTCCAGGGAAATGTGCATGGAGTTTGCCATCGGATCCGTCGCCAATGTATTCGGACCCGAATTTTCAGAAGTGGACACCTATCGTGCCCGGGTACGACTTCCGGACGAACCGCTCATGCTGGTTGACAGAATTCTTACAATACAGGGGGAAAAAGGTGTCCTTGGTCCGGGGAAAGTCGTCACGGAGCACGATGTCATGCCGGGTGCATGGTATATTGACGGCGGCAGGGCGCCGTTATCCATATCCATCGAAGCCGGCCAGGCCGATCTTTTCCTGTGCGCCTACCTCGGTATCGACAAGGTGGTGAAAGGTAAACGGACCTACCGGCTGCTCGATGCGGAAGTTGAATTCTTTCGTGGACTTCCCCGGCCGGGAGATGTCATTCGATATGATATCGATATCGAACGTTTTGTCCGGCAGGGAGAGACCCATCTGTTTTTCTTCCATTTTGACGGCCGTATAGGGAATGAGCCGTTTATTCGCATGAAAAATGGATGCGCCGGCTTTTTTACAGAGGAAGAAGTCATCAACTCCGGCGGCATCATTTTTACGGAAAAGGAGAAAGCGCATCGTCCCGGTCTATTGCCCCCTGACTGGTCCTATCCGGTGAATTTTGAAAAAGCGGTTTATAACGAATTCCAACTGGATGCCCTTCGGGATGGAAATCTTGCGGACTGTTTTGGCTCTTCGTTTGAAGGGATTCGACTGTCACCGTCCATGCGCCTGCCAAGCGGCAGATTGAAGTTGATCCATCGGGTCCTTGAAATTGATCCTTCGGGGGGGCAGTTCGGTATCGGGAGGATTCGCGCGGAAGCCGACATTCGTCCGGACAACTGGTTCCTGACATGCCATTTTGTTGATGACATGGTGATGCCCGGAACCCTTATGTATGAGTGTTGCGTCCAGACCCTTCGGGTTTTTCTTCAACGGCTGGGTTGGGTAAGCGATAAAGACGGTATCGGTTACGAACCGGTCACCGGCATTTGCAGTCGTCTCAAATGCAGGGGGCCTGTAACGACACGCACCCAAAAAGTGATATACGAGGTGGACATCAAAGAACTGGGCTACGGCCCGGAACCTTTTGCGATTGCCGACGCACATATGTATGCGGATGGCCGCCGAATTGTCTTTTTTGAAAACATGTGCCTGAAAGTCAGCGGTCTTGGACGGGAGGATGTGGAGCGGTTATGGACGACACACGGAAAAGAAGAGACAGCCGTCTCATCGTCCAAAACCTCGCCCGTGTTTGACGGGAACAAGATTCTCGCGTTTGCGGAAGGAAATCCTTCCGAGGCGTTCGGAGATCGTTATAAACCGTTTGACAATGATCGTTTTATTGCACGACTTCCCCGACCGCCCTACTCATTGATCAGTCGCGTGATTAAAGCCGACGCCCCACAGTGGGAAATGGCGCCGGGGGGATGGATAACGGCGGAATATGACGTTCCGGAGGATGCATGGTATTTTTATGCTGATAGAAGCAGGTCGATCCCCCATGCAATCCTTCTGGAAATCGCGCTTCAACCCTGCGGGTGGCTGGCGGCTTGGGCCGGCAGCGCTCTTTCAAGCAAGAAAGATCTGCGTTTCCGAAACCTGGGTGGAGAAGCCGTGCTGCTTCAGCCGCCGGAGCTGGGTGGTCGGATTCTTACCACGCGGTCTCGTATGACCAAACTGTCCACCGCCGGGGATATGATCATTCAACACTACGAATTTGAAGTGTCGCACCGGAAGTCCACGGTCTATAAAGGAACGACCCATTTCGGATTCTTTACCGCGGAAGCACTTTCGCGCCAGGCAGGCCTCGGAGACATCACGATTCCCGGCATGGAGAATATAACGCCGCCTCGGAAAGTATCTCTCCCCCACTGCTGTTTTGACGATGAACCGCCCCTTGTACCGGAAGATGGACCGGGAAACCCCTCATCCTCTTTTGCGGATATATATAACACCGGGCTTTCAATGCCGGGAAAAGCGCTTCGTATGGTGGATACGATCGATCGATACGAACCACGGGGCGGCCCCGCATCCCTCGGCTATGTGTCGGGCAGCAAAAATGTAGATTCCGGGGAGTGGTTTTTTAACGCTCATTTTTTTCAGGACCCGGTATGCCCGGGATCCCTTGGCATCGAATCGTTTCTTCAACTGCTCAAATGGGTTGCCATTCAGCGATGGCCGAAACTACGGACGACACATCGTTTCGAGTTCCAAACCGACACGCGGCATCAATGGACATATCGTGGCCAGATCACACCATCATGCCAAAAGGTGGAGATAGAAGCCGTCATTACAAAAGTGGAAGAGATATCCGAGCCGGTTATATGGGCGGACGGGCTCTTGAAAGTGGATGGACTTTGTATTTATAAAATGGGAAATTACGGGTTGAAACTGGTAATATGAAATTTAAAAATGTAATTATCGATTCATTCGGATATGAACTCCCGCCTAACGTAATCACTTCAGAGGAGTTGGAAGGGCGCCTGTCGCCGCTGTATGACAGGCTCCACATTCAACAGGGGCAACTCGAGACAATGACCGGTATCTATGAGCGCCGATGGTGGGACATCGGGTTTTCGGTTCGGGAAGGGGCCGTGATGGCCGGGAGGAAGGCACTCAACACTTCATTTGAACAGTCGGGACTTGTTCCCGAGGATATCGGTATGCTCATTTACGGCGGTGTCTGCCGGGAAAACCTCGAACCGGCAACCGCCTGTGGGGTGTGCCACGGTCTGGGACTGGGACCGGACACCATGCTATATGATGTCTCAAACGCATGCCTGGGCGTTATTAACGGCATGGTACAGGTGGCCTCGGCCATCGAGCTGGGGCAGATCCGGGCCGGAATGGTTGTTTCGTGCGAGTCCGCGCGGGAAATCGTCACGTCCAGCATCGATCGATTGGTGAGTGCCGCCGATATGGATACATTCAAAAAATGCATCGCCACCCTCACCGGCGGTTCGGGAGCCGTTGCAGTCATTCTGGCACATAAAGATCTGTCGAAGGCAGGTCATCGGTTGCTGGGAGGAGCCGTTCGAAGTGCGTCCGAGCATTACAGACTCTGCACCTGGGGGCCGGATACCGGCATTCCCGCCACCATGCCGCTGATGATGGAAACCGATTCGGTCGGCGTGCTTAAAAACGGTGTGGCTCTAGGGATAGAGACTTTCAAGGTGTTTCGACGGAACCTGGGCTGGGATGAATCTCTTCCGGAAAAAATCGTCTGCCATCAGGTGGGCGCCACCCACCAGAAAAATATTCTTGCGGCAGTGGGTGTTTCCGGGGAAAAAGATTTCACCACATTCCCCTATCTCGGTAACATCGGAACGGTTTCACTTCCGATTACCGCCGCCATTGCCGAAGAACGGGATTTTTTCTCTACCGGTGACAAGATCGGCTTTCTGGGTATCGGCAGCGGCCTGAACTGCCTGATGCTGGGGGTGGAGTGGTGAAGAAGCGTTACGGTTTTCCTGACGAAGCGCTTAAGCATCTTTACCCGTTTCAATCCAGGAATATGGAAATTTTAGGGAACCGATACCATTATATAGACGAAGGCAGTGGTGAACCCATTGTCATGCTTCATGGGAATCCCACCTGGTCCTTTTATTACCGTCATCTGATACGATCGTTTTCGGAACGGTATCGTATGATAGCGCCGGATCATATCGGTTGCGGATTTTCCGATAAGCCCTCTGCTGACAACTACTCTTACACGCTGTCCCGCAGGGTAGACGATTTCGAGACATTTCTCTCGATATTGTCAATACATGAGAAGATCACCCTTGTGCTTCACGACTGGGGAGGAATGATCGGAATGACATATGCTGTCAGGCATCCGGAACGTATTAAGCGGATAATTCTGTTGAATACCGCCGCGTTCTTTCCGCCGCGCGGAAAGAAACTTCCCCTCCGGTTGCGATTGATTCGACATTTTCCCGTTCTATCGAAGCCGGCTGTTCAGGGTCTCAATCTGTTTGCACGGGGTGCGCTTCTGATGGCGGCCCGGAAACCGATTCCCGGCGATGTGAAAAGATGCCTTGTTGCGCCCTATGATTCATGGAATAACCGTATTGCAACCTACCACTTTGTCAGAGACATACCGGTTTTTCCTTCAGATCCGAGCTACAGCGTGGTCGATGAAGTGTCCCGGAACCTTTACCGCTTGCGGGAAATCCCCATGCTCGTCTGCTGGGGACGCCATGATTTTGTTTTTGACCTTGATTATTTGGAGGAATGGCGGCAACGTTTCCCAGAGGCCGAAACACACCTGATCGATGAGGCGGGGCATTACATCCTCGAAGATTCGCCTGAAAAAGTCGAAACATATATGGCAGGTTTCTTGTCGAGAACCTAAAAAAATCAGGAGGATATGCAATTGATGCCGAACAACAACAGAGGATTGTCCGCAGTCGTTATTCTCCTGGTCCTCATTCTCCTGCTTGCCCTGGGCGGCGGCGGTTATTTTGTCTATAAACAAAAACAGGCGCAGACACTCCCACCGCAGACAACATTTGACTATCTTGATTTAAACGAAGAGGTCGCTGTATTCCTGTTCCAGAGAATCCCAAGTCTTTATTCAAGGGTGCGACAGTTGAATATTGAACTGACCGTTATTTCGGAAGAACTGGAGCGAATCGGAGAACTTGAAAACGAATATCCCTCCGGTAAGCGGATCGTACAAGCAGAGAGAGTCAATTGGACGAATCTTCAGAAAAAACTGCGGGCAATCGTTCAATCCACGGAAAAAAGGGTTGAATCTTATTACGTTGCCGACATGGTTAACAAGGAGACATCGAAAGAACTGATAAACAAGAGTCTCGATGGCTTGCTTTCGCAGATAGACGATGCACTGGAAAAATCCAAAGAAGAAACAAAACGGCTGAAGGTTGTCACAGACCAGACGTTCATCGGAAAGTTGAAGGCCATTTTTAAGAAATGAATGATGATAACCAGGAAAAAAGTCTCTTGAAACCGCTCAATATCGCTGAACACCTGAAGCGGACGGCGATGGAACGTCCCTTTGGACGGGCCGTGATTTACCCGGCGTTCCGTGATGCCGATGGACAGGTAGGATACACACACCTGACATTTCGTCAACTTGACCGTGAATCCGACATCGTTGCCCATGGACTTGAAAAAATCGGTATCACCAGAGGGATCAGAACCATTCTCATGGTGCGGCCAAGCCTCGATTTTTTTATTCTGACCTTTGCCATTTTCAAGGTGGGGGCCGTACCGGTAATGGTGGATCCCGGTATGGGGATACGCCGAATGCTCAGATGTCTGCGGGAAAGTCGCCCTTCGGGCTTTATCGGGATACCGCTTGCGCACATCATGCGTCGTCTGTTTCCGAGATATTTCAAATCCATAAAATTTACGGTTACCGTCGGACGTCGTCTTTTCTGGTCCGGTCCCACCCTGAAGCGGCTTCGAGAAGCATCGTGGCAGCCGTATCCCCTGGCGCCCACCCATTCAGATGATATGGCCGCCATACTTTTCACCACCGGCAGCACGGGCCCTGCTAAAGGGGTGGTATATACGCATGGTGTTTTTGATGCCCAAATCAGACAAATTAGAAACCGTCTGAACATAGAAGCCGGTGAAATCGATCTCCCCACCTTTCCCCTGTTTGCGCTTTTTGATCCGGCACTTGGAATGAGTGCGGTGATTCCTGATATGGACCCGACACGACCCGGCTTTGTAAATCCGGTTCGCATCCTGGAGGCCATCGAGAACCAGGGGGTTACGAATATGTTCGCGTCTCCGGCGCTGCTCAATCGGGTCGGCGGCTACGGCAAAAAGCATGGCATTGAGCTTCCCTCCCTGAAGCGGGTTGTCTCGGCAGGCGCCCCCGTATCCGCGTCAAGCATCGGGCAATTCTGCACCATGCTCGGGGAAAATGCCGAAATTTGCACGCCATACGGCGCCACGGAATCGTTTCCATTGACGTTTATCGGAAGCCGGGAAATTCTTGACGACACCCAGTCGCTCAGCGAAAAAGGTTTCGGTAACTGTGTCGGATACCCTCTGGAGGGGGTGCGTGTCGAGATAATCAAGATAACGGATTCTCCCCTCCCCCAATGGGATAATGACCTTCCGGTTTCAGACGGCGAAATTGGCGAAATCGTTTCACAGGGGGATCTGGTAACCCGGGAATATTTCAGAAATCCGCAGGCCGACACGTTGTCCAAAATAAGTCACGGCGATGCTTTCTGGCATCGCATGGGGGATTTGGGCTGGCGTGATAAAAAAGGAAGAATCTGGTTTTGCGGACGTAAAAGCCACCGGGTTGTGACGGAAAAAGAGACCCTTTTTACGATACCCTGCGAAGCGATTTTCAATCAGCACCCCCTTGTTCGAAGAAGTGCACTGGTGGGAATCGGGCCCGGCGGGCGCCAGATTCCCGTTGTATGTATTGAAAAAGAAAAATCAGACCCCCCCCCTGGGAAGAAACAGTTCAAGCAGGAACTTATCGATCTCGCCGGTGCCAGCATTCATACACGGCATATCAATACGTTCCTGTTTCATAAATCTTTCCCCGTGGACATTCGGCACAATTCCAAAATATTCAGGGAACAGCTCGCCGTCTGGGCTGAAAAGAGATTGAAGGGCGGGAATAAATAATGCTCTCAAACAAAAGCATCCTGGTTACCGGCGGCGGCGGGTTTCTCGGCAAGGCCATTGTTTCGCGGCTTGTCAAACGGGGATGTCGAGTGCGGAGCTTGTGCCGAAGACATTACGACGCGTTATCACATTTAAATGTCGAACAGATATTGGGGGATATTTGTGATCCGGAGGCGGTCGAAAACGCATGCCAGGGCGTTGATCTTGTCTTTCACACCGCTGCAAAGGCCGGGATTTGTGGAAAACCCGCGGATTTTTATAACATAAATGTGACGGGGACCGAAAATATTCTGGCGGCATTAAAACGGACGGGAAACGCGGGGTTGATACATACCAGCTCTCCCAGTGTCGTGTTTCATGGACGTGACATGGCGGGTATTGATGAATCCGCACCCTACCCTGCCCGCTATTCAGCGGATTATCCTGCCACCAAGGCCCAGGCCGAGCATCTTGTGACACGGGCCGCTTTGGCGGGGCTTCCCGCCATCATTTTGCGCCCACACCTTATATGGGGCCCTGGTGACAATCACCTTGTTCCGCGCATTGTGAAACGTGCCCATCAACTGCGGCGTGTCGGAAACGGACGGAACAGGGTGGATACAACCTTTATCGATAATGCAGCTGATGTGCATATTCTTGCTTCGGAGCGTCTGCTGTCCAATCCTGAACTTTCCGGAAAGAAATATTTTATAAGCCAGGGCGAGCCGGTACCGCTTTGGGAAATGATCAATGATATTTTAAAAGCAGCGGGCAAACCGCCTGTTCAGGGAAAAATCTCTAAAAGAACGGCATGGGTCGCTGGTGCATTTCTGGAGTTCATATATAAGTGTTTCAGATTGTCCGGAGAACCTCGAATGACCCGTTTCCTTGCCGAAGAGCTTTCAACAAATCATTGGTTCAATATCCAGGCGGCACGAAAGGATCTTGGGTACACTCCCTCCGTTTCTATTGCCCAGGGGTTGAGACAACTGGAGGCGTGGTTTCAAACAAATTCCGGTAATCAGTCAGTGGTGTAATCCTGCACTTGATACGACCGTACTGGCGATACCCAGGATGTCATCCACGGACAAACTGCCTTTTGAGACGAAGAAATCCGCACCGCACTGACTCGCGGCCTGTCTGTATTCAGGACCGTCGTGATTTGTCAAAATGACAATCACCGCATTTTTATATTTTGAACGGAGCGTTTTTGATAATTGAAGTCCATTCTGTCCCGGCAGATGAATATCGACAAAAGCCAGTTGAGGCGGAAATTGCTGCAATTTGTCGAGGGCTTCCTCACTACTCGACGCTTTTTCAAAAACCATTGTCGAAAAATTACCACCCAACAGCGCTATGAGCGAATCCCTGAAGCCTATGTTATCTTCAACAACAAGGGTTCTGAACATTTTCCTCCTACAAAATCATAATGTGACTTTTCGTGTGATCCATATGTAGAGATACTTTACCAATTTGGTTTCTTGTGATAAATAGGGTCTTCTTTGTATTTTTTCGGTTCTATATATGTATTTTTGAATCGGCCTGGCAATTGGAACATATTGTCACGGCAACCTGTCTTTTATACGCTTACTGCTATTCTGCTGATAATGTTCGAATTATGAGTATGCCGGACAGGAGGAAACCTAATGAGCGAAAAATATCGTATCGTGTTGGTTGAGGATCATACCATTCTTCGGGAAGGACTGCGCTCTTTGCTGCGGGAACATGAGAACATGGATGTTGTCGGAGAAGCCGGCGACGGCAGGACAGCAGTGCGGCTGGTGCTTTCACAGAAACCGGATCTGGTATTAATGGATCTTTCCATGCCCAAAATGAATGGCTTTGAGGCGATTCTTGAAATAAAAAAAACCGAACCCGACATCAAGATAATTGCCCTCACGGTCCACAACACGGAAGAATATATTTTAATGACCCTGCAGGCCGGTGCAGACGGTTATATCCTCAAGGATGCAACACACGATGAACTGATAATGGCCATTCAGCAGGTACTCTCAGGAAAGCGTTTCCTGAGTCCGAGCGTTTCGGGGAAAGTGATTGAAGGCTACCTTGAAGGGAAAAAAAATAACCACTCCAAAACTCAAATCGATTCCCTTACACAACGAGAGCGCGAAGTACTCAAGCTCATTGCGGAAGGGCATAAAAACAAAGAGGTTGCGGAGTTTCTTTGCATCAGTTTGAAAACCGTCGAAAAACACAGGGCAAATCTGATGCGGAAACTCGATCTTCACAATACGTCAACCCTTACTCTGTACGCTGTCGAAAGAGGTCTTGTTACACGTTAGCGTCGAATATTGCGATAGTATCGAGTATTGAGCGACAAGGTAGGTGTCCGTCGCTGTTCCTTCCTTTCATAACGAATGACGAATGACCAATAACCAATGACAATTTTCAATCCCCAATCCGATTTACTCGTCTGACGGGGGTTATTTTTTCGACACGATTTCCAGGTCTGCGCCTGGTATTGGGGTTTGCCCGGTATGAAGCGGGATTTCCGAACTGTCCGCGGATACGTTTACGTTTCATATGTCGTTTCCGTGTATCACCGACAAATCGTTTTTCCTGTACAGTCCGTTTGAAAATTTGCTGGAAATCAGGAGCAATCCCGCCTCCCCCGCTGGTAGATGCAGCACCATGATCATGATCTCGGGGTATACCGGGGGATAGCCGGGAATTCTGTTTCGGTCCTTTCGATCGAATGAATCCAAGGATGTTTGTATTAATAAAGTGTGAGACAATACTCAAGAGTGACGTTCCGTTTCTTTTGTTGTTCTCCGGATTATTCTCATGATGTCGCTGTTCGTCCTCCTTAACGGCTGGACTTTCTGGTTCATCAGGACGATTCTTTAAAATAGAGACAACATCACGATAGGCAACGTTGATTTCCTTGAGTTTTTCCTGTGCCAGCTCTTGTTTCTCCGGGAAATTTCCATACTGATCCGGATGCCAGAGCTTTACCAGCCGCTTGTATGCTTCTTTGGCTTCATCAAGCGTCGCCTCACGAGATACATTCAGGATGTCATAACAGGTTCTCACATTCATATTAACCATTTACTGCAATATATTGATTAAGTCAAAACGAAACATTTAATTTTCCCTTTATATTTCAGAAGTTTTCTGGTAAATGTTGCCGAATATACCTTAACTGATGTGGAAATATGCCACGCACAAACTAGAATGCCCTCGGATGGAGCGAGGTTTATGGATCCTGAGAAGCGGTTAATCCTGTTAAGATCTCATATAAACCGGATGACACCACTGTCCCCAACTGTAACCAAGGTCATCACCATATGTAACCAGCGTGATGCGTCAGCCGCTGATGTCAGCAAAATCATCAGCGTTGATCCGGTACTTATGGGGAAGGTTCTCAGGCTGATCAATTCGGCGTATTACGGATTGCCGCAAAGGGTGACCTCCATCGTACGCGCCATCATCATGTTGGGCATCAACACCGTCAAGAATATGCTGCTGAGCACAGCGATTATGAGCAATCTTGGTAATCGTCGAAATTTCAATGCATTGGAAATGGTTGAGTTCTGGAAGCACTCCCTTGCCGTGGGGGTCACATCAAAGCTTATTGCCAAAAGGCATCGGATGCCGCCCGAAGTCCAGGAGGAATATTTTATCGGCGGGCTTCTTCATGACATCGGAAAGATACCCCTGAACAACCGTTTTTCCGAGGAGTATTATAAGGCCATGGATCTGTCGGAAGACACCCATCAGTCCCTGTACTGCTCAGAGAACCAGATGCTGGGAACCAATCATGCCCAGGTAGGTGAACTTATCGCGCAAAACTGGAACCTGGGAAGTGAAATAGCGGATATCATCTCGCAACATCACTCGACATCAACCTATTCAGGGGAAAATCAGCATATCGTTTATGTGGTTACACTCGCTGACTATTTAGTGAATACACTCGGCATCGGTTTTTCCGGAAATTCGCATCCAATGGATGTCGAACCGGAAGTTCTCTCTTTTTTGAGTACGCATATGGACATTACATATGATAAACTCAAAGGGGTCGTCAAAGATATTAAAACGGAAATTGAAAAAGCCCAAATCTTTTTAAGCCTTTCTGCGTGAGGAAACAGTGATGAAGTTGATATTCTGGGGTGTTCGCGGATCGATAGCATGTCCGGGACCGGATACGGTCCATTACGGCGGAAATACAGCTTGTGTCGAAATACGCTTTGAAGATTTGAACAGATGCATCATTGTGGACGCCGGTTCGGGCATTCGTCTTTTGGGACACGACATCGTCAAGAGAAACAAAAAAGGAGACCCTTTCAAGGCCGATATTTTTATAACCCATACCCACTGGGATCATATCATGGGATTTCCCTTTTTCGACCCGATATATCGCGAGGGGACGATATTGAATATCTACGGACCTGTTACATACGAAGAAGACACATTGGAGCAGGTTGTCGGCGACCAGCTAAGGTATCGCTATTTTCCGGTACTTCACAGCGATTTGGCGGCAAAAATTTACTATCATCAAATCGGTGAAAACCAACTTGATCTGGGGGACGGCATCGTCGTAAAAACAAAATTTTTAAATCATACGCTGTCCTGTCTTGGCTATCGGTTTGAATATAACGGCAAGGTGATATGTACCGCTTATGACACGGAACCCTTCAGGAATCTGTTTGACGGAGATCCGAACGCCCCGAATTTTGATGCCGATCTCTTCGAGGAAGGTGAGCGTGTTACACAGGAGGAGAATCAAAAGCTCGTTGATTTTTATCACTCCTCGGATATTTTGATCCACGATGCCCAATACACCCTGTCGGAGTACACCTCAACCAAGCGGGGATGGGGGCATGCCTACTTCGAATATGCAATCGATACCGCACGGGAAGCCAATGTCGGAAAACTGTTTTTTTTCCACCACGATCCCTATCGGACGGACGACGAACTCCGTCGCTTTGAAGCCGACCTGCGGAAATCGTTGCCCGTGGACACTTCCCTGGAAATTTTCATGGCCAAAGAAGGCGCTGAAATCAGTTTATAGTGGTATTTTATGGAACCTATCCCCATGCAAAAAACAGTCGTCTGGAAAAAGCTCCTGTCGGAAGCCGTTAACATTTGCCGACCGGACATGCATTTAAGCCGTCTTGTCAAAGATGAAGGACGACTGGAATCATTTTCCCTTGAAATACCGGGAATGTTTTTTGACTTTTCCCGCCAACGCCTGACTCGACAGACACTATCCTGCCTGGGAGAACTTGCTGAGGAGAGGGAGGTTGTCTCTCAATTCCGAAGCATGATATCCGGCGCCCGGGTCAATCCCACCGAAAAACGTGCGGCACTGCATACGGCGGCTCGATTGTTTTCCGGTAACGCAGTTAATGTTGATGAGATCGGGAATGTGATGCCGGAGATTCTCCGGGTAAGAGATGAAATCAAACATTTCTCAGCCAAGATTCTGAATGGAGATATTAAAGGTTGCACCGGGAGGCGATTCAGCGATGTGGTTGTTATCGGTATCGGCGGATCCCATCTGGGAACCGCATTTGTTTCAGAAGCGTTGAAAGCGTATTCCGATACCGGCATCAGGCTCCACTATCTGGCAAACGTGGATATCCATAATTTCGGGCAAATTGTTTCCGATATCGATCCTGAAGCCACGCTTTGGATTGTTATTTCAAAAAGCTACACAACCGCGGAAACAATGGCGAATGAACACCTGGCGCGAACGTTCATGAAAGAGAAAGGGCTTGACGACGCATCGCATATCGTCACCGTAACGGCAAAAGGGAGTCCGGGCGATAGCGCCGGTGACGGTAAAAGTCTCGCCTCTTTTCACATGTTCGATTTTATAGGGGGCCGATACAGCGTTACTTCAGCCGTGGGCGGTGTTCCGTTGAGCCTTTTTCTGGGTTTCGAACGATTTGAGCGCTTCCTGAAAGGCGCCGAAGAGATGGACCGTCATGCAGCCAATGCGGCCATACAAGAGAACATTCCCCTCACGGCTGCACTTGTATCGATATGGAACGTAAACCTTCTTGGGTATCCCGCCCAGGCGATCATCCCCTACGCATCTCCTTTGGCGAGGCTTGCCGCTCATGTCCAACAACTTAACATGGAAAGCAATGGCAAGTCGGTATCGGCTTCCGGAGAGTTTTTGAACTGTTCCACCGGTTATATTGTTTTCGGAGAGCCCGGCACCAATGCCCAGCACTCCTTTTTTCAACTGCTTCACCAGGGGCGTCCCGTTCCGGTGGAATTTATCGGGGTCCTGAAACCGCAGTACACACAGTACCAGACCCGAAGCAAGGGCGTTACCAACCACCAGGAACTCTGGGCCAATCTTATTTCACAACCCATGGCGCTGGCCATGGGCAAAGTGAACGAAATGGATCCGGCCCGCTCTTTTTCAGGCAATCGTCCCTCTTCCACCATTATTCTTCCGGACTTGACGCCTGAAAGCGTCGGCCGCCTGCTTTCGTTCTATGAGGCCAAGACTGTTTATGAAGCATTCCTTTGGGGAATCAACCCCTTCGACCAGTATGGCGTTGAACTCGGAAAGCAGCTGGCGACAGGTATGCGAAGGGAGATGGGCGCCAGAAATGAGAACGGTGATCATCTATTTTCCGGGATTGATCCTATTTCAAGACAGTATCTTGAGCGACTCTATAAAGAGGAATAAAGCTTATTTGTTTCTTTTCTCCAAAAACCCGGCCATAACCCACCAGACTCCCCAGCATAGCAGAACGGGTCCAAGACCATAAGATAAAAACGGAATAAGGGATGAGCGCCACGGCTCAAGATATAATGCCATCCCGAGAGGCCATAACAGTGTCGCCAGTAATGCCAATCTGCGGCGTCCACTGAGATGAATGCGGGAGAATAACGGACGAGACCTTTTTGTGCTCTGAGGACGATTTCTGCCCGCTATCCTCGGAAGGAAGATGATCGCCATGAGAATGGCGACGATGACAAGTATTTCCTGAACGCCGGAAAGCATAGATCCTCGAAGATATTAAGTAAGCTGTAGAAGATGGCGGTATTTAGCATAAACCTGACCGAGATGCAATCCATACCGCACTTTAAGTACTTTAGGCACTCATACAGTTATCACTTTCCAACCATTTAAAAATGTAATATAAAATCGTGGGAATTAAACCAATACTCTTTTTCATAGGGCATAAAACACCATGACGACGGATACAAAAAAAATAATCTACACCATGATGGGGGTCAGTAAAGTTTATAATAACAAGCCGGTTATCAAAGACATCTCACTGTCTTATTTTTACGGCGCAAAAATAGGCGTTCTCGGTTTGAATGGATCGGGGAAAAGTACCCTTCTGAAAATTATGGCTGGTGTGGATAAGGAATTCAATGGAGAAGCAATCCTGTCCGAAGGCTATTCCGTCGGTTATCTTGAACAGGAACCGGAACTCGATGATTCTCTAACAGTCCGGGAGGTCGTTTCGCAGGGTGTCCAGGAGACAGTGGACCTTCTCAGGGAGTATGACGGGATAAATGAAGCCTTTTCCCAACCCATGGACGATGACGAGATGGATAAATTGATCCAGAGGCAGGGGGAAGTACAGGAAAAACTCGATGCCCTGAACGCCTGGGACCTTGATTCTCAGCTCGAAATGGCCATGGATGCCCTGCGCTGCCCCCAGGGAGATACACCTGTGAACGTTATCTCCGGTGGTGAACGCCGTCGAGTCGCCTTGTGCAGACTGCTTCTGAGAAAACCGGACATTCTGCTGCTTGACGAACCCACGAACCACCTGGATGCCGAGACCGTTGCCTGGCTGGAGCACCACTTGAATAACTACGAAGGAACCATTATCGCGGTTACCCACGACCGCTATTTCCTTGACAATGTCGCGGGATGGATTCTTGAACTCGACAAGGGACATGGCATTCCCTGGAAGGGCAACTACTCTTCCTGGCTGGAACAAAAACAGAATCGACTTGAAAAGGAAGAGAAACACGAGAGTGAACGCCGGAAAACCCTTGCTCGTGAGCTTGAATGGATCCGTATGACCCCAAAGGGTCGGCAGGCCAAATCCAAAGCTCGCATTAAAGCATATGAGACACTTCTGGACGGCAATGCGGAAAGCAGGTCTGAAAAACTGGAAATATATATTCCGCCCGGTCCCCGCCTTGGCGATCTGGTTATCAATGCCGAATCGTTGTCCAAAGCGTACGACGACAAACTCCTGATGGAAGATGTCACATTCACTCTTCCGCCCGGCGGCATAGTTGGTATTATCGGCCCGAATGGCGCGGGGAAAACAACACTGTTTAAAATGATTGCCGGGCAGGAATCACCGGATCGCGGCACTCTTCGAGTGGGTGAAACCGTTCGTCTCGGACATGTGGATCAGAACCGGGATGCCCTGGATCCGGAAAAAAACATTATTGAGGTCGTTTCCGAAGGAAACGATACTATTCGGCTTGGAAATCTGGATGTGAATGCAAGGGCCTATATAGCCAGATTCAATTTCTCAGGCTCGGTGCAGCAGAAAAAAGTGGGTGTCCTTTCGGGTGGTGAAAGAAATCGTGTCCATCTTGCCATGATGCTGAAATCCGGCGCCAATGTGCTGCTTCTGGATGAACCTACCAACGATCTGGACGTCAATACCATGCGTGCGCTGGAAGAGGCCCTTGAGAACTTCGCAGGGTGCGCTGTCGTGATCAGTCATGACAGATGGTTCCTTGACCGTATCGCTACCCATATCCTTGCCTTTGAAGGTGAAAGCAATGTGGTCTGGTTTGAAGGCAACTATTCGGATTATGAGAAGGATCGAAAAACACGGCTCGGGAAGGCAGCGGATCAGCCCCATCGTATTCGATATCGAAGCCTGACACGGAATTGACGGACAGGGAAAAGCGCGACATCTTGTAATTCGAAACCGTAAGAATGAATCCTGTCTCTATGAATTGGATATTGCTATATCAGGTACTGTCGGGCAGTTGGGAATGTACCCCTGATCCTCAAGAAATTCAAATAACTCCCTTGCACAGGCATCCACCGGCATTTGATCCGTGTCGATTCGAATGTCAGGGGTTAACGGAGTTTCATATGGTGCGCTGATGCCCGTAAAAGAAGGAATCTCCCCTGCCCTTGCTTTCCTATAGATACCTTTGGGATCTCTCTGCTCACAAACGGATAATGGGCAATTTACATATACCTCGATAAAATCTCCTTTAGGGATTCAAGCGCTACTGCCAGGGTGGATTTTCCGGATGCAGAAAAGCCCGTGAACCATATGGTAAGGCCGCTGTGGCCATTTAGTGTTTCTCGATGCCTGCGCGAGATACTGCCCTGGTGCCAGAAAATATTCGAAGATGCGTTCTCGAGCATATCTATTTCCTTTTCTGTTTGAGATTGGCTCAATACTATCAGATGAAAACATACTATTTACTTGGCGCTATTTTGCAGCAACTGTTGTGCCAACGAGGCATCTATTTGCATGAATTGATTAAAATACTGTTATAACTGATTTAAATGATTGAAATATATTTTGTACAAAAGCATCGAGTGTCGAATTCTTTTTCAGCATGAAAAAGGATTCGACATGAAGCAAATGTTTGATAGAATCTTTTTGTATGAAAATGAAACCCGCAAAAGACAATAAAAGGCTCTTAATCAACCGTTATAATTAAATAAAGTATTTTTTTCTTTACCTTCAAAAGCCATTTGGATATACTATGATTACTGAATTTGGCGATATTTGTTGATAATTCAGAGCTATTTTCATCGTTGAGTGCCAAGCATGTTCACGTTTAAAAGGAGGTAATGTTTGTGAAAGATCTTGTTCAAAAAATGGTGGAGGCGCTGGTTGATAATCCTGAACAAATTAATATCGCGGAGATCACTAGCCAGCAGAGTATTATTATAGAACTCAAAGTCGCAAAGGAAGATCTGGGAAAGGTAATTGGGAAGCAGGGCCGGAATGCTCAAGCCTTGAGAACCATCATAGGCGCCGCATCGAAAAAGATTAAAAAACACGCGGTACTTGAAATTATAGAATAGTATCGATTCGGCATGGAACAGGGGGGCCATGCCGAATCATCTCAAATTACAAGTATATTTTTATTTCTGCATCTTTTCGGAGCGTTTCCAGCAGCGAAGAGATTTCCGATTCTAATTTCTGACGTTTGAGAAAATTCTGCAAGTCGTTTTTTACGGCATCATAGGATATCGTCTCCGCTTCCTTTTTATCCGTGACCTTTATCAGGTGATACCCGAAATGGGTTTCGACAATGTCACTGACTTCACCAAGAGCCAAGGTGAAGGCAGCATCTTCAAACTCCTTTACCATCGTTCCTTTTCTGAATTGTCCTAAATCTCCGCCCTTTGCACTGCTTGGACAATCAGAATTTTCCCGTGCAATCTGTTCGAAATTCTCTCCCGATTTTATTTTTCGCTGTATAACCTCTATTTTTTCTCTGGCAGCGACCTTCTTTGCCTCACCGTCTTCTTTATCCACTTTTACGAGAATATGACTTGCTCTGATTTGTTCAGGTTCTAAAAAGTCACCGGGATGAGTGTCATAGTATTGTCTGCATTCATCATCGCTAACGACAATATGCTTGATTATGTAGTCATTCACCAGCATATTGATGGCGATGCGTCGTTTTACTCTAACCTCAAGGTCATTTCCTTGAATGTTCGCATCTATTAACGCCTTCTGATAATCATTCTCAGTTTCGAATTTTTCTCTCACCATTTCGATTGAGCTGGCAATCGTCGCGTCCTCTACAACGATGTTTTTCTTTTTGCTCTCCTGATAAAGTAGTTCCTGGTCGATGAGAGAGTCAAGAAGTTCTTTTTTTAATTCAATGGCTTGATGCGCGCTGATATCGTTTTCGGGAGTGCCTCTTTGTTTTAAAATTTGTCGGTATTCGTTATCCAGATTCCTTATGGAAATAACAACACCATTGATTTCGGCAGCTTTATGTTCAGTAATGACCGGCTCGGCCGCGAGCGCTGAAAATGAAAACAGCAGCAGGAGAACACCCGAAAAGATGGGTCGCATATAGTTCATGATTACCTCTTCATGATCCTGACGTTGTCTGCCTGGCGACCATAGCGGGTCTCTTTAATTTCGAAGGTTACTTTGTCATCTTTTTGAAGCGTGAAATACCCATGATCTTTGATGCTCTTCTCGTGCATGAAAATATCACCATCGCTTTCCGTCTCGATGAAGCCATAACCTTTTTTCTCGCTGAACCACTTGATGATCCCTTCTTTCATTAACCCCTCCCTGAAATACTCCATATGATATCGGAGTGTTAACTTGGATTTGACGAAGCCGAATTTCCATTTATGCAAAAGCCTCCGGTAAACACAACCGGGTGGTCTCTTCTTACGACGAGGTTCATGTCTACATGCAATTCACCTTCCTTGTCAAGGTGAAGTTATGGTCGCCACTAGGCGCTTACCGATCTATAATGATATTTTATTTGACAGTTTACGGACATTCCCATATTTCTAACCACTAAATGCAATCGTTTGAAAAATCATGAATCGAGTGGAATTGAAGATCAATGGATATCTACTATATTGACGGAGAATTTGTCCCCGCGAACGAGGCTGTTATTTCTGTAAACGATCTGGCTTTATTGCGAGGATACGGTGTTTTCGATTTCCTCAGAACCTACAATGGGATCCCTTTCCTTCTGGATGCGCACATAGACCGGTTGCGACGATCCGCTGAACTGATTGATATAAACTTCCCCTGGAGCAGTGCGGAAATTCTCGATATTGTAATGAAAACCCTTGAACACAACCAGTATCCGGAAAGCAATATCAGGATACTTGTTACCGGGGGCGACTCGCTGGATGATCTGATCCCCATTGGAAAAAGCAAGTTGCTTGTAATGGTGCTTCCCCTCAAAAAAGTGCCTCCCGCTTTCTACGAAACCGGTGTAAAACTGACCACATCTCGAATTCAGCGGTTGTTTCCCGGCGCCAAAAGCACCAATTATATCGCCGGTATCCGTGCCATGGCCGCTGCAAAAAAAGCCGGCGCCGTTGAATCGCTTTATATCGGCAGAGGGAACCAGGTACTGGAATGTGTTACCAGCAACTTTTTCGGGTTTTCCGGCGACACACTTCTGACACCGGAATCCGACATTCTGCCGGGTATCACACGTCAGGTGGTACTCGATCTTGCCGCCGATGTTTTTAAAACCGAGACACGTGAGATGACCCTGGATGAGTTGAAGCGCTTTGATGAAGCATTCATCACCTCTTCAAACAAGGAAGTGTTGCCGGTGGTGCAGGTCGATGATCTACAACTCGGGAATGGGCTTCCCGGTAAAAATACCCTGCGCCTGATGAAGATGTTTACCGCTTTTACCACAAAATACGGCAAGGAAAGCGCATGAATGCGTCCATGACCAGGGCTGTTATCGACCTTTATGCCGTTGCGGGTAATGTGACCGCCCTTCGCGGGATAACCGATAGAAATGCTCGCCTGATGGCGGTGGTAAAAGCGGATGCCTATGGGCATGGGAGTGTCGAGATATCCAAAACAGCGTTGGCAAACGGTGCCGATGCTCTCGGCGTGGCTCGTATCGAGGAAGGCCGAGTCTTGAGAAAAGCGGGGATTCTGGCCCCGATCCTGGTGTTCGGATACATTCCCAAAACGGATCTCCATGATCTTATCGAATATGATATAACCGCGACGGCATATTCCGTTGAAAACGCCCGGGACATGTCCGAAGCGGCGACAGAACTTGGACGGAATATTCGGGTTCATGTCAAGGTAGATACCGGAATGGGCAGACTTGGCTATCTTCCCGATGCCAAACAATATCCCGCTGACCGCGGGGAGCGGCTCGACACAATCGTCGATGATATTGTGAGCATTGACAAAATGTCCGGTCTATGCCTTGAAGGCATTTACACGCATTTTGCCACGGCCAACAATTCAGACAAACGGTTTGCGAATGAGCAGTTCAACCTCTTTAAGAATCTGCTCTCCCGTCTAAAGAAAACCGGGTTGGAGATCCCTCTCAAACATGCCGCCAACAGCGGCGCCATCATTGATATGCCCGAAACCCATCTGGACATGGTGCGCGCCGGGATCTCTATCTATGGTCTTTATCCCTCCGGGGATACTGACAGGCGGCATATTTCGCTCTTACCGGCCATGACTTTGAAAACGGGAATCATTCATTTGAAAAAGGTCCCGGCGAACTTCAAGGTCAGTTACGGATGTACCTATGAAACACAATCTCCCACTGTGATAGCAACCGTTCCCGTCGGATACGCTGACGGCTACAGCAGGCAGCTTTCCAATCGTGGACAGATGCTTGTCTCCGGACGGAGAGCACCGGTTGTCGGCCGAGTATGCATGGACCTCACCATGCTGGACGTCGGCCATATTCCGGAAGTCTCTTTGTATGACGAGGTGGTAGTGTTCGGCAAACAGGGAGACGCATCCCTGTCGGTGGATGAAATCGCCGACTCGTTGAGCACTATCAATTATGAAATTGTCACCTCGGTTTCTGAACGGATACATAGGGAATACAGAGGTCGGAGATCAGAGGTCGGAAGTCAGAAACAAGAGGTTGTTACTTAAAGTTATTAGTTAATTAATACATCATATGTCATTGTTATCAAACTTAAATTTAACTTCAATAGCAGTTCATTGTTTTTTCCGACCTCAGATCTCTGACTTCCGGCTTCCGTCTTTTGTCCTCCGACCTCCGATCTCTGACCTCCGATCTCTGTCTTTTGTTATCCGACCTCAGACCTCCGACCTCTGACCTCAGGCCGTTACTTCATGGACATCCTGCTCATACAGCCACCCATCCGGGATTTTTATCTCACGTCAAAACGAACCATTCCCTATGGCCTTGCCGGCATTGCATCCGTTTTAAAGTTGTCGGGCTATTCCGTCGGGATTCTGGACGCTCTGGCTGTGGGAAAATCCCGTCCGGCGCCTTTACCGCCGGAGATGAGTTATCTGAACGAGTATTACGGCCGGGAGGACATCTCTCCGTTTTGCCTGTTCCATCAATTTCGACATTTCGGTTACAGTTACGAGCATCTCAAGAAACAGATTCAGGAATCGGGCGCCTTCCTGATCGGCATCTCTTCTCTGTTCAGCGCATACGCAGCTGAAGCACTGGAAACAGCGGATCTTGCGAGGGCGGCACTTCCGAAGGCCAGGATCGTTCTGGGCGGCCATCATCCGACAGCCCTCCCCAAGCATGTCATGGCATACCCATCGGTCGATTACCTCATCCGTGGTGAAGGTGAAGTTGCCATGCCCATTCTGGCAGATGCCGTCGCATCCGGCCGGGATGTTTCCCATGTGCCCGGGATCGTGTTTCGAAAACCGGAAGGGGGACTCCATATCGGCACTCCTGCCGTTATGGAGGGAATCGATAACTATCCCCTACCCGACCGATCATTGATAAAAAATTCCTATTATACACGGGGTCCACGACCTGCCACGGTGGTTGTTACCGCGAGGGGATGCCCCCTGGGTTGCAGTTATTGCGCGCTCGGCAATCGAAACCTTTATCCCTATCGTCAAAGGCGTGTCTCCTCTGTCTTGTCGGAAATTTCAGAGGCGGTTGATTCATTCGGGACGCGATTTATCGACTTCGAAGATGAAAATCTCTCTTTCAACAGGATATGGTTTTTAGAAATGCTCAGGGAGATCATTGCACGATTCGGGCGTGACCGGCTGGAACTTCGGGCCATGAATGGTCTTTTTCCCCCGACCCTCGATGAAGAGGTGGTGGCGACGATGAAAGAGGCGGGATTTAAAAGCCTGAACCTCTCCCTCGGGTCGGCATGTCCCGCCCAGCTTAAAAGATTCCGTCGCCCTGATGTCCGGGGGGCATTTGATCGCGCCCTGTTACTTGCGGAAAAGTTTTCACTCGACACAGTGGGATACATCATTTCCGGAGCACCCGGTCAAAAAGCATCACAATCTCTTGACGATCTCTTTTATCTCGTCCGACGAAGGGTTCTCGTGGGACTGTCTGTTTTTTATCCCGCTCCGGGCAGCCGTGATTATGAAACTGCTGAACGACTGGACCTGTTACCGAAAGAGACCTCCCTTTTCAGGGCAAGCACCCTTCCGATTTCCCACACCACTTCCAGGCTCGAGTCCGTTACTCTGATGCGGCTGGCCAGGATTATCAATTTCATGAAAGAGCTGATCGATCAGGGTAGGACTATACCGGTTCCGAAGGAATTTTCCGAAGAACATTTACCTCCTGATATGGATCGTATGAAAACCGGAGAATGTCTGCTCTCCGGATTTTTTTACGACGGCAAGATCCGTGGTATTACGATACGAGGTGAGGTTTATCGACATCTCGTTGACGAAACGTTACTGCATAATTTCCTTTCACGGCTGAAAAACGGACCTGTTATCGGAACCAGGCGTCGTCCCGCTGATTAGTCCACAAGCTGTTCGGATGAATTGCACACCCGGTTTCTCCCTTTCTTTTTAGCAAGGTACAGGGCATCGTCCGCTCTCTTTATCAATGAATCGATATTTTCTCCGGATTCGGATGAGTAAGAAGCCGTGCCGAAACTGGCAGTGATCCGAATTGATTGCGACTCGTCATCCAGTATGATTTCCATGTCTTCTATACGGCCGCGCATTCTCTCGGCGACTGTAGTGGCCTGTACGTCATCCACTCCAGGAAAACAAAACAAAAACTCTTCCCCCCCATATCTTCCCGGGAAATCATAGGGCCTGGCGGCGGTTTTTAATTGATGCACAAAGCGTTGGAGGACAAGATCACCAATCTGGTGTCCATAAGTATCATTGACGTTCTTGAAATGATCGACATCCGCCAGAACAACGGATAGAGGGTTTTTTTCCCGTTGTGCCCGGGAGAGTTCCTGTTCCATTCGATGCATAAAGGCCCTTCTGTTTGGCAAACCGGTCAATGGATCCGTATTGGCCAGTTCCATTATCCGTCTTTCCAGGTTAATGATTCTTTCTCCTATACGGGTTCGATACCTCAACTCATCCCGGTTAAAAGGTTTGGACAGATAATCATCCGCGCCGGCTTCCAACCCTTCAATAATATCTTTTTTCTCTCCCTTCGTTGTGAGGATTATTATATATATGTATTGAGTTTTCTGTATGTTACGTATCTTTCGACAAAGTTCCAGTCCATCCATTCGGGGCATCATCCAGTCCGTAATGACGATGCTTGGAGGTTTCGGTTGATAGACAATATCCAAGGCTTCGCTTCCGTCTGAAACAGCCGTCACTTCATAGCCCCAATTACGTAAATTCGCTTCCAGTACACTTCTGGTTATGGCTTCATCTTCAGCAACAAGGACCTTCATCTACTCATCCTCCCTAATACTATTTTCATCTCAGAAATCAATATGTCGAAAGTTTTTTCAAGATTCGAAAGACCTTCCTCCGCCGTCGCCATACTACCACTTTTTCCCAATTTCTCAAGGTGATATGCAGCTTCATAGGCATCATCAGCACCGAAATTTCCGACTGCGCCCTTCAGGCTGTGGGCCTCTCGCTCAAGAACCCCCGGATCGTTTTCCGAAATGGCGTTACTGATTCTTTCGATATAACCCGGGTAGCTTTCGATAAGCAAATCAGCGATTGTCTGAAAAAGCTCCTCACTGTCCATGACTGTTTCCATGGTAATGGAAAGATTAAAGGCCGTCGGAGAAAAATCTTCTGATGGGTGCGCGGGTTGCTCGTTATTCATTTTTCACCTCTCAGCCAATTTCAAAACGGCCCCTTTTGACCGATCTCCGCGCGTACGTTCCGCCTTGAGCTTGATCTCATTTGTGGGGGGAAAACGTTTTGAAAATGGCTCCTCTGTTTAGAATATAACGGAATAGACGTTCACCGGCCCGTAGATACCAACTCTCCTCTGAATACATATCGGCAAATGGATCGACCCCTAAAGTGGAATATTGTTGCATTGGAATCAAACAGGCGACGAAACCAATTAAACAAACCATATTGATTATTCAATAATATTTAAATGTTATAATATTTTACGTGCATCTCATTCGGAAACATGTAAAAATATTGCAAACTGAATAGCACCGACTTGAAACGAAGCATCATATTAAGAAAAAAGTTATGAAATACAATACCGAAAAAAGATTTGCCATTGATTCAAATAATCATTCAAAAGAATTGCTGGCAATTTTGGAGCTTAATAAAAAAATCCATGAAAGATATTCCGTGGAAGGTGTAATAGAATCCGCGATTGAAGCGCTTCACAATATCCTGGCGCCGGACCTGATTCTGTTTTATATGCGTTATAACAATAAGCTGAAACTGATGGCATCCGGGCCTCCGGAGGTCCACACCACCCCGAACGGAACATTTTCAGACGACAACGATTGCTGCCTGTTTGATATTTCAGCAAAAACAGGAACCCCCGTTTTTTCAAAAGAGTTGCGTAATGAGCCTCTGTGCACTTGCGGCTGCTGCCAGCGTGGCGCTTTTTCATCCATAGCATCTCTGCCACTCATGTCGAAAAGTGGCGTTATCGGCGTGTTGGGATTGATCTCGTTTGAAGAAAGGGACTTCAGCACGGACCACATCTTTCTTGAAACTGCCGTAAAAGAAATCACTGTCAGCATTAAAAATCTGCTTTCAATGAAAAAGCTCAAAACCCGGCTTTCAAAATTGGAATCCCAAAATGAGGATTTAATCCGGGGAAACGGCCCACGGGAAAAAGAACCTGGGATAAGCAGGGAAATGCTGCAGCAATTTTTTGACGGTATGCCGAATCCGATGATGCTTCTGGACAACCGGCTCCGTATAAAAATGATAAATCAGGCCGCCCGGAAACATTACCGTTTACCCCATGAATTCGAACCCGACAATAGCGCCTGCTACCAGCTTTTCTGGAATCGGTCAACCCCCTGCAAAGGGTGTAGAATCGCCTCGAATCTCCATTGCACCGCCCCTTTTACTTTTGAAAGAAAAAGCATGTTTAAACCCGACGGCACACTGGAAGTCACGCTTATCCCCTTAATTACAGGCACCCCGGAAACCACACAATATATTGAATATGTTTCAGATATTTCGAAAGAGAAGCGTATTGATCAGGAACTCCAACAGGCGGATAAAATGATTTCTTTGGGAATTCTGGTCTCCGGGATTGCCCATGAGATCAATAATCCGAACAACTGGACCATGATGAACGCACCGATTCTGTCTGAAATCTGGGCGGGGCTTTTACCGATTCTCAACGATTACCACGAACGAAACGGCGATTTCAACGCAGGCGGACTTCCATACCTTGAACTGCGAGAAGCCGTTCCCCGCCTTCTTGAAGGAATTCTTGATGGATCAAAGCGTATCACGAAAATTGTGCGGGAGCTAAAAAACTATTCCAGGGTTGAGCCGGATAAAAATAGAGCGCAAGTGGATATTGTTAAGAGTTTGAAAAATGCGGTAAACTTGGTCTCTAAGCAAATAGAGAAGTCGTCGGACACTTTTTCCGTCACCTACGGTGAAAACATTCCCCCAATTCATGGGAACAGTCAGAAAATAGAACAGGTCGTGGTTAATCTTCTCCTGAATGCCTGCCAGGCGTTGCCGGGCAGAAACAGCGGAATATCCCTAAGTGCTTTTTTTGACGAGGCTTCAAACAATGTAGTGGTTTCAGTTTGCGATGAGGGGGTTGGTATTCCGGAAACTGTGCTCCCGCGAATCATGGACCCCTTTTTCACCACCAAACGCCATAAGGGCGGGACCGGTCTTGGATTGTCAGTATCATCCAAAATCGTTCAGGATCACGGCGGAAAGTTGAAGGTGATCAGCAAACCAGGAAAGGGGTCGACCTTTAGCATCTTCCTCCCGACGGAACAGCGTAACGAAAAGATCAAAGTCCTCGTGGCCGATGATGAGAAGATGATACGAGAAATCATCGTCGAAAGCCTGCACAGGACCAAACGTTATTTCGTCAAAGAGGCGGCAAACGGAGTTGAAACTTGCTTCATGCTCGCCATCGAGGCACCGGATATTGTTATTCTGGACATAAACATGCCGGATATGGACGGGCTTGATGTCTGCAGACAAATCCAAAAAACACCATCCCTCAGTGATCTGAAAGTGATAATCATCACGGGGAATCATCGCTCGGAAAAGGCCCGGGCTATCGCGGAAATGGGATTTTGCGATATCCTGCAAAAACCTATTTCCACGAAAAGCATTACCGATATGGTTGAAGCCATCATGCGAAAGAAGGAAACCGTTCAGTAGAAAAAAAGATAAAATGACTGAAAATCTATATCCCGTACAACCAATACTCATTGTTGATGATGAAATTCAAATCCTCACCAGCTACAAGATCGCGCTGAAAACAGCCGGAATCACACATATTGTGTCGTGCCAGGATCCCCGGGAGGCATTACCCCTGCTCGAACGGATCGAACCCGCGGTAATTCTTCTGGATCTGAGTATGCCGCATATTAAAGGAGATCAGTTACTGGCTGCTGTGAAACTGGAATACCCGGAAATTCCCGTGATAATTATTACCGGAAATGACGAACTGGAAACCGCCGTTGATTGTATGAAAACCGGTGCCTTCGATTATCTCCTCAAGCCCTTCGAGAAAAACCGGCTTATCACCAGCATTACCCGGGCACTTGAACTCCGGGAATTGACCAACGAAAACATACGGCTCAAAGAACGATTTTTAAGCAATCTCCTTGAAAATCCTGATGCATTTTCAAAAATTATCACTGCAAATCGACAGATGAAGGACCTCTTTCAGTATTCAGAGGCCATTTCCAAAAGCTCCCAACCAATCCTGATTACCGGAGAAAGTGGTGTCGGCAAAGAACTTATGGCGGATGCCGTTCATAAACTCAGCGGCAGAAAAGGTGCCCTTGTTCCTCTGAATATCGCTGGTATCGACGACCATGCCTTTTCAGACACATTGTTCGGACATGCGAAAGGCGCTTATACAGGCGCGGTCAATGTCCGGGAAGGACTGATGGCCAAGGCCGGCGGCGGAACGATATTCATGGATGAGATCGGTGAACTGTCTCTCGATGCCCAGGTGAAATTGCTCAGACTGATTCAGGAGCGGGAGTATTACCCGCTGGGTACCGATCTCCCGAAATCAACGGATGCCAAGATCATTGTGGCTACCAATCGAGACCTGCGTGCCGCTCAAAAAGCGGGGACGTTTCGTAAAGACCTTTATTATCGGTTGACTGCCCATCAGATACATATTCCTCCGCTACGGGACCGAATAGATGATCTTCCCCTGCTGCTGGACTATTTTTTCGAAGAGGCGGCTGAAGATTTCGGGAAGAAGAAACCGGCCTATCCGCATGAACTGCTCGTGCTGCTTAAAAACTATCGCTTTCCCGGCAACATACGCGAACTGAGGTCTATGGTGTTTGACGCGGTTGCGGGTCACGGGGAGAAAAAAATATCCCTGTCGCGGTTTAAATCCCATATCGACCAGGAATCAAAATCCAATCCGATGTCAATTGCGGATGGGAAAGAAAGCGGCGCCAACTGGCTTTCGGAGAACGCTCTCCTCCCCACGATCGAGGAGGCCAACCATACATTGATTGAAACCGCATTGAAGCGAACCGGTGGCAACCGCTCCATGGCCGCCAGGCTTCTCGGTATCTCACGCCAACGACTTCTCCGCCATTTGAAATCCAGTACGGAATAATTCATATTCCTGCATTCCATCCCCCGTTTCCGATGTTTCTGAATGAAGGGTTTAAAAGGGTGTTACAATTCGTAACAGTGTCTCGTTTTAATTATTCATCTTAAAACCTTATATATCCAGTGGGTTAAGCTCGCAACCCGCCATAGACTATTATAAATCATACCACCTTTAAACAAAGTGCTTTTAAAATCTTATAAACAGTATTTGTATAATTATTTCTGATAGTTTTAGCTTTTTTAACGGTCTGGCATGTATTTCGCTCTACATTACACGAAAACAAAAAATGAAAATCAACCGCATTGAGCGTTTTAAAAAATTATGAGGCGTCATCAAGGAGCTTTAAAATGAGATCCATAAGCATCGGGAAAAAAATATGGTTCAGTATCAGCATTCTGATCCTCGGATATTCAATCAGCATGGTTACTGGATATTTTATAGGGAAAAAAACAGAATCGGGGATTAACAATATTTCTCAATCCCTGTTCCCATCTTCAAACCATATTCAGGAAGCACTTACGGCATTCAAAGATGTAATGAGTCTATACAATGATGCCATTATGTTCGGCGATGAGGAACGTCTGAACTCAGCCGTTGCCCGTGGGAAAGATGTTCGTTCCTCTCTCGAGGCTATCTCGGCCCTGGACGGCCTTAATGAGGATATGAAGATCGAAAGTGAAAGTCTGTCGAAAAGTGTCACCAGTTTTAATGCGGAAGCCGAACCGGTGTACACTGCATTAAGTCAAGGTGATGAAAGCGATGTCATGGTCCGTAAAGCATCCAACCTGGCAAAACAGAATGTGGATTTGAAAAAAAGGATCGTTTCCCTCAAAAACGGGCTTGCCGAAAATCTGCAGAAGGAACTGTCTGCTATCGACCAGAGAACAAAACACCAGCAGAGGTTGACCGTCATTATCTTTTTTGCGGTGGTGAGCATTACCCTGGTACTGATCTGGATAATCGTCAACCGTTATATCATGACACCGATCAACTCGATTATTGAAGATTTAAACCACGGTGCCGATCAATTGGCTACGGCGTCCGACGAGATTGCAGCGGCAAGCCAGACTTTAGCGGAAGCCACTTCGGAACAGGCCGCATCCCTTGAAGAAACGGCGGCTGCGTTGGGCGATGTGTCGTCTATGACACATAAAAACGAAGATAGTGCAAACCAGGCCGATATTCTGACAAAAGAATCCAGCGGGTTTGTGGCCGGTGCCAAAAAGTCTATGGAGGACCTTTCCATGTCCATGGATGAAATTTCAACCGCTAGCCAGGACACCTCCAAAATTATTAAAACCATAGATGAAATCGCCTTTCAGACCAACTTGCTGGCACTGAATGCCGCGGTTGAAGCCGCCAGGGCGGGCGAGGCCGGCGCCGGTTTCGCGGTTGTGGCGGACGAGGTCCGGAATCTCGCCATGCGGGCCGCGGAAGCCGCCACAAACACCACGGCTCTAATTGAAAGCACCATCGCGAAAGTGGATACCGGTACCGACCTCGTATCCAGGACCAGAGATGCTGTAATGAAAGCGGAAGAGAGTTCGAACAAGGTCACCGGGCTTATCAGTGAAATATCCGAGGCGTCCAGGGAGCAGACCAGAAACATCGAACAGATAAATACCGCCGTGACCGAAATCGACAACGCAACCCAGAACAGCGCGGCCAATGCCGAAGAATCAGCGGCGGCTTCATCTGAGATGCATGCCCAGACCACGAAAATGCGCACCCGGATCGATGAACTCCAGATAATTATTTACGGACGGACGGATACAGTTTCCGAGCCGCTTCCCCAGAACCGCCGGATCAAGCCAGTGGCTTCTCATACCCGTTCCCAACAGCAGGCATACCGATCATTACCCGAACCAGTATCCGGTAGTTCTAAACGTATGAACCCCGAAGAAATTATCCCCATGGACAAAGAAGATAGTTTTACGGATTTTTAGCACCAATTGTAATAGGCAGTGTATTCCCATCTGTTCATCAATTGCGGAATGCACGGACGCGTATGCACGCTAAATAGTAAATTTCAATAAAGAATATTTACAGAGAGGAGATTAATTACAATGAAAACAAGAGCAATAATCACTTTCATTCTTTTTCTGGCATTTCTTCTGCCGGTTGTGTCTTCAGCCGGTGAAATTGTCATTATTACGAATGAGAACGTAACGGTATCAACACTGGCTCAAGAGGATTTGAAACAAATCTTTCTGGGCAAGAAAACCAGCTGGGACAACGGTGATAAAATAATTTTTGTTGTTCAAGACAGGTTGAGTGTCAAGGAACCATTCCTGAAAACCTATGTCAAAAAAAGCGCATCTCAGTACGACAACTACTGGAAGAAGCAGGTCTTTACCGGCAAGGGCAAAGCGCCCCAATCTTTTTCTTCGGAACAGGAGCTTGTCCAGTTTGTCTCTCAAACCCCAGGGGCCATCAGTTATGTAACACCCGGTGCCGATACGGGAAACACTAAGACACTTTCGATACAATAGAGGAGGATTGAAAAAATGAAAAAGCTTTCGATAATATTTACAATCATGTTGGCCTTCGGACTGGTAGCAGGCAACGCCCTGGCATTTGATGACTTGGGTGTCGATATACACGGATTCATCTCCCAAGGGTATCTATATACCACCGACAACAACTTTATGGGTGATACCGAAGACGGTACCTACGAGTTTAACGAGTTTGGAATCAACTTCAGCAAGGAATTAAACGATAAATTACGGCTTGGTATACAATTTTTCTCAAAGGATCTTGGTAATTACGGCAACAATGAAATTACCCTGGACTGGGCCTACGGAGATTATCGCTGGAAGGACTGGCTTGGTGTTCGTATCGGCAAGATCAAAACACCCCACGGTCTGTATAACGAATTCCGTGATGTGGACATGCTTCGGAACTCGATATTTCTTCCCCAGAGCGTATACCCTGAGATCGAAAGAGATACGGCCCTTTCCCTGATGGGCGTTGGGATATACGGCAACACCGGCCTGGGTTTGTTCGGCAACATCAGTTATCAGGCCATGATGGGCACCCAGAACATTGATGCGGATGAGTCTCTGGCGCAGTCATTGATGGGTATCTTTATCTTCGATCCATATGTTCAGGCACAGGAAATCGACGTGGATAACAAATATGTGTTCAGCATTAACTACGATACGCCACTGGAGGGTCTGCGGATTGGTGGTACTTTGCAATATACGGAAATGAACCTTGTGTCGGTATTTGATTATCCCGCGGGTGAAGGATTTTATGGTGAGTTCGGCTATCTTGAAGATGCATACGGAGGGAAATATCTTTCCGAGCTGGAATCGGAAAGCTATGTCGTTTCAGCGGAATATACCTGGAATAATCTGGTGCTCACGGCTGAATATTCATGGTCTAACCGTGACCTGGCAATAGGCACTTTAAATGAATATCCCGTAGGTGTTGAGGTGTCTGACTTATTCAATCCGGGCAACATAATACCATGGGTTGGCTACACGCCTCCGGGAGCGCCCACTACATATAAAACCGAAGGTTGGTATGCAGCAGCTTCTTACCGTTTCACCGACTGGTTTGAACTGGGCGGCTATTACTCAGAATACTACCCCAATAGAAACGACAAAAAAGGAACCGCTCCCGATGCATTGGGACGCTATGTCGATCCCCAGTACAGGGCCTGGAACAAGGACATTGCCCTGACAACCCGCTTCGATGTGGGGGCGAACTGGAGCATCAAGCTTGAAGGGCATTCAATCCAGGGCGTGGCACTTCTTCCTTTGACGGAAAATATGGATATGGACAATCGTCATACGTTTGTTGAAGATTGGGAGATGTTTGCCATCAAGACGACGTTCAGCTTCTAATCTCATTCCCTTTCGGCAATTTAAAAAGATATACGGGCCGGCGCTTTAAGCCGGTCCGTATATTAGTTTACCCCTTAACATCGGGAAGAGAACTGTTGTTTTTTATTTCGGCACGCAGCTTAGGAAGACTGTCAGGGTATTCTCGTCGGATAAAGTCAATCAGTTTCTCGCGGACATGACAACGCAAATCCCAAGCAGCAGAAGCATCGGCTGCACTCATAAGTGCCCTGACTTCCATCGTTTTGTCCGTCGTGTCGGTTATCTGGACTACACAGACTTTTTTATCCCATAATGGACTTGCGGCCAGGATATGTTCCAGCTCTTTTCTTATCGCCTCAACCGGAACCGTATAGTCGACACATATGAACACCGTGCCCAAAATATCGGCGGACACCCGAGTCCAGTTCTGGAAGGGTTTTTCAAGGAAATAGGTGATCGGTACGATCAGGCGCCTCAGATCCCATATTCGAACGACCACATAGGTCAATGTGATCTCCTCGATCCTGCCCCATTCGTTCTCCACGATGACCACATCATCGAGTCGTATGGGTTGCGTGAAAGCAATCTGGATACCGGCAATCAACGTGGCAATGGAACGTTGGGCGGCAAACCCCAGAATGATGCCCAGGACACCCGCGGAAGCCAGTATGCTGGTACCCAGCTGGCGTACCCGTGTAAAGGACATCAGAATCATGCCCAGGGCCAGAACGCCGACCACCACGATGACGACCTTTCGCAACACCCGGACCTGTGTATTGATTTTTCTGGCCTTGAGGTTATCTTTTTCATCAATGCGGTATCGGTGAAGAAGAAAATCTTCTAAAACAAGGGTAAGTTTTGTTACCAACCACGCAATGGCAAGAATTAAAACAACAGAGAAGATACGTGCCAGGAAGGCCAAGACATCTGATGTTTTAAGCAAAGGCAGGAAAAAATAGAACACCAGCGAAGGTAAAATCAAACGCAATGGGCCCCTGCAATGTTTCGCCAATAAATCGTCCAATACGGTATCTGTTCTCCTGGACAGTCGTTCGAATATCTTTTGAAGGATGAAATTGATGGCAAGGCCTATAACTATGGAAATGGCGGCAAAACAAACCGGCCAGAGAACATCTTCAATGTTTTTAATGATTATTTCCATTACACACCTCCAACTAATTGGGGATGATTATCCTTTGCACATCGATTGGAAATACACCACACAGAAAAAAAAAGAGAGCAAAATGAAACAATACGATGATTCGTTGGCCTATCGAGTCATCCTCTTTTGGGTTCAGGAATTTGCAGGCATCCAGAAAATACCGGGGAGAGTCCCCGGTCATAAAACTTACATTCAGTTGAGCAGCTTCCGTCATATCCTCATTCATGCCCGGCGATGTCGTTTAATAGCGGCCTGTTATTCCAAAAAGGTATATTTCAATATTGCAAAAATTTGTCATGAGAGCAAATCAGCAAGGCCTGCTAAACTTATTCAACCTACTGTAAATACATAAAAAATATGCCGGGAAGAATCTGTCTTCCCGGCGTATTTATTCTGCTTGCCAGTGGGGTTTACTAACCCAGCTTGTCCCTCTTCTTTAAAAGCGTTGCAACGTTTTTGAGGCCCATTTTATCAAGCGTCTCTTGGGTGGGATATCCGTTTTTGGGATTATACCCTTCAAACTCATAGAACTTTGTCTTGAAATCCTCGACTTTCCGCCTGTCCAGTGTCCTCCCGGCGCCACTGGTATATGTCCATTTACCGTCGATATACATGGGCTGCTCACTCCCACGGCCGGGCTGGTCATAGATGTAATCCGGAAAGACTTCCATATCCCTGTGACGGCCCTGAAGGATCCATATGGACCTGTCCAGCGTATAAATCTTGTGGCCCCACTTCCATTGCATCCGCGAAACTCATGTTCTGCCCGGTAACGGCATTCCAGAAACGTGCTTCCGCTTCGGGCGTCGGTCCTCTTCTGTCTTCCGTGGTACAGGTGATACACATCGGCCACCGCCAGCCACAGAAACCGCCGCATCCAATCCAGAATTTTTCATAGTGCTTCACCCAGGCGACCTGTTTCACCTTGTGATCGGAGTATATCCCCGTGGGGGCCCTCACTATGATCTACCATGAATTTCATCCCCGTTGTAGGGAACCATGGCATCGGTGTAGAGTTTCGCGGCATCTTTCGCGGAGAGGAAAGGATCGCCTGTCCAGGCCATCCAGTGGAGGGGATAGTTAGACATCATATGGAGCATCAGATCACGTTCTCCAAGGAGAGACGCGAAGCCCCATTCCGCTTCGGTCTGTGCATCGTAATGGTCGGATGCTCCCCCAGTAGGTCAGCCGGAGAACACCTTTATGGAGATCTTCATCGAGCAGTCCGTATTTGGCTGCGAACCTCGCGGCGCCTTCAGCCATGTCATTGCCGATCCCTTTTCTTTCGGCAATGGATCTCATGAGCATCTCTTTGAAACCGGCGGAGTTCCAGCTATCCATGGGTAAATCGCATTCGATCTTTTTGCCCTTTCCGGCCAGGCCCCTCTGATACAGACTGTTCAGGTAATTCATTGTGGGGATGAGCTGCCAGTGCCCGAGACCGAATTTCTGCATGAGGTCGTTGGCTTTGCGCGTGGCCTTGCTGTCTCCAGGGATATTGAAGGTTAGCGTCCCACCGCAAACCGATTCGTTGCTGTCGGAACTGGCGGTTCTCATGCGGCACCCCCTCGGGCACGACGCACAGGCGGCCGCCCTTGCCGGAACAAGCGGCAACTGACTGTTGGTTGTGTTCGCGCCGCTGGGCGCCCCCGCACTGACGCGGTACATCCCCGACAGAAACCGTGTCCCTTCAAGGGGATCGTCGACGTTCCACTGGAACTTGTTATACCACATCCGGGTTTTCATAAATTCCTTCGGATTGGCGATGGGGACGCTTCCGGTACCAATGGCACTGATGGCCTTGAGATTTTTGGAACCGAATACGCCGCCAAAACCGCATAGCGCGGCTTGCGACCCCGGTCCATGAAGCAGGCACCCCAGGCGGCTTTTGTTTTCGCCCGCAACACCGCAGCAAACCACGGCCGGCGCCTGGGTCGTAAAATTGTCCGCATCGACTGCCGCCCATTCACCATGTTTGAGGCTCGCATCACTCTTCTGGAAATTTCCTCCTGGGTGTCCCAGGTGTCCAATCCCCAAACGCCGTTGGCATCTTCAATGGCAATTTTATCATCCATTATATTTATCCAGACTGGATCGCTTGCGGCGCCCTCGACGACAATGCCATCCCATCCCGCGAACTTGAGCTGGGAGGTGAAGCGGCCGCCAAAGTTGCTGTGTCCGAACCATTCTATCGGATAAAGCATCGGGCCGAGCCCCTGAACTTCACATCTTCCGGAACCGGGGGTAAACGTACCGGAAAAAGGGGAGGCCATCATTATAATCAGGTTCCTGGGATCGAATGCTTCGAAGGGTAACTGGTCACCTACCAGATCGAAAAAGATGGCCGAACCCATTCCATGACCGCCACCGAACGCTACATATTTTTCCGTAGGAATAGTGCTGACTGATTTGTCAGTCAGATTCACTCTCGCTATTTTACCGGTATATCCGCCTTTCATATCAGCCCTCCTGTTTATCTGTTTCTGGTGGTGGCCCCATAGGCCTTCTCGGTTTCATGTTTTTCATTATCGGTGGCACGATCCTGCTGTCGTCAACAAGGCCGAGGTTCAGATAGTTATCGTTACGCAGGTTGACATCGTATCCCTCGGTCTCTTTCTGGTCGGGCGTTTCATGAACAAGTTTGATGGCCTTCATGGGACAGGCCTCCACACATGCTTGCTTGCCATACGGACCGCCTTTTTCATCCCAGTAGGGTGTGTCGATGCAGAGATCACATTTGGAGGATATGCCATCGATATGGTTCCACACGGTACGATGGGGCTGTTGAGGACACATTTCCAGGCACGTCTTGCAGCCGATACATTTCTTGGGATCGATCCTCCTGACATTGCCGTTTTCCGTGTCGATAAAAGCGGCCCCGACAGGACAGTTCTGGACACAAACCGGTGTCACGCACTGCCGGCAGATTGCCATCTGGATGTCATCGGGAAATTTTCCAAAAGAATCCTGAATGATCTGTATACGCGAAAGAGACAGATTCTGTTCGCCATAATGTGTCAGGGAACAGGCCAGCATGCATGTCGTACAGCCCATGCATTTTTTACTGTCATACACCAGGTAGCCTTTGGACGCAGGATAGGAAACATCCCCGGGTTCCGCGGCAGCTTTTTTCGCTCCGGTCGTTGCGGCTATCGTTCCCGCGGCAAGCGCCGCACTTCCTCCTACAAGGAATTGTCTCCGATTTAATGTTTTTTCGGAACTCTCTTTTTTATCAGGCTTTTTGATTTTTGGCATGAGCTGACTCCTTGATAGTGGTAGACTGTTAAGCCATTTTCAAAACGTTTCCCACCATAAATGAGATCAGGCCCAAGGCGGATCGCCCGCCTGGAAACCGGTCAAAATGAGTCGTTTTGAAATTGGCTGTGTTAAATGTGCATCGCATCACTCTGGCAGGTTGGCATCATTTTGTAATATAAAGCAGAGTAATCCAATATTGCAATTACATTTACTTTTTTTTACATAATACGCAGATCATCTCAGCCAATTTCAAAACGTTTCATTTCGTCCGGTTTCCGGTTTGGCAGATTCGCTTTGTGCCTCATTTCACGCAGGGTGGGAAAACGTTTTGAAAATGGCTCAGCTTACTACATGAAACGAAAATCATCGACATTGATATGGCCCCATCCATTTGAGGAAGCATCGTTGATAATAATCCGGGCAGATTTACCTTGAAATTTTTCGACATCCCAGATCATTCGTTCCATTGTTTCAGAATTCTTGCCGCTTGTTTTGTAAATTTCCCGGTTTTCAACCATCAACACGACGGAGAGTGCATCCATTTTTTTGCCGCCACCGATTAAAAAACCAATCCGGTTCCCTGTAATCCTGAATGTAATGGAACGAAGCGACCCGGTTGGCTTGTCCCCCTGAACGTCGCCCGGTTTTTCATTCGGTTTCCCTCTGTATCTTTCAAAACTGCCGATCCAGAAATCACCCTGGTGACAGGACGCCTGCTTTCGTTTTCTTGCGGTGGGATTATCTCCTTTTATAGGCTGATATTGAAAAGCATCGCCTTCGGCCGTCCAATTGGTTAAATCACCGGCTTCAAAATCACTATTGAAAAAAAGCGGGCCTGTCACGCCGGGTGTTGGCGACTTTTCCTCTTTGTCAATGCGTTCAGCGGTCCTGCTTTTTTCCAATTCCTCCGATATCGGTGGAACGGGAGCGCGCTCTTTTTCAGTATGATTATGATCGGAAGATTCGGAAGTGGATGCAACAGCTGTATGGCTTGATTTGTTCTGAGCCTTCTGAAAAGCCTGCATCCCGTAATCTTTAACCGCCTTGTAATATCCCCGGGCGGCCAGCTTGCATGCTTGCTGCAGGTGCAATTCGAGAATATCGTTAAATACCCGATCACATTCGGTCTTCATGTTCTCGAAAAACTGCCTGTCGCAAACATTCCGATTGGCTCCCGGAGTGCCGTAACAATCGTCATGACGCATGCAGGCCTTGTATACGGGAACCGTTTTTATTTTCCCCAGGACAGAAGGGAAGCGTTTCTTTGTCTCCGGCGGCGGCCATTTGTCGGGGATAAGAATGTTTCTCCAATCGCCTTTGGCGCCGCAGTGCTGTCCTGCAACCCCATATTCACTTCCGGACACAATCATGACAAGAACCATCAGGATGCAGATGGGAAAAAACGACGTTCTCTCCTCCCTGTTCCTTTCGAACATGGTGCAAATCCGATGGCAAATATTCGTCATAACGAGAGATCCTTGAGACCGTTTCAAAATACCCGGCATGAAAACAGTCTGAAACCGGCTCATGTTTTATTGTCCGCCGGACATCTATTTCCCCATGCTTGCCATGGCTTTTTGTATCCTCATCTGGGCTTCCCTCACGCCGTCATCTCTCATGTGTTTCATGGCCTTCATCATCTGTCCCGCCATTTTCATGCTGACTTCCTCTGCGCGGGCCTGACTCTCTTTCAATTCTTCAGGGATCTGATCGGGATCCTTCAGTTCGGGATATTTCTCGGCGATGGCTTTCATTTTCGGTGCGAGATTTTCAATTGACGCGGCGAAATCGTTCAGTGCGTCAGCAACTTGATCGGCATTGTCCGCTTTATCCATGTCCTGGCAATAATTTTCCACGGCATCTACAAATTTATCATTAGTGGATATGGCATCGTCATATTTTCCGCCGCAAGCCGAAACCATAAGCAAAATAGCAGCTACCGCAACAGTTAGTTGAATCGAAACTTTTCTCATTTCGTCTCCTTTTTTATAGATTTTTAATGCGAAAGAACGGTTGATCATGCATGTTAAATAGAGGTTTTTTTTATGGTTACATGACTTATGAAAAACCCGTGGTAAAGTCAACCTCTGGCGGTTTCCAGTTCGAAGCCTCACAGGCCCCATCTCGCCATCCCGCTTCCGAGAAGATTCTGGTAAGCGGATAATCAATATATACGTACCGATTCCCATTTTTATCAGTCTGCTATACAACGAAATCCTAAAATATTTGCTGTAAAATTAACGTCGAAACGGGTTCGAATATATAGAGGGGTTTTTTCTTTATTTACCCATGATCCGCCTTTTGCAATAAAAAAGCTCGTGGGCTTTTCAAGGGGATATCTCGGTTCACACTCATCAGCAGTCCACTCAAGAACATTTCCAAGCAGGTCTCCTATCCCCGCTTCATTAACACCCGAAGGGTATTCATCTACCGATGAGGTATCCGAAAAACCGCTGTTTTCCAGGTTACAGCAACCCTCTTTCCAATCATTTCCCCACGGGAAGATAAATCCGGACCGGGTCCGAGCAGACGCCTCCCATTCGATTTCCGAGGGAAGCCGTTTCCCGGTCCAGGCCGCGAATGTTCGCGCATCTCTGATACTGATCTGGACTACCGGGTGATTTCTTTTCTGGTGCAGGGTGCTTCCCGGTCCCGTCGGCTGATACCAGGTGGCGCCTGCCACTTTCTTCCTTGTATGTGTCGGATTCCAGGTCGACTGGGATATTCCGGTTTTGGGGTCAACCGTTTTTTGAAACCTTCCCTGGTAAACATATCCGAAACCAAGTTTCTCGGCCGTGGTTTTGTACCCGGTTCTCTCGATAAACACCTCGAACAGGGCATTGGTTACGCAATATTTTCCAATATAGAAATCCTGAAGGGATACTTCCCGTGCCTCGAGAGCATCCTCTTCGGTGTCATTCGCACCTACTGTATATTTGCCTTTTTTAATGATTATATATTGGTTATAATAGCGCTCCATTGCGCCAAGATATCCATCAAATCGCTCCGCAAGGAGTCTTTTCTGCTCTGCATCCGGCTGGAATTCATCAAAGTTGAGGGCCTCTTCCGCCAGTTGATCGAGGGGCAGACCGATATCGTCTATCCCGGTTTCTTCATCGTATTCGGTATCCTCTTCAGAATATGCGATATCATCCTCATCCACTTCTTCCAAAACGTCCTCATCCTCCAGAATATCCTCCGCTTCGAGTTCAGAGATATCTTCTTCGTCCATCACTTCAACAACATCATCTTCCTCGTAATCCGCATCGTCTTCTTCAATCACCTCATCAAAATCTTCCGTTTCCGCTTCATCGATTTCTTCGATTTCCTCGATTTCCGTATCATCATCAAGTACCTCTGTCTCTTCATCCTCATCTAATATAATTTCCTCATTATCCGTAGGTTCAATCTCCTCGATTTCATTCTCATCGTAAAACTCCTCTTCACCCTCCAGGTCCTCAACTATCTCCTCTTCGTCCAGCAACTCGACATGCTCGCTTTCATCATTGAGATCGTCCTCGTCCATCACCTCGATCATTTCCATGTCGTCGAATTCTGACGTGTCGGAATCTTCTTCGATGATATCCTCCTCCAAAACCGTTTCGGTATTATCAAGATCATCATCGATCATTTCCTCTATTTCCGTTTCATCCTCGAACAACTCGTTCCCGCTATCGTACTCCTCTATAATTTCTTCCTCAATTAACGCATCTTCTTCGACTTCTTCCTCGGCTGCCTCTTCCGCATCTGTTTTTTTCGCTGTAATTTCTATCTCTTTGACGCCGTCATCATCTTTGAAGAGATCAGTTAAACCTTCAACGAGGGATTTTAAATTCGAAAGTTTATCGTCTTCAAGACCTCCGGGTAAATTTGAGAGATATTCTGAAACAATTTTCAGGGCTTCCGATACCCGGTCCAGAGAGTCCCCGCCCTCGAGATTCACGGCGCCACTGAAAGAACTGAGAATTTTATCCTTGGCCGAATCAGACATGACGAAAGTATTCAGAGGTCCGATAGTGATACCTTCCGGATTGCGACCGTTTTCATATGCATTTTGGAGATCGGCGTTTACCGAAGATTTGATACTGCTGAGGTTTCTCCTTTTGGATTTGATTGCCTTTGCGTCGCCCCCCAGTTGCCACATGCTGTCTATCAGTGCATCCGTTTCCATGGCGTGAACGGACTCAATGGCGTCGGATTCCAGATAACGTTTCCGGAGGGCATAAATCAAACGGGATTTTGGCGTTTTATCACTCCGATATCCCAACCCCTCAACTGCCTGTTCAATGCCCGCAAGTGAAATTTCCATGACAGCCTCTCTCAAAATTCATTGCTGGTGTGATGCTAAGCAGACTTCCAATATCATATACACCATTCCGCGACTTTTCTCAATGCGCCTTTGTCCCCCAATGTATTGATCTTTAAAGATGAAATTATAATAATATCTTTCCAAAAATCGTATTGTATGATAATCAGATCGGCATGGGACAGATTATCTGTGTAGCGAGTCAAAAAGGGGGGACAGGCAAGACCACAACCGCGGTCAATCTTGCTGCTTCCCTTGCGTTGCTGGAAAAGCATACCCTGCTGGTTGACTGCGACCCGCTTGGCAACGCCACAACCGGTATCGGTATCGACAAAGGGAAACTTTCCTGTGACCTTTTTGACGCTTTGGTCGGCCGGACTTATCCACGCGATATCCTTGTCGAAAGCAACCTCGATTGCCTCCAGGTTATCCCCGCGCGAATCGGATTGCACCACGCGGAAAAATACCTTGCGGGCAAACCCGAACCGGAACGATATTTGCGGAATATAGTCCGGGAGGTTTCCAGGGATTACGAATTTACAATTATCGATTCACCACCATCATTTGGGTTTTTGACTAAAAGCGCTTTGGCCTCATCCGATTATCTTCTGCTTCCGCTGCAGTATCAGATATTTTCGTTCGAAGGGTTGGCGCAACTCCTGCTGATGGTTCGGAGCATCCAGAAAAAACTTAATCCCCTGCTGAAAATCGCTGGAATTTTTTATACCATGTGCCGAAATGACTCAAAACAGAAGGAAATATATAACACTGATTTTTTGCATCAGCTCAGGGACAAACTTTTTTCGACAGTTATCCCCTGGGACGACACGTTGGCTGAAGCGTCTGACCTCACCTGCCCGGTTGCGTTGCTGAACATGATGTCGAAAGGCGCCGTTGCGTATATGCAGCTTGCCCAAGAGCTAATGGACGTTCTTGCAAGTGATCGATAAATCAGTTATTTTAGTGTTAAAAACAATGACGTTTTCATGGAGGTGTTTCCGGTGAAAATCACAAATTCAGATATCATCAAATCCGGTGAAAGAGAGCTGATCGATTCAATTATTGGCGATTTGGACTGGGATGCAATAGAAGAACTCGTTAAAACCCGTCATAAACTGAAGATCCAGGATGATGTTGAATACCGTCAGGGAGACATCGTCGTTCACAATAATCAAGTCGCCTACAAACTGGATTTTGACGTAAAAATGACACTTTCGGTCGTATTTGACAGGGATGGCAACTACCTGTCCCTTGTCACACCCGATGTTGACGACGACGTGGAGTTGTCTGAAGAATCTCCGGTCGCAGCAGAAGAAACAGATAGTGCCACTGACGAAGAAGCCGGCGATATATCCGCAGCGGCATCGGACGGATCTGATGGTACCGTGAACGAGGAAACGGCTGAAATAATGCCTGCTGAAGCGGATGATTCCAATGGTGCTGAAGATATGACGGCAGACAGTGATTCAGCCATGTCTGAAAATGAGTCCGTTGTCAACGAGCCGGATCCCTCCGAAGTGTTTTCCTCCGATGATGTCCCTACCGCCACTCCGGAACATGCACCAAAGGAAAACTTTTCTAAAATGGCGTCCCATATTGCTGAGATGATTTCTGAAATCAACGACGAATGAAGGTTGATGAATACCTATGGAAAAATCAACTGCCAATGGTGATTTGAAAAGCGCTGATATCAGAAACGAATTCGACAAAATTCTGATGCGCCATATCTCCGGTCTGATAGACACCCGGGAAGATATTGCCGCACTGCCATTCAACTTGGCCACTATTGCCTGCCTTTTACTTCTTGCGGAACGTGAAAACGAAATCAAGGCATTTCCGGAATCGCCCCCGAACAGGTATAATCGAGAAACACTGTTTAACGACCTCGAGGATATCGGGATCGATCTGGACGAGGAGGTTCTGGTGGCTATCCAGAATCTCGACCAATATGGATTTGTTGTCGTCAATGCGAAGGAACAATACACCGCTCGAGAATCCGCATCCCTGCTGATCATAGTACTTGATTCCATTCTTCCGCAAATGCCGGGAATGAACCTTGTTGCATATGTAAGTCAGGCCATTGAAGAGGTGTTGACGGGACGTAAAAAGAAGGAACATGCGCTCCAACAGTTCGATCAAACCCTCGAAAAGCAGGGGGTTCGGCTCTCCGCACTGCCTAAGAACAGAGTACCGGACTCTCCGGTGGATCGCGTTGTCATCCCGGACAGACCTGATCCCGCTGTTCTTTCAGAACGCAGAACCGCATATCTTCAGAAGCTGAAAGCGCTCCGGGACAAGAGTCTACAGACTTCAAGCGACCCGGCAATTGTAGGGGTCAACAAACTTTCACGAAAGTTTGAAATCCAGGAACTGTTTCCGAAAAAAAGCAAAGAAACTGCTATAGAACCCACAACAGAGATACCTCCTCCCATTGAAACCGAAACACCTATTGACAAGGTGTCCCTCCCCCACGATGTGGCGCCGCCATCGTTATCACCACCGGAAGAGACACCCTCTGTAATGGATCCGGCGACTGTACCGGATGGCAGTGATCTTGTGCTTTCCGAACCCGATCCTGAACCTGAAACTCAACCCGAGCAAGAATCGATACACGAGTTGTCACCGGATATGCCTCAAGAGGCAGATCTGCTTGAAGAGAGCAATATAGTGGCGCTGGCGCCCGAATCGGACACTGAAGATAATCTTACGATAGAAGATCAGATAGAAAATAAAATCAGGATGTTCGAACAAGAGCTGGCAATGCCGTGTCCGATTTGCCATATCGGGAAAGTTCTTTCCGACACAACGGAAAAAGGAAAGACCTATTATTATTGTTCAAACGAAGAGTGCAAATTGATCAGTTGGGGAAAACCCTATCATATGGAATGCCCCTTGTGCAAAAATCCTTTCCTGGTTGAGACAACGGATCCCGATGGAAACATCAGTCTAAAATGCCCCCGGGCAACATGTCTTTATCGTAAAAAGAGTACCGCCGAGGAAATTACAAACGAAATAAATGGTACCAGGAAAAAGAAAGTCGCCGTAGTAAAAAAGAAAAGAGGGAAAAGAGGCGTCCGGCGTGTGGTCCGAAGAAAAAGCTGATCTCGGTTAGATTATATTCCGCTCAGATAAATGATTTTAAAATTTCCCTGGCATTAACATTATCGGGATCGATTTCCAGAATATCCCTGAGTGCCTTTTCCGCACGATACATTTGATTAATGTCGATGAAGCAATGGGCCATATGAAACTTTAACGCCAGGTTATCCGGCTCTCTTTTCTCAATTTTGAAAAAATAAATCAGCGCTTCTTTGGGTTTGCCCGCTTTTGTCAGGGTAATCCCCAGCTTCATCATGATATCCGTTCTTTCAGGATGTTTTCTTAATATCGCTTCAAAAATTCGGATCGCATACTCATGCACTTTGTTTTTCATGCAGTAATCAGCGACATCTTCCATCAGTACAGAATCATAATTGGAAAGCGACAGCGCTTTATCGAAAGTTTTTTCGGCTTTTTCGTAAATTCCTTTCTTAATGAGCGCCTTGGCGAAATAAATCCCGCGCGTGACATGTCTCGGACTGACCCGCATGGCCTTTTCAAAGAATTTGGCCGCGAGATCAATATCGTTTTTAATAAGATAAAGCTCTCCAAGGTTATGAAACGCAAACACATCGTATCGATTCATTCCAGCCGCCTTTAAAAGATATTTCTCGGCGGCTTCAAGATTCTTTCGTTCCAGGTAATGCAGCCCGATATCCCTCAGGGGCCTTGATGAGTTCGGGTCCGCTTTCATCGCGGCTTTCAATTCTTTCAAGGCATTTTCGACATCGCCGGATTCTTTACAGGCGCGGGCTTTTTTAAGATGCGCAATCATTGGGGGCGGGTTGTTTACGGAGTCTACAAGCCAGGTTATCTTGTCTCCAAAGGCTTTTACGGTCAACGGCTTCAGTATGTATGCATCGATTTCGGACTCGGCGGCCTGGGCAACCATTTCACGGTTGGCTTCGGCGGTGATCATCACTACGGGCAGCTCCCTGAGGCGATCGTCGTCGCGAATATGGCCGAGCGCCTCTATCCCGCTCATGACGGGCATGTTCCAGTCCATAATCAGCAGATCGATTTCGTTCTCCCTTACGATGTCAAGCGCGTCTCTACCATTATAGCCGTAAAAGAAGTTGCCGCCGAAATCCAAAACCTTGAGCATGCCCCGGATCGATTTGCACATGCTTTCAATATCATCGACAATTGCAACGCTCATTTTTTTAATGTCAATCATTGCTCACTCTGCTCAAAAGGAACGTCTATGGGAAAATAACCACCGATGCAGCTATCTTTTTTATCAAAACCGATAGATATATACAATATCGGTTTGTAAGATACTTTTATCGTTCCTCTGATCCTTCAACATCACGAACACTTTAACGGGAAGGGGTATCCCAAGGGCCTTTCCGGAGAACGGATATCTTTAGGCGCGAGAATTCTTGCGGTCGCGGACGTATACGACGCGCTTATTTCAAGCCGTCCTTACCGACAAGGAAGAAACCACTTTGGGCGAAGAAACGTTTTGAAAATGGCTCGATCAACTGAATTTTCCTCACCAAACGCTTACCCTTTTTTTCTGTTCGTGGTATACACACTAAATAAAAAAATATTTCAGATCTTCGCGTTTTGCGGGACAGGAGGCGGATTGCAAACCAATACAGAAACCCGGCTTGAAAAGCTAAGAGCATCTCTTGATACGCAACCGTTTGACACGTTATTGGTACTTGTTTCAGAAAACCGTCGTTACCTCTCCGGCTATACCGGCGAAGACGGTCAGTTTGATGAAACGGCAGGCGTTCTTCTCATTTCCAAAAACGAGGCACTCCTTGTCACGGATTCACGTTACGACCTTCAAGCAACGCGGGAAGCGCCTCTTTATAAGGTAATCCGGTTTAAAAAAGATCTCTTTCAGGAACTGCCGGATATTCTCACATCCATGGGGACAAAAGCCCTTGGCTTCGAAGGCGTCCGGTTGTCATTTTCTCAGTATCAGGAACTATCCAAGGCGATTACCGATAAGGGTGTGAATATCAGTTTGGCGGATTCATGTGATCTCGTTGAAAAACTACGTATCCGGAAAGATCCGTGGGAAATTGAAGCGATCAGATCGGCGCTGGCCCTGACAGAATCCGCATTTGTTGATTTTATTCACTCCATTTCCGTTGGCGACACCGAAAAAAAGCTCGCCTGGGAGCTTGAAAAACGCCTGAGGCAGGCTGGTGCGGATGATCTTTCATTTCCAACCATCGTTGCCGCCGGCCCCAACAGCGCCCTTCCCCATGCCATTCCATCAGACAGGCCGGTTCGTGAAAACGAGCCAATCCTTTTTGATTTCGGGATTCGGTTGAACGGTTACTGCTCTGACATCACTCGAATGGTGATTATCGGAGAGACGGATGAGACCTATAACAAAATTTATAAAACAGTTCTGGACGCTCAGGAAAAAGCCATTCAGGCAATAGCACCTGGAAAGAGTTCAAAAGAGGTGGACGAAGTTGCACGGAACCACATTTCCGACATGGGATACGGAGATTTTTTCGGACATGGCCTCGGACATGGTGTGGGGCTTGCCATCCATGAAGCGCCCAGATTGAGCCCTTTTAAGGATACCCCTCTCGCTCCCGGGATGATCACTACCGTCGAGCCGGGTATCTATCTTGCTGACTGGGGCGGCATCCGTCTCGAAAATATGGTGGTGGTAACTAAAGCCGGTGCTGAAGTGTTGAATGAGACGGATCCGGCTGAAATGATTATTTTGTAGTGTTTTGAGCCATGGCAACATTTGACCATCTCCTGGACCGCTACACAAATTATCTCGTTGTGGAAAAAGGTCTTTCCGACAATACCCTGGAATCATATAGCAGGGACCTTTCCCGCTTTTTCGATGCCCTGAAGGGATACGGCATATCATCTATCGAACAGGTTGAAAATACGACTATTTTAAAACACCTCATCGATTTGAGAAAGTCGGGTCTTGGCGCGAGATCCCGGGCAAGGCACCTTGTGGCCATCCGGGGATTTTTCCGTTTCCTGATTCACGAAAAGACAACCAGCCATGATCCCTCACATCTTGTGGATCTTCCGAAAACCGGTCTGAGGTTGCCGGATGTGCTTTCATCCGACGAGGTCGTGTCTCTTCTCAATTCGCCGGACGCCAATAAACCGACCGGACTCAGAGATGCCGCCATGCTGGAGCTTTTGTACGCGGCAGGGCTTCGTGTAACCGAACTTATATATTTGAAAGTACTCGATGTAAATCTGGATGCCGGTTTCGTCCGGGTTTTTGGAAAGGGAAGCAAAGAGCGTGTGGTGCCTATCGGCATGTATGCAAAAGAGAAGATCGGATTGTTTCTTCAGACGGCCAGGGGACGTCTGCTGAAAAACACGCCGAGTTCCTTCCTGTTTGTCGCCAGGGCCGGAAACCCGATGACGCGGCAGGGATTTTGGAAGCTCCTGAGAAAATATGCGCTCAAAGCCGGTATCAAAAAAAAATTGTCTCCCCACAGTCTGAGGCACTCGTTTGCCACGCATCTGCTGGAAGGCGGCGCGGATCTCAGATCGGTTCAGATGATGCTGGGCCATGTGGATATCTCCACCACCCAGATATACACCCACGTTGCAAAGGAACATTTAAAAAAGGTGCATGGAAAATTCCATCCAAGGGGGTGATCTTGTCAAAATTTGACGCATCATTCCTCCTGCGTTATAAACAAATCCAAGGCCCGTCCATTCTATCTTGACATCCAACCCGATATTTATTATTTTTATAAATTACTTGTGATATCGGAGATTAATATATAAAAAACATAACGCAGACATGACGCAATGCGGCCAATTTTAGCAGGCAATCCCGTCGCTTCACTATCGGCTGCAAACGGTCATCTTGAATATAATATATCCATATAATGTCATCAACTTCTATTATTTCAGGTACTCAAATCGGTTGGTGGTGCCCGGAACCGGGTAACCCGGAAGATAACTCCCGGACACTTTATGACGCACTGCGCAAGCCCTCATGGCCCATTTATGTCATAGAGAAGAATGGATCTCCTTCGGTTTTTCAATCCGGCGCCGTTCAGGTCGGAATGAATATTCCCGACAAACAGGAGAGGTATCCGCTTCTTGCGTATGTCCCTCCCCTTCTTCCGGAATTTCTGGGAGATTCCGTTTTTAAAAAAGCGCACGGGCTTCGATATCCGCTTGTGGCCGGCGCCATGGCAAACGGCATCACTTCGGTCGAAATTCTCGAGGCCATGGGTCGTTCAGGCATGATCGGTTTCTTCGGTGCGGGGGGATTGACCATTGAACAGATAGAAGCAGCTATCCGTCGAGTCAAGAAGACCATGGAGGGACTTCCGTATGGTTTCAACCTGATTCACAGCCCCTATAATCCGTCCCTGGAATCGGAAACGGTTGATTTGTATCTCAGACACGGCATACGGCGCGTAAGTGCTGCCGCATTCATGGACCTGACACTCCCGCTTATCCATTATCGGTTGAAGGGAATTCACAGGGATAATGACGGTCGGGTAGTGTGTCCGAACCATGTGATTGCCAAAGTATCCCGGGTTGAAGTGGCTCGTAAATTTCTTTCTCCCCCGCCCCGAAAAATTATTTCCGCTCTGTTGGAGAGAAATCTCATTACCCATGAGGAAGCGGCACTTGCCCCTTTTGTGCCCGTTGCCGACGACTTGACGGCGGAAGCGGATTCGGGCGGTCATACGGACAATCGACCGGCCATCTCACTATTGCCGACGATGCTGGCGCTGCGGGATGAGATCAGCGAACGCTTTGAATACTCCCGGCCAATCTGCATCGGGCTTGCCGGAGGTATCGCCACTCCCGCTTCGGTAGCCGGCGCATTTGCCATGGGTGCGTCTTATGTGCTGACAGGCAGTGTCAATCAGGCCTGCATCGAATCCGGGACATCCGATACGGTTCGTAAAATGCTGGCAGAGGCGGATCAGGCCGACTGCACCATGGCCCCTTCAGCCGATATGTTCGAGATGGGTGTCAAACTCCAGGTTTTGAAACGTGGCACCATGTTTCCTCAGCGCGCCGCAAAACTCCATGAACTCTATTCTCAATATCAATCCCTGGAAGATCTTCCGTCGGATCAGAAGCAAATACTGGAGCGAACCATTTTTAAAAAAAGTCTGAATGAAGAGTGGGAACAGACCGGGTTGTTTTTTCAGGAAAGGGATCCGTCTCAACTCTCCAAGGCGGCATCCGATCCCAGGCATAAAATGGCCCTTGTGTTCAGGTCATACCTCGGACAGTCTTCATTATGGGCAAAAACCGGGAACCCGGAAAGAGTTATCGATTATCAGATCTGGTGCGGCCCGGCCATCGGCGCTTTTAACGAGTGGGTACGCGGCAGTTTTTTGGAACAACGTGAAAATCGTAAAATTGAAACGGTTTCCATGAACCTGCTTCTGGGGGCGGCTGTTATAATGAGACGTAGCTGGTTGACCGCCCAGGGCATTGCAATTTCACCTGAAGAAGGTCGTTTTAATCCACTGCCCCTTGATGAATTATACAATATGATAAAATAAAAATTATTTACTATGAAAAACAAAAATAGCAAAAATATACCGGTTGCCATCGTCGGCATGGGATGTCTGTTTGCCAAGTCCAATGGCCTGAAGCCGTATTGGCGTCTCCTGTTTCAGGGGAAAGATGCGATTACGGATGTTCCGGATACGCATTGGTCCGCGGAAGATTTTTTTGATCCGGATCCTAAAAAGCCGGATCATGTGTATTGTCAGCGGGGCGGCTTTCTTTCCCCCTTCGATTTCGATCCCACGGAATTCGGCATTCCGCCAAGTGTCCTGGAATCCACCGATACATCACAATTGCTTGCCCTGGTTGCATCCCGAATGGCCCTGGAAGATGCCGGATATCTGAACAACCCGGCATTTGATCGTTCCAGGACCAGCGTCATATTGGGTGCAACCGGCACCCAGGAGCTTGCCATTCCCCTGGGTGCGCGTCTCGGGCATCCCCATTGGCGACGTGCACTCATTGCATCGGGCGTCTCCCCGGATACCACCGAGGAAGTTATTCAACGAATTTCCGACGCCTATTTGCCGTGGCAGGAAACATCCTTTCCAGGACTTCTGGGGAATGTCATTGCCGGTCGAATTTGTAACCGTCTCGATCTTGGCGGTACAAATTGTGTCGTGGATGCCGCCTGTGCCAGTTCCCTGAGCGCGATTCACCTTTCATTCATGGAATTGGAAAACAATCGATCCGATATGGTACTGACGGGCGGGGTCGATCTGCTGAATGACATCTTCATGCACATGTGTTTCTCCCGAACAGGTGTCCTTTCCCATACACAGGACGTTCGACCATTTTCTAAAAACGCCGATGGCACCCTGTTGGGAGAGGGGGTCGGCATTCTTGCTCTGAAACGTCTGGCTGACGCAGAACGCCATAAAGATACGGTTTATGCAGTCATCAAGGGGATTGGGACATCCAGCGACGGAAGGTCTCAGAGTATATACGCCCCGAGAAAAGAGGGACAGGAAAAAGCGTTACGGGATGCCTATAGCCGTACCGGTGTTACGGCCGCCTCCATTGGACTGGTGGAAGCCCATGGAACCGGCACTCGTGTTGGTGATCAGGTGGAATTTCAGGCCCTGAAAACCGTTTTCACGGAAGAATCCGATACTGAACGTCATTGCGCCCTCGGTTCCGTGAAATCCATGATCGGACATGCAAAAGCAGCCGCCGGTGCGGCGGGAATCATTAAAACCGCCCTCGCCCTTCATCACAAAGTGCTTCCGCCAACCCTTAAGGCCAATAAGCCGGATCCCAACCTCGGTATTGAACAAAGCCCCTTTTACCTCAACGCCACCACACGCCCCTGGTTTTCCTCACCGGAACATCCGCGCCGGGCAGGCGTCAGTGCATTCGGTTTCGGCGGAAGTAACTACCATGTGGTGCTGGAAGAGTACCGGAAGGAAAAAAGAGAGACTGCCTGGGACGGCTCAACCGAAATTCTGGCGTTCTCTGCTGATACGATTACGTTACTTTCAGGAAATATCAGCGCTTTTATCGACGAATTCACTGAAAATCCATATGACGAAATGCTCGCCTTTCTCGGGGCATCCAGCAGGAAAGCGTTTTCCGTCAACGCGAAACACCGTATTCTCATGGTTCTGGACCGGAATGCAACAGAAAATAAAGAGACCCTCCATCGTCTGAAAAGCATCCGATCCGCTCTTGACAGCAATGATCTTTCCGCACTTGCCCCCCTCAGCCATGTCTACTACGGCACCGGTGAAAAACCCGGAAAGCTCGCTTTCCTGTTCCCGGGCCAGGGAAGCCAGTACGTTAACATGGGGCGGGAACTCGTCTGTATGTTTCCGGAGGCCTTCTGTTTTATTGAAAAAGCCGATGTGACTTTCAGGGCAGAAAATGATGGAAAATCCCTGTCCCGATATATATTCCCGACGCCTTCCATGGGTCTGAAGGAGAAACGGCAGCAGGAAAACATTCTGCGTCAGACCGATATCGCCCAGCCGGCCCTCGGCGTTATCAGCATGGCCATGGTTCGAATCCTCGAACGATTCGGTCTCCAGCCGGATGCGTTCTGCGGACACAGCTTCGGAGAACTTACCGCCTTGTGTTCTGCCGGATGGATGGATGAAGAGGCACTCCTCTCCCTGTCCATTGCCAGGGGAAAATGTATGGCGGATGCGGGTAAAACCAACGGAAAGGACAGCGGCGCCATGATGGTTGTACTCGGCCCGCTGGATGACCTTTCTGAAAAACTGAAAGCGTCGAACATACCGGTTGTACTGGCCAACAGGAACAGTCCTTCCCAGGGAGTCCTGTCCGGTCCGGTCACGGCTATCGAACAGGCTGAAGCCGAATGTGCCAAATGGGGGTTTTCCACCGGGCGTCTTCCGGTCTCTGCCGCATTTCACAGCGATATCATGGCCCAGGCCAGGAAACCATTTTCCGACCTTCTTTCAAAGAAAAAAATGACGCCCAATCAGCGGGCAGTCTATTCGAATGTCAGTGGAAAACCATATCCCGGCGACGCTAAAAAGATAAAATCGCTTTTGAGTGATCAGCTTATTTCACCGGTGGATTTCCTGGGGAATTTAAAAAGGCTCTATCGGGACGGGGTTCGTGCTTTCATAGAGGTTGGTCCTCGTGCAATTCTCACCGGTCTTGTGAAGGAAAGCCTGGGAGAAGAGGAAATCACCGCGCTATCCATTAACGGCGCCAATGGAAAAGAGACAGCCCTTACTGGTCTTGCGGCAACGCTCTGCCGCCTTGGCGCCATGGGATATGACGTCATTCTGGAAGAGTGGGAAGCTCCCGTCGAGAAACCCTCGAAAAAGAATATGCGGATTCCGGTTTCAGGTGCGAACCCTCTTCCGAAACCAACTGAGATACCAACGCGAAAACGACTCACTGCAAAAACGGAAGCACCGAAAACGAAAGCGGCTGTGATAGATCGCTCCGGCAAGGATGCTGCCGCTGTCGCACCTATTTCAACCGAAATACCCGAAGTAAAACAAAAAGAAAGCGCTGCCACCATGTCTTCGTCTTCACACCACAGGCCCGACGTCATCGCTCATGCGTTACAGGTGACCGAGCAGGGGCTCAAATCCATGCAGTCCCTTCAACTTCAAACCGCCGAAGCGCACCAGAAATTCCTGGAAACCCAGGCGGAAGCTGCAAAAGCGCTTCAGGAGATGATTACAAGCGCCCGAAATCTTACCGCGATAGATAGAGAAAATCAGGACACGGGCCGGATCGCTGTCCCGATGCAAAGCGTGTTGCCTGAAGAACCGGTCGACAACAGGAAAACAGCGCCTGCTCCGACGGAAAGTCCAGGCCGGATTTCTCCGATGCCAACGATATCGGAACCACCCCAACAGGCAGTTTCCACGCCGGCTGTGGATCATCTTACGCACACACTTCGTTCCGTTGTCAGTCGTCTCACCGGTTACCCGGAAGAGATGCTTGGTATGGATATGGATATCGAGTCGGATCTGGGTATCGACTCCATCAAACGGGTGGAAATTCTTTCCGCCATGGAAGAAGCGATACCGAATCTGCCTGCTGTTTCTCCAGAACTGATGGGGACGTTGAAAACCCTTGGCCAGATTGTGGCGCATCTTTCAAACGGTTCCCCCCTTGTCGGGAATGAAACGGAGCAAATAATAGCGCCCACGCAGACCGATAACAGGATCAAAGAAACACTCCTTGCAACGGTGGGACGCCTCACCGGGTACCCGGAAGAGATGCTCGATATGGATATGGATATCGAATCGGATCTGGGTATCGACTCCATCAAACGGGTGGAAATTCTTTCCGCCATGGAAGAAGCGATACCGAATCTGCCTCCCGTTTCTCCAGAACTGATGGGGACGTTGAAAACTCTTGGCCAGATTGTAGCGCATCTTTCAAACGGTTCTCCCCTTGTCGGGAATGAAACGCCCATTACAGGGAATGAAACGGAGCAAATAATAGCGCCCACGCAAACCGATAACAGGATCAAAGAAACACTCCTTGCAACGGTGGGACGCCTCACCGGGTACCCGGAAGAGATGCTCGGTATGGATATGGATATCGAGTCGGATCTGGGCATCGACTCCATCAAGCGGGTGGAAATTCTCTCCGCCATGGAGGAGGCACTTCCCGGTCTGCCCACCGTATCTCCCGAAGTTATGGGAAGCCTGAAGACGCTTGGCATGATCATCGAGTATCTTTCCAGTGACTCATCCCAACCGGAGAAAACGGATATCCCCCCACAGGACAAAACGGAGAAGGGTCTTCAAAAACCAACGGCTATCAACCGTTTTCTGATAACACCGGTGATGTCGCCATATAAGGCGCCATCTGAAAAGACCATCTCTTTGAACGGGATCGTCTATATCACCGATGACAAAACAGGATTTTCACGCACGTTGGCGGATACATTTATTGACCGAGGGGTAAAAAGCGACCTGATTTCCTGGGAATCCATATCGGATATTCGTGAGGGACGCCTCTCTTTGGAAGGTGCATGCGGACTTGTCATTATACCGGACCTCGAACGGCTCTCCGATGATGGCAGCAATCCCGAGGATCTCGTGTTACTGAAAGATGCGTTTCTCCTTTCCCGGCATGTGGCCCCCGAACTGCTTGGGGCTTCTGAATCGGGCGCCGCACTGTTCGCAAGCGTAACCCGACTCGATGGAACATTCGGGCTTTCAGGCAGTCCGCTTTCCAAACCGGTTTCGGGCGCTCTCGCCGGACTTGTGAAAACCGCCGCCCTGGAATGGGAAACCGTTCGATGCCGTGCCCTGGACATCTCCCCGGAATGGGACGATATGAATGAAATCGCTGCCCTAACAGTCTCCGAACTAATTGCCCTCGAACCCGTTGACGCCGTTGAAGTCGGAATAAGCCCCAAAGGGTGCACAACCCTTGGAATTTCAGCCAATCCATTTCCGGAAGGCTTTGATTCGAAACCCGATATACATCCCGGTGATGTGGTGGTTGTCTCCGGTGGGGCACGGGGCGTTACCGCGGCATGCGCTATTGAGCTTGCCCGTTCTCTTCAACCAACTCTGGTGCTTCTGGGACGTTCCCCCGAACCTTTTTCCGAGCCGGAATGGGCAAACGGCCTCTCCACTGCAAAAGATCTCAAGGCTGCCATTATCAAAAACGAGTTCACTGAAAAAACCGCCACCCCGAAAGAGGTTGAAGCCTTATACAAAAAGTTTACGGCAAACCGTGAGATTACGGAGAACATCAATGCCATGCGCAGTCTTGGCGCCCGGGTTCAATATCTTTCCGCCGACATTCGAAGCCTTACGGATGTCACCCGTATCCTTGAAAAGGTCAGGGATGACTACGGTCCCGTGAAGGCTGTCATTCACGGCGCCGGTGTTCTGGAAGACAAGCTGATCATTGAAAAGAACGAGGCGCAGTTTGAACGCGTTATCGACACAAAGGTGACAGGTCTTCAAGTGCTTTTAAAAGCAACCGGAAATGATCCTGTTAAGTATGTCGTTCTCTTTTCATCGGTTGCCGCCCGCTTCGGGAATGCCGGGCAGGCGGACTATGCCATGGCCAATGAAGTCCTCAATAAAATTGCCTGCATGCAAACCACGGCAAATCCGGATCGAAAGACGATTGCCATTAATTGGGGTCCATGGGACGGCGGCATGGTGACAGACTCCCTGAAGCAGGAATTTAAGCGGAAGCAAATCGATCTGATCCCGATTGAAGACGGCACCCGATTCCTTCTGCGGGAGATGGCCGGTTCGGATTCTCAGGCAGAGGTCATCATTGGCTCGCCACTGCAAAATGAGATCCCCACCGCTTCGGATCTCCCGGACATACCTGAAAAGATTGAAGAAAAACCCGTCGGCAACAGTTCTCTTCGGATGAAGCTGAACCGCGATATCGTTCTCGAACAGTACCCCATACTATCCGCCCATCAATTGGACGGCACGCCTGTCGTACCGTTCGCACTCCTTACGGAATGGGTGGGACACTGCGCGCTTCATGATAATCCGGGACTGCTTCTCCAGGGGGTCGAAAACATGCGGCTTCTAAAAGGGATTCGGATGGATGTCCAGAAAAAGGTAATCCGGCTTCTTGCCGGCAAGGCAAAAAAGAGAGGCGAAACTTACGAGGTTGATGTCGAAATTCGAAACGGCATCCGGGATGTCAAAGACATCCGGGACGTCAAGGAAGTGCTTCACTCGAATGCCAGGGCACTGCTTTCCAATCAGTTGCCGACGCCTCCTGAATATGATTATAAGCAGATCGAATCGTTCGCATCTTATGAGAAACCCATTGAGGAAATCTACGAAAACATTCTGTTCCATGGACACGCCCTGCAGGGAATCCTGAAAATTTTCGGGATGTCCGACAAAGGCATGGCGGCCGAAGTTGCCCCTGCCCCTTCACCCAAAATGTGGATAACTCACCCGATGCGCAGCCAGTGGATCGCAGACCCGCTTGTTCTCGACAGTGCGTTCCAGATGGCCTGCGTCTGGTGCTATGAGCAGAAGGGAATGGTTTCTCTTCCGAGCTATATCGCCTCTTTTCGACAATACTGCCGAAAATTTCCGGATACACCGGTAACAGCCGTTCTCGATATAACGAATGTGACGAACCGGAAAATGACCGGAAATATCACCTTTCTGGATTCGAACAAAATTGTGACGGCGGAACTTATCGGGTATGAAGCGACAATGGACAGCAGTTTGTTTAAGGCATTCAAGCCTGAACTTGCCAAAAGTGCGTAAAGTAACAATCACGTGTCGGGAATAAAAAAATGAAAATCTGGTAAAAAATCTATGTCTCTCGCAAAGCCGCAAAGAACGCAAAGTAAACAACTTGTTCATAAATGTTTTTCTTGGCGTTCTTTGCGGCTTTGCGAGAGAAAAAAAGAGTGCACTGAACCCGGCGCTACTCCGACCTTTGATCTCTGACCTCTTACCTCTGTTTCAGATCTTTCTTCTTATCCGCATAAATCCTTTGTCGCGCCTTTGCCGCGGCGCACAAAACATCCACATGGACATCAATATAATCAAACACCCTCGCCCGGCTTTTTCCGGGGGCGGGCCGAAGCACACGACCGAGGTACTGAAGCACCCGTCCGCTGAATCGTATCGGTGTGGCGAGAAACAGTGTGGTCAATTCTTTGCAGTCAAACCCTTCCCCAATAAGCTGACCGGTGGCTACCAGCACCTTCACTTCCCCATTATTCAGCGCCTCCAGCACCTCGGCACGCCGGCTGGTTGAAAGGTCGCCCGTCAGAATCGACGAATCTACATGATGCTTGTAACGGAGAATCAGGTGAAGGGTTTCCGCATGCTTTTTCCGGTCGGTCAGCACGAGACAGATGCCGGGAGTTTTCTGAATTTCCGTTGCTATATCTCCGGCGATAAGCCGGTTTCGTTTGTCATCCGAGGTCAGTTCCGTGAGCATTTTAGAATATTCATTGACCGGATCGTGAAAGGGGTTGAACTCCGTTTCCCTGAAAATGACATCGACGGGAAGAACGTCACCGCTCTCGACCAGTTTCGTTTTTTCAATCTCGTGATGTTTATCCCCCAAATGCCAGAAGATCAAATTGGAGAGGCCATCCCTTCGCCATGGCGTTGCGCTAAGCCCCAGCATGTATTTCGCGTCAAATGCAGTCAATGCCTCAGTAAACATACGACTGGGGGCTCTGTGGCATTCGTCGACGACAATGGAACCGAAATGACATGACATTTCCTTTGCCTGTTTATAAAGGCTCTGGACCAGCGCCACGGTCACTTTTTCTCCCCTGCTTTTTCGTCCGCCCCCCAGCATCCCCACCTCTTTTTCAGGTATTCCCAAAAAGGTGGAAATCTGTTTGATCCACTGTAATGCGAGATCCTTCGTGTGAACGACAATGAGCGTCGGTTGCCGTCGGGCGGCGATCATATACAGAGCAATGATCGTTTTTCCGGCGCCTGTCGGTGCGCACAGGGTTCCGAACTCCCTGGCCAGCATCTCCGAAGCAGCACGTTTCTGGAATGGTCTTAACTGTCCCGAAAATTTGAAATTGATTTCCGGTAGTGATCTGCGTTGGTCAACAATTTCCCATGAAAGGTCGTTTCTCTTGAGCAGGAGAAGGAGTTGCCTGGCAAACCCTCTGGGGAGAATAATCCCGCCGGAGCGTATCCGTCGGTAAAATTTGAGAATTTTTGGCGTTTTGCGGTTCCACCGGCCCATTCGCTCGTTTTCGAGCCACTTGGGATTAACAATGGTCAGCTTATCAACTAACTCCTCTTGTAGCGTTTCGGGCAGGCCATTGACTTTCAGGCGATTTGAAAGGGTCAGTGTTACGTGGTTATCCGGATCGGGCATAGAATAGGAACTTTCGCTCCTGGTTGTTTGGAACCTTTATCAAAAACATCCACGCAAAAGCGTGAATCTTTCAATAAGGTTGCTGTTAAAATGAAATAGATTTCAATCCGCCGGCTGTTGGCTGCTGACTGCAGGCTGTCGACTCCGGCTTGCGGGTTTTAAGGTGTAGCGGCCTTATCATCTCCACCCTTGGCGTCATTATCGGCAACAACCACCGGGTCAAAGTCGTTGTCCGCAGGGGCAAAATCATCCGCATCATTAATGAAGATTTCCATGCAGGTCTCACCGCTCGTATCGTTCAATAGATCAATAATCCCCTGGGCGATTTTCTCACCGTAATCCTGTCGCGGGTACATATTGGGGCGACGAACGATTGCCACAAGGCTTCCGGCGCCATCCGGTATGGCTGCCCTCATCATTTCAATATCGTGCAATTCTTCACATACAAATGCAAATTCGCCCTTCTCGAGTTCCGCATACTCCCGAATGGAAATTTGCGCAGCTTCCTCTATAATCGTTATGACGTATTTTTGTTTCATGATTTCCTTCTGTTATTTAGAATTTTTTCAATCAGAACTATCATAAAAAGTTGAGTATTACAAATTGATGATAAGAATCATCTGTGATCTCTGAGAAGCTTCATTCCAACACAGGAAGCATTGTACTGTTCAAATACAAAGGCAGAGACCAATATTACAGCCTCTGCCTTCTTTGGCTTGATTGAATCAGTATCCCCCACAGATACCGAACCAGCCAACCTTTATATCCTCTGGCTTCCCGAAGAATACCGTTGTTCCCAACGGGGAAGATGCACAAACATTCCAGAGAAGCCCTATAAATATCACATCCAGCAACGCATTGATCAATTTAACCTTCGGAGGCTATCAGCCACCACATGGTTTTGTTTCGTAATGTTGAAGCTGAGTGATATTTATGTTTCCTTTATCCCAATATTAAAACACGAACGTCTCGGATGGAAGATATTTTAAAAGAATAAAAGCCCACTGTTTAAACAGCAGACTCTTTAATATGGTGGAGATGAGGGGGATCGAACCCCTGACCTCAGCATTGCGAACGCTGCGCTCTCCCATCTGAGCTACATCCCCACATTTTTTTCTGAAACTTTTTTGCCCGCTGATCGGACAAGTGAGTAGCTTGATATATCAGTAGAAATCCTTTGTCAAGAACATCCAACACCGCCAGGGCGGTAATACGACATTCGAATACCGGAATCCGAAAAACTAAACCCCGCTTTCTTAAAGGAACTCGCGAGGGGACAGTACCCGAATTCCCATATAGTTTTTAACGGCTAGCAACGCCTTGTCTCCGGATATGATATATTTTGCATCAAGGACGACAGCGCATTCGATGAATTTATCATCATCCGGATCTTTGGAAACTTTGTGATTACGCCTGTTGCTGAAACAATTCCGTTCTGTTAATGAGATAGCGCAAAAGAGTCGGTTGCAAAGCTGCCGGCAATCAAAAATAAACATCAAGTAAACATCAGGTTTAATATGAAGAATATCGTATCGTTAAATGACGCTTTCAAACAATTCACCCTGGACCAGGACAAGGTATTTGCACCGGAAGAAACGGTTCGAAGGTTTAAAGACAAACTGAAAGAGATCGATCTGGATATTCTTGAAGATGTCACTCGGATCGATAACGGCCGCCTCGACATTCCGGTATTTTTCAGCATCTGCGGGGCGGATGCCCTGTCCGCTATCGGCACTAAAAAACAGATGGGAAAAGGCGCCACTCCCGCCCAGGCTGAAGCCAGCGCCGTAATGGAACTGGCGGAGCGGTTCAGTTTTTTCAGCTTCTGTAATGAACCATCCAACTTCTTTCAGTCGACCTACAAGGAAATTACAGGGCCTAAAATCCCCTTTGGCCATATTGCCCAATCGGTTCATGACGAATCGGATGAGCTTCCGATCATGCAGGAAATCTTTGAAACCCTTCCGCTGAACTGGACCTGGGCTTATAATTTAACCACAGGGAAAGCGGTGCAGATCCCTTTTGAGTGGTTTTTCACCATCAATGAGTTTAACGGCCCGTCTGCCGGAAATTGTACGGAAGAGGCCGTCCTGCAGGGAATCTGTGAAATCGTGGAACGTCACGTTTGTTCTCTGGTGAGCCAGAATCGTATCCCGGTTCCCGGTATTCGCCCTGAATCCGCTCAGGACCCCATGGTCCGGGAGATGCTCCAAAAATATCAACGGGCGGGGATCAATCTCTATCTATCAGATTTTTCAATGGATATGGAAATTCCCACTATTGGCGTAATGGGATATGATCCGAGCACATTCCCTGAAAAAAGCGAACTTGTATGGACTGCCGGCACAACCTCCTGCCCCGATAAGGCATTGAGTCGGGCACTTACCGAAGTGGCGCAACTTGCGGGTGATTTCAACACCTCCGCCAATTATATTGCCAGCGGGCTTCCGAAATTCACGTCACTTGAAGAAGCGCAATACATCATGGCGCCAAAAGCCCATGTTGAGATGAAAGATTTGCCGGACATATCCAACAACAATATCAAAAGCGAAATTGAAAGTTGTATCCAGGCGCTGAGTAAAAAGGGTATGGAGATATACCTCATCAATACGATGCACTCACAACTGGGTATTCCGGCATTCTATACCATTATCCCCGGTGCACACTTCCGGGAGCGTGCCATTGGCACCAGTATGGCCATGTTCTGCGCCAAAATTATCGCCGAAAAACAGCACCCTCTTCTTGCCGTCCAGGCCCTTACAGAGATGGACGTGAAACTGCCCGGGAAATATTTCGTCCAGTTTTACCTCGGCAACACACACCTATCGATGGGCGATCCCGAAACCGCCCTGAAACATTTCACCAACGCGCTTGACCTGAATCCGACCCGGCAGGACATTCCGAGCATCTATTCATATATGGGAGTTTGTTACAGGGATCTTGAAAAATACCGGGACGCACTGGAAGTTCTTGAGCGTGGCGTGCGCTATGACCAGGAGCGTACCGATTTATACAATCTCATGGGCTTCTGCAATTTCAAACTCAAACAACATGAGAAAGCCATTGAAAATTTTAAAAAGGTCCTTAAACTCGATCCTTCCTCCGCCATCGATTACGCGAATATCGGCTCCAATTATCGAGAACTCGGACAGATTGAAGATGCCATCCGCTATTACGAGCTTGCCCTGGAACTGGATCCGAAAATTGAATTTGCCCGGGATAATATTAAGAATCTCAAGAATTCAGGCGCCGGGAGTTCCTGACGCCGGTTCTTTCGACGGGCGTCTGACTCGACTATTACCCTGCCGCCTGATGGTGTTCTGAAAAAACTAAAGTTGCATTCACAAATGGCCGAAAAGGAGGATATGGTTAAATTTTTTTTTGAATCGGTCTGTTTATTTTTTAAGGCCATGTGACAACATGATCAATTTCAACTCTGCCAACATTACCGTTTCTCCCCCTGCTTATTCAAACACTTTTAATCCTTCATCCAAAGATTCAAATAATAACCAGATAAATGCTGAAAACAAAGAAAATAATGATGATGTCAATCAGACAAAAGAAGCGGCCGGTGTCCAGAACTCCGATGAACTGAGTCTCAAGGAAATTCAGGAGTTGTCCAAGCTGAAACAACGTGATCGGGAAGTCAGAGCCCATGAACAGGCACATATTAGCGCCGGCGGCCAACACGTCCGAAGCGGCGCACGGTTTGAATATGAGGAAGGGCCGGATGGAAAGAAATATGCCGTGGGGGGAGAGGTCTCGATCGATACGTCAAAAATCCCCGGTGATCCTGAGGCCACAGCCAGAAAAATGCAGGTTATTCGACGGGCCGCAATGGCGCCGGCATCTCCTTCGGCCCAGGATCGACGAGTTGCCGCAAAGGCCACCCAGATTGAGAATCGGATGCGTACGGAAATATTATTGAAGCGATACGAAGAGAACGCTTCTTTTAAAACCGGCAAGACCGAGCCAGACCCTTCACTATTCGGCGAGATGCCGGATCAGGCCCGGGCTTCGGGCGCTAACATCAGAGTCGTGGTGTAGCAGACGGTTTCCTTTTAATAAGCTCCTTCCCCAAAGCCATGTAATCGAGTGCCCCGAAACTCTTGGTCCTGTAAAAAACAGCGGGCTTGCAGACCTCAGCACAATCGGCAAGAGTCGTATTGGTCCGGATGATCGTTTTAAAGAGAATTTTTTTGTATGTTTCGTGGCTGTTGAGCCTTTCCATCACTTTTCTGCTGACACGGGTCCGGGAATCATAGAAAGTCGGAATAATACCGGTAATATTCAATCCGGGATTTATCTCTTCCCGAATAACCGAAATCGTATCGAACAGATCTTCAAGGGCATCAAACGCATACGGATGCGTCTGGCAAGGCACAAGCAGTTCAGCAGCGTATGCAAATACATTTACGGTTAGCAGTGACAGGCTTGGCGGTGTATCCACCAGAATAAACTCATATGACCCATTCAATGACGACATGGCCTCTTTGAGCCTGTTTTCGCGGCCAACCACATCCGCCAATTCCACTTCGGCGCCCGAAAGATCAATATGACCCGGCAGGAGATCAAGTCCGTCCCACTTCGTAGGGGTCACTGCGTCCACCGCGGAAAATTCACCTGGATTTTGCAGAAGGCTGTAGGTGGTAAGCATCTCGTCCGTCACCTTCACGCCAACCCCCTTTGTGGTATTGAATTGGGGATCCATATCCACAAGCAACACGCGCTTGCCCAGCTTGCACAGAGCCGCCCCCAGATTTACAACCGTTGCCGTTTTTCCAACACCGCCTTTTTCATTGGCGACCGCAATCACACGAGTATTTCTGGCCATATCCGCTTCCTTTTCATTCTTTGATTGTTTTACAATCCTCCTGAAGATTCCGGATTCTATTCTCCAGGACCAGGGCCTGCTCTCCCATTTCGTTCAATACTGTGGCCGCCCTGGTTTTATCAAGTTTCCGGTTTTTAATGCTGTCGATCATTCGCAGCAGGTTGTCGGTATATACCTGATAACGCTCAGTCATAGCATTTTTCAATGTCTCTGAGTATGCATCCACCAGCCTTAACAGATATTGAAATTTAATATTTTCCCTGTAATCTTTCAGATGTGCCCGAATAGACTTTTCGGTCTCGCGCTTCATACGTTGACCGCCGTCCCTGAGCGCGTTCTTCTGACGATCAAGCTCGTTCCCGACCGGCTTTTTCAGAATCTGTTTCATGATCTTTACGGCCGAGTATAATCCCAGCTTCATGACCGCCTCGGCTTTGATTTTAGCGGAGTATCGAAGGGTCGCCGCGGACGACGGCAACACAATTCCGGCAATCGATTTTACGGTCTCGAGTTGAGGCGAATTGTTTTTGCTTTCCAACTGCTCCATTGGTGCAATGCCGATCTGTTCCAGACCGCGATCGAATTCGACCATGGTGTTTTGAATCATGACCTCGTATGAATCAACCATTGCATTCAGTTCGCTGACGACTCTTTTTTCCTTTTCCCGGATAAATCGAATCACCATCGGGTTGATGGTATCGGCCATAAACATATCCATGGCCTGTTTGAATTCCTGATACACCCGGTACATGGCATTGGCGAAGCCCATTTGCTCCAGTTCAGGGCCAAAATTTTCAACACGGATATCAAAATTCCGGACAAACCGAAGAATGATATCGATAATTCCATTGTCGTGTTGCTCGAAGAATTGATCCAAATCCGTCCGGAGCGATCGCTTCAGCTTCTCCATCGAACCGCCCAGTGTATTTTGAATCATGCCTTTGATCTTGTCGATGCTGTCATGATATGCACTTATTTTGTCAACAATGACTTCTATCTGTGAATTGTCACGCGACAAAATCGTCTGGTTTGTCCGTACCCAATGGCTTATGCTGGTTGCCATCAGATTCATCCGCTCGAGTTGATTCTGAAGCAGAAGAGAATATCTCTCCTGATTCAATCTCCGGTTCAGGAATGTTTCGAATGTCTGGCTTTGTTCATCGGAATAGGCCGCCAACTCTCTCTCCATCTCCCACTGCCCAAGACGGCGGGCATCCTTTTCACTCAGCCCTTTTTTGTCCAGACGGAAAAGATTCAACAGGGCTGAAAATGCAAACACATCATGTTCCGGCTTCAGATACGACAGATCTTCTTTCACCCTGAGAATGAGGCCCTTGAGATCGTTCATGGACTCATGCTCATTCAGATCGATATTCACAACAAAGAGGATATTATCCATGATGCCCATTTTCTTGATCATGGAAAGAAATCGTATGTCGGCCTGACGAAGCCCTGTCCGGCTGCTGATGACATATACGATCAGATGTGTCCGGGTAAGATACTCCTGAATCATTGCAAGGTGTCGCGGATTGGGAGAATCGCTTCCCTGACAATCGGCAATTTCAAAATAATCGGTAAGGGCATCCGAAACGATTTCAAGCTCGGTATCCTTCAAATAGACGGAAAGTGGATCGCTTGCAACAAACTCCCGGTGTTCTCCAAATTGCCTGCCTTTGAACATCAGGGTAGTATCGTCCGAAGCTAAAATCTTCTCGACCCTTTCAAACCCCTTGAGGTAACTTGAAAGCAGTACGGTATTTGCATCCACGGCGCCATTTGATACCAGTTGATCCGGCTTCAGGTCGTTCAGAGATCTTTCAAGAAGCATCCGATCACCGGATCTTCGAATATCGAATTCGTTATCGTCACGGTTTACGGTAAAATTTGGCAGAAATACGGTCGCCTGCTTTATATCCGAATTGACCTCATCCCAATTTTTGAAAAACAGCTTTGACTTAAGCGACTTCCCCCCTCGAATCCTGGTAACAAAGGAGGTGACGACCCCCGCCCCGCGTTTCAGGTAGTCTCCTTTGACAAATGCGTTAACAAGGGTACTCTTTCCTGATTTTATAGAACCGACAACCGCGACACGGATTATATCTTCGGATAATTGCCCGCGGATCAGATTACAGCTTGACTCCCAATTCATAAAAAGCCGGTCACCAATGGCCGGTATATCTGAAGCTTTTGAAAAGAGGTCCTCCAGTGATGACAGTGTTTCAAACAGCTCTTTTTTTAAGTCGGAATAGTTATCCATGAATAAGTGCCTTTTTCCGGAAGAACACCGCGAATCATCATTTTCATCATTAAAAATACGGATTACCCGTGGCAAAACTACTTACAATGGAACATACGGAAAGTCAAAACCAATTCCCTGTAAAGCGCACGGGATACTACTCTAAATGGCCGAGCCGCATAGCACCTGGGCCGAATTCCGTCTGCGCAGGACAATGTGTTGTAAAAGCAGGCATTTTATGTTATAAGGGTGTTTACTTTTCGTAAGGAAGATAAATTTATGTCCGACAAACATCCGGAATGTCCACTTTACAATCCTTCAAATTGTAAAGAATACTATAACCCCAAACTTTGTGCATTTGTACGCAAGGACAAGTGTTGCCTTAAAAAAAAGAAGCCCAGGCAGAAGAATAAAGATAAAAAATAGCCGATCTCTTCCATTTTTCTCAAGCATGACCCGCCTCTCCCGAAAGCAGTTCGGGATCAATCCCAAGTTTTTGAATTGCAGACATCCACTTCTGCTCCGACGGTGTATGGAATGTGATATCCGTAGAGGCAGGGCAGGTCAGCCAGGCATTTTCTCTCATCTCGGACTCAAGCTGTCCTCCCCCCCACCCTGAACATCCAAGAGCGATTATAAAATCTTCAGGTCCTTTCCCCATGGCAATCGATTCGATAATATCGATGGTATTGCTCAACCCGAAAACAGGTGAGACAACGAGGCAACCTCTCCAATTGAATGGCGGTCCGTGGAGAACAAATATTTCCCCCGTGTGCACGGGACCGCCAAAATATACAGGCGCGCTGCCAACCTCCTGAAGAAATGTGATATCCAATTCCCGTAAAATGTCCCCGGCGCTCAACCCCGAAAGGGGGCGATCAATCACAATTCCCATCGCCCCATTTTGATTGTGCTCACAGATAAATGTGACGGTTTGATGAAAGTTCGGATCCATCAGCCCCGGCATGGCCATCAAAAAATGACCTTTTAAACAATCCTGTTGTTGTATATTCATGCCACACCTATAAGAAAACAGTTATTGTAACACGCTTAATGTCATCTATTAATTTGTAACATTCAACCGCTTTTCTATGCAACAATTCCCTGAATAAAAAATAAGGGCGAGCCATTTTCAAAACGTTTTCCCGCCGCAAGCGGGACCAAGCCCAAAGCGGATCACCCTCCTGGGATCTGCCCAAAAGGGACGTTTTGAAATTGGCTGGGGCTATTATGCAATACAGTATAAAAATCCCGCCTGTTTTTGACTCGATCCCTGTTGTGTTTTATTATGATTTAAACTAATAACTTTAAAGGCCGGTAGTTATATAATATTCCATAAAGCGAGGCATGATGAAAATTACAAGTCCCGAGGGACTCCAACAAACTCAACCTGAAAATGTCAAACCCAAAAATGCTCCTTTGGGTTCCAATGACTTTGGCAAGGTGTTGAAAGAAGCCTTGGAAAAACCGGGCTTGAACAGCGGTGTTCAGCAGAGCGATCGTCTACCGGAGCCCCATCCGGTTCAGAGTTTCGGAAATTCGAACTCCGAAAGCACTTATATCGATAAAACATCACAAGTTATCAATCTGATGGATTCATATGCAAGATCCCTTTCGAACCCCCGGAAAACCCTCAAAGAGATTGAACCGGAGCTTATGACCTTTGTCGATGAAGCACGGGACCTTCATAAAGAATACGTGAACTCCGGCAACGTCGACTCAGGGCTCAAAAATATTCTGGAAGACCTTCTTCGTGCGGCCCGACTTGAAAGTGCCCGTTTTAACCGGGGTGACTACCTGGATTCCGAATGAACCATTATGAACGCATTCTCCTCCCACTTCCCATTTAGCCCCTAATTTGTTATTAGCCAAAAACAAATAGCTTTCGTATGAAACGATAATGTCCCTTCGGCTGCCGACTGTGGACTGTGGACTTTTCTCATGACGCTTGAATTTGAACCAATGGGCGGCACTGCCGCCCTCTCGAAACAAAAAGAGTATCTTTCCCGCCTCTCCATGTGCAGCCAACGCACATCGGACTACAGTTTTTTAAATCTATGGGGGTGGGCCGAAGAGCACGACCTTTACTGGGCATGGGAAAATGACCTTGTCTGGATCAGACAAGACCGCCCTTCCCGCTGTTACTGGGCCCCCATTGGCCCTTGGCGTGATATTGACTGGTCTGTCCGTCTCAGGAAGAACGTACCTGAAGGTTCCAAATTTATCAGAATTCCGGAGCATCTTGCGGAAATGCTCAGAACCGAGCTAACGGAAACAATAGAGGTGAAAGAATCCAGAGGGCATTGGGATTATCTTTACGATCTGCAGGCGCTTGTCGAGCTTAAAGGGAATCGTTTCCACAAAAAAAAGAATCTCGTCAATCAATTCAAAAAAAGCTATGAACACGCGGTGGTTCCCCTGGGACCCGATTTTGCGGATCAGGCACTGGCACTGCAGGATGACTGGTGTCTCTGGCGTGATTGTGAGTCCATCGAAGCACTCGCTGCTGAAAATCGGGTAATCAAAAAGGTTTTTGGCAACTGGCACTCGTTTGAAAATCTATCCGGTGCGGGCATTCTCGTCGACTCACACCTGGTGGCGTATACCGTGACGGAGCCCCTTGATGACCGGACGGTCCTTATCCATTTTGAAAAAGGCAACACTGATTACAAAGGCGTTTATCAGACAATCAATCAGGTTTTTCTTGAATCGGTTCAAGAACGGTTCTCCGTGGTAAACCGTGAACAGGATTTGGATGATGAGGGGCTCCGAAAGGCAAAGATGTCTTATCAGCCGGTCGGTTTTCAAAAGAAATACGAGATTATTTACAAATAGGACCTGATATCGTTTTGATACAGTGTGTCAAACACCTCTCAGGATTATATTAAATCCAAAAGCGTTTGTCTCTCGCAAAGCCGCCAAGATCGCGGAGGAAAACGGTATAACAATTTCGTTATTCTTTTTGTACTTTGCGTCTTTGCGAGAGATTCAGGCTTTTTATGGGGTACTTCTAGTATTTCAGCGAAAGCCCCACCATGAAATTCGTTTTCGGAGAAGGATAATAGGCTTTTTCAAGCGGGTAACCGCCCAATACGCCGTATTCCTCATACTCAGTATTGAACAGATTGTTTATACTTACAAATGCCGTAGCATTCTTCCATGAATATTTTGCCTTGGCATTCAGGACAAAATAATCGTCATGATCATCGAAACTGTTTGCCCAGTCGCTGATAAAGACTCGTTCACCAACATATTTTCCGTTTAAAGCGACTGAAAACGGTTTCCAGTAATCGACAAGAAGATTAAATCCGGCCTGATGCGCGGGCACATTGGGAATCTCGGCATCATCATAAATGCCGCCATCTATATCTGCCTCGGTATAGGAATAGGCCACGCCATATTTACCCCATCCGACCTGTTGCTCAAAGGTAAATTCAACCCCTTTTCGCAGGGTATCGCCATCCATGTTCATGTTCATGTATAAATCCGGATTGTAGAAAATTTCGTCCTCGGTTTCGATGTAAAAAAGATTGAAACCAACGGCGATTCCACTTTCAAGCGCAAGCCTGAAACCAGCCTCAATATCTGACGAAGACTGTGGCGCAATGGAGGAATCGATATTGTTTGAGAAAAAGTTAAAAATCTCATCCAGTACGGGATACCGATAGCTTTCCGAATAGCTGACATAGAAATTCGACATCGGATCAAGCCTGTAATTGATCCCGGCCGTGAACAGCGATTCATCGAAATCGGTACTGTCCGGATCCACGACGGCATTTTTCATACCAAAGGTGTAATCCGCCGTATCATATCGAAATCCACCCGAAATTGAGAGAGTCGAGCTGAGCGAAAGTTCGTCGTGGATGAAGTATCCGCAATTTTCTTTTTCCAGATCGAACACTCCGGTTGTTAAAGACCCGAAATATTCTGATGTATTGGTAATATCCTCTTTTGCGTTGGTATAGTCCATACCGATATTGAGGCTGTTGTTAAAACCGAACAACGGTTCTTCAACAATCACTTGAGGGTTGACGGTCAGGGTATTGATTTCGGTATCTCCAGTAAAATAACCGCCACTGAAGTTAGAGTATGAAACAGAATTTCGCTTTCTGTAGGAGACATCCACTCTGGCAATACTGTTTGTCATGAATTTTACTTCAGGATTGGCCTTTACATAATAATCCTCATAGTCAGCGTAATCTTCAGGATAAAGGGAATCCGTTCGGGAAGCCCCGGCTTCGAAATCGGTGTCTTTCAATGCCCCCGGCAGCCCGGCTGTATCTTCGTGATACCCTGCGCTGACATTGAAAGTCAGCCTATCATTGGCTGCATATCCGAGGGCTGCTCCGAAATCCTTTACCTGGTTCTCGCTGTTGTCCCGATAACCATCGGTGTCGAAATAGCTGCCGGAAAAGGCATACGACAAGGTGTTGGTTGTTCCGCTTGCATAAGCGCTTGCTTTATAGGTATCGAAGCTGCCGGTCTGCACCTCTCCACCGAACTCATTCCGTTCTCCTTTTTTGGTGATAATATTGATAACACCGCCGGCGGCATTGTCGCCATAGAGGGCGCTTGCCCGGCTCCCTCTTATGATCTCGATGCGTTGTACCCTGTCCAAAGGGATTTGAGTCCAGTCCACCCCACTTAAATCCGCCTGATTTGTTCGTCGTCCATCCACCAGTACCAGTGTATTGAGGGCAGCCGTCTCGCCAAATCCCCTCAAATCAACTGTATAGTTGCGTCTGTTGCCTGTAATATCAGTCACATTAACGCCGGTTTCCTGACGAAGCAGTTCCGCCACGTTCGCCGCGGTGGAATTGACAATATCCGTTTCCGTCACTACCGACACATTGGCCGGCACCGAGCTGATCGCCTCCTCCAGACGCGTTGCCGTAACCACCAGTTCTTCCAGTACGACGGCGTTTTGGCCTAATGACGAGCTGTCCTGAGCCATCGCACTCCCCATGGATAATGTTATTGCCAGGCCAATAACAATTTTATAAATTGTCTTCATTTAATTTCTCCCCCATAAATTCATTTTTTTCTTCTCCAAAATAAAAAAAACCCCGGATCGAATAGAGTCGATCCGGGGATGCCGTATTTCATCCGCTATGTATCCACGCCGCCACATTCCTCGATGGCAAAAGCAGAGTGTGGTATATCAGGCAGGTCTTCTGACTTCCCCGCCTGATCATCCGCCTTCCCACTCTATCGTTTCAACGATATTGGAGCAGTGGCATTCAGGATGTCAGGTTCTCACTTGCCTTCATGGCAAGATTGACGGGGTTACAGCGGCGGGTCCGTTCCCGATTCCCACGGGATTCCCTTTTAAGCCGTATCGGCGCCTTTTGTGTGCACTTATTAAACAGGAAAAAACCCGATGTCAAGCGCCATTTCGTAACCCATATTATCCCCTCCCCTGAAGTGCCGTTTTTTGTCACAACATAAACAAAAATTTGTTACCCCCTTTCATTTTGCCGGCACAAATTGGTTTTTACGGAAGCATTCATTTAACACCATTCACATGTATATTCGAAATGTTATATTTACTTTACAAGTTTTTTTTTCGGGTGGCATATTCTTTGCTCAATGTAAAAAGCGTACAATCAAACAGAAAAAACGCTTTTAAAAAAAGCGTCGCGCAATAAACTTTAAAAACGAAAACAACAAAACCACCAACACATTATTTAAAAGGAGACTCACCATGATTAGAAAACTTCGCACCAACCAAAAAGGCTTCACCCTCATCGAGCTCATGATCGTTATCGCGATCATCGGTATCCTGGCGGCCATCGCGGTACCGCAGTTCATGTCCTATCGTGTCCGGGCAAACAACACCTCTGCTGAATCCCTAGTTAAAAACACCCAGTCGGCCCTTGCCGCATTGAATTCCGATCTGTCCTGTTATGGTGTAACAGATGACACGGCTAATTTGGTTAATGCTCCCGGTGGTGATACCGGTGGCGTGCTGCTAGATGGCACAACCAGCGCGATTGCCGCCGCCACCCAGGCATCTGCGGGCGGTATGGTCACCGGAGATCACCCGGTTTCCTCCGCTATCAGTGCGGTCGGCATCACGGTACCCAATAATGTCGAAATGCAGTGCGACACGGAAGGCGCCGCCAACACCACCTACATGGTAATCGCTGAAAGCTCCGCCGGCAACCGGGCATACGGTGCCGAGGCTGAAATCAATGATGTCATGTATTATGTTCAGAACGAATCCTGGAACAACGGACTGGCTCAAATTGATGCCGCATGGCCTGCCATCACGGCACCGGGTGTCGGTGTATCCGGTCTGGATTTTGACCCGAATGGAAATGACGCAGGTGTGGCCGGTGGTGGATCTCCTACTCCTAACTGGCATGTCCTGAGATAAACTTCTCTTTTCTCTTGACATTAAGAGCGCTTTTGAGGAATAAGTTCCGAGAAAGCGCTCTTTTTGCTTGCATCATCTTCTAATCGACAGGAATAAATTGCTTTTTTAAAAAAATGACGCCGCCGATCTCATTTAAAAAACTGAGCAAAAGTTTCTCATACGGTCTTTTGAAAAAACACCGTGCGCTCAACGATCTGACCCTTGATGTTCAGGAAGGCGAGGTGTTTGGTTTTCTGGGACCCAACGGCGCCGGCAAAAGCACCGCCATCAATATCGCACTCGGATTTATCAAGCCCGATGAAGGGGATATTTTAATCAAAGGCATTCCCGCCATTTTACCCGAATCACGGCGGTATGTGGGATATCTTCCGGAGCACCCGAACCTGTATGACCAGTTGTCCGCCAGGGAGCTTCTCGATTTCTGCGGCGCCACCTCAAGGATTGACAAACGAACCATTCGGGAGCGGTCACAACAGTTATTGGAACGGCTGGAATTGTCCGCGTTTCAGAACCGGCCGGTTCGAACCTATTCAAAAGGAATGAAACAGCGGCTGGGACTTGCCATGGCGATGATCGGCGACCCGCCGCTCCTGATTCTGGATGAGCCCATGTCGGGGCTCGATCCGATGGGGAGAAGCCTCGTTACGGATATCATCCTTGAGTTAAAAGCCGGCGGGAAGACAATCTTTTTCTCCTCTCATATTTTAAACGACGTCGAAAAATTGTGCGACAGCATTGCCATTATTCATAAAGGAAACATTCTCTATAACGGGAACACCGCTGATTTTATCGAAGATACCGGAAATTTCGAATCCGCTTTTGTTTCCCTCATCAACGAAAACAGTAAAGTATATTGACTATGGACATCGTCTGGCTAATATCCAAAATCACATTCAAGCAGGGCATTCGAAGCAAGGTTCTTTACGGCATCTTCTTTCTCTCCCTGGTTCTTTTTTTCTCAAATCTTTTCATCACCCAACTGTTTTCTCTCGATACAGGGAAAGTGGCTATTGATGTCGGTTTTTCCGTACTCTCCCTTGCGGGTCTTTCAATCGTTTTTTTTCTCGGTATCGGACTGCTGAGCAAGGATGTACATCAAAAGAATATCTGCATGGTAATCTGTCACCCGGTCTCGAGATGGCAATATGTTGCCGGGAAATTCGGGGGGCTTGCGCTGTTTCTGCTTGTTGCCGTGGCGGTACTGAGCCTTTTTTCCGCGCTCTCATTATGGCTTGGCACCCTGTCGCTCGGCGGCATTCAGGTGCTTCGAAATTTTTCCTGGCTGATGTTGTTCGCCGCCGTCTTTTCACATCTGCTGGCCCTTCTGACGATACTTGCCGTCGGTTTTCTCTTCACCGTGGTTACGACAAGCGGTTACCTGACCATGCTGTTGACATTCGTTGTTTACATTATCGGGAATACCCTCGATACGATTATCAAGGTGCTTGTTCGCGGAGATTTCGTTCAAGCGGACGTTCTGTTTGTCAAGGCGTTGAAGTGCCTCTCCTGGATATTTCCGAACCTGTCGGCGTTTGATCTGAAAGTTCATCTGGCCTACGGTCTGCCCTATGCCTTTTCCAACCTGGTCTGGCTCAGCGCTTACGGCATCACCTATATTGTGCTTTTGTTATTGGCCGCAACAGCCCTTCTTCAAAAGAAAGATTTATGCTGAAGTCTAATAGATCAAGAAAATTTTTGACCTTTCTGATCGGCATATCGTTTTTACTTGTCTATCTGTACAGTTCCCAACAGGTTCATCGCTATCTTGAGAACACACCGTCAACGGAGCGTGCCGAAGCGTTTATTCTCTCCCCCGCCTTTCTGGAAATCGCCGCGGGCGAATTTAAAGGGCTCATGGGGGATTACCTTGTCCTGAAGGGAATCTCTTTTCTGGGCGGCCGGTATGACACTACCGAAAGCGATTTGGATGCCATCCAGACGCTTTTCAAGCAATCCCTCACCCTGGACCCCTATTTTCTGCAGACCTGCTATCTGACCCAGGCATATATCGCCTGGCAGGGCAAAAGAGCTGAAGCCGCCATTGATCTCCTGGAGATTTCGAACACATACCGTGACTGGGACTGGAATCCCGGTTTTTTTATCGGGTTTGATTATTTCTATTTTTTAAACGACAACCTGACCGCGGCTGAATACATGATGGAAGTCTCGAAAAAGCCGGGAGCGGGCACGTTACCCGCCCTGCTCGCTTCGAGACTCTCTCAAAAAGGCGGAGAGACCCAGACATCGATCCTCTTCATGAAGAGCATGCTGGACACCATAGAGGACGATACGGCTCGAAAGCAATTTGAAACACGGATAACCGCACTGGAAGGCGTCTATATCATCGAAAGGGCCATTGCGGTTTTTAACTCCCGATACAACCGGCCGCCATCAGATCTGCGGGAGCTGGTCACATCCAAAATTCTGGAAAAACTTCCTGACAATCCCTATAAAAAACCTTTCACTTTGGAAGATGGAATTATCGTTTTCTAGATGAACCGGATGGTTACTCAATCCCCAGCTTTTCCAGTTTATAGCGGAATGACCTGAAACTCATGCCGAGCAGGTCCGCGGCTTGTTTTTTCTTGTTGTCGGTGAGGGACAGTGCCTTTTCAAGATAGGCACGCTCGATTTCTTCCAGGATCCGTTCCAGGGAGACGCCATGAATCACTTCATCGAGATCGTAGCGTTTTCCTTCGATACCTTCAATCCAGCGTCGTTTCTGAACGGACAGGGTCAGGCTGTCGGGCAGGATGATGTTTGTGCTGGTAAGGGCCACGCTTCGCTCGATGAGATTTTCAAGCTCCCGAATATTGCCAGGAAAATCGTATTTCTGAAGCATATCGATGGCGTATGAGGATATTTTGGTTACCTCTTTCCCCATCTCCATGGCATATTTCTCGAGAAAGTGCTGGATCAGGGGTCGAAGATCCCCTTTTCGTTCCCGAAGCGGCGGCACTTTGATTTCAATAACATTCAAGCGATAGAAAAGGTCCTGACGGAAACGCCCCTCCACCACCTCCTCTTCAAGACGTTTGTTGGTGGCCGAGATGAACCGGACATCCACGGATATGTCCTTGACGCCGCCGACAGGTTTGATAACGCGTTCCTGTATGGCACGCAGGAGTTTTACCTGAAGCGGTGGCGTTAATTCACCAATCTCGTCTAAAAAGAAGGTGCCGCCTTCGGCAAGTTCGATCAATCCTTTCTTGTCATTGGTGGCACCTGTAAACGACCCTTTGCAGTGGCCGAACAACTCGCTTTCAATCAGATTCTCTGGAATGCCGCCACAGTTGATTACGACAAAAGGGTTGTCTTTTCTGTCGCTCTCTTCATGGATCGAGCGGGCGATAAGTTCTTTTCCGGTACCGCTTTCGCCGGTTATAAGTACATTGGTTCTGGTTCGCGCCACCTGACGGACCATTTTATATATATGCATCATTCGCGGGCTGCTCCCCACGATTTTGCCGAAGTGGAGATTTTGCTGAAGCTCCTCATCCAGAACTTCTTTTTCGGCCTCAAGGCTTTTGATTTCGAGTGCCTTTGAAATGGTCGCTTTCAGCTCCATGTTGTCGAATGGTTTGGGCACATAATCGTAAGCCCCGAGATTCATGGCCTCAACAGCGGTTTCCGTAGAGGCATAGGCCGAAATCATTATGACAATCGTATGCGGATTTTTTTGTTTTGCGGCCCTGAGCACCTCCAGGCCATCAATATCCCCCAAACGAATATCACATAAAATGAGGTCATGGTCCGCACTTTTAATCATGGAAACGGCTTCTTTACCGCTTTCGGCACAAAACACCTGGTACCCGGAGCGGGTCAACATAAGCTCCAGAAGCTCACGCATACTGAGTTCATCATCTACAACCAGGATATGTGGACAATCATCAGGCATTGTTTCTCAACCCCTATTTCATCAAATGTCCGATCCGTCCCCAACGGACACCGAACTTTTCCTTATTCCAGGACCAATAGATAATGAACGCCTTCCCCTTTACCTTGTCCAGCCTGGCAAAGCCCCAGAAGCGGCTGTCTTGACTGTTGTCCCGGTTGTCCCCCATCATAAAGAGGTGATCCTCAGGAACGGTTACAGGCCCGAAATTGTCCCGGGGATTCAGACCGCGGGGAATGATCACGGGATCCTTATGTATTTCATAGGGACCGGTTACATATTCACCATTTCGGTAAACCTTCTTATCCTTTATTTCTATAACGTCTCCCTCGACTCCGATAACGCGTTTGATGTAATCCTTATCCGGTTCATGGGGAGGGGTAAAAACGATAATATCCCCCCGTTTCGGGTCTTTTATGGGAATAATGGTTTTATTGATAAAAGGCAGTTTGACGCCATATATAAATTTATTGACCAGGATATGATCTCCCAGCTGAATGGTTTCAAGCATGGATCCCGAAGGAATCTTGAAGGCTTGCACCACAAATGTCCGAATAAACAGTGCGAGAACGACAGCAATCAAAATTGCTTCGATATTTTCTCTCGAAAAAACTGATTTGAGAATCGATTTTTCATCCTGTTTCACATTGGCGGAAACACTTTTTGCATTCATCTAATATTCATCTACCTTTCATTGCAGCCAGTTAAAATAACATAAACATCTTAGCAGCAGATTTCCAATAATTCCAGCCGCCACATCGTCCATGACCACCCCGGCTCCTCCGGACAGGCCGTCCTGAATCGTCCTGATCGGCGGCGGTTTTGTGATATCCAGCAACCTGAAAAGGGCAAACCCCGTAATTGCCGTGAGGGCATTGAATGGCAGCCCTATCATCGTCACGACCATTCCGGCCACCTCATCTATGACGATACACCCCGGATCTTTTTTTCCGATGTGGCGTTCGGCGTATTCGGAAAACCATACCGCCGCAAGAATCAACACCACTGTCAATAGTGCCGAAAGGGATATGGATATCCGGGAAAGAAAAAAACATATGAACAGGCCCAAAACAGAGCCGAATGTTCCCGGAGCGAACGGTATCTTCCCGACATATCCGCAAGTTGAGAAAAAGAGTACTGTTTTTTCTTTAAAAATCATCACTTTTCACTATTACTCAGGGAGGCCTTTGTCAAGGCCGCTGTAATGCTTGGAAGCTAGGATGCTGGGAGGCAGTATGCTATAACGCCTGTAGGCTGGAATGCTTGAAGGTGGAATACAGCAAAAAACTATGTCCCACATCCCGACTTCATAGCATCCCAGCATTAGAGCTTCCTAGCGTCCTAGCTTCCCAGCATTCTAGCTTCCCAGCGTCCTTGCCTACATCTCCGCATGAAGCCGGATGATTTCGAGAACAAGTTCCGTTGTTTTAATCAAATCGTCCAGACGAACAGATTCCCTGACCGAGTGTACATCGATCATACCGGTACCGATAACACCGGTAATAATCCCCTTTTCAAAAAAAATATTTGCGTCCGCACCGCCGCCGGTAATTTTATGTTTTATTTCCCGTCCAAGATGCCGGGCTGCTTTTTCAGCCAGTGCCACTACCGGATGATCTTTCCTTATGTTCGTGTATGGAAATTCAGGCTCAACTTTAAATGTCATAGACGGCAATCCGTCTTCATCATTTCCGGACCGGCATTCCGCTACGGCTTCTTCAAAGCCCCTTCGAATGATATCAGTAACGGTATTGAGTTTCTTTTGATCATGGCTCCGCACCTCCCCTTTCAACGTAACCAGGTTCGGCACAACATTAGTGGCATATCCGCCCTGTACGACACCGATATTACAGGTGGTTTCATGATCGATCCGCCCGATCTTCATTCCGGACAACGCCTTGGCCGCAATGCAGATAGCGTTGATCCCCTTATCGGGCGCCAACCCGGCATGGGCATCTTTTCCGTGTATCTCGATCTCTATATTATTCAAAGCCGGTGCGCGTGTCACAATTCCTGATATATCCGTAGTGTCCAGGGTATATCCGAAGGTTGCATCGATCAATCCATAATCGAGAAGCTTCGCTCCGAGAAGTCCCACCTCCTCGCAAACCGTCAGGACCAGATCAATAGGGCCATGGGACAGATCGTTTTCCTGAAGCACTGTAATGACTTCCAGTAAAATAGCGATGGCACTTTTATCATCCGCACCTAATATAGTATTTCCGCTGCTTCGGAACACGCCGTCTCGTAAGACGGGGATTATTCCCCGGCCCGGTTCAACCGTATCCATATGCGCATTGAGCATCATCGGCGGCACGTCGGTATTACCTTTGAATTTGGCAACCATATTCCCGCAGTCACCTCCGGTTTTTTCGGCCGCATTGTCGATAAAAATGTCAGCGCCCAGTTGCCTGAGTCGCTTTTCGAGTTCCCGGCACAATGCCCCCTCTTCTCTCGACACGCTGTCTATGGACACGAGCCACTTAAAGGTCTCGCTTATTCGATCGCTGTTTATCATTAAGCCTCTTGTGTTATAATTTTTACAAAACCATTGACAACTATCGGACAACCCCCTAAAGTGCCGCAAGCAAAATGGAAGTGCGCCCAGTGCTGGTGACTGGCCCGGGCTTCAAACCCGGTGTGGGGCGCTAACAACGTCCCGGGTGGGTTCGATTCCCATGCACTTCCGCCATTTTTTATTGTATTTTCTACTGCTTAAGACAGATTTCCCCAACTCATTCCCCCAATAGTATCCTTTACATAATACTACTCTGTTTCAGGTTTGATCTTTTCAATTAGAACGGTCTTTCCATCCCGGATCTGATAAAGATATCTGGGTATGCCCACCGCCTGTCCGTCGACAATGTCGTAAGTGTATTTCAGTCCTTTGAATCCCTTTTTATTATTTGCATATTCCATTATTTTGATGCGCTCTTCCTTGAGCTTCGATGGATCACCGGTAATTCCACAGGTCTCGAACACTTCTTTGATCAGGTAGAGAAGTTCCGCGTTGAAATGGCTCATGAATTTCAAAGGTTGACCGTTATGAGAAGCCATATAGCGGTTGAGATATTCATCGTATTTCGGATTTTCTGTGTATGTCGGTGAAACACCGGTATATAATCCTTCATTGTAACCTTCCGACTGTTTCAGGAAAGTGGCTCCCATGGCGGATGCCCATAAATATATGTGATTCGGGTTGACATCGCGATCCAGCAACTCTTTGACAATTTTCGCCGAGATCTCTTCCGTACATGCCATGTAAAACGCGTTGGCGCCGGTATTGATGGCCCTGACGGCAATACTGCTGTAATCCAGCATACCTGAAGGAACCTCAATTTTTTCGTATGTCTTTATGCCCATTTCAGAGGCTTTTTCCTTATTTCCCTCCCATACGCTGGTAATATACGGATATAAGGGCTCTATAATGCCAACCATCGATGTCACATGCGGCACCTGTTTCAGCCATAACGGAATATCGTATTCTATCTCCCCTTCAACGGTGGAGGAGGTATTCAGCACCCATGGTTTGAACTCTCTCCAGATATCGTCCGTGGCGGTTGCCGAAAAGGCATATATCCCTTCACGTTTGGCGAGCGGCAAAGCCGCCTTGCACTCCTTATCGTTCATTGGACCAAGGAGACACAATGCGCGTGCATCTATTATCTTTGCCATACATGAGGCCGCTTTTGGAGGATCCAGGGCGGTATCGTAGTAATCGATAACGACAGGCTTGCCTGCTATACCCCCGGAACTGTTTATTTCGTCTACAACCTGGTTTGTCAGCCATTTATGCATGGCGCCGTCGCCCGCAAGAGGTCCGGACAGAAAAATAAGGAATGGGATTCTCCATTCATCAGCATTGGCGGCGGTCTCCGGTTCTTTTTGACTGCATGCCGCCGTCAGGAAAACAGCCGCCGCTATGATGGCAGCCACATAATATACCAGGTTGTTTTTCCTACGATGCATTTAATATCCCCTCCAGATCAATGTGTTTGCGTTACCCGGTTGTTTTATAAATTTTCTCCTCAGCCAATTTCAAAACGTTTCATATTGTCCTGCTTCTGCGTCGGCGGATTCGCTTTACGCCTGATTTCACGTATGCCGGGAAAACGTTTTGAAAATGGCTCTCCTTAATTCGGAAATGTTCTTTGTCACCCGTCTGTCAATGATGCCACTCGGTCGTATGAGCAGCATAACAATCAATAAAATGCCATATACGATAACAGACAACCCCGTCATATTCTCGGGAAGGAAGTGTCCGATACTCCATAGAACAGGTGCGGAAATGATCACCCCCCACATGGTAAACATGCCTCCCAGAACAACTATGGTGATCGCGTGCAGCATGAAACTGAGACTGAAAGCACCCGGGAAAACGCCCCCCATGGTGTATGCGTACAGGACCCCCGCCAGGCCACCAATGGCGGAACTGATAACTTGAAACTGCACACTCAAACTGCTTGCATTGACGCCTAATGTGGCTGCCATGTCTCTGTTGAAATGGATGGCATCCATTGCTCTGCCTATATGTGACTGGTCCAGATGATAGACGAGATAACCGATGAACAGCAGGAATCCGTAAGTTATCAAGAGAAGTATATGATACGGAATAAACGGCATGCCGAACAGCCCGTAATTCCCGCCGAGAATATCGATATTCTTCGCCGCCGTCTGTATTATGAAAAGAATCGCCATGCTCGCGATAACCATGGGGAAAGGTCCCAGTCTGGCAAGTCGAAATGCGGGAATCAATGAAAAGAGCATACTCACGACAACAGCGCCCATGAGGACCAGCCAGACAGGCCATCCCCAGTTTATGGCGCTGTAAGCGGCAAAATAGGCGCCGATACACATGGAATAGAGTGATCCGAAATAGGGCTGGTTGATCCGGAACATCAGGTAAACAGCCCAGCCGATCAATATATATATTGCTGAAAATTCGAAAAAATAAAATTGAAACAGTGTCATTTAAATCTCTCTAATGCTGTGTTCCAAAAATCCCCTCCGGTTTAAACAGCAGCACTGCCAGTATTACTGAAAAAGCAAAAGCCTTTGTCCAGTCACCGGGCAGATATCCCATAACCATCCCTTCGACAATCCCTACAAATATCGCACAGATCAGTCCGCCCTTTAAGTTCCCGATACCGGCGAGAAAAAGGATGGCGAGGCACATAAGCGTGATATTGTCGCCCAGTTCGGACGAGGCGGAACCCAATGAGACAGCCATCAGAATTGCGACAATCCCCGCGAGAAGTCCCCCCAGAGCGAAACTGAAAAACATTGTTTTAGGAATCGAAATTCCCAACATTTCTGCTACTTCTGAGTCCTGGGCAACCGCCCTAAGGATTCTGCCCCGCTTGGTTTTGTAAAGAAGTTGAAAAAAAACAAACAGAAGTAAAATGCCGAGCAGCAAGGTGATGAGCTTACCGATCCCGATGCTGGCAAGCCCGAATCTTATGGCCGAATCCAACATCTGAATAGATCTCGGAAAAGCGATGGGCAGCCCTAAATTCAGCCAGTGGGACATAATTTCAACACTGATAAGGGATATGCCGATTGAAATTACCAGCGCTTCGAGGTGCATGTGTTTTTTGATGAACGGCAAAAACAATGGTGTCAACACGGCATTTATAAGTACACCGGAAAGCACGGTCCCAATAGCGGCTATCATGATACTGTCGGTTGCTCCTAATATCACCCACCCCGCGTACATGGAGAGTACGAGAAGGTTGCTGTACGCAAAGTTCAATATTCCCGTAACGAGAATCAGCAAATTGAATCCAATCGTGACGATTCCGTAAAGGACCCCCAACTGTATTCCGGAAATCAGGTAACTGATAAACGCTTCCATTAAGTCTCCACACTATCCGCCAAGATATGCCTGTTTTACTTCGGGATTGTCCAGTAATTCAGCACTGGCGCCATGGAGAATGACGCTGCCGGTCCGGAATACGTATGCACGGCCGGCGTGCTGTAACGTCTTCCTTGCATTCTGTTCGCTCAGCAATATGGTATATCCCTCCTCCTTCAGATCGAGTATCAACCTGAACAGCTCTTCTACTACTTTTGGCGCCAGGCCCAGGGACGGTTCATCGAACATAATCAATTTCGGGCGGGACATGAGGGCCCTGCCAATCGCTACGATCTGCCGTTGCCCGCCGCTTAGCGTGCCTGCCTGTTGTTGCTGCCGCTTTTTGAGTAGAGGAAACCTTTCGAACGTTTCCGCCAGTCGCTCATTAATATCACCCTTATAGTGGACAGCCCCGAGCTGCAGGTTCTCCAGGATGGTCATAAACGGAAATACGCCCCCCCCTTCGGGGACATAAGCAATTCCCGATGAGACGATTTCCGGAGTCGATGTCCCCGTAATATCCCGCCCCATAAATACCACACTGCCGGTGCTGCATTTTCTGATGCCGAGGATTGCTTTCATCAAAGTGGACTTGCCGGCGCCATTGGCGCCAACCAGCCCGACAATTTCATTCTCATGTATTTCCAGACAAACGTCCCGGATGGCACGGATGGGGCCATAGAATGCCGAAATATTTTTTACCTCCAGGACGTTCTCAATTCGTTCCAAGATAAGCCTCCAGCACCTTGGGATCATTTTTTACATCTTCGGGATCACCCTCAAAAATCTTTTCCCCGAAGTCCAGGACAGTCACCCGATCCGCATTCTCCATCACGAGATTCACATCGTGACTGATCAATATGATGGTAATCCCGGATTCCTTAATCCGCCTGATAATATTGCCGACGATTCGGCTCTCTTCATTTCCCATTCCCGCCGTGGGTTCATCGAGAATAACCAGTTCCGGATCCGTTGCCAGACAACGGGCGATTTGAAGGAGCTGGCATTCCACCCAGGAAAGGTCTCCCCCCGATCGTTCCGCAGATTCGGACAACCCTACAAATTCAAGCAGTGTCCCTGCCCTTCTTTCTATGTCCCTCTCTTCCCTGCCCCTTAAGGCACTCGGGTAAAACAGTGTTTTAAGGATACCGGATTTAATACGGGGATGACATCCTGTCATGACATTTTGCAGGCAGTTCAGATCGGGAAGAATTTGTGCTTTCTGGAAAGTGCGGGATATTCCGATCCTGGTAATGGCATGCGGTTCAAGGTCATTTATTGTCTTACCCTTGAATCGGATTTCCCCACTGCTCGGCCGGAGCAATCCGGACACCGTGTTGGTAAAGGTTGTTTTACCTGCCCCGTTGGGGCCGATAAGACCATGGATATCCCCCTTTCCAACGTCGACATCTACATTGTTCAGGGCAACCAGTCCCCCGAATTGTATGCTGAGCCCTGTTGTCGAAAGGATGGACCTGCTTTCATTTTCAGCCATAGAACATATCGCCTGAATGCTGTTAAAATATCCGCCACCTCTATATTCACCTCCATTTCGAATGCCTCTTATCACATAGATGCTATGGGGTTGAATTCAGGTGTGTTTCGGGCTCCAGAGTCTATTGATTAAGAGGCTTTGTGTCAACAAAGAATGCGGCAGTGCCCAGGATAATTACATTTGAGTATGGCACTGATGTATGAAAAGATGAACATCCAACATTCAATCCAAAATGTGCAATTGTCGCTACATCAGACCGGTTGGGCTTTTATCTCCCGCTGTCGCATCCTGTACAACCACAAAACCATCACCGCCACGATGGATGTCAGCGCAATCAGCATTTCAAATACCGGGAGGCAGCTTTTAAATGATGCCTGCATCCCCTTTAACAAAGGATCGACCCTCGGCACATATTTTGAGTACAATATGGATATTAAAGCGCTGGACAGATAGGACTTTGCTTTCCGAGGTGAAAGACATCCTAATAACGTAACAGTATGTCAAGAAGATTTCCATTGTCAGAGTTCATATTTTTTTCTATTTAGAAATCGCACGGGCTTTTCATAAAAGATTTTTGCCTGATATGTCTTTAACCCTTCTGAAATGAAAAATATGAAAATTGTAGATTTAAAAGAAATACCGGAAATCATTCCAATCCTTGCGAAATGGCATCATGATCAATGGGCATATTTGAATCCCCAATCCACCTTGGAGGGGAGAATCGAAAAATATCATGAATACTGCGGGGAAGAGTTCATTCCGAGTACCTATGTTGCATGTAGAAACAGCGACATTTTGGGTTCGGCCTCAATTATAAAACACGATATGAAGACCAGAATGGAATATTCACCATGGTTGGCGAGTGTTTTTGTTCCTCCCCGACACAGGAATAACGGCATCGGTACAAGGCTGGTATGTCACGTCATGTCCATCGCCGAGGAAAATAATTTTGATTCCCTTTATTTGTTCACGCCGGACAAGGAGCGTTTTTATCTTAAGCTCGGCTGGACAACCATTCACAAAGAGTTTTACAGTGATACGCAGGTTTTTATTATGTCAATTAACTTTAGGGAGAAACAAACATGACGGAAAAAAAGTACGAAAATCTAATCATGCAGAATTTCAACACTGGTAAAGACCATATCGGGACGCTTTTATTTCAATTTGATGATAAGAAAATGTCAGGCGCCCCTTTTTTTTCCGATGCCGCCTGGATATGGCCGAAGCCGGAAAAGATCGTTATGGAAGCGAAACCCCACTCTCACCAATTTGAAGAGATTGTCACCCTGTTCGGTTCTGATCCGGAAAATCCGCGCGACCTGTGCGGCGAAGTGGAGTTCTGGCTGGGTGACGAAGAATACACGATTACGGAAAGCAGTATCATCTATGTACCGAAAGGCGTCATACACTGCCCCCTGATTTTCCATAAAGTAGAGAGACCTATTTTTCATTATATCGTGGGGAATGCCGGCAGGTATGCGACGTAAGGGCTACAGAGTACCGATCAGATCCTCCATATCGAGCTTACGCAATGTTTCCGGCGTGGGAAGACCGGTTCCCTGATTCCAACCCCGGACATCGTAATATTCCTGGAGCATGGCTCGGACTTTTTCACGATCCAGTATGTTGCCGGTAGCGTCTACCGGCTGAGCACCGGGACCCGGCATGATCACCCTGCCGCCGTGCATGTTATGCTCAAGCGGTTCAGAGAAGTTAAACGCCGGCGGGTAGTCATCTTCCGGGATACGATGGCCCTCCCGCACACGGATCATCCTTTGGAGGTTAAAGATCCGTTCCGAGTAGGTATCCAGTTCTCCGGCATCGATTCCGGTAGCGGCGGTAAACAGTTTCCCTTCCAGTTCCGGATCACCAACGGGTCCATATTTACTGAATGAGTAGGTAACTGGATAGATGAAATCGCAAAGCCCCAGACTGTCTTTCAGATAGTTGCGGTTCTGTATATTGCGTGCCGCAACGGCCTTGCCTTCATAGCTTAGCTGGTCCGCGGCGGCTTCGCTGCCCCAGAATTTTCGGGCAATTTCAAGAAAAGCCGCCGGTGTCAGGTTGGAAGATGAAGGGTCTTCCTGGTTCATCTGCCAGGGCATGCGCAGATACCCCAGTTCGTGTACGCTGATGGGGTGCATGCGCGGCTCGAAAGGATAGACCAATGCGTGGGCGACATATGCCCGGGGCGGTACGCCGTCCGTGGACCCCACCGGCGCCACACCAAGGGGAAACAGCGCTTTGGCCTCCGAAGGAATCCTGTCGCCGACACGCATCATTCCCTCAGCCAGCATATTCCCGAAACCCTCCCGGTTTGCAATTGCATGAAGCAGCTTTTCCAGAAAATACCGCGTTCCAATCTGTGATAGAGGCAAACCGGTATTTTCGTCCGTGTAGATGCCTTCCCTTCGGCAGGCATAGAGCCAGGCGATCATGGGTTCCAGCTCAAAGGTCCCTATGGAATAGTCGTTTGCCAGAGCGGGCGCATCGAAGAGGGTTTTTACCGGTTCGTCTTCCTGTCCGTAGACCCAGGGAAGGTAGTATTCCATGGCCTGGCACCCGCGCAACCCCTCCAGTTCCGGATCTTTCCCCATACGATAAACATACTTGGAACAGGTCAAGGCGCACTGATAGCAGTGACGTTTGCCGATTGTCTCCAGGAGATGGCCGTGGCCGGTCACGCCGATATGCGGCACAACAGAGAGATCACAGGTATCGCGAATCTCGCACGTGTACCGGGCAAGTGCCTTCATCGCCTCGGGATCGGCAGCCAGGGGACGTCCGGTGCCCTTTACAACAATGGCTTTCATGTTTTTTGACGCCAGGACGGCACCGAAACCAGCTGTCACCGTGCCTTCATGGGATCCGAATATTACGGCCGTGCGCACAAGGTTCTCACCCGCGATACCGGTCGTTACAAAACGAGCCTTTTTTCCATGGTCCCGTCGGAGTATCCCCGCAACCGTATAAGCGCTTTTACCCCATAAATGTTCAGCATTTCGCAGCACCGCCCTATCATCCTCGATGACCAAGTACACCGGCCCTGAAGCCCGCCCGTCAAGAACAATGCCGTCCCAGCCGGCTCTCTTGATCTCCGCCGGGAAATATCCCCCCAGACTGCCGTAACAGTATCCTTCCGGGTATGCCATGGGCGATTTTCCGGATATACACATCCTGGCGGCGCCCTGGGCGCCCGTCGCCAACAAAGGCCCCGTCATAAAACACAAACGGTTTTCAGGATCGAAAGCGTTTACTTCGGGCGTGACTTTTTCCCAGTAGAACCGAGAGGCCACACCGCGCCCACCAAGATATTTGCCGGCATACTCCATGATGGGAATTTCCGTCTGACTGCCGTCACTGAGATCTATCCTGAGTATTTTGCCCATCCAACCGTACATATGTGCTTTCCTATTTTTTCTCCTGTCCACCGTATGATGTCCCCTGCATGGTGGCAAAATGAAACACCGGCCTCGTAATACTCAGAATATTCAGGGGGCAATGAACAATTCCGGCCGGAATATAAGCCAGGAATGTTTCCGTGATGATATTCTTTTCATTATCGATCCAGAGCTCTATTTCCGCACCCAGGTCTTTCGTGTTTTTTGGATCGGTACCGAAAAAGCCGATGACTTCCCCGAAATCATGGTCGTGCGGCTCCGGGCTGGATGTATCTTTTTCCTTTGTCGGCCAGAACCAGACGACCTCACAATAGAAAGCACCCGGTCTGACTTCGCTGTCCAGGTAAAACATCCTTGTGCTCCGGGTGTCTGACAGATTGCCGGCCCATTCTGGAATTTCCAGGCCCTCTTTGGGTTGGGTGATGATGTATTTGCTGTTGTATTGGGAAGTGGCCATATTTCTCATCGCTCCTTTTCGGTATTTCCATAGAAAAGCATTTTTTTAACACAAAGCCTATCTCTGTTTGCAGGGGTCAGGTGTCAGGAACTGCAATAACCGCGTCGACCGACACCTGAAACCAGACACCCGAAACCTGATGTGCGTATCAAGCTTCAAGCACAACCGGTTCTTTCCCGGGTGTGGCATACTTGACAACGGCATCTTCGTTCAACTCGATCCCCAAGCCGTTTCCTTCCGGAGGGTAGAGATAACCATTCTCATACCTTGGCATTGTCTTTCCAAGATCGTTGGTAATTGTCCCGCCTCTGGCGGGATTGGTATCGATCAGATCATGCATGTTCAATGGACCGATGGACTCCTGTTCAATTTTCCCCATCCACTCCGTAGCAGCAAGGAAATGCGCCTCCACAGCCGCTCCGAGACCGGAATTGATCATACATCCACACATCACGTTGAGTCCAAGGGACTGTGCAACCGCCACATATTTCTGGCTCTTGCGGATACCGCCCGCTTTCGGCACCTTGAGAAAAAAACCGTCCACGGCATCCATCCGGGCCAATCGATGAAGATCGCTCAATTCGGCCGCGGCTTCATCAGCGAATATCGGAACATTCACCTTTCGGCGCAGACGGGCCAATCCTTCTATATCCCAACGCGGTATGGGCTGTTCGGCAAGAAAGAGGTCGTATTTATCCGCTTTGGTAAGGAACTTGAGCGCCTGTATGCAATCCCACCCGCCATTTGTGTCCGTCATGATTTTAACATCGTTTCCGACCGCCCGACGGACCTCGGCAACCATCTCGACATCTTCTTCGATGGCGTTGGCGCCGACCTTGAGTTTCAAACCGCCATATCCTGCATTGACCAGCTTTGACGCCCACGCCGCGACTTCCCGGGGGGTTCCGGATGACATTACGTACGCAAGTTTGATCTTTTCATTGGATTTACCCCCGAGAAGCTTATAGAGTGGCACGTCCAGCGCCTTGCCCATCAAATCATGCAGTGCGTAATCGACCACAGCCTTGGATTGGTTGTTTTTGGTCACCACCTTATCCATTCTGGCGAGAATAGTTTCGATATTGAAGGGATCTTCTCCCAGAAGGATCCGCGGCCCATAAATGGTGCTGACATTGTGAAAAATGGATTCCTGGCTTTCACCCATGTACCACATTGAGGTGTCGCCACACTCCGCAATACCGGTGACGCCTGCATCCGTGTGGAGTTTGAGCAGAACGGAGTGGGCCCAATTGACGGCAGTGCCGGACATAATCATCGGCTTGGCGAATGGCAGAGAGACGGGAATGCATTCTATTTTGTTAATTTTCATAGGGAATCCTTTACACTTTCTGGTAGGTTTTTTTGGATGGATGTAGACCACCAATCCATTGAGAACATTATAATAATTAATGAGTGGAGAGATATCTAAAACATAAATTTTCTGTATATTGTATCTATTGATTTGTCAACTGACGTTTCCGTGGCATTATGATATCATATGGAATATTTCTATCTCTAACAGCTTTTTATCTCATAAAGGAAAGGACGAGAGATGGATAATAGCAAGAGGATTTTCACGGATAAGGAACTCGAGGAAATGGGAAAACGGACGCTTGACCTGTTGCTGGAAGCCATCGATGCCGGAGACAAGGAAAAGGCGAAAAGGAGTTATATCTTTTTATTACGCCAGTTTTCTTGCCGCCTCAAGAACATTCTTCAGCGGAACGCCGTGTTTACGTGCCGCCTCTTTACAATCCTCATATTCGGGTGAGATATTGACGGTTTTTTCTCCAATGGCGGCGTATTTCGCACGAATTTTTCCGTAGGGCGTCTCGATCGCATTAATCTCCCGTTTGGCTTTCAGCCGATTTTCAATGCGCCACCTGAGACCGATAGATGTCGTCTCTGTTATCAGAAGTTCGGCAAAACGCGATACCTCCGATGGATCACAGATAATACTGATCAGAGTACCGGGCCGGTTCTTTTTCATCTGTACCGGTGTAAGAAATATATCCAGGGCTCCCATTCCAAGTGTTTTTTCAATGAGGTAATCGTAGATCTGTGGCGTCATGTCATCTATATTGGTCTCGATGACAGCCATCTGATCCGATGCGAATCCCGCTTTTTCATCCGTGGCCTGGCCAATGCTGACCCGCAGCAGGTTGGGGATTTCCGGCTCCGATGTGCCCGCGCCGTATCCGATAGCCTCGATTGTCATCCCGGGCATGGGTCCGAAATCACTGCATAGGGTGGTCAGCAGGGCGGCACCGGTGGGGGTCAGTAGCTCTCCCTTAACGTCCGTGGCATAAACGGGTTTCCCTTTAACGAGCATTGCGGTCGCGGGTGCAGGTACGGGCAACACACCGTGGGCGCATGTCACCGTACCGGAACCAACGTGTATGGGACTACAGCTGATTTTTTCTATTCCCAAAATATTGAGACCCGCCACAGACCCCACGACATCGATAATTGCATCCATAGCCCCGACTTCATGAAAATGAACGTTCTCTATATCCGTGCCATGAACGTGGGCTTCCGCCGATGCCAGTCTCTTGAACACTGAAATGCTTTTTTCCTTGACTGCTTCATCCAGTGCACTCGAACCGATAATTTCCCTGATGTGTGAGAAATGCCTGTGATGATGTTCGTGGTGACTCTGGTTAATGGTTATCAACGCCTGTGTGCCGGAAATCCCTTTTTTAACGACACGGGATGACTCGATTGAATAATTATCGAGGCCGAGTTTTGCAATCTCTTCCTGAAGTTTCACAAGGGGGAGTCCCGCATCCAGCAATGCGCCAAGTATCATGTCACCGGCAGCACCGGCAAAACAATCAAAATATGCAACTCTCATCTATATCCTCCAACCGCCTGTTTGTTTTTGACGAAACAGTCGAAATAGTCACCGCTCATCTATTCCCTCCAACCGCCAGCTTATTGATCAGCCCGGCCTGGTACCCAGCGCCGAATCCGTTATCGATATTGACCACCGATAATCCCGAAGCACAACTGTTCAGCATACTCAACATCGCCGCCAGTCCACCAAAGCTCGCCCCGTATCCAACACTTGTGGGAACACCGATCACCGGACAATCCACCAACCCGCCGACAACACTCGCCAGAGCGCCTTCCATACCGGCGACAACAACAGCCACATTGGCACGCTGCAGATCTTCACAGGAATCCAGAAGCCGGTGTATTCCGGCCACTCCTACATCGTATATTCTAGTAACGTTGTTACCCAGAAGAGTCGCCGTTACCGCCGCCTCTTCCCCGACCGGCAAATCCGATGTGCCCGCACAAACCACTGCGACATTTCCCACGGTCTCCACGGGACGGGGCTTAATCACTATGATTTCGGCCAGTTCGTGGTATTGGCAATCAGGAACGACCTGTTTTATGGCTTCATACTGTTCCCGGGATGCCCGGGTCGCCATTACATTGTCATGATGCTCCGCAAGACGTTGAGCGATCCCGAGGATCTGTTCAACGGTTTTTCCGGCGCTGTATATCACCTCCGGGACCCCTGTTCGAATACTGCGATGATGATCCACCTTTGCATATCCAAGGTCTTCAAAGGGAAGTTTTTTAATAATTTTCAGCGCTTCTTCCGTTGTGGTCGTACCGGCCCGGACTCCGCAAAGCAGATCGTTCAGTCTTTTTACGTCCATCTGATACCTCTTGAGAAATCATCTTCACACGGTTAATTCGGCGAGCTTTGAGTAATCCTTTTTCTAGCCTAATATACGTTATTTTTAAAGCATTTTTTTCAGCTTTTATTCTTCACACTGTCGGGGATTCGCTCTAATGTTTATTCTTAAGTCTTCAAATCTGTTCGGGTTAATTAATCCTTGACTTTCCGCGATGCGTCATATTACACACCCCATCGAAGAACAGGCGCTTTAACTATCACAGGGATTTCCCTCATCACCAGAAGGAGTTTTAAATGAAAGTTACCATTACCAAATTCGAAGATTGCAAACCATATACGGCCCCGGGACACGACGAAACCGTTCACACCATGCATATGCAGCATAAATCGATGGGGTGTGAGGCACCTTATTGGGTTGGATGTTCATATTATCTTCCGGGCGCCACCGCACATCTGAAACCCTCTCCTCTGGACAAAATTTACATCGTACTGGAAGGAGAACTGGTGGTTGAGTATGGCGACAAACAATTTGAAACATTGCGTAAGGGTGACTCCATCTGGATCGGCCAGAACGAAACACGCGGGGTCAAAAACGAATCGAACGCCGTTGCGACCATGCTTGTAGTGATGCCTTATCCAGCGACCTGAGCATATCCTAAATAATTTCAAATTCGCGACCGTTTTTTTAGTATCGACACAGTCGAAATCCGGCTGTGTCGATACTTAAACCAATACCCCAAGGTTCCATTCTATTCTTCCATCAAAAATGGATACATCCAAGACAAATCAGAACGGCTATCGTGCACCCGCGGTAAAGAAAGCCTTTCAGATATTGAAACTGGTATCTCTTTCGAATAAGGGACTCAGCTTGAGTGAAATCTCGAAAACGCTGGGATACGGAAAAAGCTCCACATTCGGCCTGATCCAGGCCCTGCTCGAGGATCGGCTGCTGAATCAAGACCCCGTTACGAAAAAAATATTCCTGGGCCCGACACCTGTCGAGTTATCCCTCAGAAGCTGGAACTATTTGAAAATCAATAAAAAAGCACAACCGCTTCTGGATAATCTGCGGGATGCAACCGGGGAATCGGTTTTTCTCGGGGCCCGGAGCAATAATCGTGCACATATTATCGCGGCAGCCGACACGAAAAAGCCCCTAAAAATATCGGCGCCGCCCGGAGAATCGATTCCGCTCCTTGCGGGGGCGGTGGGGAAAGTTTTCCTCTCCCTGATGAGTAATGAAAAAATTATCGAATTCATCCACGCGAATGGGCTTCCGCGCTTTACCGACCAATCAATCACTGAAGAGACAGCTTATCTGTCTGAAATCGAAAAAGTCCGGTTAAACGGTTATGCCCTGGATAAAGAAGAATTCATGTCGGGCGTCTGGGGGGTTGCCGCCGGGCTTCATAATTATCGAGGTCTGCCCATGGGCATATGGGTGATTGGCTTTGCAAGCGCTATGGATGAAGACTCAATAAACCGAATTTCGGATATGATTGTACCCGTCTCCCATAAATTGCGAGATATATTGGACGGGAACCCAAAATAAAGGGATAGACGATGAAACTCGATGAAACCGACAGGAAAATACTCGAAACCATACAGAATGACGGGCGCATCACCAATACAAAACTGGCATCCCTCATCGGCATTTCCCAACCGGCAATGCTTGAACGTGTGCGTCGACTGGAAGCTTCGGGAGTCATTTCAGGCTATACCGCAATCCTTAACCGTGAAAAAATCGGTCTGGGGGTCATGGTTTTCGTTACGGTCAGTCTGGCACTCCATCAGTTATCTTCCGTCGATAAGATAAAGAAAAAGATCCTTAATTTCCCCGAAGTACTCGAATGTTATCAGGTGTCCGGCGATAACGATTTCATCCTCAAGGTGGCACTTGAAAATATCAACTGCTATCTGGATTTCGTCATGAACAAGCTCTCCAAGGTTGCCGGTGTACGAAAGGTTAATTCTTCATTCGTTCTCGACACAGTGAAAAATACCAACAATTTTTCACTTGAAAGCGCCGTGGGCAGAACCGTTTAACTCCTTTTATTTTTAAAGGGATATACCCGTGTGGGGTCAGAAAAATATTCCCTTGTGGTTCGAATGAGCACAGGCGTCAGGAAAAGAAGCCCGATAAGATTCGGCCAAGCCATCAATGCGTTGAAAATATCTGAAATGGCCCAGACCGTGGACAGCTTGATTGACGCGCCCACGGGGAGAAGCACACAGAAAAGCACCCGGTAGGGCATGACCCATTTCTCTCCGAGAAGATAATCTACGCATCTGTCTCCATAATATGACCAGCTGATGGCCGTGGAAAAAGCAAAAAATATAATACCGATGGCAACGATATACCCACCCGGGCCCGGCAGTCCCGAATTAAATCCCCATGCCGTCAGATCAGCACCGGTCAGATCTTTTGTATATGCGCCGGTGACGATTATCACCAATGCCGTCATGGAGCAGATGACGATGGTGTCGATGAAAGGCCCGAGCATGGCAACCAGCCCTTCTCGGACCGGTTCCTTTGTCTGTGCCGCACCATGGGCGATGGGGGCGCTCCCCAATCCGGCTTCATTCGAGAAGACGCCCCGTGCCACCCCAAACCGGATAGCCTGTGCCATCACTGTTCCGGCAATCCCTCCCGTGATGGCGAATCCGTTGAATGCTTCCGTGAATATCAGTTGGAACGCACCGGGGACCTGATCGATTCGGTTTGCAATCACCAACAATGCACCCAATAAATAAAATATGGACATAACCGGAACCAGCTTTGAGGCAACCTGACCGATACGCTTGATACCGCCCACAATGACGGCAAAAACGAGAACACCGATAACGAGACCCGAAACAATTTTAGGGATTCCGAAATAGGTAGCGACGGGTTCCGCAACGGAATTCGCCTGAACCATATTGCCGATACCGAAAGAGGCAATGGTGGCAAAAAAGGCAAACAAAATCCCCAGCCATTTCCAACCCACGCCACGCTCGAGATAATACATGGGGCCGGCCCCCACGATACCGTTCCCGTGAATCACCCGATATTTCAGAGATAATGTGCATTCAGCATATTTCAGCGCCATTCCGAAAAAAGCGGTCACCCACATCCAGAACACCGCTCCCGGCCCTCCCAGTGCGACGGCCGTCCCGACACCGGCAATGTTCCCCGTGCCGATTGTTGCGGAAAGGGCCGCGGAAAGCGCCTGGAAGTGCGTCACTTCACCTTCGTCCTCGGGGTTGTCATAGCGTCCGGAAATCAGTCCCCAGGCATATGCGAACCAGCGAAGTTGAACCGCACGGACCAGAATCGTTATCAACACACCGGTGCCGACCAGCATGAAAATCGTCAGCGGACCCCATATAATATCTCCCAGCTTTCCAAGAATATCCTGCATGAACGTACCCCTTTGTGCAATTACCTGTATCGAAAATTATACCTTCCACAAACTGCTGCTATCCATAGCCTATTATGTGAGTGTGTGAAAAGTCTTCATTGGAGGGTTTCCGCAATATAAGCGGCACGGAAATATTTGGCATATTTATTGCGAAATTAAATATAAAAGCCTTTTATGCCGATATTAGTAATAAAGCCTTTACGGAGGTGCTTATGGCTACACATAGTGTTTCAAATGCCGCCCGGAGTTTTTATGAAACCGGCGCACTGGTAACGGACAGATTCTACAGTGTAGAATTCCAGGTTGAAAAGTCCGAAATCGCATATCAGTTCAAAATATGGAAAATCCCTGCCGCACCGAACTTTGTTTTGGTTAAAGAAGGCTCCGATATAATCAACTGGATCCACCCCGGCGATATTTTCAGCATGACCTATTACAGTGATGATTTTTCCAAACCAAGGCAGCAATTCCCGACGCAAATTTTGAATATCCTCAGACAGGATGTCGGCCGCTTCAGAGGGCACTATATGGTCACACTGGGCATTATTGAAAATTAGCCCGACCAATCGATAATGGTTCGTTCTATTTCCTCTCCAGCCTTACCACCGCCTCGATATGATAAGTATGTGGAAACATGTCCACCGGTTGCACCGCGCCAATATGATATTGATCCTGCATCAATGCCAGATCACGTGCAAAGGTGGCCGGATTACATGACACGTAGACTATTTTTTCCGGCGCCATATCCAGAATCTGTTTCAGCACGTCTTTGTGCATCCCCACTCTGGGGGGATCTATAATCAGTATATCAGGCCTGGAACCGATCTCGTCCAGCACGTCCTTGATATCCCCCCCGATAAAGCGGCAATTGGAAATACCGTTAATCCTGCAGTTGTTTTCAGCATCAACCAGGGCGCTTTCCACCAACTCCATACCCACCACTTCCCGGGCTTCTCCCGAAAGATAGATACCGATGCTTCCCGTGCCGCAATAGAGATCCAGCACGCTTTCACCACCCGTCAGGCCGGCACAATTCTTGACCGTTTCATACAGTTGTTCGGCGCCCGATGTGTTCGTCTGAAAAAAAGAGTTGGATGATATCTCAAATTCAAACCTGCCGATTTTGTCCCTCAATACGGAGCTGCCGGCAAGGGGTATTTCGTATTCCCCGGTGGCAACACCGGCTTTCCTTGAAGTCACATTATTTACAACGGAAACGATGTTCGGATATCTGTCCATCAGTTGCTGCGCCAGCGGCCCCACGATCGAATTGTTTTCCTCGGCGGTGATGACGTTCACCATCCACTGGTCGTTGGCATAGGAGTGACGCAGCATTAAAAACCGCCAGAACCCTTCATGGCTTTTCAACCCGTAGGCCGGCTCTCCGGAAGCTTTCATATAATTCCGGACATCCCCAAGGATCCGGTTCCCGAGGGCCGGCTGAAGAAAGCACTCCTGGATGTCCAACACCTTATGAAATGTGCCGGGGACATGCAGACCGATACCAAACCCCTTGTCCACATCCGCTTTGTTCAACTCCTCGGGCATCAGCCACCGTCTGTCCGAACAGGAAAATTCCATCTTATTGCGGTATTCGAAAACATTCGGGGAAGCGATGATCGGCAGGACCTCGATATTCTCCAAAAGCCCGATATGCGAAAGGGCTTCATCGACATGTGCCTGTTTATAACGGAGCTGCAGGTCGTATGGCAGCATCTGCCATTTGCACCCTCCGCATTGTCCGCTGTAACGGCAAGTGGGAGAAATCCGGTCCGATGAGGGTGCCAGAAGCTCCGTCACTCGGGCTTCCGCAAAGCTTTTCTTTTTCTTAAAGACTCTCGCCTTTACCCGATCTCCGGGAACAGCCCGCTCCACAAACACCGCGAAGCCGTCTACCCGGGCAATCCCCTTGCCCCCGAATGCAAGCCCTTCAATTTGAAGCTCTATTTCCCGGCCTCTTTTTACAGCCATAGTATACACCTTCTTGTTTCACTGTTAAAAAACCGAACCTATAATACAGCGGAAATCAGATGAAAAGCGAAAAAAAATATGATACGCCTAGGGGATGAGCCAAAAAGACATCACATTTATCTCTGATGGATATCGACTCACCGGTACACTTCACCTGCCCGGAACAGATGATCCGCCGGTCGTTATCGGCTCCCATGGGCTCCTCTCAAGCGCCGGTTCGCCGAAACAGATAGCACTGGCGGATAAATGCGTAGACGCCGGAATCGCCTATCTTCGCTTTGACCACCGTGGTTGCGGCAATAGCGAAGGTGATTTTAAAAAAGATACCTCTTTGAAAAAAAGGTGCACCGACATCCAGCACGCCATGGATTTTCTGAAGGCAAACGGCCTCTCCTGCGGCCGTATCGGCCTTTTCGGCAGCAGCATGGGTGGCGCCATCTGTATATCGATGGCAACCAGGCTCTCCGTCAACGTAATGGTGATAAATGCCGCTCCCGTAAAACTCGACCAGATCCGGAGTATTCCAGAAATCCCGGATTCGCTGCCAACCGACCTCAGGTTTGACCTCTCACGAAACCTGAAACACTTGCACCATACTCTAATTTTCCATGGGGATGCGGATGAGGTGGTGCCGCCTGATCAGGCGCACTTGATTTATGAGCATGCTCAGGAACCGAAACGGCTTGTAATGCTTCAAAACGGAGATCATGAGATGAGCAATCCGGAACATCAACAGGTGTTTATTGAGGAATCAGTTCTGTGGTTCCGAGAATACCTGATCGATATCCCAGAAAAAAGCTGATTCTCAAATATCGACATATTCGAAAAAAGATTGTCTCACGCAAAGCCGCAAAGAACGCAAAGATAGGCAGTAAACTTTTAATTGTTTTCCTTTGCGGGCTTAGCGGCTTTGCGTGAGATTTGTTTTTACCATTTCCCCAGACACCATAATTACGCCTGTTTCAGAAAGCAGTTCCGGAATTTGTGAAGGTTTCCCTTTAACGGCAACAAAAGAGGCAGGGTTACCCGGCTGAAGGCTTCCGGGCATTTCGCTTTTCAGCAGCATCGCGGCATTTGTTGTGGTGCATGCTATGGCTTCTTCGATGGTATACCCCGCGGAAACGAACAATCCGAGTTCCTCGCCAACCGCCTTTCCGTGATAAACACCGGGACTTCCGGCATCCGTACCGAGGGCCACGGGAACGCCGTATCGTCTGGCGGAAACCAGCTGTTCCATCTGGTGTTCCAGGGTTCTTCTCGCCACGTTCGCTTCGACACTGTCAACCGGCGCATGTTCAGCGTATGCTTTCATTGCAACCGCCGTGGGAACCCAGGTTACACGCTTATCAGCCATTTTTTTCAGATTATCATTCCCCATAAAAAAGCCGTGTTCGATGGAATCACACCCGCCATCGATGGCGATGCGCACCGGTTTCTCTCCGTTGGCATGGACCATCACTCCCATTCCCCGGGATCTGCACAAGCGAAAAATGTTCGAAATGTCATCCTTTTCGAACTGGGGGGTTGTCTGTTTTCCAAACGTCGAAAGGCTGTTGATTCCGGACTGAAGTATTTTGATATGATCGATGCCTTTGCTGATCCACGATTTCATGTCCGGTATCGGGTCTTTCCCGGCGGGAACGCCTTTCCCGATAAATTTCCCGTAACGACCTTCCCGGTACCAGGCAGGACCGGGCGTATACAGCCCGAACGGTATCCGGCTCCGTTTCAGATAATTCTGCTTATATCGAAGAACAAAACCATCACGGTCACCGCCATCCCGCACGGACAGGACCCCATGGTTCAGGTATGCCTCGATATGCCCCGAGATAGTCTCAGACAAGGTTTTGTATTCGAGTGCACCACTGGTATTTCTGTTGGCGGGATCAAAAACCCCTGGAATGGTCATATGCGTATGACAGTCATAAAGCGTAGGGAAAAGGGTGTAATCGGAAAGGTCCAGGCATCTGTTATCCGTATCCGGGGCCTCTGGAATCGCATGGTCTACTGAAACCATGCGGCTCTCTCCAGGACTGAGCCCCATCTTTTCAATCACAGGGTCTATCGAAACAATGTGCCCCCCTTCAAGAGTGATCCGCATGTTTTCCGTTGCGGTCGCACTGGTCCCATCGATGAACCACCCGGCCTGTATTGTCTGTTTTCCCAAAGGCTTTGAAACCTCTTTACTGTTTCCTCATTTCAGCCGGTTTCAGGAACGACCTTTTTTGCCGCTGTACCCACTGGCTTGCGCGAATCCGTCCGGTTTCCACCAGAGAATAGAGCGTCGGCACCACCACCAGGGTAAGGAATGTTGCAATCAGCAGACCGAAAATAACGACGGACGCCATGGATTGCCACCATTGGGTCGACTCACTCACCCAGGAGATCGCAAAGTTCTTAAAATCGATGGAGACGCCGGTGACCATCGGGATCAGTCCCAGGATGGTTGTAATGGCCGTCAGGCAAACGGGCCGAAGCCGTGTGGCGCCCGCGGCGACAATGGCATCCCCCAAGGCCATGCCCCGCTCCCGGAGCTTGTTCGCATAATCGATAAGCACGATGGCGTTGTTTACGACAACACCGCCAAGAGAAATCACGCCCAGCCCCGTCATAATAATGCTGAAAGAGCTATTGATAACGGTCAGACCCAAAAACACGCCGCCCAGAGACAAGACTACCGAAGTAAGAATGATGAGCGGTTGTGATACGGAGTTGAATAGCGTCACAAGAATGAAAAAGATGAGAAACAGGGCCACAATAAACGCCTTGGTCAGGAAATCTTCCGCTTCCTGCTGTTCCTCGTACTCTCCCGTGAATGTGATTTGATATCCGGCCGGCGCCGGCAACGCCTTGAGCAGCTTCTGGGCCTGCATCCTCACGGTGGCGCCCGGCACCTTGGTGTCGTCCACATTGGCCGTTACGGTAACGGTGCGTTTCTGGTCGATGCGAATGATATCGCCGATAATGCCCGTATAATCGATGTCGGCAATAGTGGTCAGCGGCACCATCTGCCCCGAGGGGGTGGGGATCATCAGACGGTACAGGACATCCGTTTTGCGACGATCTTTTTCGTCAAGCGTCACGGTAATATCATAATCCTCATCGCCTTCATAATAAGTGGAGACATCCAGACCGTTGTATGCCGTCTTGAGGGCAAAACCGATACTGTTCGTGCTGAGACCGAACATGGCGGCCTTCTGGCGGTCGATCCGAACCCGAATGGCGGGAATCGCCTCCTGCAGATCGTCCTGTACTTCAGACACATAGGGGATTTTTCCTATGATTTTCCCGATCTCCCTAGCGAGCTGTCCCAATATTAAAAAGTCGTCACCAGATATTTCGATATTGATGGCCTCTCCGGTGGGTGGGCCCTGTTCTTCTTCTTCCACCGATATTTCCGCCCCAGGGATCATCCTGATCCTTTTCCGGATGATATTCAGCGTGTCCGCGGACGGACTCAACCGATCAGCGATATCGATAAACTGCAGGCTGATATGATTTGCGGATGATGAGCTGAAAAGATCGGTGCCGGAAGCCGCTTTTACAGTAGTTGCATATATATGTTCTATATTTTCCAAATCACTTGGCCCCGGATAGACGCCGCCCCGTGCTTTCCGATGCTCCTTGGGAGAATAGGCGGCTTCATACTCTTCCCGGGTAAAGGGATCAATGCCATCTCTGCCCTCGGTAATCGCCAGCTCTATTTTTTTTGCAATTCGATCCGCATATTCGAGATCGGCCCCCTGTGGCACATCCATATTGATATAGGCAACGTTCGGATCCATGGACGGCATGAATTCCACGGGACGTTCCAGACCGATGGCGACCATCCAGATAAGCACCAGGATAACCGTAAAAAGGGAGGACATCAGAAGAACCGACACACGATATTTCAGCGCGCTTATAAGCAGGTTTCGGTAAAAGGTCAGTATCTTCCCTTTGATTTCGACCGGTTTCTCACCTTCCCTGGCAACATCCGCCGCCGAAACGCTCCCGTGCCCGTTGCCTTTGACTTTCATAAAGATAGCACACAGGGTCGGGTTGATTACAAGTGCCACAAAGAGGCTGGATGAAAGCGTCACCATCAGTGTTATGGGCAGGTATTTCATGAAATCCCCGATAATACCCGGCCATCTGATAAGGGGAATAAATGCCGCCAATGTGGTGATGGTGGAACCGATTACGGGCCATGCCACTTCACCGGTGGCTTTCATGGATGCCCGGACTCGCCCGACGCCCTGGTCCATATACCGATATATGTTTTCAACAATGACGATGGCGTTGTCCACCAGCATTCCCAAAGCAAGCGTCAAAGCGAACAGCACGATCATATTGAGCGTGATGCCCAACGCACTCAGGATGATGAATGAAAGAAACATGGAAAAAGGAATTGCCATACCCACCAGAAGGGCATTTCTAAATCCCAGGGCAAAAAAGAGTACGGCCACCACAAGTATGAGGCCGGAGAGAATATTGTTTTCCAGATCGTCCACCATCAGCCGGATCTCTCTGGCCTGATCCAGGAGTTTGGTAATAGTAGTGCCCGGCGGCCATGTTGCCCGGTGTCGGTCTATAATCTCGTCCGCCTGTTCGGCGATTTTCAGAATATTTTCCCCTGACCGTTTTTTAATGGAAATTCCGACGGCGCCATGACCGTTCAGCCTGGCACGGCTGGATTCGTCCTTGAATGTGTCCCTGATCTCAGCCACATCCTTCAAATAGACCGGCTGACCGTTCACGCTGCTGACGACGAGGTAATAAATCTCCTCCGGAGATTCGAACTCGCCGGGTACCCGCAATTGATACCGTCCGTCGCCCAGTGTTATTGAACCGCCGGATGTATTCTGGTTTTCAGCGGCCACCACGGCCTGAAGCGAGCTGATGGAGATATTGTAATAGGCCAGCTTATCCGGGTCCACGACAACCTGAATCTCCCGTTCACGGGCTCCGTCTATCTCCACTTCCAGCACACCCGGAATGGTCTCGATCTCGTCCTGAAGATCGTCCGCCATCTCCTTGAGACTCCTATCGCCGCAGGTGCCGGCCAGGGCATAGGTGACAATCGGCATTTCAGAGACATTTACCTCAAACACCATCGGGTCATTTTCCAGATCGGAGGGCAGATCTCCCTTTGCCTCGTCCACCTTGTCTTTCACCTTCTGGAGAGCGTCGTCGATATCAACCCCCGTATTGAATTCGATATTTATGAACGACTGACCTTCTGAGCTGACGGAGGTGATATCCTTGACGCCGTCGATGCCTTTCAGCTTTTTCTCGATATTGACGGTGATGGATGTTTCAATATCCTCTGAAGAGACCCCCCTGTACCCCGTGGTTACAAACACGTATGGCACCGTAATATCGGGATAGCTTTCCCGTGGCAGTTGCACATAGCTGTAAGCACCGGCAATGAGAATGATCAGCGTCAGGATGATTACGCTCATTCGGTTCTTTATGGCTGTATCGGAAATTATCATCCTTCCAAAGCCTCCATGCTCTCTACATTTTTCATGACATTGACAATCTGTCCGTCCTCGATATTGCGATGGCCCACCACGACCACACGATCCCCGCTCGAAAGACCGCTGGTAACCTCTATCCGCCATGATTCCTGCAGCCCCGTTTCGATGGGACGGAGGGCCACCTTATCTTTATCATGCAGCGTAAAAACGTAGTTTTTATCATTTCTGCTGATGACTGAATAGACGGGAACCACCAGACTGTCGTTTTCTTCCTTCTTCACAATTTCCACCCTTGCGAACATGTCCGGAAGGATGACATGATCGGAATTTTGAACGGCAATCTTCAGGCTGTAAAGCCGTGCCATGGACTCGGTTGTTTTGGAGAGATACACCTTTGTCCCCCGGACAATCCTTCCGCCGAGGGCTTCGAAACTGATATCGAAGCTGTCCAATTGCCGGACTGCCTCCACATCGGACTCGGGAATTCCCACATTTACCTTCACCCGATCGATCTGAAGAAGTTCCGCAAGCACTTCCCCGGTATTGACATACTGGTCTTTTTCAAAATGAACCCGGTTCAGAATCCCTGTGAACGGCGCGATAATCCGGCATCGATCCACGGAAAGACCGGCGGTATCCATGGTCGCTTTGGCATTTTCCATATTGGCCCTGGCGGTATCGATTTGCGATTTTGTTGCCAACTGGACCTTGTAGAGTTCGGCATACCGGTCGAAAGAGGCTTTGGCGGACTCGTAAATGGCCTTCGCGGAGTTATAAGCGTTCTGATAATCCCGGTTGTCCAGAACGGCGATAAGGTCTCCCTTCTTGACATTCGCGCCCTCTTCCACCACCTTTTGAACCACTTTCCCTCTCACCTCCGCCATAATCTCGAGTTTGAGCCAGGGCTCCACCACTGCCGGCAGATTGATCCGATCCTTGATCGTTGTCGGTTCCAGTGTCAGTGTGACCACATTGACAAGATCCTGTTCTCCGTTTGCCTCATTGCCTGCTGCCTCCAATTGATACTTTTTGACCAGATAAGTCACGCCGAGCAGGATGCTGATAACCAGCATCACTCCTACTATCAAATAAGGCAGTTTCCGCGTCTTTTGACTCCGTGATCCGGAATTCAAGTTGGGAGTTTCTTTTACATTCTCGAACGTATTCATAATATTTCCTTCTCTTCCAATAGAGATAAAAACACCCCTTGGGATCGGTTTAGTCTTAGAATAGCCAACCTATATGTATAGTCCGCATCCGACAATTGCCGCTCCGCGGTCACCAGCAACGTGTTGGCATCCATAATATCCACGCTGTTTGCGGTTCCATACTCGAACTGCTTCAGGACGGCATCATAGTTGGCGCGTGCAAATGTCACCTGATCTTTCAGAGCCCCCAGCATGCTCTTTGCTGAAACGACGGAAAGATAGGCCTGCTCGACATCCAGGTCTATCTGCTTTTTGATGGACCTGTAGCCCAGATCCGCCTGTCTTTTCTGGGCGAGCGCTTCCCCCACTTGTGCTTTTTTCAATCCGCCGTCAAACAGGGAAAAATTGAGCGTTACGCCTACAGACAGATCTTCATTACTCAACGCCAATGCATCACTGGGCGACTGTTCGGTTTTTGAATAACTGCCGCTGATGGAAACGGTGGGCCAGTATTCGCTTCGATAATACCTGACCTGATCTTCGGCAATGATTTTCTGCTTTTCCACGGATTTCAACTCGGCCCGGTGGTTGTGTGCGACTTCTTTAAGTTCTGAAATGCCGCTGGTTTCCGTAGGATCAGCAAAATCACCCGTATCTGAAACGCCATACTCACCCGTCAGCCCGGTGAGTTGTAAAAGTACTGCCCTGGCATATTTGAGTTGATTTTCGACGGCCAGAAGCTCCGCCTTCGCATTGGAAAGCTCCGCCTCCGCTCTGAACATATCCGTCTTGGGAACCTCTTCCAGCCGTAGTTTTACATCGACCGCATCTCTATAAGTGGTCAGCCTGACGACATTCGCCTCTGCGATATCGAAGGTCTTTTCAGTTTTCAAAACATCAAAATATGCCGCGGCAACACCGAAAAGAAAATCTTCTTTTACCGCGAAGAGATCGTATTCGCTTTTTTCTATCGTATCTTTTGTGATCTTAAGGGCAATCAATTCCCTGCCGTTCAAAGTGAACTTCTGGCTCAACTGAAGGCCCCATGTCGTCGAACTTTCAGGCGAAGCAAAGCCGCCTGAAAAGCCTTCCCCTTCGCCTCCCGCGAAAAGATCAGCGAAACTTTCATTGAGCAAATACCGGGTATATGTGCCATATGTCGACAACTCCGGCACAAGAACGGAAAATGCTTTTTTTCGAGTCAGCCGCGCAAGAGAAAGATCCTCCTCGGATATCCCTACCTGTTCAGAACGCTCCAGTGCCATCCGATATACTTCATCCAGGGAATAGGCTCTTTTTTCAGGTGTCGCACTCTCCGCAAATACGGGCATGCCCGTCACGGCAATATTCCCCAAGACCAAAAACAGAATCAATAATTTTTGAATGGTTCCGCGCACAATTACCTCCCTACCGCCTGTGCAATCATTTTATCCACATCATAGTCGTTTGGTGTTACAAGAAGAATGCGTGCCAGAAATTTCATGGCAGCGGTCAACTGTTCCGGCATATTGAAATAATTTTCCGTTATCAAACGATGAAGGCTGGCGCCATCCAGAAATGCGATGATATTTGCAGCCAGCTTTTCAACATCCCGGGCGATATTCACCTGAAAAATTCCTTTCGAAACCCCTTCCAGCAGAATATCCGTCAGCATCTTCCGGGATCCCTGCATCATTTCGCGGACAAGGTATTTTTTTTTGTAAAACACACCGTTTTCGAGAACGCTCTGCTGAAGAATATCGAACAGGATTTGAACGGAAGATTCGTTTTCCATGCTGCAGTTCTCAATTGAAAACCCGATATATTCCACCAGCCGAAAAAAGGGGTCATCGAAGGGTGTCATCCGTTCAGTCAAGCCGGTTTCAAAATTTTCAACGAACACCATCACAGCAGCGATATAAAGCTTGTCCTTGGACGGGAAATATTCATACATTGTTCCTTTTGCAACACCCGCGGCAACGGCTATCTGTTCGACGCTTGACGCACCGTATCCTTTTTGGGAAAAAACGTGGAGCGCCGCCGTGGCAATTTCTTTTGCCTTCTTACCTCTATCTACGAATTTTGGGGACATTTTTCATCACTTCTATTTTTCCACGTTTGCATATGCCTTTTTATCGACCGGGTGGTCAATTACATTAAACAAAACTAAATGTCAAATCACTCTGATAATATATTTTTTTATTTTACAGTTAGTTACATTTTTAATTAAAAATTAACAAAATTTAACAAACAACAATCATACTGACTGAATGGTCAAATTAACAATTAACGAGATAGCCCCAACGTAATTGACAGGAAGAAAAAAAAAGAGGAGGTGGGGTATCATCCCCGGGGCAAGGAAATCGGCACCGTAGACATCCACTAATGATACGCCAATCGCGTCATCGCTGCTGAACACCTTTGCGAATCTGGTGCAATCGCGATCCGCCTTTCGGACATGACAGCGGATATTACTGTAAAGATATTTGACTGATTGACGATATCTAAATTAATGTCACGAAAAAATGGAGTGACCCATTCCATATGCCATCCGATCATCACAAACTGAATATCGACCGACTGATTGACATCGTCAGGAATGGAGGTGCTGTACGAACAGGTGTGGATGTGTACAACAGAGACAATGTCCTTCTACTTGAAAAAACCGTATTGGTGAGGAACGTCAAACCGCTCCTAATCATACGGAAAAAGGGGATCGGTATAGTCCCAATAAACATGGAAAATGAGGGCGGCATCTGGGATCATAAGGGGCGCAGCGTTCTCCCAACCCGCCAGGAATCAAAACCTGCCGAAATTCCCGATGTCAAGGAACGAATGGCGTACATCACGCATGTCAAGGAGGCAGCTTCACGGAAATACCAGGAAGCAAAGCTTAAAATAAAAAAGGTGATTTCAGACATTAAACGAACAGGAGGTAAATTTGAGCAGGAGATGGTTAAAAATACCGTAGCAGACCTTCTGGAATTCATTACCCGAAACGACTCCGCCTTTTTTTACCTGACACGGGAAATATTTTCATACGACGATTACCTATACCATCATTCAATCAATGTCTGCACTATCGGTACGGCTATCATGAAAAAGGCGGTGGATATATTTGGGGAGAAAATCAGTTCGTATTCATCTTCGGAACTTCAGGATATCTCCACCGGATTTTTTCTGCACGACGTGGGCAAGGTACTTCTTCCGGACAACATACTAAACAAACCGGGCAAACTCACCCGGGAGGAATTCGAGTTGGTCAAGGAACATTCATATAAGCACGGTATTGCCGTGCTCAAAAAAAGCGGCGTAAAAAACCATATCATCCGGGATATCGTTCGCTATCACCATGGGCCCCTTCACGATGGTGAGGAGCGGTGTTACCCGCCGATACGAAGCGCCATCGACCTCCCTGCACACGTTCGAATCGGAAAACTGGCGGATCTCTATGATGCCATGACATCAAAACGATGTTACAAAGAAGCATACAATCCGGTGGCTGTGGTTACCGATATTGTCCGGGGTTATGCCGGAAAAGCGGAAGATCTTCAGCTTCTTTTACATGCTTTTGTCAAGGCTATCGGAATTTACCCCCCGGGCAGCGTGGTGCATCTTACTAACAATCGCATGGCATATATACTTGACAGTGAGGGGCCTATCATTCTTCCCTTTACAAATGAACGAGGAGAGCCGATTCCGAAACAGCCGGACCCTGTCGACCTGTCAGATGAGGATATTGATCTTACCGGATGGCGGGTCAACGATAAACGCCCCCTCGTTTCTCCTGTTGACGCATACCGGCTGTTCCCCAAATATCTGAAGCAGTCTCCTATTGCAGCATAAGAAAACAGGTACTTCGAGATTACAAATATAATTTGGGGAAAAAGCCTCAAGATTTGATTCCGATTCTCGTAATTTCAGCCGTTTCCCTGTCAAGATAAGCTTCGAAATCTTTCAATGACCGGCTGCTCAACCGCTTGATGCCCGCCACGGTACCTCTTGGTATTTTCCGAATTTTTTCGACAATTACCATAGCTTCCTTTTCGATTTCGGCCGGAACGACCACCCGGTCTGCCAACCCATATTCAAGGGCCTGGACAGCGCTGATTTGGGACTGAAGAAGCAGCAGTTCCATTGTCTTTGCATGTCCCAACCGCTTTTCCATAAAGTAAATACTGCCCCCTTTCGGAATGGTGCCGACATCCTGAAAAATATTATAGAACACGGTGTCGTCTCCGATAATCCGCTGGTCGCAGGCCAGAGCGATATTCATGGACTGGGTCAACACATCGCCGCTGCATATATGAATGATGAATTTTTCGATGCGGATCAGTTCCATAACGAACTGGTCAAGGAAATTGCAGTATCGGTTAAGCTCATTCGTGTTCATAAAACTTGAAAAACCGAAATGCGCCAGTGACCTTTGGGAGTGTTCCCGTCGAAAAAATTTCAGGTACTCATTTTCACCGGTCTCGCTGTAAGCGGAATGCAGAATAACGGCATGAATATTCTTTGCATCATTCACTTTTTTGAGAAATTCCGAAAAGAAATCTTTTTTATCGAAATCGATGCTGTTGTGGAAAAAATTCCCGGAGAATCTCAGAATAACGGAATTGTCGATTATTTCCGATTCGAAAAACCCAGGATAAGATAGGGCCAGATCGTTTGTACTCATTTTGACAGTCTCCTTTTGACGTTTTATTTTTTCCCTACAGCCCTGTCCAATGCAGCCACCGCATTCATATATCCGTAAAATGCCCGGTAATAATTCGCATCCGCCTGGCTCAGGAATGCACGCGCATCGAGCACATCCGAAGCCACGGCGGTCTGCTCCCGATACTGGAGTTCGGTAATCCGCCAATTCTCTTTGGCCTGCATGAGAGCGGCTTCGGCGGTATCAATGTTTCCCCTGGCAACATCACAATCAAGAACGGCGCCGCGCACTTCTTCCAGAACACGCTGCCGGTATTGCTCGATACTCGCCTTCAGGGAGCGCAGTTTCATTCTCGCATTTTGCAGATCCGCGCGTGTTTTTCCGCCAACCCAGAATTTCCAATGAAGCTGAGCGGTTATACTTGCATTGTAATCATTGGAATAATCATTGTTCGTCCCCATTGGATCATCACCGCTGTGCTCATACTGACCCACCAGGGATAGTGAAGGATACCAGTTGCTTTTCGCCATTTTTTCAGTCAATCCAAGCTGTTCAACCCCGACATCCAGAAGCCGCATGATCGGCCGGTTCTCAAGGGCGTTCTCCGTCAAGCTCTTTATATCAGATCGTCCGTATGCGTTCACGTCCATGTCGTTATCGTCGATAGACATCTTCAGCTCCAGGGACCGGTTCATTAGTCGGTTCAATGCAATTTCAGCTTTTCGAACCGCGGCTCGGCTTTGTTCAAGCTGCTGTCTGGAATTCGCCAGCGCCACCTGTGCCCGAAGCAGGTCGTTTTTACGGATGATCCCCTGATTGAAAAATAGTTCGGCATTTTTCTGATGCGCCACAAGTGCCGCGACTTCGTCTTCTCCCACGACAAGCAGCCGGCGAGCCAGTAACAGATTATAGCATGCACGCTTGACGTTTCGGGTCAGGTCCATCAACACCTGCTCCTTTTCCAGTTCTCTTGCGGTAACGTCGAGTTTCGATATATTCAGTTGCGATGCAAGGGCAAAACCGGTAAACAGCGGTTGAACCACCGTGATATCCCAGTTGTATATTTTCTGGTGAGAGGCCTGAATTTCATCTCCGCCCATTTTCATGATAGGCGGATCCATGAGGCTCGTATACCCGTATGAGAATTCGGCCTCCGGAAGCATATCGGCCCTGGCACTCTTTACCGACGCTTTCGCGGCGGCAATCTCGGCATCCGCTTCATGGACGGCCGGGTTGTTCTTCAGAACAACATCCACGATTTCCGGCACGGTCATTCCCACGTCCACGGGTTCTTCCGCCCATGCGATGCCGACTCCTACAAAGAGAATATAAATCAGGCTTTTCCATAACCTTTTCATGCGGTCCTCCTGATACGGTAAAATAGTGAATAGAGCAGCGGAACCACCACCAGCGTGAGAATGGTCCCGAAGGTAAGTCCGCCGACAATGGTGATGCTCATGCCGGAAAAAAAGACATCCGTTATGAGCGGTATCATACCGAGCACGGTGGTAAGCGCCGCCATGGTCACGGGTCTGAGACGACTGACCGCCGAATCGAGAATTGCGATGTAAGGCGGCTTTCCAAGACCGATTTCCAGATTGATCTGGTCGATAAGCACCACCGCATTCTTGATAATCATGCCGGAAAGGCCGAGATATCCCAGGATGCACATGAACCCGAATGGTTCTCTGGTTAAAAGCAGCCCCGTCGTAACCCCGATACTGATGAGGGGCAGGCAGAGGAATATGATAAGCGTCTGCCGAACCGCATTGAACAGCATCACCACAACGAAAACCATGGCCAGGAAAAATACCGGTACCAACGCGAACAACCCTTTCTTGGCATCGGTGGAATTTTCATAATCGCCGCCCCATTCCAGTTCATACCCCTGGGGACGGACCATGGCCTCTATCTTCGGTTTCAACCGTTCAAAAAGAACGCTGGCATTTCCCTCCCCGGGATTGCACTGGACCGTGATGGTCCGGTGCCGGTTCAACCGTCGGATGAGGGGGTTTTCCCACTCGGTTTTCATGCCGCTGACGATCCGGTTGAGGGGTACGGCGCCGCCCGTGACAGGGCTGAAAACGACGATGTCGTTAATTCGCTCCACGGCTTCCCGCTCATTTTCCGGTGCCTGTAGAATCATGGGCAAAAGATCGTCTTTTTCACGGTAGATGCCGAAGGCCTTTCCGGAAAAATTCATGGAGAGCGCCTCCGCAATCTGTGAACGGGTGATGCCCATTCGCCTGGCGGAGGCTTCCGCCACCTGGGGTCGAAGCACCGGGACCGGCTGTCGCCAGTCATCCCGGACATCGATGGCATTGTCGTCCTGTTCGATTATCTGCCTGGCCTGTTCGGAGAGTCTTCGCAACACGTCGATGTCGTCCCCGGAAAAACGGGCCTGAATCTGCCCGCTGGATCCGGGACCTCTCCTGAACTTGTCGATGGTGATGTCCGCATCCGGAAAGGTCGTGTCCAGATAGCTCCTCAGCCTTTGTCTGAGGGAGTCGATGGTTCGAAAATCCTTCACCGTGACGAGAATCTGGGCGTAGCTTGTGTTGGGCATCTGGGGTTCATAGCTCAGCACGAATCGAAGCGCCCCGCGGCCGATAAAACTGGTGGTCGCATCCACCTCTTCGAAACCGGAAAGATGCTTTTCTATTTTAGCGATATCCCCCCGGACTTTTTCGATGTGAGTTCCTTCCGGACGCCAGAAATCTATTTTAAACTGGTTCCGGCTGTCGTTGGGAAAAAAAGAACTCTCGATAAACCTGAAACCATATATGGATGCCGCCCAGACGGCAATTAGTATCACCAGCGACAGGAGCCGGTGGTGAAGGCTCAGATCGAGAATCCATCGGTACCATCTGAAAATCGCGCCATGATAGGGATCGGCGCTTTTCCCACTCTTCGCTTTCGGTAGAAACTGAACGCAGAACAGGGGGGTTATGGTAATGGCAAGTACCCAGCTTAAGCCAAGAGAGATGGCCATGACCAGAAAAAGACTCATTAAAAATTCTCCCGTGGTATCGGGAGAGGTGCCGATGGCGGCAAACGCCATCACAGCCACAACCGTTGCGCCCAGAAGCGGCCAGGCCGTCTGGGTCACGGTTTCAATGGCCGCCACGGTTCTTCTTTTCCCCTGCTGAACGCGGACCAGAATCCCCTCTGTCACCACGATAGCGTTGTCCACAAGCATGCCGAGGGCAAGTATCAATGCCCCCAGGGAGATCATCTGAAAGCTGATACCCATCAGTTTCATTCCGATAAACGTTCCGAAAATCGTCAGAAGCAGAATTACTCCCATGAGAATGCCGCTGGAAAGCCCCATGGTGACGCACAGGGCGGCAATAACGATCGCCACCGCCTCTATCAGATTGACAACAAACGTTCTCACGGAGTTCGATACCAGATCGGACTGGTAGGCAATGATGCCCAGTTCCATTCCCACCGGGACATCCACCAGAAGTTCGTCAATTCTCTTCCGGACCGCATTTCCCGTATCCACGACATTTCCACCGTCCACGGTGGAGACGCCGAGGCCGAGTGCCGGCCGGCCGTTGTAGCGCATCAGCGCGGATGGCGGGTCCTGATATTCCCGGGTGATCTCCACAAGATCCTTGAGATAGATCAGGTTTCCATTATTATCGCTCCGCACCAGAAGCTCTCCGAGGTCCTCCACCCGGGTGAATTCACCGGTTGGATTGATTCGAATGTAGTCATTATCCACCGTAAGGCGTCCGGAATCCGCTGTGAGGTTTTGACGGTTCAGGGTACCGAGTATTTCCTGCATCCCGACACCGAGTTCCGTCATGCGTGAACGGGACACACGGAATTTGACCACTTCCTGCTGATCCCCCCAGATTTCCACATTTGCGACACCCTCCACCAGCAGCAGCTCGCGTTTGAGCATGTCCGCCGTGTCTTCGATCTCTTCATAGGTGAACCCGTCGCCGGTAAGCGCAAAAAAGATCCCGTATACGTCTCCGAAATCATCATTCACGATGGAAGGTCCGGCGCCCGGCGGAAGATTTATCCGGGCATCATTCACCTTTCGCCGCAATTCATCCCAGATCTGCGGCATTTCACTTGAATCATATGTTCTCAGGATATCGACATAAATAATCGACAATCCGGCCTGGGATATGGAGCGCACCTCCTCGATCTGGTCGAGTTTCTGGACCGCCTTTTCAAGCCGCTCCGTCACCTCCTGCTCTACCTGCTCGGATGTAGCCCCCTGATACGGTGTGGATATAACAGCCGTTTTTATGGTAAAGGCCGGGAATTCAAGTTTTCCCAATTTCCTGTATGACCACAATCCGCCCAGTATGAGCACGACAACAGCAAAATAGGCGACGGTCTTTTTGGATAAGCTGTACTCCGTTATCTTCACAACGCCGCCTCCCCGCTTTTTTCCATAATTCGTATCTTCTGACCCTCAACCAGAAACCGGGCGCCGGCGGACACCACCCGATCTCCGGGTTTAATCCCGGAAGTCACAAGAATCTCGTCATTTTTCAATTCGCCGGTTTTCACTTTCACCCTCTCCGTATCGTGTGAATTATGGGCCACGCACCACACGCAGGTATCACCGTTCGCAGCGGCGAAAACAGCGGATGTGGGCAGATATACACCTCCTGAATGTTGTTCCGGTGATCTAAGCACAATATGCACCGTAGCCGCCATGCCCGGTGTAACTGTCAGCATTGCGGGTGGATCCAGAACGACTGATAGGGGATAGCTCTGGTTGGCACTGTCCGTCTGGCGACCGATCTCTTTCAGGGAGGCGGTTATTTTTTGACCGGAGTAAGCGTCCAGCGTGGCATAAAGATTCACGAAATCCGATTTCCGAATAACGATATCTTCCGGTACGGCTGTAACTACCTCGACCTTCGAAATGTCGAGCAGCGAAACGACCGGTACGCCGGGATTGATGCTTTCGTGATTCTCCGTAAACTTTCGATTGACAACGCCGTCAAATGGGGCCGCAAGCCGTGTATCGTTCAAGGCGTTTCTTGCTGCCGCCAGGTCCGCCTTCAGGCTGTCAATGCCTGCCCGGGTAGTCTCCACAAGCATCTGGGTTTTGTCGTACTGGGACTGGGAGGCGGCACTCTCCTTGAGAAGATTTTTCTGACGCGCGTAGTCCTTCTCGGCATCCGCCAGTCTTGCCTCGGCAGCCTTCAATTCCGCGGAAAGTTTTTTAATTCTGATCTCGAAATCCCTCGGATCGATCCGTGCAAGGATCTCTCCCTTTTTAACCTGCTCACCGATATTCAGGTCGTATTCAACGAGGGGACCGCCTACCCTGAAGGCAAGATCGATTTCCCGCTCCGCCTTCACAATCCCCGGAAAAGTCCGGTTATCTTCAGAACTCGCATCCGTTACCACCAGTACCTTTACCGGCCGTCCCTGTACGACGTCCTTCGAGGCGCCGTTGGCATCGGAATTGTTGCATCCCGTCAGCAAAACAGATAACGCCAAAACGAATCCCGCCGATACTGCTGCCAATAATAGATCTCGTACAATCCTTTGGTTACTTTTTAACATCCGTAAATCTCCCGTTGAGTAGAAATAAGCTTGTTTCACGCAGCCATATGGTGTGATTGACCCAGCCCATCTTTGAAAACGCTTCAACCAATTGATAACCCAACCGGCTTTTTTCCGTCTCCGGCAGTTCGCCGTGCCAGGTCAACCGAATACTGAAATCATTCACAACGCTTCTGTTTCGCAACAGGCTGATGTCCGTCAGCCCATCCTCCGGCTGTGTCACTGACAATTGGTAAAACGCGGAAATAATGTCATCCGCCCCAAAGTCGGAATATGCCCTGATATGTATAAATTCTGTCCAGGTCATTTTACCTCCAATTCAAAAAATGCACTGCTTTCTTTTGGAAACATACCAGCGAATATCATGCCATCCGGTTCGCATATAATATAGCACCTCTTTTATTCCGTCATTACTAATGGTTATATATTTTATACAGCCGAGATCGACTTTTTGCGTTATTTAAAGTTTGGCGCTTTCAGTTCAATTCTGCTTAATACAACAGTTTAAACTTTCATATCTGGCAGACATATGATATTACTTTCGTATTTAGCAGTTTTAAATCATCATTTATTGGTGTCAATGATGGCAATTGATGAAAACGAATTTTATCGGCAGGCAACTCTTCGAATTTTCAGCAGTCTGAATATCGATACCGCCATCAGCAGCTGCAAGGAATACCTTTCTCATTTCCTCCCGGTTTCCGGGATGTTCTTTACACTCTATGAACCGTCCCTTAATACCAGCCGGGTGATGGCCGGCATCTGGCCCCCCCATTTCGGCCTTCACAGGGGAACGATCCAGATGCCGGAAAACCTCTGGGAGTGGCTGAAAAACAGTTGGCTTGGCAATAGCGACATCCGGATCATCAACAACCGGGATCACGCGGAGTCGCCTATTGCACAGCTTCTTTCGTCCTTTTTTTCAGAAGATACCTCCCATCTCTCCATGGGACTCGTTCTCGATGGACAACGCATCGGGCTTCTGCACATTTTCACCGAAGGGAAAAACCGGTACGAGGAGAGCCACGCACAGCTTATTTCCCTTCTCCAGAATCCGTTCGCCATCGCCATGGCCAACATGCTCCAGCACCAGGAGATCATCAGACTCAAGGATATTCTTGAAGACGACAACACTTACCTTCAGCAACAGATGGCGAAAATGAGCGGCGACATGGTGGTGGGCGCTGATTTTGGTCTGCGGGGTGTCATGGAGATGGTAAATCAGGTATCACAAATCAACAGTCCGGTACTTCTTCTCGGCGAAACCGGTGTCGGAAAGGAAGTCATCGCCAATTCACTCCATTACTCTTCCAAGCGCAGAAACGGTCCGTTTATCAAAGTCAACTGCGGCGCCATTCCGGAAAACCTGATCGACAGTGAACTTTTCGGCCACGAAAAAGGCGCCTTCACCGGCGCCATGTCCCGCAAACGGGGACGTTTCGAACGCGCCCATGGCGGCACCATTTTTCTCGATGAAATCGGCGAACTGCCGGCGGCTGCCCAGGTGCGCCTGCTCCGGGTACTTCAGCATCACGAGATCGAGCGCGTCGGAGGAACCGAAGTCATTCCGGTGGATGTCCGTATTATCAGCGCCACCCATCGGAATATGGAGGAACATGTTCAGAGCGGAAAATTCCGGGAGGATCTCTGGTTCCGGCTCAATGTATTTCCCATCATGATTCCGCCCCTCCGTCAGAGAATAGAGGATATTCCGGCGTTGGTCAGCCATTTTCTGGAGCGCAAATCACGGGAGCTTAAAATCAGTCGAATTCCGACGATTACATCCGCCGCCGTCAGCCAGCTGCAGGGCTACCACTGGCCGGGGAATGTCCGTGAACTCGAAAACCTGCTGGAACGGGCGTTGATTCGGAGCCAGGCGAGAGAGACAACCGAAATCGTCGCTTTCGAGGACCTGCCGGGCTGGAATGTTAAAAAAAAGCGAGACGCCGGCACGCAACCCCAAAAAGTCATTCATCCGCTGGACGTAATGATTGCCACACATATCAGAAATGCCCTGAAGGAGACCGATGGTCGCGTCGAAGGTCCCGTGGGTGCGGCAAAGCTTCTGGGACTTCACCCCAGCACCTTGCGGGGACGCATGAAGAAACTCGGGATCCCCTATGGACGAAAGGCATGAAAAGACTTGCTTTTTCGTAAGAGTGATGTTGCCAATGGAGCTTCAATGCTTTTGATGCAAAATTATATACAAATCGGCTATCCAAAAAAGTTATTAAAATGTGAAAATCGAAATACATATCAAAATGGTGCCTTTTTCCACTTCGAGGGAGGCGAATTTTCGAAACGAGCAGAAGGGATTCCTCTCTTGACAACCCATTGTAGTTTCGGCATATTATTAAATTTGAAATACAAGTTCCTTTCGGTACGCTTTATCGTTCCACATGTAATTGACCTACGCTCTTTTTGATTTTAAATCCACAATTTGAAAGCAGGATTTTCCGGGAGGGCTTATGTCCATTATTGGGAAGTCGCTTGCACACTACGAAATCACCGGTCAAATCGGTAAGTGCGGCATGGAAGAAGTGTATCGGGCCAAGGACACCAAACTTGGTCGGGACGCGGCCATCAAGGCGCTCCCGGAGGAGTTTGCGTTTGATTCCGATCGCGTAACCCGGTTATAACTTTTTTAATACGTAAAAAGGCCAATCTGTTAATTCACAAAAAACCATCATCAAAGAAAGGGAGGGCGGGAGTATGAACTGGTATCTGGAAGTATTGAAAAAGTATGCGGTTTTCAGCGGCAGGGCACGTAGAAAAGAGTACTGGATGTTCTTTCTCTTCAACATCATTATCGCGATTGTACTTGGGATTGTAGAGGGAATCGTTGGTACTTTCGGCATCATCGGCTTGATTTACGGCTTGGCTGTTTTGCTCCCGGGAATTGCCGTTTCGGTACGCAGGCTTCATGACATCAATCGCAGCGGATGGTGGATTTTTATCAGCCTGGTTCCAGTCATCGGCGCAATCGTACTGATTGTTTTTATGGTATTGGATAGTCAATCGGGTGAGAATCAGTATGGACAAAATCCAAAAGCCGAACCCGCCTGACCGTTAACCGTCCGGGGATTGTGAAGGAACCGAAGCCATGCCGAATCTTTGTCTGGAATGGATGGATGAGACAGGTCAGGTTTCTCGTCTCGATCTTATCGACAAAATTTTTATCGGCCGGTGCTGCAGGGGCATTGAGGACAGCAGGCGGATTGTCGTCAAGGACCTCGCCGTATCCCGGGACCACACCATCGTCAGTCTGGACGGCTCCCGGTTTCAGATTACCGACATGAGCAAGAACGGCGTTCTGGTAAACAATGTCCGCGTCGAGCCGGGATCACCCCGGAACCTGTTCGAGGGCGACATCATCACGTTCGGTGACGCGACAAACCTTGCGTTCCGATTGTCCGGTATGGCGAACAAGAGCCTGACGAGCCCGATTATTATCTGTGAAAAAACAGCAGGAATTGTGGATCCTGATCTTCGGATGCTTGATCTTGGGTTATCCACGATACGGGGGCGAAGTGGCGAGGAACATTTATTCGATTTTTATCATAAGACGGGGCTATAGACTTTTTTCAGATCGATCCCGGCACATAAGCATTTCGATAAGAAAGGATTCTACAGCCAACACTTATCAAGACACTACTCGGCTATCGCCCTATACATTTCAATGAAATCAGCTATTTTTTTCGCTTGTTTATCCATATAGTCGATCCAGAATGCGAGAATTTCCTCTCCTTCCGCGGTCAAATGGTAGATACGTCTGGCCGGTCCGGACGCCTCGGTGTGCCATTCCGACCGGATCCAACCGTTTTCTTCCATATCCCTTAAATGGCGGTAAATCATTCCCGGCGGCGCCGTCCCTTCCATAAAACCGAAAGTGACAATTTCCTGGATCAATTCATATCCGTAGGATTTCTTTCGCTTTAACGCCAGCAGCAATGACGGCTGAATATAGCGCTCGGCTTTGCCCCCTCCGGGTCGTCGATGTTTTTTGCCCTTACTGGACTTAGAACTTGACATATATCCTCCAAGGATATAGGTATAAAGGTGATATAAGAATGTTGTCACACCTATAACCCAAGGAGGCACTTATGGCCAGCAAAATTTTCGTGCGTGAAAGACGCAAGGTTGAAAAAGGCGAGAAAAAACCTCGGTTTCGCGTAATGGGTGTAAGCGGTTCCGATATCAAACTCTATGTGAAACACATCCGAAAAAAGGAGCTTGAGCAGATTTGCAATGAAACCGGGGCTGAAGCAGTATTCCTGAAGGACGAGAAAAAGAAAAAGGACGGCGGCGGCAAGTCGGCCTGATCTTTAGTTACTAATCAGACGTCCAACCGGTCAGATCCCAACACATAGGCCATAGCGATGCCGATCACAAAGCCCACAGCCAGATTGATAGCCAGGGTGATGCCCAGCATCGTAAGAGCCACAAAGAGATCCTTGCGGGCCTTGATATCCATAATGGTCAACGCCAATTGACTGCCGGCGAACAGCAGCATGATGCCCAATATGGCCATGGGAATAAGATAGATCACAGCCAGGGCATGAATTCCCAGAAGAACTGCCAGCAGGATAAAGATAGCCCCGATAAACAGGTTCGAGCCTGCCGTTCGGGCGCCGAAACGGTAATGCGCCGCCAGGCCTCCGGCGCCATGACAAACCGGCATGCCGCCTATCGCGGCACTGGCCAGATTGGCTATCGCCATGCTGATAGTCAGGGCCCGATAGGTCACCCTTCCGGAAGCTTGACCGAAGTATTCCCGCGACAGGTCGGCACTGGCTACCACTGCATTGCCAAGAGTCATGGGAAGTTGGGGCAGGACCAGCGTAAAAAGGGCCATCGTCCAATTCGTGGTGCTCGGCCATCCGAAAGGCATCCATTGCGGCATGTTTACCCCGATTTGCAATCTCTCGAATCCTTCGTGCGTACCGAAGATCAGCCCCAGGGCAGCGCTGCCTATAATCACCATCAGCCCGGCGGGGAAACGGCGGTCGTTTACAAACCGCATGATAATCATTCCGGCCAGTATCCCCAGGAAAATACCTATGGGGATACCTCCAATCGACTGAAGGCTCAGGTGGGGTTCAGCTACTCCGGCCATGGCCTGGAATTTGGATTGCCCTACGATGAAACGCGTTCCCTCGGTCATGAGCAGAACCCCGGTGGATAGCTGCACACCGCGAATAACGGCCTTTGGAGTGTATCGGCCGATTACATCGATCAACCCCGTCACACCAATGACAAACAGAAACCCCGCTATCCAGAAACCGGACGCGACGATCTGCTGAGCGGATATACCGGTTGCAATGGCGTAGGCGCCGATGACTTTCATGGGCTGAACGGGCACCGTTATACCAAAATAAAGACCCGACCCGATATAGAACAGGCCAATGATGAGCAATAGCCCCATGGGATCCAGGCCGTTAATCAGGATCATGCCGATCAGTATGGGGAGAAGAGTCCCCAGGTCACCAAGGGATCCGGCTAATTCCAGGCGGTTGAAGGCAAATCGGTTCGACATATATCACTCCTGAGAGAATGTTGGCACCTGGCGATGTTCTCATAAGATCATCCTTTCTACTGCGTTTTGTAGAGGAAAGCAATCATGCCGGTCGTTATACTGTGAAGACCGAAAGGTGATGGTGGTGCTAACTCCAGCAAAATATTATTATCAGAAATGACTTATCGGACGTACACATCAGATGTTGTTATTATGTGTAATTTATTAGATTCTTATTTATCACTTCGACAATATACAATCTATAATATACCAATGATTACCATGGCGCCTGTTTATATTCATTAAACTGAATGACCGATAGTACCATCAAAAAACCAAATGCAGTCCTCCTGCTACCGCCCCCTCTAAAGCTTGACAACCCTGCCAACCTATATGTATAACGCTTCAACTTTTGTTATTAACAGTTACTATTGGTTTATTTTTTCATTGTTGAATCCGTCAATGGCAATCAGTAAAAAATGAGTTTAAAGATACAACAGATAATCGCCTTTCAAATTCTGTTTTTTTTTCTCTGTATGCCGTCGAAAGCGTTTTCCGAGACCGGACTTGCAGATGCGGCCTCATCTGATAACGATATTTATACCTTGGGAGAGGTGGTAGTAACCGGTCATCGCGAGGGTGTCGAGTCTATCGGAACGGTTCACAGGATCAACCAGGAAGATATCAGCGTCTCCGGAGCCCGAAACCTCAACGAGTCCATCGGCCTTCTGCCCGGCGTCAATGTCATGGTGGGCGGTAATGCGGTTCCTCGAATCGATATCCGTGGATTCAGGCCGCGCCATAATATTCTCCTTTTAAACGGCATTCCCATCAATTCCACCTATGATCAGCAGTTCAATCCATCCATTATTCCCGTGGAAAACATCGCGGAGATCAAGATGACCACGGGTCCCAGTTCGGTGCTCTATGGCCAGGGCGGACTGGGCGGGGTAATCAATATCATCACCAAAAAGGGGAAAGAAGGCATCAAAGGCCTGGTGGGCGCTGAAATGGGGACTCATTCGACCCACGGGGAAAAAGCCAACCTGTCCGGCAAAAAGGGGAAAGTGAATTTTTTTGCAAGTGCCAGCTACAATTATCGGGATGCCTATCCCCTCTCCTCCGATTTTAAGGAGACCGACCTGGAAGGGGGAACATATAGGGATAACAGCGACAAGGAGACCGGTTCGCTGTTCGCCAACATCGGCTGCGATCCCACGGACGATCTAAGCCTTGGCCTGACCGCAAACTATCTGTTCGGTGAATACGGCATACCGGCAACCGCCTACGATTCCATCACGGATCCATTCGCGCCTAAAAAAAAGTTCCGTCGTATCGATAACTATAACGGCTATTCCATGCAGGCGGCTTTCAACTATTTTCCGACCACTTCCGCCTTTAACATGCGTGGGTGGGTGTTTCACAACCAGATGTCCGAGCAGAACAATCGATACTCGGATAACAATTACAATTCATACACCTCCAATCCATATCTGTTGACTTATAAATTGAAAAGTGAAACACGGGTCACCGGCATCACGCTCCAGCCCCGGTATGACTTCGACGACAAAGGCGCTCTTACCGTCGCCCTTACCGCTGAACTGGACGCCTGGCAAAGCAGGGGGACGGCCTGGAATGTCTGGTCAGCCGCCTGGCCGCCGCATTATCTGCCGGCCGAAGTGGACGACGACAAAAAAGTGTCCCTCTATTCGGCCCGGGCGGAATATGAATGGATAACGCGCTCCAATCTGGGATTGACCCTTGGGTATGCATACCACTATCAGGTCAGGCACGATCATGACGACTATGTGGACCCGGAAAACCCCCATAAGATACTCTCACTGGATGATGATGAAGCGGGTGACTACAGTTTCCTGATCGGCAGCTTTTGCGATATCACCCAAAGAATCCGTCTCAAAGCGGCTTTTCAACGCAATATCCGGTTTCCATCCATCCGCCAATTATACGATGTGGATGCCGGAAATCCGGAGTTGACGACAGAGCAGGTCTACCACTACTCAGCCGGTATCGAGGTGAATTGGCCCTGGGAGATACGTACTACCCTGGATGGGTTTTACTCCGTCGCCAATAACTTCATTGAAAAGGATAACCGCGACTCGGGAAATTTTGAAAATTACGATGAATACCTGTTCACCGGCGCGGAACTGGCGGCCGAAATCAATACCATCCGTAATTTACTGGTCCGCCTGGGGTATGCCTACCTGGAAACTGAAGACAATACCAAATCGGGAAAGGATGAGCTGCAATACCGTCCCAGGCACCGGATCACATTGGAAAGCAAATACAAATTCATATCCGGATTTACGCCCTATATCTCTTTCGTCTATGTAGCCGACCAGTATTTTTACGGTAAAGGCGGAACCCCCTATGACCCGCCGCCCAAGGCGAAATTGGACGATTATATGGTCGTCAACGCAAAATTAAACTATACGTTCAGGAAAAAACTCACCATTTACGCCGGCGCGGACAATATCCTGGATGAGAATTATGACCAGAGCTACGGTTACCCTTTGTCCGGAAGATACATCTATGCCGGCGCCGAGTGGCGATTTTAGTGATAATTTACTCAATAAAAAAAGGAGAACAACAATGAAGAAGTCTTTGCTGGTAGCACTGTTGGTTGCCGCGTGCATCGGATTTATTGGCATCAATTCATCCCTTGCATCCTATACCATCACTTTCGACGATCAGGACCCGACAGTGGCGGGACTCTCGATCGCGGGCGTTTATGACGATCTGGGCATCGATTTTCTATCCGACAGCACCGGCGTGACCGATCCGGCCCAGCTCTTTTTCCCCAGCTATATTATACCGGGTCAAAGCGTTACCGATATATTCTGGTATCCGCTGCTCGAAACCGACGAAGATGATCCCGAATACCCCTACCCCACCACCCCTTACCTGGCTATGGACAATACCGATGAAGAGAATAAAACCGAAGGGGTGGTGATTCAATTCGATTATTATCCCACACAGCTGGCCTTTAAATATCGAAGGCCCGGAACAAAGGAGAGAACCGGCGCGATTACGATTTCGTTTTTTGACACGGCGGCGAGCATCCAGGATGATCTGTTTTCCGATCAAGTGACCACCTATGTGTATGCATCGGCCGAAGACGACACCGATGGGGATGGTTGGTTGGCGTATACTTCAAGCCAGGAAACGCCCTTCAATCTGGTCGTTATCACCGGAGACAGAAAGTTTGCCATTGACGATCTGGACGTGTACACGGTTCCGGATGTGGACGGAAATTATCCGGAAGATGAGATCCCCCAGGGCTTCAACTGCACCGCTTATCTTGCCGCCAATGCGGATCTTCCCGGAACCTGGACAAAGCCTGATTGCATAACCCATTATAAGGTGTTCGGTTTCAGTGAAAACCGTGCCGTGGCTTTCAATTTGGCAGAATACCTGAATGCAAATCCCGATCTTCCAACAGACTGGACCTATGAAGAAGGGTTAAACCATTACAATACGTTTGGTCGTGATGAGCACCGATTGCTTGCTTTCGACGCACAAGAGTATCTCTCCTTATACTCCGATCTGCCGCAGGACTGGACTTATGAACAGGCTTTTGCCCATTACCGGTTTTTCGGAAAAGCTGAGGGCCGCATCGCTTCATTTGATGAAACAGCCTACCTGGAATTGTATCCGGATCTGCCGCAGACGTGGGGACAAGCGGAAGCATTTTCGCATTACCTGATTTTTGGTATAGATGAAGGTCGTGTATATGATCCTTATGATGAGGATGTTTTTGTTACGGATTGATTCTGATTAGGCAGTGCAAGAGAATGAAAGGCCAACCACTGTTTATGGTAGTTGGCCTTTTTAATCAATGTGGATGCGATCACACAATCATCTTTCATGGAAAAACCCGATATCGTTTGCATGAAAAACCATGACGGCCGGAGCATTATAAAATATCGGGTCCATTCCCATTTCCCGGCTCTGTTTCAGCATTCGATGTTGGACGTTCGATGTTCAATGTTCGACGTTATTAAGTCCTAGTATTTCTTAACTTCCTTTTTGGAAAGTGTCCTCCACCCGTCACCATTTCCTTTCACAAGAAGGGCCTGCCCCCCGTTCTGAAGCACAAGCTTGAGTTCGTCGCCACCAAACCTGACCACTGTTTCAGGGGAGAGACGAAGGCCGTCCTGTTCGCTCTGGACCACATCTATGAATGGATGCATGGTCAACTCCTTGACGCTGATCCTCTCCCCTTCCCTCCCCAGGTGATACCACCCCCTGAACCGGCCATCGAACCCGGAAAGTCTCAGACCGGAACCGGCCAGTGCGCCGACCACCCCCTGCCCCGTCCCGCCATGTTCGGAAAGATGAATCCCCAAATCTTCTGCCAGGCGGTAGGCGTCATCTTTAGTGAGAACCGTCTGCTTGGCACGACGGCCGAAATCGATGAGCTGCGGCAGTTCAGTATCTTTAGCGAACGGTGTCAGGCAAAGACCGGGATCGGAACCGGGGGCACTGTTCTCTTCCAGATATGTACTGCAAAAGCCAATTATATCCTGAGCGGAAGCGTTACCGAGTTGTACTTCGCAACACATGGCACTGTTGTGAGAAGTATAAGGGATGGCATCGTCCACGAAAAGCTGGTGGCGTGAAATAGCTGAACACTTTCCCCAACCATTTTCTTCAATCCGTTCGCAGATAGCCTGTAAGAGATGTCCGGTTCCCGGCCAATCCTTTATATCCGTATCGTCAATGCACAGCAAACAACCTGTCATAAATTTCTCCCGTCCCGCTGCTTCGGTTTCCGTTGCAGCTTGCCATCAAGAATTTGTTTAATCATAGTATCCGAAAGCTCATATTCGAAAAATTGCCGGTAAAAATACCGGGTCGCCTCTGTCATATCCAGGGTTTTAAATCGGTCGGGATAAAGAGTCCTGGCCGCCCAGAGGATGGCCAATGGCGTTTCGATCGAACCGGGGTGTCCCCAGCGGGACAGGGCGACCGGCAACAGATATACCCGCCCCTCCCTGACGGCTTTAAGGGGTGACCATGAGCGGTCCGAGAGTATTTCTTTTCGTGCGGCGGGTTCGTTTGTCAGGATGACATCCGGATTCCAGAACAGTATTTGTTCCAGAGAGACATTCTGCTTCCCGTCTGAAGCGCCCGGTTTCTTAGTGTTCGCTACGTTGCTTATCCCCAGGACGTCGAGCCAACCGGTTGTGAGACTCAGGGGAATCGCGGTTCGGGTAGGTTCGTTTACCGAGTGATATACTTTGAGAACTTCGTTCTCCGTCAGGGACGATACTGCATCTCGAACCTTTTGTATGCATCTTTTGTAATATCGGACATACGCGTCCGCCTCTTCGGATCGGTTCACCGCTGAGCCGATCATGGAAACGGCCTGCTGTTGCTGTTCCAGGCTTGAATAATCGACAATCAAATAAGGGATGCCGACCGTATCCAGCTTGTCGGTCTCCCCTGAATCTTTTCCCACATCCGCGGAGAGAAACACGATATCGGGTTTGGCGTTCAGAAGCTCCTCGATATTTATCCCGCCCTGTGATTTCGGAACCAGTGCATCATTGATGCCTGGACATATCTCAAGCAGCAGGGAATCCCTTTTAAGTCCTTTCGCAACCGCGACAATGTCCCGACCACGGCCCAGCAGCGCCACTGCATGGCCTGCAAACGAATAGAGGCAGGCAATCCGCTGAACTTTTGCGGGGATCGAAACGACCCGCCCGGCGCAATCCGTCACATTACGAGTGTCTGAAGATTTCGGAAAGTCCGAATCCATTGCCATGGCGGGAGCGGTCAGAATTATTATGATCAGGAGAGCAATCAAGACACACCGCGGTAATGAACACATTTTCAAGTTGTTTCTCCTTTTACCGGAATCACATGGCGCTGTGACGTTCCGTTGTTGTCAAATGTGATGATGTTCGTATCGATATCATATACAGTGCGGATACTATCCGGGGTCAGCACCTCCCGTGGGCCTCCTACACTGAGAAAATGTCCCTTGTGAAGCAGTGCGACCCGGGTGGGAATATCCCGGCTCTCGAAGTAAAATGCGTGATTGGGGAAGTGGGTGGCCATAATGACCGCAAGGTTTTGCGACCGCACAAGGTTCATAATGGTTTCGAGTACAATGAATTCATGCCTGAAATCCAGATGAGCCGTCGGTTCGTCCATAACGATAACCGGTGTTCTCTGAGCCAATGCCCGGGCAATAATCACCAGTTGCCGTTCACCACCGCTCAGCATTGTGAAGGGTCGTTCAGCCATGTTCGCCATTCCCACCTGCTCAAGTGCCATTTGCGCTATTTGATGATCCTCGGCTCCGGGTGTCGAGAAAAAAGGGATGTGAGCGGCGCGTCCCATAAGCACCATATCCGTGACTGTATATGGAAAGGTGCTCTCATGATTCTGGGGCACATAGGCCATGGAGCGAGGAATATGCCTGGAAGAACAGGAGGACAGGTCCTCTCCCTGTACCATGATTCGCCCTTGTTCCGGTTTCAAAATACCAAGGATACAATCCAGAAGGGTTGTTTTTCCACATCCGTTGGGACCAAGCAGACAAAAAACTTCCCCTTTTCCAATACTGAAATGGATCTTTCTGAAAACAGGCTTGTCATTGTAGCGAAAGGTGATGTCCCGGACATCGATCACGTCCATACCTACCATCCCCTACCTTTTGTTTTTTTGAGCAGATATACGAAAAAAGGGGCGCCACAGATCGATGTCAGGATACCGATAGGGATTTCGGCTCCGGTCAGCATCCGGCTGATAATATCGATAAGAATCAGAAAAGTGGCGCCAATTGAAAAGCTGACGGGGATCAAAACACGGTTGTCATTCCCCACCAGCATGCGCCCGATATGTGGAATGATAAGTCCGATCCAGCCAATGACGCCGGATACTGAAACCGCCCCGGCCGTGGCCAGTGTGGCACAGACGATAACCATTCCCCGGGTCAGCCCCATATGCCCGGCCATGGTGCGCGCCTCTTTATCCCCCATGGAAAGAACATTGATCCTGAAACGAACACACCAGATTCCAACAACTCCCAGGATAATTGGGGGGCCGGCTATTGCGACATCCGTCATCCGGGCACTGGCCAAAGACCCCATCAACCAGAACACTATCGCCGGAAGCTCTTCGTATGGATCGGCTACATATTTAACCAGGGATACCAAGGCTGAAAACACCGAGGACACGATGACGCCCCCCAAAACCAGCATGATTGTCGGTGTTTTTCTGTAGATGGTGCCAATGGCGTAACTCATAAAAACGGCCAGGATACCGAAACAGAGCGCCAGGGGATAAGTCGCCGATACGGTATGAAAAAGCAGAATGGCCAGCGCAGCACCGAACCCGGCGCCCGAACTGACGCCCAGAATACCCGAGCTGACAAGAGGATTTTTAAAAAGCCCCTGAAAAGCGGTTCCGCTGACTGCAAGAGCACCGCCCACCAGTGCACCGACGATTGCACGGGGAAGACGGATATTCAATACGATGGTGTGAGGGATATCACCGGAGAAATCCAGTGGATGAAGCATCCAGTCAACGACAATACTTACTACCTGATTTACCGGCACCGGGTACCGCCCGAGGCAAAGCGACAGGACCACACAAACCAGCGGCGCCAGAATGGAAGCCATGGCGACGATTTTTATTTTCAATGAAGACGGCATTTTTTAAAAAACCGCCCGGCAAGCGAGATGTAAACATTCATAATCACATCGCAAATGATAACTACCATAAATTACCAATAAACCGGATATGGGCATAATAATCGGGTGCAAAAATAACATGAGGAAGGGGGAGTTCTATCCATGCTATTTGATCAACGCGCCGGAACGATTTCAAGCCAGTACCCGTCCGGGTCTTTGATGAAATAAATGCCCATCTCTTTGTTTTCAAAACAGATGCAACCCATCTCCGTGTGGAGGCGGTGAGCCGCGTCAAAATCCGTGGTCTTGAAAGCGATATGAAACTCCTCATCCCCAAGATTATAAGGTCGATCCATTGCCTTCAACCATGTCAATTCGATTTTATTGGCGGTTGAGCCGTCGCCCAGATAGACAATGATAAAGCCGCCGTCTTCGGCTTCTATCCGGCTAATCTCCTTCAGCCCCAGCGCTTTTTCGTAAAAAGCCAGGCTTTTTTCAAGATCCAGCACATTGATGTTGAAATGATCGATGGCAAATTGCATGGATGCTCCTTTATGGTTTTATTTCTATCGGGGTTCCGCTATCGACAGCTTCCCAGATTTCATCCATATCACTATTCGACACGGCGATACACCCGTCCGTCCAGTTAAAATATTGTGAAACAAGGGCCAGCCAACCGATATTTTCTTTTTGGCCGTGGATCATTATCGCTCCGCCAGGTTTGACGCCATTATTTCTGGCACGTTCCAGATCCAACTCATTTGGGTAAGAGATATGAATCGCCTTATAGAATGCACTGTCATCTTTTTTATAATCGAGAATATATAGACCTTCAGGCGTGCGCTCATCACCTTCCTGCAGTTTGTGACCTTTTGGATTTGCGCCAAAAACGACATGGTATTCTTTCAATGTCTTCCCATTCCTTTTCAAATACAGTTTTGATTTGGATTTAATCACCAGCACCATATCTGCTTTTTCGATTCCAAAAGAAATCGATGGTAAAAGCAACAAGAATATGAAAGCCATATATCTCATTTTTTTCATAGTGTGTCACTTCTCACATACCGGGAAGTATAATGGGATTCTATAGGGTTTTTCGAACCCCGTAATAGACTACTCCGCTGATAAAACCCTGATCAAGGTTTCAATAACATCTATTATCTCCTGCCCCTCGGCATCAGCATCCTGATCCTTCTCGTGTCCGGTTCCGACACGCTCATATTTACAACTGAAATTGAGATACGGGACCAGGTCCTTCGGGCTTCCCTTAAGATATAGTTCATGAATCCCCGAGGGAATCTCGGTCTCAATTTCTTCCGTTAGCAGATCATCTCCAGTTAAAACATCGTAATGATGAGCTTCGATACTTCCGTCCTCGATATAATTCATCGCGATAACATCGAAAATTTTCCCCAGCCATTTGCAATGTGCACATGAACTCGAAGTAAAAAGAAATACTACAGGCTGCCCGCCGATATTGGTACACACGTCAAACCCGCTTTTGTAAATCGTTTCAAATGATACACCGCTAAAGGGATCGTCATACCTTGACGCAGGCGGTATTCGCACCAGTCCGCCCATTGCCTGAGGTTTCGAAGCATTAGATGTTTCCGCGGAACAGAGTTGCGTTGAAAAACCTGACATGAACAGCATTATCGCTGCAATAATACAGACAGAGAGACCGTTTTTATTTTTTGTTGATTTCCAAATCAAAAAGTTCCTCCTTTGGCTGTAACTGCCTCTCGGAATCATTCAGAGTTGAATAATTTCGAATGTATAGCAGTTAAGGTCTAAAATTAGCAACTGATTCTTCAACATCCCGGTTCTGCCAAGAAGTACCTTGAACACTTCGGTACTTTCCAGCGAAGAGACAAGCGAAACGGCATGAGGCGGCGATCCAAGGCCGCGTCCCGCCTCTTTTTTCCCGCTATTTTTCCAACGGCCGTATATCGTTATCAAGCCGCTATCCTCCGGAAAAATTGTTGTGACATGTCCGGTTTCTCCACCAATAGCGGCTGAAACAAGGGGGATTCCCTGTGCTTTTGCCGCGGATTCGAGCACAAACCGGGCATCCACCGTATCCAGGCAGTCCACTGCGACGTTCACCCCTTGTATCAGTTCCGATGCATTTTTTTCATTCATATCGACATCATGCACGGAAACGGCAACAGATGGGTTGATTTGCGAAATACATTTGCCGGCCACCTCGGCCTTGGATTTCCCGATGTCCGAGACTGTGCTGAAAAGCTGCCGGTTCAGGTTACTCTCTTCGAATCGGTCCCCGTCGATGAGTCGAAGGCTGCCCACCCCGCCGCGGGCAAGTATTCCCGCCAGGGCGCCGCCCAATCCGCCGAGCCCCACGACCGAAACCGTGGACCCCAGCAATCTGATCTGGTCCTCTCTGGAAATGATGTTGCGGTTCCGGGTATACCGTTCCGGTATAATTTCGTTTTCAAGCGCTGTCTGTTCGATTTTCCAGCCAACGGTGTTGAATTCCGATGATAATTGAACCACGGATGCCGTTCCGATTCCCTGATAGGGGACATCGTCCGGAAGTTTACCGGAAAAGGCATGCCTTTCAATAGCTGACATCAAATCGGTTTTTCCCACTGTCCACCTCATATCGGTTGGAAACGCCGGCACGGATCGTTATTCAGTATCGAAAATAGATCCGCCCCCGGGACTTAACAAATATCGCCGCAACAAATCAAGGGCCGCCGCGGCAAACATCTGCTTGTTCATAAGCCGCCCGCCGAATGTAAAGAGGCGTCTTTTTGCGTATACGCCGTCAGGCCCGGCGACCCCGATGCAGACAGTCCCCACGGGTTTTTCTTCGGTTCCTCCCGACGGACCGGCAATGCCACTGGTGGCGAGTCCGTATGTGGCGCCGACGGCATCTCGTGCCCCGAGCGCCATGGCCTTGACCGTCTCTTCGTGAACCGCGCCATGTTTTTCAATAATTTCTTCCGGTACATTCAGGATATTCGTTTTCGCTCGGTTCGCATAGGTAACGCCCGAAAAAAGGAAATAATCGGAACTGCCCGCGACATCGGTCAACCAGTGAGAAATCAGCCCGCCCGTGCAGCTCTCTGCAACCGCCAGCGTCGCCCTATCGACCTTGAGCAGGTCTCCAACCGTCTCCGCAAGGTTTTTCCCGCTCCTGGACACGACATACTCTCCGAGCTGCTCACATATCCACGCCACCGCGGTGTCGATCCGCGATTTCATGGTTTTCGGATTCCCCTTCCCGGCATACACTTTCAATAAGATCCCCGGATATTTCACCTGAAATCCGAGCCGCAGATCCGGGAAGGAACCAGCGAACGCCCTGAGACGTTGATCCACATCCGATTCGGGAAGCCCGAAGGTGGATATCACTCTTGTCATTTCCGGGACGGCTTCCTTACCCTGAATCGTTTTGATCTGCGGTAAAACCTGATCATGCATCATTCTCTTCATTTCATGGGGCACGCCCGGCAGAGAATAGAACCTCGCGTTACCCATTGTCATTGTGAAACCGGGCGCCGTGCCCACGGGGTTATCAAGAGGCTCGGCGCCTTCCGGAAACAGGGCCTGTTTTCGATTGGAATCTTTCATCGGCAAGTTCCGCTGACGGAAAAAAGCCTCGATCTTAGCCAGAGATGCCTCGTCCATTAGAAGCGGCGTATTCGAGGCCATTGCCGCGGCTTCCGAGGTCAAGTCGTCGCTGGTCGGTCCCAAACCACCCGTTACCACTACGATATCCGTCCGCTTGCCCGCTTCTCTGAAAGTGTCGGCCAGCGCTGACAAGTTGTCTCCCACCGTCACGTGTCGAAGAACCGCCACTCCGGCTTCGGTTAATGACCTGGCTATATGAGCGGCGTTCGAGTCCACTATTTCGCCGTTCAATACTTCATCGCCGGTGGAAAGAATTTCCGCATGCAGTTTCATCTGTTCTCCTTGAATAACCGAAATGGGGTGTTTTGAAATTTGCTCGCCCGGAAGCTGAAATAAATTATTGCACTCATCATGTCAAACATCAATCATCCATCACGTTAAAAATCCCTTGACAGGGTTGCATGAAAAAGAGTAGAGAGTCTCCTCGGTTAGGCAATATTCCACGATTATGATGGCAATCATGAAAGATACGAATTTCAAATACAGATTGTGGTGTCGGTGGCAGACGCATAGAACAGAATATGCGAGCGAACCTCCGGTTGGTTAACAAAAAACCGAATTGAAACAGGGATCGTGAGCATATCAAGCGTCACGATCAGACATTTTATATAAAGGTCGTGGCCGTTCGCACGGCCTTTTTTGTTTTCCCAAATACCATTTGGCAAATTAGTAAAGGTGATACTATGCAACTTCGTCAATTCCCGGACAAAGACCGGTTCTATAAGCTGGCGGAAGAGAATAACGTCATTCCGGTCTGCATCGAAACCCTTGCCGACATGGACACGCCGGTATCTCTTCTCGGCAAGATATACCATGACAAAGGACCGCTTTTTCTGCTGGAAAGCGTTGAGGGGGGCGAACGCTGGGGCCGTTACAGCTTCATGGGGGCTTCCGCCAGAAGTCATGTGCGTGTTTTTTTCGAACATGTGGCAGTGGTCGAAAACGGTCAGCTTCGGGAAATCCCGCATAATGGAAAGCCACTCGATGTCCTCAGGAATCTCATGTCCGATTACAAGCCGGCGTCGCTTCCGGAGCTGCCGCGTTTCTGGGGGGGCTTGATCGGGTATTTCACCTATGAGATGGTCTCTTTCTTCGAGGCCATTCCCCACGCATTACCCAGGGAAAAACCCCTTGCAAATTTCATCATTCCCGACGAGCTGCTGATTTTCGATAATATCCGTCACACCCTGCAGACCATGGTGCCCTGCTTTATTCGGCCGGATGAGGATCTCAGCGATGCTTACGACCACGCGGTGGCAAAGGCCCGGTCACTTGTCGAAAAGATAAAGACATCGACCCAGACGGAGTATCCGGCGACCATCCCCCATTCGCTGAAGCTTACCCAGCGTCAGGAAGACCATGTTTACCGTGAGCATGTAGAGAAAGTAAAAGAGTATATCCGCGCCGGTGATGTGATCCAGACCGTCATCGCGCAACCCTTCACGTGCCTTGCCCCACCGGACCTGAAGGCGCTTTACCGGGCACAGCGGTATATCAACCCGTCGCCGTACCTTTTCTTCATGCATCTTGACGATATGGCCATGGTCGGCTCTTCTCCGGAGACACTGGTGCGTCTGGAAAACCAGGTCGCCACGCTGCGTCCCATCGCCGGCACAAGGCCCCGGGGTAAAAGCGAACAGGAAGACCGGAGTCTTGCGGATGAGATGCTCTCGGATGAAAAGGAACGTGCCGAGCATCTGATGCTTGTGGATCTGGGCAGAAATGATCTGGGACGGGTAGCGGAAACCGGAAGCGTTCAGGTCACCGACCTGATGATTGTTGAACGCTATTCCCATGTCATGCACCTTGTCTCCAACATCGTGTGTGATCTTCTTCCCGACAAGGACGCATGGGACCTCCTCGCCGCCACATTTCCGGCCGGCACCCTCTCCGGCGCGCCAAAAATCCGTGCCATGGAAATTATCGCCGAGCTTGAAAAAGAGCCGCGGGGACCCTACGGAGGAGCTGTGGGGTATATCTCCTTTGACGGCAATATGGACCTCGCCATTACCATTCGAACCGCCCTCATAGAGAACGGAGAGGTTATGGTCCGGGCCGGCGCCGGTCTCGTGGCGGACTCGGTCCCTGAAACCGAACGGATGGAGACCGTAAACAAAGCCATGGCCATCCAGCGGGCGCTTCAGCTTCTGGAAACGACATACGAACTTGAAAGGGACTCCTCATGATCGTGATGATTGACAACTACGATTCCTTTACATACAACCTGGTCCAATACCTGAGGCAGCTTGGCGCCGAAGTGGACGTTTATAGAAACGATGCGTTGACCCTCGCGGAACTGATTGACCTGAAACCCGAGGGAATTGTCATATCACCGGGACCGGGCCGACCGGAATTCGCCGGCATCTCCATTTCAGCCATTCTTGAATTTTCCGGTAAGCTTCCCCTGCTTGGCGTATGCCTGGGACACCAGGCCATTGCCAAGGCTTTCGGCGGAAGCATCGTCTCCGCCAAGCGCCTTATGCACGGAAAGACCTCCACCGTGACGAGCGACGGCAAGATGATATTCAAAGGACTGGATAAACCCTTTCAGGCCATGCGTTACCACAGTCTGGTTGCATCACCCGAAGATTTGCCGACATGTCTCGAGGTCACCGCCACGTCCGAAGATGGAGAGATAATGGGTATTCGCCACCGGGAACATCCGACGGAAGGCATCCAGTTTCATCCGGAATCGATCATGACCCAGGTGGGGAAGCGGTTGCTTCGGAATTTTTTAAAAGAGATTGGAGGATAACGACATGTTCCGTGATCATCTGAAACATATTATCGACGGCAGCGATTTAACTGAACTTCAAATGTCTGAAATGATGACCGAGATTTTGTCAGGAAGCATCACCGATGCGCAAATCGGCGCCATGATGGCCGCCCTTGCCACCAAAGGCGAAACCTTTACGGAACTGGCGGGCGCCGCCCGTGCCATGCGGCGCAAAGCAATCCGAATTGACGTGCCGTCCGCCACCGTCGTGGACACCTGTGGCACCGGCGGGGATTCATCCAACACCTTCAACATCTCCACCACCACCGCTTTTGTGGTTGCGGGATGCGGCGCCGTCGTGGCCAAACACGGCAATCGAAGTGCTTCCAGCAAATGCGGTAGCGCGGATTTACTGGAAGCTCTGGGAGTAAATCTGAATGTCGATCCGGAGATCGTAGAAGAGGCGATCGCGGATATCGGTATCGGTTTCATGTTCGCTCCGCTCTACCACAGCGCCATGAAGTATGCCGCCACGGCCCGGAAAGAGATCGGCCTTCGAAGTATTTTTAACATGCTGGGTCCCCTGACCAATCCCGCTGCCGCAAACTGCCAGCTTCTGGGCGTGTATGCACCCAAGCTGACGGAGATGTTCGCCGAGGCCCTGAAACTTCTCGGGACCAAGCGTGCTTTTGTGGTTCATGGACACGACGGCCTTGATGAAATCTCCGTATGTGCCCCCACCCGTGTTTCGGAACTGAAGGACGGTATGATACGAACCTACGATATTTCACCCGAACAGTTTTTCGGAAAAACAGCTGACCCGGGAGACCTTTTGGGAGGTACTGCCGAAGAAAACGCCGATATCACCAGAAAAATCCTCTCTGGAGAAACAGGTCCCAGACGCGATGTGGTTCTCCTTAACACAGCGGCGGCACTTGCGGCTACCGGTATTGTCGAGAATCTTAAAGCCGGCATCGAAATGGCCGCATCAGCAATCGATCAGGGAAAAGCATCACGGAAACTTGAGGAATTGGTTGAGTTTACTCGGAACAAATAATTATGGACATTTTAGAAAAAATAGTCGAACAAAAAAAAACGGCCGTGTCCGCTTCTGAAAAGAAGGTGCCGGAAGCCCGACTGCGGGCGGACGCCTTCGCCCTGGCGGGCGCTAGCAAGCGTCCTTTTATGAGCGCGCTTTCATCTCCAGGAACTTTTGGCGTAAATATTATCGCGGAAATAAAACGGGCGTCCCCCTCCAAAGGCCCGATTTGTCTTGATCTGGATCCTGTGGCCCTTGCCCGTGCGTATGAAAGCGGGGGTGCTGCAGCATTGTCTGTTTTGACGGACTCGCCTTTTTTTAAGGGAAGTCTCGATGACTTGAAAATGACTCGGGCCGCTATATCTCTCCCTGTGCTTCGAAAAGAGTTTATCGTCTCCACCTATCAGCTATACGAAACGGCTGTTGCCGAAGCAGATGCCGTTCTGTTGATCGTCCGCATTCTGGAAAGATCTCAGTTGAAGGATTATCTTCAGCTCTGTGAAGAACTCCGGCTCGATGCGCTGGTGGAAATCTATTCTGAAAACGAGTTGGAAGACGCCTGCTGGGCAGGCGCCCACTTGATCGGTATCAACAACCGGAATCTCCGTTCCTTTGAAACCAGTACGGACAATGCCATCAATCTGGGCGCCAAATTGAATCCGGATCAGGTTGCGGTGGCCGCCAGCGGTATTCAGAGCAGGGAGGACATTCTTGAAGCAAAGGCAGCCGGCATCTGGAATTTTCTGATCGGTGAGAGTCTTGTCAGGGCGGAAAAACCGGACCTGTTTTTAAAAACACTATTGGGACAATCAAAATAAATAGAAAAACATTCCAACCACAAAGGCACAAAGGTCACAATGAAAGACATGAACCAATAGAAATCAGTTGAGCCATTTCCAAAACAGTTCACCGGCACGCAACAGCGCGATAGAGCGACACAGGGAATCGGTTGGAATAGGATGTTTTAAAATTGATAACATCGTAAAAACTACTTTTCTCACACGAAGACACGAAGCCACGAAGATAATTAACTAATATTAAAAGATTTTACTTTGTGCTTTTGTGCCTTTGTGGTTTCACTGTCTTTTAAAAGGCCTTTATGTAAATGAACACTTTTCCTCAAATAAAAATCTGCGGGCTGACCCGGGTGGATGAGGCTGTCGGCTGCGCTGAACTCGGTGCGGATGCCATCGGGTTGATGTTTTACCCGAAAAGTCCGCGTTATATCTCCGATAGAAAGGCGTTTGAAATCTCAACGGCCTTATTGGAAAAAGCTAAAACCGTCGGCGTTTTTGTGAATGCCGCCTACGACGAGATCATGGAGAAAGTCGAGAATTGCCGTCTCTCGATGGTCCAGCTCCACGGGCAGGAGACACCGGACCTGGTCCGGCGTCTCTCTGACATGCACATTCCGGTTATTAAAGTATTGTTCGTAGACGGCACGCCGACGCTTTCAGAAGCGGATCACTACCCTGCATCCGCCTTTCTGGTGGAGTGCGGCAAAGGGAAACTGCCGGGGGGAAACGCGCTTACCTGGAACTGGCAGTCCGCGAAGAATTTCGGGGAGAACCATCCACTCGTTCTGGCGGGCGGTCTCTCTCCAAAAAATGTTGCTAATGCTGTTGCCGATGCCCTTCCAGTCGCCGTGGATGTGAGTTCCGGTGTCGAGCTGTCGCCCGGCCTTAAAGATCTTCAAAAGGTTTCCGACTTTATCTCCGCAGCTCGTCAATTCGAATCGATTCTTTCGAAAAAAAAGAATATTAATTCTGTTTTTTAGAAGTCAGCTCAAGATATCCCGAATAAACCGTCCCGCCGCAGCCACCCCGTCCTTCTCGATGATCCGGATGGTCTGGGAGCCGATAACGGCGATATCCGCTTTTCCTTTGAGAAACTCGATATCCGCCTTGTTCTTCACCCCGAACCCCAGCGCCAGAGGTAGTTCAGTTGCCTCCCTGCAGACCCGAAGGTAGTCCGACAAAGAGTCCGAAAAATCCGTACTGCTTCCGGTTACCCCTTTTCGCGCGACACAATAGATAAGTCCTCGGCCAAATCCGGCGATATAGCGCATTCGCTCAGGCGGTGTACTGGGAGAAAGGATAAAGACAGGGGCCAGTCCCATGCGATCCATGGACGATAGATACAGATCTCCCTCCTCGGGCGGAAGATCCGGAACGATAGCGCCCCGAATCCCGCTCTGTTTCATCTGTTCCGCAAAGCGCTCCACACCGTATTTAAATAAAATATTGTAATAGGTCATAAACAGAAAAGGAATATCAAATTTCCGGGTGACCTTTTCGGCAAATTTGAAACACTCATCGACAGTTATCCCGCCGGCCAGGGATTTCTGGTTCGCTTTCAAAATCACAAGTCCGTCCGCGATGGGTTCGGAAAACGGGATCTGAAGCTCCATCAAATCGACACCCGCCGACACCATCTCCTCCACGATTTCGAGTGATTCCCGGAAAGAGGGATAACCGAGAACGATATGTGTCATAAGTAAAAGGTCTTTCTCTTTTAACCGATCTTTCAAATATTTCTCAAGCATCATACCCCTTCGCTTTCTCCTTGATAAAGGCTTCCCATTTCGGATCTCCGAATGCATCCGCAATCGTAAAGATATCTTTGTCTCCCCTGCCGGATTGATTGATCACTATAATCTGGTCTTTTGAGGTCGCGGACGCTTCCTTGAATGCATGCGCAAAAGCATGTCCCGATTCCAGTGCCGGAATAAGTCCCTCCTTTTTGATGGTCAGCCGCACGGCGTCAAGCACTTCCCGGTCAGTTGCCGACTCGAACCGCACACGCCCGTTTTCGGACAAAGCCGCCAATATCGGTGACACTCCGATATAATCAAGACCGGCCGCGACACTGTGGGTCTCTCTCATTTGCCCATCATTGTTCTGGAGGAAATAGGTTTTATATCCCTGTGCCACCCCCAAGCTGGCATCGGGAGTTGTCAACCGGACGGCATGGCGCCCTGAATCCAGCCCTTTTCCGCCGGCCTCAACGCCAATCAACTCGACCGGGTCGTCCAGAAATCCCGAAAAGATCCCCAGGGCGTTTGATCCCCCCCCCACGCAGGCGTATACACGGTCGGGCAGTCTGCCTTCCGCCTTGAGGATTTGTGCCCTGGCCTCTTTTCCGATAATCGACTGGAAATATTTCACCATTGTCGGAAACGGATGGGGACCGCAGGCGGTGCCAAAAACATAATGCGTGGTGTCCATATTCGAGACCCAGTCCCGGAACGCTTCATTGATAGCATCCTTCAACACCCGTGTGCCGTCTTTCACCGGAACGACCGTCGCTCCCAGCTGTTCCATCCAGAAAACATTGGGACGCTGACGTTTCACATCGACCTCTCCCATGTATATGGTGCAGTCGAATCCGAATTTTGCCGCCATTGTAGCCGTAGCGACGCCATGCTGGCCGGCGCCGGTCTCGGCAATCACTCTTTTCTTTCCCATCCGCTTCACGAGCAATCCCTGCCCCATCACATTGTTCGCCTTGTGCGCACCGGTATGGTTCAGATCTTCCCGCTTGATATAGATACGGCCGCCGCCAAAATGTCTGGTCAGGTTCTCGGCAAACGTGAGTGGTGTCGGACGACACGAATAGGAAGACATAACAGCCTCGTATTCGGCCCAAAACCCAGGATCGTCACGGGCCTCCAGAAAAACGTTTTCGATCTCTTCAAATGTGGCAACCAGAATTTCCGGAAGGAAAGCGCCACCGAATCCGTCATAATAGCCTCTGGTTTTCATACAGTATCCTCCACTCCGTCTTATTTTGCTCTTTCAGATTTTTTAATTTTTAGAACCCATCAAATGAGTTCATATCGGTATAATCTTCTGGTTTATCCCGTTAACACCCCCAAATCCTGGGAAAAAGCGAAACGATCGGTTATGCAGAAAAGCGCCGCGTAAACGCCATTTGCCATCCGTGGAAAATGCAGGAAACGTTTGACCAGAAGCACGGACGTTTCCGGCATTATGCCCAACCGGTGCGCTCGCTCGGATCCGGGGGTTCCGATGTTGAATGTCTGCTTTCCGCCGGAAGGCTTCATATAATAGACGTCTTCAACAATACGTGAAACAGATCTCCCGGAGAGGTCCATGGTATCGATACCCGGGAACAATACTTCGCTCAGATACATCTCTTCCAGGAGCAGCGCTTTCCCCTCCACACTGCTGCTCCGGGATAGAAAATAAGCGTTTTGACCACAAAAAGGATTGTCCGCATCGCCCGGCACAGGAATCAACTTAATTTTATCCTCTATCCGTATATCCACATCGATCCCCTTGCTCTGAAATGCGGACAATGTACCGCCAAGCGAAAAAAGATCTACCTCTTTTGTTTCCGCACATACATAAGTCCCGGAACCCCTTCTTCGCAGCAGGAGCCCTTTTCTTACCAGATAATCCGTTGCCTGACGTACCGTCGGCCGCCCGATGCCATATTCCACGGCCAGGCGGTTTTCAGACGGTATCCGGGATGACACCGGATACCCGCCGTTGCGAATCTGTGCGGACAGAATATCCGCAAGCTGCCGGTACAGCGGAATCGGTGATTGGGGGTTCAATGTTTTCGGTATTGTATTCATGATGAAATACCTCTTTTCATATATCTGTAAAGTTGTCAAGACATATTATCAAATTTCCGTCCCTCATTATTTCCATAGGATCTGTCATGGAAATTTTTCTTAATTGCATTTATGAAAAAGCGGAGTCCGTATGCCAAGCTCAGCACGGTTGGATGCGCCCGAGGAGCTGCATCATGTCATTGTTCGAGGAATAGAGAGACGCAGGATAGCTGATGATGACCAGGACTGCCAGGTCTTTGTTGATCGACTCGGGCAGCTTTCTATTGATCTGAAGACACCTGTCTATGACTGGGCTCTGATGACAAACCACGCTCATTTATTGATTCGAAGCGGGCCTGAAGGATTGCCTTCTTTTATGCGTAAGCTTTTGACCGGATACGCAATCAACTATAATCGACGGCACCATTGTTATGGCCATCTTTTCCAGAATAGATATAAATCCATTGTATGTGAGGAAGACGCGTATTTTAAAGAATTGGTCCGTTACATTCATTTAAATCCGCACAGGGCCGGCTTGGTCGAGTCGTTGCAAAAGCTCGATTGTTTTCACTGGTGCGGTCATTCCGTTATTGTTGGACGACGAAAGACACCTTGGCAGAGAAAGCGTTGAAAGGCGGTAGCCGAACAAGCGAGGTGTCAAAAGTCAGATGCAAGCTTGCTTTAGAATTGTTAAAAGAATGTGGGCTGACTTATTCGGAGAGTGCCCGGCAATTAGGGATATGTACTTCAGCAGGAGCGAAAATAATTAAAAGAAACCAGTGTAAGTCCAATTAGTCAATGTCCCTAAAACCACCCACATTCTTTCCGCCGTCATTTTCAAAAACGAACATTCCCATCAAAGAATATTCTTAAGAGGCCATCTGACAGACAAAAATTCTGCACGATAACGACTCAACATGTATCCCAAAACCGGGATCGCCGTCTTTAAACTCCGACTGATGGACAAAACATGACGGCCCTGCTGTTCGAGGTCCCGCGGTCTGGGTGGGCGGGTGATCTAAATCAGATCCAATCCGATTTGTTTTTTGACTTTTTCGATGAAGGTTGCTGCGTCGATGATCTGGATACGTTGATAATGTTTGATGTTTCTTAGATGGGGTTCACGAGTAACAATGTAGTCGGCATCGGCTTCCAGGGCGCAGGCAAAAAATATATCATCATTTGGATCTTGGGTAATGCCGATGGTTTCGTACGGCCCCTCGACAATCATGGCCCGTTCGATAATCAGGGCCATAAAGATATTGATGTCTTCTTTGGTGGGAGAAAATCGTTTGAGGATATGCGGATAATGAAAGACCTGGTAAAGCTCTTCTGAATTTTGCGAGGTTTTGCCAAAAGTAACGTCAACGTAACTATCCATAATGCGACGGCATCATCGTTATGACCATAACGTCCCAAAAACCACGAATTGTTGTTCCCTTGTAAAATGAACCACCTTTTGTTATTCATCCCTCCATGAAAACCTCAGATTCAGATATGCGACTTATTCTCGCATCCAAGTCTCCCCGTCGAAGGTATTTGCTGACACAGGCGGGGCTCGTTTTTTCCGTTGTTCACAGTAAAGTGGATGAAAGCAGTATCCCCGTCTCCTCCCCCGCTATTTACGCCAAGGTTCTCGCCGAAGCCAAGGCAATGGAGGTATCAGAAAGATTTCCCGGGAGCTGGGTAATCGGGGCAGACACCATCGTTCTCATCGACGGGCTCATTCTCGGGAAACCGGATTCCCGGGAACATGCCGCGGAAATGCTCTCTCGTTTGAGCGGCCAGACACATCAGGTGATTACCGGTTACTGCATAAATCAATACAAATCCGGAAAACGCATCACCGATTCCGTAAAAACCGATGTCACTTTCAAAAAACTCAGCGAAAAAGAGATTCACTGGTATATTCACACATCAGAACCTTTCGACAAAGCCGGCGCTTATGCCATTCAGGGGCTGGGTACATTCCTGGTAAAAAGCGTGAACGGATCCTACACCAATGTGGTTGGGCTTCCGGTCTGTGAAGTGATAGAATGCCTGATTCGCGAAGGGGTTGTCGGTTTTGATGATATAGGAAATCGCAGTGGCGCAACCATCGAAAGTCCATGAAATGATAGAAGCCATTGATCATATTCGTGATCGTATTCGGAAAGCGGCCATCTCAGCGGGTCGTGACCCCGAGGATATTCGCACCGTAGCGGTCAGCAAAACTGTTTCCGCCGACCGGGTCCGGGATGCTGTTGAAGCCGGCATTTCAACAGTGGGTGAAAATTACATTCAAGAGGCAAGGGAAAAGGCAACCGCCCTGTCACACCTGCCGATTATCTGGCATTTTATCGGGCATCTCCAATCCAACAAATCCAAATATGCGGTTCGTATCTTCGATCTCATTCATTCGGTGGATTCATTCAAGCTTGCCGAGGAACTCAACCAGCAGGCGCAAAAGATATCAAAGACCCAGCATATTCTGATTCAGGTAAATGTATCCGAAGAAAAATCCAAGTCCGGTGTTTTCGTTGACGACACGCTGCCTTTAATCCGGGAATTAGCTACTTTTAAACATTTGAAAGTCGATGGACTTATGACCATGCCGCCCTATTTCGATGCCCCGGACAAGGCGCGTCCATATTTCAGAACCCTGCGTGAACTTGCCCGGTCCATAGAGAACGAAAAAATCCCGAATGTCGACATGAAAGAGCTTTCAATGGGCATGTCCGGAGATTTTGAAGCCGCCGTTGAAGAGGGTGCAACCCTTGTACGCATCGGAACGGCGATTTTCGGGCATCGCTCATGAAGATACTCCTGCATATCTGTTGCGCCCCCTGCGGTATAGCACCCATACGTCACCTGCGTGAAAACGGCATGTCTGTTATGGGCTTTTTTTATCGGCACAATATTCACCCGTTCACGGAGTGCCTCAAACGGGAACAGGCCCTCAAGGAGTACGCTTCCACGATTGACCTTCAGGTGATCTATCAGGAAGGCTATGATCTCGAAGGGTTTCTTCAGAACGTTGTTTACCGGGAATCCAATCGCTGCAATCACTGCTACCATGACAGGCTCAGATCCACGGCACTCATCGCAAAACGAGGAAAGTTCGACTGTTTCAGCACCACCCTTCTTTACAGCAAATTCCAGCGACATGAAGTGATTAAAAACATGGGGAAAGCCATCGGAAAAGAGACGGGAGTCCAATTTTTTTACCATGATTTCAGGGAATTCTGGAAAGCCGGCATCGAAGAGAGCAAACAACTCAATATGTATCGCCAGCAGTATTGCGGATGTATATACAGCGAAAAGGAAAGATACTACAAAAAAAACAGTGAGCAGGTGTCAGGTGTCAGGTGTCAGGAAGGACAAAGATAGGCTGCAATTTTTTGTTCTGCCTGCTGATTTTTTGTATGAAACCTCACCCTAAAAGGTTACTTTATTACGATACACCATTTTAGCACCTTAAAGATTTTGGGTCTCAAGAGTCATTCGATCCAACGGGCGCGGTTTCTGACACCTGAAACCTGACACCTGACACCTTGGAAGTTTCGTCACTGATCAAACTCCGTCCGAAAATGAACGGAGCGGTCGGGCTAGCTGCTAACTCCTGGAGTTTATTTAAGTGTTTGGAAATTTCATCTACTTCATCGTCGTTCTCCTGATTTACGCAACCTATCCGCCATCCGATACAACCAATTTCACTGCCGGTGAAACTGCTTTCCTGTTTATCCTTCTCTTTGTTTGTTTCTGTGGTTTCTCATGGCTCTCTTTCTTTCGAATAAAGAAACAAATCGGCAGGCAACACACCCTGTTGATCGGTAACAGGTTCACAACGATCCAATCCCGGCTGTCGATAGTGGCGATCATTTTTTTTATAATCGATATCTACGGGCTCAATATCACCGATTTTCTTTCCAGAATACACTTCCTGGAAATCTTCCCGACTATTGAGGCCGTTATCTGTCTGGCTGTTTTTATCGGGTACCTGTCTATCTCCTGGGGCATTGGCTACTCAACGTACCGACGACTCCACTCTACCCCAATCGACCGACGCGGTTACGTGCTGTCGAATATTTCCTTTGCGGTTCCGGTGTTGATGCCCTGGATAATTCTTTCCGGCATTGCCGATATCATACATTCTCTTCCCTTTGAATCCACAAAACGTTTTCTCTCGACCACGGAAGGCGAGCTCTTATACTTTCTCATATTCCTGGCGCTAATCGCCCTGATCGGTCCTGCCATTATCCAGAAATTCTGGCGCTGCAAGCCCCTGCCTCCTGGGCCCGCAAGGGACCGTATTGAAAGTGTCTGCCGCAACGCGAACATTTCATATCGGGATATCGTCCAGTGGCCCCTTTTCGGCGGCCACATGATTACCGCGGGCGTCATGGGATTGGTAAAGCGGTTTCGCTACATCCTGGTCACTCCCGCGCTGCTTCAATATCTATCGACCGAAGAGATCGATGCCGTCATTGCGCATGAAATCGGCCATGTCAAAAAAAAGCATCTGCTTTTTTACCTGCTTTTTTTCACCGGTTACATGCTTATCGCCTATGCAACCTTCGACATCCTTGTCTATGTTATTCTCTATTCGAAACCGGCATATCTGCTTGTTACAAACACAGGCTACGATCAGGCCACCCTTACTCCTGTTTTATTCAGCCTTGTCATGGTTGTGTTTTTTCTGGTTTATTTCCGATATATCTTCGGGTACTTCATGAGAAATTTCGAACGTCAGGCGGATGCTTATGCGTTTTCGATGTTCGACACGGCAGCGCCGCTTGTTTCGACCTTCAGAAAAATTGCCTACACAAGCGGTCAGTCCGCGGACAAACCCAACTGGCATCATTTCAGTATCAGCGAGCGGATCGGTTTCCTCCAGCGATGCGAAACAGACAGATCTTCCGTCCAGCGTCACAACCGAAAGGTGACAAGAAGCATCCTTGTTTATCTGTCCGCGCTTTTCATTATCGGCGTGATGAGCTACCAGCTGAATTTCGGGAATACCGGGGAAAAAATCAGCGGCCATTTTCTTGAAACCGTCCTTCATCGGGAACTCGAAAAATCCGGAGACAACCCCCAACTATTGTCCATTCTCGGGGATCTTTACTCCAGCCGGAACGATTTCGAAAAAACCATCGACACCTACGAGCGGGTTCTTGCAATCACATCCGATTCACCCCACGTGCTGAACAATCTGGCATGGCTCTATGTCACCTGCGAGGAGAGCCGATACCGCAACCCCGAACGGGGACTGCTCCTGGCAAAAAAAGCCGCCGCTTTGGGACCTTCTCCGGAAACACTCGACACGCTGGCGGAAAGCTATTACGTCAATGGACAGTACGAAGATGCCGTTGAGGCGGGGAAAAAGGCACTGGCTGTGGCGGAAAGGAACAGATCCTATTACGAGGATCAGCTTGAAAAGTTCATGGCTGCAAAAAACGGCCGTCCTATCGATTAGGCCCGACTTCCCCTTCAATCTGAATTTGTAATTTGAAATCTCAAATTTGAAATTCCGGCTGTGCCGGATTGGGCATTTTAGGCACTTCCATCTCAACTCTCAACCTTCAAATCCACACTATAGTCCCCTTTTTTGGGACCCATATCAATGCGTGCCACGCTGACAACGATGCAGTTACCGGTATTGACCGCGATGGGGGAGTTGAGCTTAACCCCCTCGATCCGGGCGCCTTTTTTAAGAATTCCCATAACGGATCGTTCAGCGGCGGGTACAATCAGGTTAACAACGCTTCCAGTTTGAAGGTTCACCGACAGCTTCGTCTCCTCACCCGTTTTGAGCGGAATCCCAAGGGAACTGATATAATCGACATAATCACTTGTAGCATCCTCGCTGACGATATCTTCATATTTCAGTGTCTGTTTCTTTGAGGGGCTGCCGATCATATCGACAAAATCGTCTGATCTCTCGGTTGGCAAATCATCGCTGCTATTTTCACCCGAAGACAAATGGAGAGCGTCCAGAACATCTACATATACATCGTTTACAGGATCGAAACTCGATTTTGGATGGGGAGTGTCCGGTTGACCATTGTTGTTTGCCGTTTGCGGCACCGTCCCTGTACCGGAATCTGTCGGGGCTTTTTGTTCAGGATCATCCTGCTCAACGACGGAAAGTCCGTAGGTTTTATTGATAAAAATGCTTATTTCCGAAAGTTCTTCTTTCCCGAAATAACCGGTAGATACCCATTTGTGGAACTGGGTCATCGGGTCATGAAGCGCCCGCAAGGCCATGTGACATCGAAGGATATGTTTCGCGGCAACAATTCGAAGCGGGGAGTTTTCCAGCAACTCCTCGAAATCGGCGATAGCACGGTCGAATTGACCGAATTTGGCCAGGGTGACGGCCCCCTCCAGAAGCGATGCGTCCTTGTCGTCCGCGGGAGCAGATGAAAACAAACGTTTGATTAAATCCCTGTCTCTGGGAGATATCTCCGTAATAATGGTCTTTTTCTCAACCTTATACGAAACCGCGTCAAGGGACTGCAACTTCTTTTCTATCCCCTCCAGGAGCTGTGCTTTGCTGGTCAGGGTTTCGTCGTTTTCTACAATCTCGGCCGCTTTTTCATACCGGACCCTGGCCTCCTTCAGGAGCCCCTGGGTCTGATAGAGCTGCGCCTCCTTTATAAGCGTTTTTATCTCTTTTGTCGGGGCCATATCATCGCTGCTGTAATCGTTCATTGATCAGATTGACCGTAATCTCATCCGCACGGTGGAGTCTCGTAGCAAGCACCCCAAACAGATGGCGAGAAACATCCGCATATTTTTCCATAATTTCCGGGAGCTTATCACCAGGGAACCGTTTGATGGAGCTCCTTCCTTTTGAAATGATCGTTGCAGACCGGGGCTCACCTGTAATGGCCGACATTTCTCCGAAATAATCACCCGGCTCCGTAATCTCAGCTATCTTTTTGCCGTCCTTAATCACAATGAGGGCGCCCTGGACAAGTCTGAAAAAATCGATGTCATTATTGCCCTCCCGGATAATCACGTCCTTGTCTTCATACCGTTCCACATCCGGCGTCACAAGGTACGCCGGCAATGCTTCCTTTGTCACTACGGTTCGTTTCAGCACTTCCTCTATGGAGACAACCCCCTGCCTAGCCTTTTCCAGTGCGGCGTCACGAAGGGTTTTCATTCCCTCCTGGACGGCCGTCTTTCTCAATTGATCTTCTGGCACCGCCGCGTTGATAGCTTTGGCAACCTCTTCGGTTACTTCCATCAATTCATAAAGCCCCACCCTGCCCTTATATCCGCTTCCTCTGCATTCTGGACAACCACCAGGGCCATAAAGCTCCAAATCAGGGATCTCCTCTTTTTTAAAACCGATATTTTCCAGTTCCTCCGGAGAATAGTCATTCGTCCGTACACGGCATTTCGGGCAAAGTTTCCTGGCCAGTCGCTGGGAAAGTACCATGGTAACGGAGGAAGCCAGCATATACGCTGGAATACCGATATCCACGAGACGCCCGATGGTCGACGGACAGTCGTTGGTGTGGAGGGTGCTGAAAACAAGATGTCCGGTCATGGCTGCTTTTATGGCAATTTCCGCGGTACTCATATCCCGGATCTCACCCACCATGATAATGTCCGGATCCTGGCGCAAAAACGATTTGAGGGCGGCGGCAAACGTCATGCCCACGTCTTCCCGGACCAGGACCTGATTGATCCCCTTGAAATTGAATTCCACCGGATCCTCGGCCGTGAGTATTTTGGTATCTTCCTTGTTCAGCCGGTTAAGCACCGAATAGAGAGTGGTTGTTTTACCGCTTCCCGTAGGCCCGGTCACCAGCAGCAACCCATAGGGGCGACTGATACATCTTTTCAGGGCTTCGAAGGTATCCGGTTCGAATCCCATCTTGGTCAAATCCACATTCAGGGCGCCCTTATCAAGAATTCGCAAAACGGTGCTTTCACCAAAAAGTGTCGGCAGAGTGGAAACACGGAAATCGACCGCGGTATTCCTTCCCATTTTCAATTTGATTCGCCCATCCTGGGGAACTCGTCGCTCTGCGATATTCAGCCCAGCGAGAATTTTGATTCGACTGGTGAGTGCATTCTTAATGGATACAGGGAAATTCTTTGACTTATAGAGCGCGCCATCCAGCCGATACCGGACCTGAAGAGAATTTTCGAACGGCTCGATATGAATATCACTGACCCCTTCATTGATGGCATTTACAAGAATACCGTTGACCATCTTGATAATGGGACCGTCGGATGCCGAATACTGGTCCGATATATCTTCAATGCCTTCAGCAGGTGTCGAAAGTTCAATATCTTCCAATGCTTCGGAAACCAGAGAGCCAAAATCATCGACACAGGTAAACTTCTCGTCTTCCTCCTCTTCGCCACCTATTCGTTCACCAAAGAATGATTTGTACTCCTCATCCGAAATTCCGTAATATTTCTTGAATGCCTCAACAATATCATTTTCAGCGGAAACGCTTACTTCAAGACTTTTCTTAACCACATTGCGAAGCATTTCAACAGCAGTGGTATCCGTCGGCTCGGACATGGTGATGACCAAATCGTCACCATCCAGACGGATGGGAAACGCCATGTATTTTTTAGCCGTCTCGTAGGGGATAAGTTCGATCGCTTTGGGATCCGGCGTTATTTTGGAAATTGTGACAGCCGGATAATTATAAATCCTGCTCAACACATTGACGATGGTTTCTTCGTCAACATATCCAAGTTTGAGCAGAATGCTCCCAAGCCTGCCGTCATTTTTCTTCTGATATTTGAGCGCTTCATCAAGCTGGAACTTGGTGATATATCCTTCTTTGGACAGCAGTTCCCCGATTTTGACCTTTCCGGCACCGGACTGGTCGCGAATGGTAGCTTTCAGACTCGACTTTTTTGATTGCGCGGATGAACCACCGTTTTGTCGTGTTATCGGTATTGGTTTCGCCATAAAATTCCGTTCACACCTGAACCGGACGCTTCATACAGGCCCGCTCCACCTAAATCATTTCAGCCAATTTCAAAACGCCCTTTATCGACCGGTCTTTGTATTGCGCTATCGCACCGTTGTGGGCTGAGAGCCGTTTTGAAAAAGCCTCTTTTATTCTCAATAAAAAACCATGACACATAACTAATAAATATAGACCTATCCATTCCTTATAGCAACAGAAAAAGAGAATCGGGTGCAAAGGCATACCTGCTACCCATCACTGGATACATACCTTTCTTACCTGAAACAGATCGCAATGCCCTGCAAACACTTTTTCAATGCCATCCTGTTTCAAGCTGTTCATGCCTTCACTTGCAGCTTGTTGCCGAATGGTCGTTATGTCCTGTTTGGTCTGGATCATTCTTTTAATCTCATCGCTCCCCATAAGAAGCTCATGTATTCCCATGCGTCCCCGATAACCGGTCCCGCCGCACACATCGCATCCACATTTGCGAAAAAGAGATAAATCACGACTGTAAGTAATTCCTATTTTTCGCTCAAAATCGTCCGGTCCGTATTCACGAACCAGCTCATTGAACTCTTTTTCCGACGGGTGATAGCCTTCCCGGCATTTCTCACACAAGGTCGGCACCAGTCTCTGGGCCAAAATGCACCGAACGGCGTCTGCAAAATGGAATGGATCCATACCTAAATCCAGAAGCCTGGTTATGCTCTCCGGTGCACTGTTGGTATGAAGGGTCGAGAGAACCAGGTGCCCGGTAAGCGACGCTTCAATACCGATGCGCGTGGTTTCCCTATCTCTCATTTCACCTACCATTATCACATCCGGGTCCGCCCTTAAAAACGCGCGCAGTGCCTCAGCAAAACCGAAATCAATTTTAGGTCTGACCTGAACCTGCCGAAGGCCGGGCTGTGTAATTTCCACCGGGTCCTCGGCTGTCCAGATTTTTCTTTCGATTTTGTTCAGTTGTTGAAGAACAGCGTGCAGCGTGGTCGTTTTTCCGGAGCCGGTGGGCCCGCAAACAAAAATCAGGCCATAGGGCATATCGATTGCGTTAAGAAACCGTTCATAATTTCTTGTTGAGAAATGCAGTCTATCCATTGGCATCGGTTTACCTGTCGATATAATCCGCATAACGACATCTTCCACGCCTCCCTGGGTCGGAATTGTTGCCACCCGAAGCTCAACGGACTTTCCACCCGGCCGCCTGAACTTGATTTTACCGTCCTGGGGCCTTCGGCGTTCGGCTATGTCCAGGTCCGCCATCACTTTAATTCGGCTGATAACCGCATGCTTATATGCCGCCGGAATTTTTCCGTACAAATGACATCGTCCATCAACACGAATACGTATACCCGTTTCCCGTTTACCGGGATATGGTTCAACATGTATATCCGAGGCGCCCCTCTCAAGAGCATCCAGTATGGTTTTATTCACCAGTTGAATCACTGTACTGTCCTGCGCTCTGTCATCATTCTCCGGTGCGGTCTCTTCCACGATATCATCCGTCATCCTTTTAATAATATCGTCGATAGCATCCGGGGATTTAGCGATTTCTTCCAGTCGATCACTCATTTTTAAAATATCCTGTTTGAGAGCGACGCAAAATCTGAGGGTTCGACCGGGAAAAAGCGTCCGTATATCGTCTACTCTCGGCAAATCATTCGGGTCATCAATGGCAATATCAACCTTCCCGTTTTCCATCCGCCAGGGTACCCAGACATTGCGCTTCATAAAAGATGGCTTTACCCCCTCGATCATTTTGGCGGAAAGCACAGGCGGCGGGTCTGTCCCGACAAAGGGAACCTTAAAGTAATTACTTAAGGATTTACCGATATCCTCCTTGGATACATCAAACTTTTTCATAAGAACACTTTCGATAGAACCACCATTGCGTCTGGAAAGCTTCCGTGCCTGATCCAGTTGATCTTCTGAAATGAGGTGGTTCATTAAAAGATAATCGAACCGACTCGAACGTGCTCTGGAAATCCTTTTCTGGGTATAAAAAGCAATGCCGAACATCTTTGAAATCTCCTGGATTGCCTGTTCATCCCTGGCGGAAAATCGATCGCCATTTGTATGATTGATAACTTGTAATGCCCCCATAAGGTACTTTTCAAAGCGAATCGGACAGGCAAGGACCTGCCGGGTTGAATACCCACTTCTCTTGTCCCACTGTTTGTCAAAAACAAGTTCCGAATCGATGGCCTGGAGTTCTCTTCGGCTTTGGACATTTGTTATATTTACAAGTCGTTGTCTCAGGGCGACAAAACCCGCCACACTGGACGTGGACACAGGCAACCGGATCTCCTTGATTTCTTCGCCTGTTTTGAATCGAGATACCAACTGTCGATTGACACCGTCAATTCCGTAAACGGTAAATCTTTCGGCTTGAAACAGATCAACGATATCATCTTCCAGATTTGTAAAAAGGGCATCAAGGTTTTTAGCACCATATATCTTATGACAAATATCCTGTAATTTTACTCTGTAAGCCATCTCTTTTTTAAGGTTCCGCAAATCCGAAGGCTGAAAGGAAGCAGGGGGAGGATTATCAACAGGGGGAGGATTATCAACAGGGGGAGGATTATCAACGGGTAACTTTTTATCAAGAGTGCGAGTTTCATCAAGGGGAGGAGAATTATCAACGGGAAGCTTGTTACCAACTGAATCAGTTCCATAAACAGGGGGAGTTTTGTCGTCAGGCATGGTTCCATCTCCTTATTTTAATTGAGTATCAGATCAAGAATCCATTAACAGCAAAAACAATCGGCGTTTGGCAAAGAGAATTTCGAACAATGTAAGGAGGCTACATTAAAACAAAAAAGAATGAACGTCGAACACGAACGTCCAATATCGAACATCAAATGTGGATGGTACTATTTATACGAGGCAGCACTTACCGACATTTATTACGGAGGGTCTGAATTACGAGTCGTTGTCTCTTCCCATTAACAATTTATAATTTTTACATATTTTCATAATGCCGCCGCCTATAAGCATGCAGCCTATCAGGTAGAAACAAAAACGGATAAATACCGTGGCCGATGAAAAGGAGCCTATTTCCGCAAGTCTGGGCATGACCTGGGGAATTCTGAAAAATACGCCCACGCCGGCGATAAAAAGTATCCCGCCCCAGATAATCTGAAAAATCGTTTGTTGCCGTTCCTTCATGAGAATCTTTTTCTAATCCTTTTATTATTCTTATATTGCAACCGTTCGATAAGGGGTCTGCCTGTTCTCGTTACCTCCCAGGTTATCCCTGACTCTGATTTTCGCCGAAGAGGGCCGTGGGGTTTGTTTCATTGATGTATCGTTTGACGCCGTTCATGATGGATTCGACAATCGCGTCCTGATAGTTCGAATTTACAAGGCGCTTGCACTCCTCCTTGTTGCTGATAAATGAAGTTTCAACCAGAATCGCGGGCATTTGTGCCCCCAGAAGAACATAAAAAGGCGCCTGCTTGACCCCTTTGTTCCTGATGTTAGTATATTTTTTTTCCTTGAGTCCACTGCATATGGCGGTTTGGACATGCCCCGCCAGACGGCTCGATTCGTTGACCTTGGCATTGTGCATCAGATCGTTTAGAATCGATTGAAGATCGCTGATATTTTTCGCCGAGGTTGCATTTTCCCGGGCCGCCACCAGAATCGCATCATTATCCGTTGCTAAATTCAAAAAATAGGTTTCAATACCGGACGCCCGTCGATCCCGGTGTGAGTTGGTATGAATGGAAATAAACAGGTCCGCGTTTTTCGTATTCGCAATGGCCGTCCGCTCTTCAAGGGTCAGATAACGATCTGTTGTGCGGGTAAGTATCACTTCGCAGCCAAGATCCTTTTGAATTTTTTCGGCTAGTTTTTTTGAAATTTCGAGTACGACATCTTTTTCATGGACCCCTTTCAGGTATCCCGGCGCACCATAATCCTTTCCGCCATGTCCGGGGTCCACAATGATACGGCGCACTCCCAGTGCAAATTGTCTTGCCAGGGCACTGACACCGATCTCTCCCGCCGTCACGAAATTTGCCTGTGTCGAGACGCTGCCTTTTGTCGCATCCCCGTTTTCACCCCAGACATCAATTACGATACGGAAAGGATTTTTAAGGGAAAAAACCTTGTAGGTCTCATAAGACTTGATATCCACCACCACCCGTACCTGGTCCGGCGTGTTCTGGCCGGCCCGGGCGCTGATGAGGAGTTCATCGTTGATTGGTAAAAAATCCTGCAGTTTCTCACCCACCCGACTATGTGTCAGGTCCACGAAGAGGCGGTGGGGCTTTCCAATGGACGGATCGACACGCAGATACTTGTGGGCGAAAGTGGTCTCCTGGTCGGCGTCGATCACCACTCGGGTATAGTGGGGGTTCGACCAGTACCTCAGTTCTTTAACCGTTGTCGGCTTTCCAACGGGCGCCGGCAACTTCGAACTTGTGGAGACATTTTGTCGAATAAGGGTCGTCAGAGAATCGGAATCGACCGTTTCTTCAACCGCTGCTGAATTCGGGCCAAGTTTTTTGGCTATGATACGAAGCTCTCTTTCAGACCTGCTTTTGTAACGACTTTGGGGAAACCGCTTGATAATTCGCTTAAAAAGATCCCGGGCCTGCCTCATATCAGACGTCAGGCCGGATTGAATGGAAAGCCCATAGTAGAGTTTCCCGCACATGAACAATCCGGCGGCAGCCCAGGGTCCCGAGGGATCATGGTCATAGACCGCCTGAAACTTTTCAATGCAGTTCAGCCAGTTATGGCGATATTTCTTTTTTGATGAACTCTTGAGAAGCGCCCTGTAGCTTGCGTCCGCTTTATAATATTTGTTTTCGGCACTTGTTGCCGATGCATCCGCCGGATGAAGACAGGTGAGGATCAGGATACAAATCCCCAGACAGGCTATCATCCGTCCGTGTCGTCTCATAAATCCGACCGCGGGTTCCGTAAAAACGCTATTGGGATTGTTTACAAATTTCGTCGAGAACATTCAGCGCTTCCAAAGGTGTCATCCGTGTAACATCAAGCGACTTCAATTTGTCCAGAATTGCCTTTTCCGGTGATTGAAACAGTTCGATTTGCACGGCGGCGCCTTTCCCTTTTTCCGGCTTCGTTTCGCCTTCCGAGAAATTCGGGGCAAGATGGTCTTCATTTTCTATTCTATACAGAATTAATTTTGAGCGTTTTATCACACTTTCAGGGATTCCCGCAAGCCTTGCGACTTGAATTCCATAGCTTCGGTTCGTTCCGCCCGCAACCAGTTTTCTTAAAAAGATGATCTCGTCATTCCACTCTTTGACGGCAATATTGAAATTCTTTACCCGGGATTTCCGTTTCGAAAGTTCAGTAAGCTCGTGATAGTGGGTGGCAAACAGTGTTTTGACCCCTTTCCCATCCAGATCATGCAGATATTCCGCAACCGCCCAGGCAATACTCAAGCCGTCGAAGGTACTGGTTCCCCGCCCGATCTCATCCAGAATCACCAGCGAATTGGGAGTGGCATTATTTAAAATATTGGCGGTCTCTTCCATTTCCACCATAAAGGTGCTCTGTCCCGCGGACAGGTTGTCGAGGGCGCCAATTCTCGTGAAAATCCTGTCCGTAAGCGGTATGTCGGCTTTGGCCGCGGGGACCGGGCATCCCGCCTGGGCCATCAGAATGAGCAGTGCCACCTGGCGAAGGACAGTGGATTTACCGGCCATATTGGGACCGGTGATGACGATCACCTGGTTCTCTTCCTGGTCCATGTGAATCGAATTCGGCACAAAGCGTTCACCCGTGATCATTTTTTCAACCACGGGATGCCTTCCCTCTTCGATATAAAGACGCCCGTCCGAATTGATGGCAGGCCGACAATAGCCGCCCATGACCGCTGTTTCCGCAAAAGAGAGAAGGCAGTCGATCCTTGCCAGGAACTTGGCCACTCGCTGAATTTCCGGGATACGCTCGACAATCGCCGACCGGATTTCATTGAATATATCACGCTCCATCGAGGCCCGTTTCTCTTCGGCCCCCATTATTTCGTTCTCGAAATTCTTCAACTCATCCGTGATGTAGCGCTCCGCATTGACCAGCGTCTGTTTCCTGACATAATGAGCAGGCACGGATTTGGACTGGGCTTTGGAAACTTCGATATAATATCCGAAAACCTTGTTGTATCGAACTTTCAGAGAGCTGATGCCCGTTTTCGTCTTTTCGTCGGCCTCCAACTGGACCAGCCAGCCCTTCCCGTCCCGGCTGATCCTGATAAGATTATCGAGCTGATCATTGAACCCGGGTTTGATCATGCCCCCTTCATGAATCGTCGGGGGTGCGTCCTCACGAATGGCGGCATCAATGAAATCGGCCAGATCCGTGAGCACCGTGATATTATCGAGGCCTTTAAAAAGAGGGGATGATAAAAGCGACAATCTCTCCAAAATAGTCGGAAGCTGTCCAAGAGACTGTTTCAGGGCCAGAAAATCCCGGGCACTGCAGTGCCCCATGCCGATTTTGCTTGCGAGCCTTTCCAGGTCGTAAACCGATTTGAGATTTTCCCGCAGGTCCGTCCGCCGGGTATGATCTCCGGAAACCTCCTGTACCGCATCGAGGCGGGCTTCGATATCTTGACGGTTCAACAGCGGGTATCGAAGCCATTGCCGGATCAGACGCCCCCCCATGGGTGTCAATGTTTTGTCCAGCACACTCAGCAGGGTGCCCTGCCGGGAGTCGGACCGCAGATTTCTTAAAAGCTCCAGATTCCGGCAGCTCATATCATCCAGCCAGAGAAAACTGTCGAGAAAATAGGTTTCAATGGTATCGATATGTCCGAGTTTCTGTTTTTGTGTTTCCCGGACATAGGCCATGAGGCCGCCGGCTGCGCTCACCGCTGCCTTCAGGTGTTCACATCCGAATCCTTCGAGTGTGAGGGTATTGAAATGCTCCGTAAGCACCTGTCTGGATCTGGCATATGAAAAGTCGCGTTCGTCCAGGAAGGTGATCGCGGTTTCACCGAACATCGCTTTGATATCATCGAAAAAAGGATCGGGTTGGTTTGTCCCCGGGAGGATCACTTCACTTGGGGATATCCTCAGGGCTTCCTCCATTACTGCTCTGTCGTTGCCGGACTCGGTCACCCGGAAAGTACCGGTGGAAATATCGAGGCAGGCCAGCGCGAACTGATCCTTGGTTCTTGTCACCCCCAGGACAAAATTATTGTTTGACTCATCCAGAAACGTATCTTCCAGCACCATGCCGGGGGTAATTACCCGGACGACTTCCCGTTTGACCAGTCCTTTGGCGAGGGCAGGATCTTCAACCTGATCGCAGACGGCGACCTTGAAGCCGCCCTTGATGAGTTTTCCGATGTAACCATTGGCGGCCCGGTACGGTACGCCGCACATGGGCACCGGTGAGTTATCGTTTTTATTCCGGGAGGTAAGCGTGATTTCCAGGGCTTTGGAAGCGACAACGGCGTCCTCGAAAAACATCTCGTAAAAATCCCCCATGCGATAAAAGAGGATGGTATCCGGGTATCTCTCCTTGATGGAAAGATACTGCTTCATCATGGGGGTGGTTTTTGAACCTGACGGCGGCATGATCAGTCGCCGGAAGAGGCTTGTGGGTCACTTGGCTCGTGAGTGGTTTCCACGACATCGAGAGGCGCCGCTGAAGTTGTTTGATCTGAAAATCCGGTGCGGGCTTCCAGTTCGCTTCGAATCTGTGAAATCATCTCTATCTGGGTGTCGATTTTGGCTTTCAATTCTTTAATGGTTTTTTTCAACTTGAACCGCGCGGCCAGGCCGAAAAAATAGGCTACCAGGAGGCCGATAATCAGGACGATCAAAAACCAGACGGCAAGGGGGAGTTCAGGGGTATAGTTGCCCGCGACATACGACAGGTTGAGATTAATCCCTTTTTTTTCCAGAAAAAATTCCTGATTTTGAAAGAACAGCAACACGACAAATGCAACGACAATGACCCACAGAATTATCTTAACTTTCTTCATTTGATGGCTCCTGATTTCACGCCTCAAAGGTTATATTGTTAAAGTATGGCTTTAAGTTTTGATACGTGGCCTGGAGATGCTCGGAAACCACACGTATTTCGCCAAATACGGCAAGCGCGTTCACATCTCCGACCCATCTTGGAACAATATGAAAATGAAGGTGCGCTTCAACACCGGCCCCGGCCACCTTACCAAGATTGAGGCCGACATTGAACCCTTCCGGCGACATGACCTGCTTTAAAATATCCACCGACTGCTGAATGCCCGACATCATGTCCCCCATTTCATCACGAGACAGTTGATCCAGTGTTGAAATATGCCGAAGGGGAGCGACCAATAAATGTCCGTTGGTATAAGGAAACTTGTTCATGACCACCATGATTCGTCCGCCCGCATAAAGTGTCAGTCCGTCATGGTTGTTCGCGGCTTTGCAGAAGACGCATTCACCTTCTTTTTCACTGAGAATATACTCCATTCGCCATGGCGCCCACATGGTTTCCATCGTTCTTCTCCCTCATGATCATATCAAGCCGGTTGGGCAACGAAAGTCGGATTTATGTACGCTTTTCGAAATAAAAACTCAACCCTTTTTAAATCAAAGCCTAACGAGTTCAATACCTCCCCAGGCACCCATTTTTCCGCCGGAAATAACGACAATCCCCAGAATGCCATGGATCTGCCTTCCCCAATCGATTGCACTTTGAATATCCCGGGCGCCCCCCACATGATTACCGATGGCTGTTGCGGCGGCATCGGCCAGTGAGCAGGATTCGGAAACCACACAAACGGCATCCGCCTGTCCGAAACTGACACTGTGACCGATCATGCCGGAAGAGGTGCAAATCGCCAGCGGCGATTCTCCTCCACCCGCGCGAAGCCCCACTTTCATACTCAACACAGACGTCCCGGCATAAAGCCCGACGGTCAACGGCATTCGGGTCCTGATAAAAACATCGCCTCCGTTTTCAACGACCACCTCCCTGGAATGCGCCATAAGATCGTCCCCGACACAGGCAGCAATAGCGCCGGCAACGGCAGCCATGGGGCCGACCCCGGCCAGCCGTCCCGCCCGTATCATTTCATCGATTATATACGGTCTCGGACCTTCGCCCGGCCACGGCGCCAGCGTCGTGGCAAACTCTGGACACATCTGTATATAATTCTCAAGCACGCCGCGATGCTTGAGAATGCTCTCCTTCGCAATCGATTCAAGCGGCTCGTCTGCCTGGATGTGAAGATCGGTCTCCTTGACCACGACGCGAAACGCGGACAAGCCTGATTTTTGAACATCGTTTCGATAAGTACGCGGCTGGTAATCCATCAATCAATCACCATAGTCGTTGGTCGTACTTTTTCCGGGCATTGCCGTATGAAATATCGATCCGTCATTCCGGCGATAAAATCCCGGACAATCTCTTCCGGACAATGTTCCCGCCTGTATTGTTCAGAGATATCCTTCAGGAAATGTGTAAAAATCACCGATGTCCGCCGCTCTGTTTTTAAATCCGATAAAAACCTTGAAAACAGCATCTCAAAAAGATCGTCGACGTTTTTTAGATGCTGTTTCATTTTCGGATTCAAATAGATACGGTCCATATTGAATTTTTTCAGTTCCCGGAGCGCATCCGACACCTCGCTGCTGAAAGCGATGTGGGGCTTCTGGAAACTGTTCCGGATAATATCCGTAACCAAAGTGAAAACAATTGTTCCGTTGGTATCTCCGACGGTAGATGCCACTGCCTTGGGGATATCACCGCGCCGGATCATACGAATTCGGATGGCATCCTCCAGATCCCTTCCGATGTAACTGATCGTATCCGCCATTCGAACGACGCATCCCTCAAGTGTCATGGGAACAATCGGTATTGTCGGCTCTGTTTTTTTTAGTTCAATTTCCGAATCGAGTGTGTCGAAGTCCTTTTCCCGCCGCGGCGCCAGATGCCGCGTATGGACCTCTCCGTCATGGGCAAGAATACCATCCAGGGTCTGGAGGCACAGGTTCCATCCGCTTCCCTTACGCTCGACCTTGTCCAGAAATTGAACACTCTGAACATTGTGGTGAAACTCTCCGATGCCGCTTTGACTGCAAAGTTTTGAAAGAATGCGCTCTCCATCATGGCCGAAAGGCGTATGCCCGATATCGTGCCCCAGGGCAATGGCCTCGATCAGGTCTTCGTTCAGCCCCAGAAAACGGCCTATGGTTCGTGCAACCTTCGATACCAGCTGTACATGAAGTACCCGATGTGTCAGGTGGTCATTCTGAATCAGAGAGAATACCTGGGTTTTATCGATATACCGGGTATACGCCATTGAATGAAGAATGCGGTCCGCATCCTGTGAAAAAGATTGGCGATACCCTGATTTTTCGGTCGGTTCCCATTCCCTGCGCACCCCTTCCGAACTCCGGGTCGCTATTGGTGACAGCTTTTCATCTTCAAGTCGCTCCAGAGCGGATCTGATCTCTCTGAGAACATCCGGAACCGCGGTACTCATACTTTTTGTCTCCTAAACTTCCACGTTTTTAATTATCACTCCGGAAGTCTCAAAACAAACCGATCATCCGACACATCCGGATTCACCCAGCATCTGTCAATATCTATCTGAATCATCGCACCATTTTCGTTTGTAATGGTGAGCGTTTCCGGAATTCGCACGCCGTCGGCTTCTCGCATTTTTTCGAATACGGCCCTGAATTTCAACCGGCCCTTTCGATCGTACCGCTCCATTTTGAAAAAGGTCTTTCCTGCCGCCGTCACCGGATAAATTCTGTCGCGAGCACCTCTTTTCGATGTTTCCAGCATGATCACCGGTGCACCAACTCCGCTGGGTTCTTCAATCATGGCCCGGCTTTCAGGACGAACGGGTAATCGTCCGGATAACAGGTCCAGTATATCTTTCGGTGTCATGGCTATGGAGACAAGACGCTTCAGGCCGTTTTCAGATGCTTTTCTTCGGTACAGGCGGTTGTCGGCGTACGAAAGCAGATAATTTCGTTTCCCGTCACTTGCAAAGCTCACGGACGGTTGTCCGGTCGTAAGGAGAATCTCCAATCGGAATTTATCCGGACGGCTTCCGATCCATGCCGCCCGAAAACGATTCAACTGGTTGACCCGGCCGATTTTTACGAAGCCGATGCCTTTTATGGTTTTAACCTGCGTATTCGTATCCAGAATCGCCTGCTGGAGCCGTGCGGCTTCTTCAGCCTGTTCGGTCGTCTGGGAAATCACATCACCGGGTCGCCTGACACCACAGTGGCACAGAAAACAACATGCCGTGATCAAACAACATGCAGCAGGGAAGAGTCTTGGCAGGGAACCTCTCATTCAGGTTGGTGACCATTTTCCAGTAAGGATTTGATCTTGCTCTCGATGTCCGCTTTATCATCTTTTTTCAATGAAAGAGAGCGCCGGTAAAAATCGAGGGCCTTTTGTGATTGTTGCAACTTCAGGTAAACATCCCCCAGATGCTCCAGAATCGTGGGATCATCCGGTACCAGTTGGACGGCCTTTTCCAGATAGTTCATCGCCTCCTCGAATTGGCCTTTCTTATAATAGACCCATCCCAGGCTATCGGTAATATACCCATCGTCGGGTTTGTTCTCCAGAGCAGTTAAAATAAGTTTCTCGGCCTCATCCAGTTTAATCCCCATATCGGCATAGGTATATCCCAAATAATTCAAAGCATTAACATGCTTATTATCCAACTGTATAACAGTTTTCATCTGTTGAATGGATTTGTCCCGCTCCTTGAGCTTGTCAAACACGACCCCCAATCGAAAGTTGAGCTGGATATTCTCCGGACTCAGTCGGAGTCCCTCCTGGAGCGACTGGGATGCGTTATCCAACGAATCGATTTCTTCATAAAACATACCGAGATAAAAATAGAGGTCCGGATTGTCCGGGTGGTCCTTTATAACCTGCTTGAGATATTCGATCGCCGAATCGGTTTTACCTGTTTCCTGATATAACAGTGATATCTGTATCGCGGATCGGACAAAAAACCGGGAGGCCCCATCCACCTGCTTGAAACGTTCGATAGCCGTCTCTTTATCCCCGTTGCCCACCAGGGCGATTCCCAACAGGTAGGAGAGTCCGGAAGTTTCCGGTGCGCTTTCCAGCATCCCGGTCAAAAGCATCGCCGCGGGTTGAAATCGATTCTGCTCCAGATATTCCTGCCCGATAATACGATACAGTCCGGGGTCGTTATAGCTTTCGGCGCCGACTTTTTTCAGCAGGGCCGTTGCATCCGCCATGGATCCGTTTTCCTGATACAACACAGCCAATTCCAACGCCGCGAACAGATTTTTCGAATTCTGTTCAAGGATCTCTTTATAGACATCAATCGCTTTCTGTTGTTCTCCCTTTGCTTTATATATATCGGCAATCTCGTATCGCGGTTCTTCCAGCCCCGGAACCAATTCAAGCGTGCGAAGGATGTGCTCTTCCGCCAGATCGTACTCTTTTCGGATCGAGTGAATCTTTCCGACAAAAAAATGTCCCGCATATGAATATGGAAAGTTCTCCAACAGTTTTGAATAAATACGGTAGGCATTGTCCAGGTCATTTTTTTCCAGATAGAGGTCGCCCAATCTCAGAAATGCCATTTCCTGCTCGGAATCACTGTCAATCAATTTTTCATAGGCGGCGATCGCCTCGGCTTTTCGATCCAATGACTCCAGCGCCCTGGCATATAGAAACTGTGACTCCGGATCTTCCGGATGATTTGTGATCAACGTATCCAAAACATCAATAGCCGCGGAACTGTTTTGCAGTTGAAGGTAATAGATGGCCAATTCACGTCGGAGGTATGCAGAGTCCGGATCCAGTTCAATCACCTTTTGGAGGTCCAAAATAGCTCTGTCCAAATCACCGCGCGTGATATGTTTCTGGGCGGCCAGGTAGTGATAATATCGGTTTTGAAAGGGAGTGGTTTCATGCGCTGCCGTTTCGCTCTCATTTATGAGTCTGCTTGTGGCATCTTTAAGAGGCGGCGCCTCTGGTTCTTCGACATCAACACCGCGGGAAAAACCGCACCCCAGCAATGCAACCAATATCAACATACATATTAAACACTTATAAGTCATTTATTCATCCATAATATGAATTTACTTGTGTGACGAGGGGTTGGGATTCTAAGGATCATTCAACAATCCCCTCTTCGGAATAACTGCTGAAATCCGGTATCTCCTGCTTAAAATAGTCCCGCATTTTCTTAATGATGTTTTTTTCCACTTGCCTGATCCGCTCCCGTGATATGCCATATCGATCACCGATTTCCTGCAGCGTCATGGGATTGTCTGAAAAAATCCTCAATTCGAAAATCTCGATCTCCCGCGGGGTCATTTTCTCCTTGAATGCTTCGATCTTCTCCTGAAGCAGGTTGGTCATCTCTTTTCTGGCCACCTTGTCTTCAGCCGTTTCAGCCTCCTCACTCAACAAGTCCACCCGTTCCGTATCCGAATCATCCTTGAGTGGCGCATCCAGGGAGACATCCCATCCATCAAGGCGTTGGTCCATTTCAACAATCTCTTTCTCCGTCACCCCTAGCCGCTGGGAAAGAAGCTTCGGTTTTGGATCAAATCCCTGATCGATCAGCTTCTGCTTCTCCTTTTTCAATTTAAAAAACAGCTTCCGCTGTCCCTGGGTCGTACCGATTTTAACCAGACGCCAATTATCCATTATAAATTTAAGAATATATGCCTTGATCCAAAAAGATGCATAATAAGAGAATTTGACATTCTTATACGGATCGAACTTCACAACGGCCTGCATAAGGCCTATATTTCCCTCCTGAATCAAGTCCAGCAGGTTCTGCATCCAGACCCTCTGGAACTCGAGAGCGATTTTCACAACAAGCCTCAGGTTCGCGGTCACCATGGCCACGCTCGCCTCCTTGTCTCCATAGTCCTTCACACGGATAGCAAGCTCTTTTTCCTCCTCACGGGTAAGCAATTTATACTGACTGATCTCCGTCAAATACCGGTGAAGCGGGTCATATTTAACAAGGGCTTTATCCTTTTCATCGGAAGAAAGCACCTCTATTTCACTTTTTTGACCATTGGAATCCTTTTGCTCTGCTTCAGATACCGTTTTGGGGTCTATATCTTTTTTTTTATTAACCATTTCGACTAATCCGCAGTCCCCTTTTTGATAAAAAACATGATGAAATCCTCTGTACAACGTGAATCATTTACCATTGTTACAGGTAGTTCAGTATGCGATCACCTGTCGTTTTTGTTGGACAAGCCCTAAAACCTATGTTAGAGCACTGCTGAAAATCAAGTGCGCCTGTAGCTCAGCTGGATAGAGCAACGGACTTCTAATCCGTAGGTCAGGGGTTCGAATCCCTTCAGGCGTGCCACAACAAAAGCAATTTCAATGCGTTAGCCCCTTCCGGAAAACCTGGAAGGGGCAAATTTTTTCATGTCGACTCTGTGCCAACTTTATTATTTTTTGTTCTTCATATCGATGATCCCCTAACCCAACTTCGCTATAGACTGTTAAGTGTACTTTTTATATTGAAGGGTGTCAAGTTGTGCAACATGCACTTAACAAACTCCAAAAAAATATTAAAGAATCCATTCGCTAGTGCCGATATCTACAGTTGGACAATAATCATTCTGCTATGAAAGGATTTATGCCGTGTCAGATATAGCATTAGCAGGTTTAGCGACAAGGATGGATACCGATTCGGTAATTAAGCAACTGACTGATAATCAAAGACGTTCGAAGAAGAATGGGGCGTCTGTCAAGCCTGATCCTAAGGATATGCCCAAGGAAGATATCAGGGACGCAGTGGCGGCTGATAAAGTGTCTATCAGTAGTAAGCTGCCAACTTCGGGTGTTAATCAGAACATAGAGACTGAAAACACATTTCGAGATTGGAATGCGGCCCAGGAAGCCGCGAATATTGTCAAAAATTCAATCCTTACCAATCCAGGAATCGCCATGTCGGCTCAGGCCTATCAGCTCCCAGATAATATTATGAATTTATTGGGTTAATACGATATCATCGGAATACACGAACAGTTCGGAAACGACCTTACCCCACAATATTGTTTAAAGACTTTTCATGGTATTTACGTCCGCCCGGACTATTATTATAGAGACATTGGGTATTAATTGTGGTAATAATTCAGATTTTAATAAACCTCAAGAGGTTGAATATATGAGGCAGATTCTATGCGAATTGTTACCAGACCGGACTTCGACGGCATTGTCTGTGCTGCACTCCTGCACGAAGTAGAAAATATTACCTCTCCAATTCTATGGGTTCAACCCAGTGATATTCAAAAGGGGCTCGTTCCGATAGAACAACATGATATCATAGCAAATCTTCCATACAGTGAGAGATGTTCGCTTTGGTTCGACCATCATGTCTCAAACCGGCCCGAAGGTCCTGTTGCAGGCGCTTTTGACATAGCGCCTTCTGCGGCCCGGGTTATTTTCAATTATTATGACGGCCGCTTTAAAACCGACTATAAGCTGTTGATTCAGCAGACCGATGATATCGATTCGGCAAACTTGTCAAACGACCAGGTGTTGTACCCGGAACGTTATCCTCACGTGCTGCTTTCAATGACCATTTCCGGTCAGGAATCAAGAGATATGCCATACTGGAATAATCTGGTCCAGCTCTTGAGACGTTTCCCCGTCGAAGAAGTCATAACGAATCCTGAAGTCGAAATCCGCGGCAAAAAAACGGTAGCGCAAAACACCAACTACAAAAAAATGTTAACGAAACATACGCATTGCCACCAGCACGTTGCTGTCACCGATTTCCGCCCTCTCTGGCCACCGCCGGAGGGAAATCGGTTTCTGGTATATTCCCTCTATCCGGAAACATCCGTAAGCGTTAAAATCAGGTACTCCGACCCTGAATTTGCCAATATCAACCTCAGCGTCGGCAGGAGTATTTTTAATAAAACCTGCCGGGTTAATGTCGGAATGATGCTGTCCCGATTCGGTGGCGGCGGACATGCCGGAGCGGGCGCCTGTAATTTCCCCGCGAGCCGCGGCGATGAGTATATCCCCAAAATATTGAGTATCTTAAAAGACAACCAAGGAACGGAATAATAGCATTGGCACCAAACATCATCAAATCAATCGGAAACCGCTTAAAAGGTTTTATCAGCAGGCAATCCAAAGAGACAGGTAATCAAGTACTGACATCATCGAAACAGGCTGAAAAAGCCGCAACAAACCCCAAACAGGACAAAACCTCACTTGCCGAAAAAGGCGCGACGGGTCGAACCCAGGCCAGAAGAAACAGGCCGCGTAGAGAACGGAAACGGCCCGTTCCCGTCATCAAAGAAAATGTGGAGAGGAGTGAAAGAAAAAATCTCCCGTCCAAGAAATGGGACCCGGCCGAATTCGACGTCTCGCTGGCGGACGGCAAATTGCGCTTTCAAGACCTGGATCTTCCCGATGAAATTCTGCACGCTATTTTCAAATCAGGATTTTCAATATTGCACACCGATTCAGGCGGAGATCCTGCCCGCCACGCTGGCGGGAAAAGATGCCACGGGCCGGGCCCAAACCGGAACAGGCAAAACCGCTGCATTTCTGATAACCATTTTTACATTTCTTCTCAGAAATCCCTCTGAAAAGAAAGCACGCACTGCACGCCCACGCGCCCTGATTCTGGCCCCCACACGCGAGCTTGCCATGCAAATCACCGAAGAAGCAAAATTGCTCTCTGAATATGTTCGGTTTCGCACGCTCGCTGTTTATGGAGGAATTGATTATGAAAAACAGCGCCGGGAACTCAGGAACCATGTCATCGATGTGCTGGTCGCCACACCGGGAAGGCTTTTAGACTATCATCGCCAGGGGGAACTGAAACTCAACCGGACTGAAATTTTAGTAATCGATGAAGCCGACCGAATGCTCGATATGGGCTTTGTCCCGGACGTTCGAAAAATAATCCACAGCACGCCGTCTAAAAACCGACGCCAAACCCTCCTTTTCAGTGCCACTTTAAACCCCGACGTTCTGCGCCTGGCGTCACAATGGACAAAAAATCCGGTCCAGGTGGAAATCGAGCCGGAACATGTTGCCACAGACAACGTAAAACAGGTTGTCTACATCACTACCACCGAAAACAAGCTGGCCCTGCTCTATAATTTGATTACCAAACAGGAATTGGAGCGCGTTCTCGTTTTCTGCAATCGCAGGGACGAGACACGGAGGTTAACCGAACAATTGCGCCAATACTCCATAGACTGTGCCATGATTTCCGGGGAAATCGCCCAGAAGAAACGCACGAAAACCCTCGAAAATTTCAAAGCCGGCCTGCTTAGAGTTCTGGTGGCGACGGATGTTGCGGGCAGGGGCCTTCATGTTGAAGGGATCAGCCACGTCGTCAACTATGCATTGCCCCATGATCCTGAAGATTACGTGCATCGGATCGGTCGAACGGGCCGTGCCGGCGCCACCGGTACCTCCATCAGTTTTGCCTGCGAGGAAGATTCTTTTTACATTCCGGAAATCGAGACTTTCCTCGGTGAATCGCTTCATTGCATTCACCCGGATGACGATTGGCTGATATTGCCCCCCTCTCCGAAGAAAAGGATTTCCCTGAAGAGCCCGGATCCCCAAAAAAAGAGCTCACAGCGAAGGAGTAACTATTCCAGACCGCGCAGCTCCGGAAAACCCCGTGAGAGCAACCGTCGGCGCCCGCCACGAACATCTAAAAAGACCACAACTTCGAAATCAAAAACCACATGATGCGCGTCCAAACCGGCCTCGAAAGTTTTATAGAAACGCCCCCCGCCAGGATATCCGACCTGAGACTGGGGCTGCTGTGCAACCAGGCATCAGTGGATTTCCGTTTCCACCATGCCGGTGGGCTGATACATCACAGGTTCCCCGGCCGCTTAACCGCGATGTTTTCTCCCCAACACGGGTTCCATACCGACAAACAGGACAATATGATCGAATCCGATGACCTGTTCGATCCATCTCTCAGGGTTCCGATCTATAGCCTTTACGGCAAGACAAGGCAGCCCTCGAAACAGATGTTTGAAAACATCGACGTGCTTCTGGTCGATCTCCAGGACGTGGGGACCAGGGTTTACACGTTCATCTACACCCTGGCCTATTGCATGGAGGCGGCAAAAAAATACGGCAAAGAGATAATCGTGTTCGACCGCCCGAATCCCGTGGGAGGAGAGGCAGTGGAGGGAAACCTCCTCCGTCCATCCCTGTCATCCTTTGTTGGCCGCTACCCGATCCCCATGCGCCATGGACTGACCATCGGTGAGCTGGCAACTCTCTTCAACAATCATTTTGGAATCGACTGCGATCTGACGGTCATTCCCATGAAGGGGTGGCAGCGCGGCATGTATTTTTCGCAAACCGGCCTCCCCTGGATTGCACCTTCTCCGAACCTGCCCACGCCAACGTCCGCAATCGTATATCCCGGCCAGGTTATCTGGGAAGGAACCAACGTTTCTGAAGGACGGGGCACCACGCAACCGTTCGAACTCTTCGGGGCGCCGTTCGTGACATCGGAAGAATTGTCTGTCGTCCTGGAAAAAGAGAAACTTTCCGGTATTGTGCTCAGGCCCGTCGGTTTCGAACCGACGTCCAACAAATGGTCGGGAAAGCTCTGCCGCGGATTCCAGATCCATGTGACAGATCCGGATCGTTATGCCCCCTATGGTACAAGCCTGCGGCTGCTTCGTGCGATCCTGTCCCTATACGGCGACCGGTTCTCCTGGAAAACGCCCCCTTACGAATATGATTATAATAATTTGCCAATCGATCTGATCATGGGAGATACATCGATCCGGAAACGGATAGAAGCCCTTGAACCGATCAGCAGCCTCGAAGAATCCTGGCAGGATGAGCTGGCGGAATTTGATGCTATCAGAAAAGAAGCGCTGATATATTAAGCGATCCATCCTTTCCGTCATTTGAACATTTGAATTTCCAATTTGTTTCGTATTCCGATATTTGAATTTTCGACTATGGCGGTTTCGGAATTTGATTAAAAAAAAGGCGCCCGGCATGATATCCGGGCGCCTGTGTTTCTTGGATGGGATCAGGCTTTTTCGCTTTTGAGCGAATTGATCTCTTTTTTCAGCTCTTCGATCTCTTTCTTGTATTTTTCAGCCTCGTCGCTGTCGCTGCTCTCCGGAGCAGTATCATCTTTCTTCCAGGTATCCTTGAGTTCATCAAAACCGAGATAGAATGCCAGGCCGCCACCCATAAGAAGCATAATAGGAACAGCTCCCGCTAACAATTGAAGAAATGCACCAAACCAAACAGCAACACCGATAAGACCTAAAACCGCCGCGATTGCGCCACCAATTAATGTTTTCATGAAAAATCTTCCTCCTTCAATTATTTTCGAAGTCCCTGAGTACCGGGGCATCGTGTTGTTCTAAAAGAACATCGTATTGTTCTAAAAAGAAACAGATACGCCTTCGGACCCGCTTTCATTCCCGCAAAAATGAGTTGGTAACATAACCCCATGGGGAAGGCAAGCATATTTTTCTTTGCAAGGCCCCCGCATTTTTGATATGCCGTATCAGCCTTGACAAACGCCAGGCGTTCGATCTCTAATGAGGTACTAAATGATAGAATTTTTTAAAAAAATAACAGGGAATATTGTCGCCGCGATCAACCGGTGGATCTCGAATTTCATACAGAATACCCATGACCATTACCTGTGTGTTTTACCCTCCCATCCAAAATCCCTGTCACATAAGATGTTAAAAACGTTCTTCCGCGGCATCACCATGGGAACGGATCAGACCGCCAAAACACAGGCGTTGGAGCCCGATGCCATTCTGGTTTATGCCACAAAATTTAAAAGTCATTTCGATTTTCTGTTCTGTCATACCCGGTATGCCCAGGACAGGCTGCGTGTTCCGAAAATCGGTCTCGGCTACCGCTTGAAAATCTGGCAACCCATATCCAGACTGCCAAAAATCCTTGTTGCACATCTCGATCACCTTTTACGACATCGTTCGCTCCCGAATCCTTACCACAGTGGTTTCATCAAGAGCGAACTCCTGTCAGGCCAATGCGCTTTTTTCTCGCTTGTTGAAAAGAGAGGTTTTTACCAGCGTTTTGTCAAATCGGCAATCGATCCCGTGGAATACCTGATCGAAATGCAGCGGGAAACCCAACGACCGATTTATATTGTTCCGCACCTCATGTTTTTCGGGAAAAAGCCGCTTCGGTCAAAAGCATCCCTCTGGGATATCATACTGGGCACGGAGCTGAAGCCAAGGGCTTTGCGCAGATTTGTCACGCTGTTCAAGCATCCCGGTAAAATTTTCATGGAGATATCGGAACCGGTAAGTATAAGGGAATTCCTGGCGACCGCTGATAATAGAAACAGGTCGTCCATTCATCTGTCTCTTGTGCTCCGTCGCCACCTTCTTGTCCAGTTCAATCGCCACCGTCAAAGCATTACAGGACCGGTTTTAAAATCCAGGGAAGAGTTAAAAGAGAGCATTCTTACCAACGATCGCCTTCGTGGGGTCATGACCCAGTTTTCTCAAAAACGGGACATACCTCTCTACAAAGTGCACAAGGAGTCCAACGATTACCTGGATGAAATCGCCGCGAACTACAACAATACGGTTATTGAAATTGCCGCCAAGGTCATGAAGTGGTTCATTAGAACCCTCTTTGACGGGCTCTCCATCAACAACGATATGCTCGGCCGAATCAAAAGCATGTCCCGTCGCGGGCCGCTTATTCTCGTCCCCTGCCATAAAAGCCATATCGATTATCTTGTTCTCTCCTACCTGATGTATTTGAACAATATGCCCTGCCCCCACGTAGTGGCCGGTAAGAATCTGTTTTTCTGGCCCGTCGGCTCTTTCTTCCGCGCCGCGGGTGCTTTTTCGGTACGACGCTCTTTCAAGGGAGCGGTGCTTTACTCCAAGGTATTTGCCGAATATGTCCACAAACTTCTGGAAGAAGGATTCAATATCGAACTGTTTATTGAAGGCGGCCGCAGCCGTACGGGCAAACTGCTTCCTCCCCAGCTCGGATTTCTCTCCATACTGATGCATGCGTTTATGAACCGGGCCTGCGAAGATATGATCTTTGTTCCCATCTTCGTGGGCTACGATCGGGTACCGGAAGAAAAGGCATATTTGCGTGAAATCGTCGGGGGAAGTAAAGAGCCGGAAACCCTCAAACAGGTTATCAAGGCGCGACGGGTTTTGAAGAAAAAATATGGAAGGATTTATGTCAGGCTTGCGGAACCGATTTCACTTCGGGAACTGCTTGAGCAGCAGAAACTGCCGATTCACGATTTGGGGCAGAAACAGATAAACACGATGTGCAGAAGTCTCGGCAACCGGATAATATCCGCCATCGGTTCGGCGACTGTCATAACCCCCCATGCATTGACGGCAAGCGCCGTTCTGAGCTTTTCAAAAAACAGGTTCACCCTGCGTCAGGTAATAAAGCGGGTGGAAACCCTGATGTCGCATCTCATGTTTCTGGAAGTGACGCTGTCCGACACCTTGCTGCTGGACCATGAACAGGCCATCGAACAAGTGATGCATATCTACTCACAAAGAAAATTCCTGGACCCCATATCCACCCATAAAGACGAAAAAACCACGACGTCCCTTTTCGCCGTCAATGAAAATCGACGCCCCAACCTGGAGTATTATAAAAATAATTGCGCCGGGAATCTGGCGCCGGCATCCTATACGGCGCTCCTGATCCTGGCCCAGGATGCATTTCAATTCTGCACCGCCGATCTTCATAACGATTTTGATTCCCTGCAAAACATGTTCGGTCTGGAATTCGCCGTAGACCTTGAAAAATCGTCTTATGACCTGGTGGAAAAAACGATAGAATCCTTTGTATCCGACGCCATTCTCATGCCGCATCCTTCCCTGCCGGACACCTATAACTTAACATCCGCGGGTTTCCGAAAGCTTGGACTGTTTGCGCAACTTCTGAAGCCCTATCTCGAATCTTACCTGGTGGTGCTTTATTTTCTTCTTGAAACCGATAAAAATGGCATTACAGCAAAAGACCGCATAAAAAAGATTCAGTCCAAAGGATTGAAAATGTATAAATCGAAAGAAATTGAACGACAGGAATCTCTTTCCAAATTCAATTTTCAGAATGCCGTCGATTATTTTTCGTCGTGCGGTATTCGGGGGGCCGAAAATGCCGAAGCCGCCGAGCCCTATCTCGAAAAAATAAAGAGATACATCCGCCTCACGCCTTCATTATGAAAGCACTCATTCTGGCTGCCGGCCTTGGGAGCCGGCTGCGACCCTATACAAACCGGATCCCTAAACCGCTTTTTCCTGTTTCCGGCCAGCCGATTCTCGACAGGCTGATTCGTCAGCTTGTATCCGCGGGCTGTACTGGCGTGGCAATAAACACGCATCACCTTCACCATCGAATCGACGCCTTTTTATCCACCCAATCCTACGGCATACAGGTATTTACCCGACACGAGCCAAATCTGCTCGGTACCGGCGGCACCATTAAAAATCTGTCGGATTTCTGGGATGACCGGCCGTTTATTGTCATCAACAGCGATATTCTGACAGACATCGATTTCAGAATGGTCTATGAATTTCATTACCGGCACACCGCTCCGGCAACTTTGGTACTGACGAAGTCACCGGGACTGAATTCCGTATCAATAAGTCCCGAAGAGAGAATCGCAAAGTTTCACTCGTCATGGGAAATCTCAAGTTCTCCAGAGCTTGTCACCTATGCCTTCACCGGGATTCAAGTTCTCGACCCGTACATTCTCGACCTCATTCCTGAAGGGACCTTCTTCAGCAGTATCGATGCCTATCGAAAACTCATTACCCTGGGCCGGCCGCCCGCGGCATATATGGCCCTGTCGCACCGTTGGGCGGATATCGGCACTCCCGATCGGTATAAAACCGCGTCAAGGGACTTCATGGCAAAGGAAGCGCTTCAAAACGCTTTCAACCCGTTGCCCGGCAGCCCTGTCGTTTGGGAACATCTTGACGGCGACGGCTCGGACAGGACCTGGTATCGTCTTCGGTCCGGTGGAACATCACTCGTTGCCGCCGACCATGGCATCCGATCCGACGCCCCAACCTGTGAAATCGATTCATTTGTCTCCATTAACGCTCATTTAACCCGTCAGGGACTTCCCGTACCCAGGATTCACCGCTACGATCTTTTCTCCGGATGGGTGTTCATGGAAGATGTCGGCAATACCCATCTTCAAACGATCATTCAGAAAAAAAACGACCCGAATGTCACACGGTCTCTCTACCGCAACGTACTGGATGTGCTGATCGATTTTTCAACCAGAGGCGCCGAGGGGTTCGATACTGCCTGGACTTACCAGACGGCGGCTTATGACGTTCCCCTGATTCTCGAAAAAGAGTGCGCATATTTTGTCCACTCTTTTCTTCGTGGATACCTCGCACTCGATGTTGATGAGCACGCATTTGAATCCGCTTTCAAAATATTGGCCGGTGGTGCTCTGGACAATGCCGTTATCGGCTTGATGCATCGGGATTTTCAATCCAGGAACGTCATGATTTCTAACGGAGAGCCACGAGTCATCGATTTCCAGGGCGCCCGGCTGGGTCCCGTTCAATACGACATGGCATCCCTTTTAATCGATCCCTATGTGAGGATGTCACCCGCTCTTCAGGACGAATTGGTTGACTACGCAATGGACAGGCTTATATTAAAAAGGGATTTTAATCCGGAACGTTTTCGAAAATGCTACGAGTACTGCAGGGTAACCCGCAATCTGCAAATTCTCGGCGCCTTCGGTTTTTTGACACGGGTAAAGGGGAAGCACCATTTTGAACAATATATTCCTCCCGCCCTGGAAAGTCTGAAAAGACATCTTGGACAACTCGATAGCACCGCATTATCCAAGTTTAAAACATTTGTAGAAAAGATCCAGACAGGAGATAACAATGGAAAAGATTAACGTAATGGTGAACGGACTCCCCGGAAATATGGCCCTGGGAGTAGCCGAACACGTTCTTTCGGATGGGCGTTTTGAGCTTGTCCCCTACTCTCTCACGGGCCCTGAAATCGAGCTTGCGACCTGTCAGGTCGGCAACGTCGAGGTGACCCTTGTTCAGCCCCGCCAACGGGAGGAAACCATAAAAAAAATCAGGGCCGAAAAGAAAGATTTTATTACCGTAGACTACACGCATCCATCGGCGGTAAACGACAATGCCGCATTTTATTGTACACACCGGCTTCCCTTTGTCATGGGCACCACCGGCGGGGAACGATCCCGGTTGATGGAAACCGTCAGGTCCTCCGGGGTGCCCGCGGTCATTGCCCCGAATATGGCCAGGCAGATCGTTGGGCTCCAGGCCATGCTGGCGTATGGGGCGGAAAATTTCCCCGGGCTTTTCGACGGGTATTCGCTGGAAGTCAAGGAGAGCCACCAGAAGGGAAAGGCGGATACCAGCGGCACGGCAAAAGACATTGTCAGCTATTTCAATGCCATGGGAATACCGTTTTCAGAAAACGAGATCCAGATGGAGCGAAACCCCGAAAACCAGAAAAACATATGGCATGTCCCCGAAGAGCATATCCAGGGTCATGCCTGGCACACCTATACGTTGCGCGCAAACGACGGCACTGTGCTCTTCTCCTTTACCCACAATGTCAACGGGAGGGAGGTGTACCAGAAAGGCACGTTAGAGGCTGTTTTCTTCCTTGCCGGGAAAATTGCCGAGAATGCCGAGACCCGGGTCTATTCCATGATCGATGTGCTGAAAGGAGAATGAGCGCGGTTTGGTCCTCCGGCCCATAAAGTCAGTAATATGTTGCGTAATATGTTTCAAGACATGGTTTCAGGTGTCAGGTGTCAGGAACTGCAAGAGTCGGGTTGACTGACACCCGACACCTGAAACCTCCCCTTATCTGTTCCCTGCTCTATCACACAGCGTCTTCACCGCCTCCATGTACGGGTTAATCCCTTTCATCAAAATGTCGTTATGATTCGCTTCGGGAATCTTAAGAAAGGTCTTTTCCGACGAAGGGCAGCTTTCGTAAAGCGCCTGGCCGTCTGAAAAAGGAATAATGTGATCGAACTCGGCATGGATAACCAGGAGTGGTTTGTCCCATGAACGTATCTTGCTGATATTCCCTACCCTGTCACCATTCATAAGATCCATGGCGGAGGTGTCGACACATAGCAGCGCCAGCAGTGGGTCAAGATATGCGAACCCGCTTTCCACTATCAGCCCGTCTATCCGGCCGCCATACCTGGCCGAAAGTTCCAGGGCCGGCGCACTGCCAAGGGATCGCCCCATGACGATAAGCGCCCCGGTATATCCCTGCTGTGCCAGCCACGCTTCGATAAATTCAAACGTCGTGTGGCAATCCCTCATCATGCTGGTAACGGAAGGGTTGCCCGTCGATCGGCCATACCCCCGATAATCCACCGCCAGAAAATTTATCCCCATGCGATTGTAAAGCTGTCCCAGATCATTGTAATCGGCCACAATCTCTCCGTTCCCGTGAAAAAAAAGCACGTTGGGGGCCGATTTGTCCGTCATATGAAACCGTCCGCCCACGACGGTATCCCCTTCAACCGGAATCAGCGAATCGACAGAACTTTCCGGTTTTTCAATCCACTCAATTTCAGGCCTTGGATGGAAAAGCCGGACCAGGATCTCCGGTTGGTCCAAAACGGAATAATCGATGTTGGTATTGTCATTCATGGCATCCTCCATTTTTTTTTAAAACATATTTCATTAAATGCGAAGAATCAATCCTGTTTGAATGCGCTTTCCATTCAAATCGAACCTTTTCGCATTGATTTCAGACTTCTTTAAAGATATATAAACCTTCTTTAAAGTATGCCGTTGCGTTGACAAGGGCTTGTTATAATCCGTAAGAGCATTCAATAACAGGAGAGACACAGTGCCAAAAGCCAGCAATTTAAAAAAGGGAAATATCGTTAAGATTGGCAACCAGCCTTTTCTCGTCAAACAGATAGATGTCCATACCCCAACGGCCAGGGGCGCCAACACCCTCTACAGGGTTCGCTTCATATCGCTTATTACCGGGCAGAAGCTGGATCAGACATTAAAGGGTAATGATATGCTCGAAGAGATGACGGTCAGCAAACGGCAGACAAGCTACCTCTACCGTGACCAGGACATGCACACCTTCATGGACAGTGAAAATTTTGAGCAGTACACCATGTCTTCGGAAGCTATCGAAGGGCAACTTCCATGGCTTGAGGAAGGGATGGAAGGCATCATGGTACTGCTGCACGAAGGTCAGCCCCTCTCCATCGAGATTCCACTTACAATCGATCTCGAGATTGTAAGCACTGCCCCAAGCATCAAGGGCGCTTCCGTTACGAACCGGAACAAACCCGCCGAACTGTCCAACGGCATCACCGTTTTGGTACCCGAATATATGGCGTCCGGTGAGATGATTCGCGTCAATACGGAAACAGGAGAGTATATGTCTCGGGTTAAAATTTGACGTATCCCTTATATTAGGTTAATAAAAATATTTTGTGTCTACGGGCTCATCCTGAAATATTATCCCGTGAAATTGGTATTTCCTGGGATCTGTTTTTCGTATAAATTATTGGAAATCAGAAAAATCATTAAAAGGAGATTGGGAAATGACAACAAGCGAACAAACAAACACAAAGCCTCTATGGTTGTCGATCGAGGAAAAATTCCTCGGACTCGCCTCACAGGATATTTCAGAGGAAAGTCTGGAAGCATCTGTCCAGCGAATTGCGGGTGAACTCGACGAAACGGGCTATAATGTCTCTCATCATGGGGGCAACATGCTCAAATTGAGATGGGCAATAGACAATATGCGTAAAGTTGGGAAACCATTGATGCAGGACATCAACGATGCGATCTCGGCACTTGCCCTCGAAGATGTGGCCGAGCCGTTTGTAACATCCGACAAACTCATCACCGAGATTGGAAACACATGGCCGGGAATCAGGAATTCCGAGTACAGGACGGAAGTGGTTCAAATGGTCCAGCAAGCCAAGCTCGATCTTCTTGTTGCCAAGGCCAAGGGACTGCCCGATGATCAGGGGGTCCGGATGCTTATTGAAGAGAAGATCGATTCCGACATTATTATCAGCGCCCTTGAAATTAACCAGGAAAAGTATGATCAGGTAATGGCCGACATTAAAGCGGAATTAGCGGAGATCGCCAGAGTTGAAACATTGCTTAAAGCAGTGGAAGGCAAAACCGACGACGAGCGTGTCCGACATCTCTATGACAACAATGTCAGTGAAGCATTGATTATCGAGATGGCAAATGTTGACCAGAACACGATCGACGGCGTCAAAAAGGCAATGGAAGAAGAGCTGAAGGAGAAGCAAAGACTTGCGGAAGAAGAGGCAGCGCGGAAAAAGGCCGAGGCCGAAGGACCGTCACTGGACTCGATTCCGCCGGATCAGATGATAGACTACATAGATTCTATTCGTGAAATCCTCGAATTCAGTGACCAGGAGAAAGAAATCAGAGTGATGTGCGAGCAGAGTGCCATCCCGAAGGCTCTTGTGGATATTGCAGTTTCCGAACCGGACCGCCTGGATGAGCTCGAAAAAGCGGCGCAGTAATTTTTTTTTAATGCAGGAATCTCCCCTTACAAAAAAGGGGATATTATCGGTGATAAGTGCGGCTGTATAAACCGCCGCACTAATTACCGGGATTTTTTGCATGCTGATCTTCATGCCACTATTTCTCTGCAACACACGAATTGCGGTCATTTAGCGAGAGGAAGGGGCGATAGTCATATGCACGATCTTACAGACCAGAAACCGGAACCGGCCACAATTCTGGTGGTCGACGACGAGGCAAGCCTGGCTGAAATACTGAGCATGCAAATTGAGAAAGCAGGTCATTACTGCTCGTCCGCCAACAACGGAGAGGAGGCATTCCGTATCCTTTCCGAGTTGAAAGTCGATGTTGTCATCACCGATATCAACATGCCCGGCATTGACGGTATCGAATTGACCCGGAGAATCAAATCGACCACTGATATCGATTTAATGGTCATGACCGGCCAGATCGAAACATATGCCTATGAAGAAATTATCGCTGCCGGCGCGAGCGATTTCATCCAAAAACCGGTAAGTTCCAAAGAATTGATCTTGCGCCTGCGACGCGTATTACGAGAGAGAAAGCTGTTGCGTCAACAAAAGGAAAGCCTCTCGGCCATGCGCCGCGCCAAGGAACAGGCGGAGAGCGCAAGCCGGGCCAAGAGTGAGTTCCTGTCAAACATGAGCCATGAACTGCGAACGCCCCTGAACGGTTTAATAGGAATGCTGAACCTGACGCTCGATACGCAGTTGAACAAGAAACAGGAAGAATATCTTTCCATGGCGTTGACCTCGGCGGAGCTTCTATTTCGCAATATCGACGATGTCCTCGACCTTTCACGAATCGAATCCGGAAGAATGGAGATCGAGCGCGTTACGATGTCATTAACCAGCGTCATGTCATCAGCAATACAACCTTTCGTATCCAAGGCTGAAGCCAAGGGGCTTAGAATAGAGCGTCATATCGACCCGTCTATTCCTGAGACACTTTCCGGGGATCCGATACGCCTGAATAAAATATTGACCCACTTGTTCGACAATGCTGTAAAGTTTACCGAAGCAGGCAGTATAGACATCCATGTAAAGCTTCTGGAGAAAAAAACGAAACAACTCTTTTTGCATTTTCAAGTAATCGACACAGGTATCGGTGTAGACGAGAATCATTTAGAATCCATCTTCAATACGTTCACCCAGGTAGACGGTTCATCCACTCGGCGCTATGGCGGAATGGGATTGGGTTTGAGCATATGCAAGCAGCTCGTGGAAATGATGGATGGACGGATTTGGGTCGAAAGCAACCCCGGAGAAGGCAGTTGCTTCCAATTTACGGTCCCGTTCAGTATTTAAGCGTCTTCTAATCGTTGTCCGCTGTTCAGTTCTTCCGCATTCTCTCATTAATCTTTAAAAACTCAAGCGCAATCAGAATGGTTTCCCGTCCGCTCTTTTTCTGTTTCAAATAATCTTCAAAATAATTCCGGACCGATTCCTCGCGGCCTAATCCGCAAACCGGCAGCAGTGCATCGACAACCCGCTCGAACAGAATGGGATGGAGCTTTTCCAGATCGGACATATTGGATACCATCCAGTCCCAGATATATCGGGTCGCAAGGGGATTTTCGGCGCATGAAACTATCGGCAGGTGGCGATTCCGTTGGGGGACATGAGTAAGTGTGTAATCAAGTGCCTCTTGCATCACTGCTTCTTCAGACAAATACCCGATGGCCGTGAGAATGTTCATCCGCTCATGCTCGGAGTCACTGGTGTTCAATCGTTCTCGGAACCAGTCAAAGGCAGTTCCGGGAGATAACCAGGCGCCGATCTGCATGGCGCTCTTCTGGATATCCGGATGAGCCTCACTGCCGGTCAGAAGATTTTGAAACGTTTCACGTCCCCAGGATTGCGCGGAATCTACACCAAACATTGCGGCTCTGAATAGAATTGCGTCCCGGAGCATCCGGGTTGTATTGGACTCCCTGTCATCCGGCGTAAATCCTATTTTGCGTAAAACGGCTTCGAGCATTCTCTTCCCGACACCGCGGACCTGATCCCGCTGCGCGCCGTCTGCAATCAGATAGGAGAGATGCAGGTTTCCGGAGATGCCATTGATCGGTAAAAAATCATCCTCATCCTCATACGATGATAAGAAATCGAGATACTGCCCCAAAGTGCTTCGCCCTCCCCTAACAAAAGCGAAAAGGTCCTCCTGGAGGCCCCAGCGGTCCGCCGCGGAAAGGGTCTTATCGGCCACCCGCTTTCCAAGGGCTTCAAGCATTTCCATTGACGTATAATGAACCCTGTAAAATCCGGACTGTCCCGAATTTATTTTCAAAGCGCTCACATCCGGCCCCACATGAAGTATGGCGTCTTTCTTGTCCATTAAAATATCAAAGCGGTTTGACGCTCCGGCTTCGGAAAAGGTTTCCATGATCAACGGCACGGGCCATACAGCGAAAGAGAGAGAATCTTCTTCAGTAGTGGGCAAGTAGGTAAAACGTTCCTGTCCAAGGATTAATTCGGTTCCATTTTGTTTCACGGTAATAACCGGAAAGCCGGGCTGTTCCACCCAGCTTTTCATCATTTGCGCCACCGGTTTATCCGTAACGTCCGCATATGCCTCCCACAGGTGACGGCTTTCCGCGCAATCGTACGCATGGGAAGCGAGATAGTTCGTGAGCCCTTTCTGAAAGCCTTCCTCGCCGATGTACCCCCGCATCTGGTTTAAAATACTCCCCCCTTTATTATAGATAATGGGGGCCGTAGCGACATTGATTACTACATGTTCGCCCCCCGGGATTTCAATGGCGGTGGTTTCAAAGAGAGCGTCCCGCACCATAGCAACAGACGTCTGTGTAAAGAGGAACTGGTCCCAGACGTCCCAATCGGGACAATAGTGATCCAGAATCCTGTTTGCGAAAAAAGTGGCGAAACTTTCATTGAGCCAGAGATATTTCCAGTCGGATGGACTTACCAGATTCCCGAACCACTGGTGAACGATTTCATGGGCGATCACCTCACAAATTCGCTCTTTTCCGGCCTGGGAGGTCTTCTCGGAATCGAACAGGAGCAGGTTTTCCCGGAACACGACAGCCCCCCAGTTCTCCATGGCCCCGAATGCGAAATCCGGCACCGCGATCAGGTCGAGCTTGCTCATTGGATATGGTACGGCGAAATACGCCTCGCAAAATTCCAGAGATTTCCGACCGAAATCAATCCCCATCTCAAGATGGCCGGCGGCACCCGGCATGGCGGCGGCCCTCACCCGCCGGTCCTTCTCGTCCGTTATCCACTCGAAGTCCCCCACACCGAAAAACAGAAGGTAGGTGGACATTTTCGGCGTGGTTTCAAATACCACCCGTTTCTTTCCCTCGCCCTCTGCCGTCTCGCTGAGAATATCTCCATTAGAGATAGCGGTAAGCTGTTTGTCGACAATCATAGTCACATCGAATGTGGCTTTAAAGCGGGGATGGTCAAGGCAGGGGAACGCCATCCTTGCGGCGCTCTCCTCGAACTGTGTCACGGCCAGGGGATTCGTTGTCCCGTCAACAGTATGGCTGCTTCGATAAAATCCGGCCATTTTGTCATTAATGTGACCCGTATAGTTGATCTTCAATCGGAAATCCCCGGATACCGCCCTCGGAAAAACGATTCTGAGGGTTTCTTTTTGGGGATCCATCGAAAAAGCACAGGATACGGAAGCACCTTCCAAATCGATATCACATCGCCGTACAGTAAGTTCCAGAAGGTTAAGGGTAATCTCGCTCACGGGATCGGGAGTATTGGCCGTAAGCTCAACATTTCCCTCAAAAATAAAATTGTTCAGATCGGGTCGAATACAAAGTCTGTAATTAATTGGAACAGTCTGGTCCATTTCAGCTCCTGCTTATCTTCTATTTCTGTTCTTTTTCATTTCGATATTTCTTTCCTGTCACCTGACAAGAATCCCTCATTCAGGTGGAGATACCCAGTTTCGGCAAAATATATACCTGAAGCAGTATCCAGATACCGACAACAGCGATGATAAGTATAAATTCTTTCATCCAAAACTCCCTGGGGTTTGCCGGTTAGCCCGTTAACCGGTTGACCCGTTATAATCCGTCCCTTTTTGCCATCCGGCAACGCCGGTCTGAGGCCATGGTTTTTACCGGCTAACGGGCAAACGGGGCAACCGGCAAACCATACCATCCTGACTACAGAACCTGGGAAATGACCTCCCTGGTTTTGCTCATAAGTTCCGTGAGCCTCTCGACGTCCTCCCCCCTTGTCTCAATGGGGGGATGAATAATCAATTTTGATCTACCCGGCCGTAGACGTGTTGTATCCGCGGGCAGGATGTCGTGTGTACCGACAATGCTTACCGGTAAAATCGGCAGTTGCAGATCAAGTGCCAGTTTAAAGGCCCCCTTTTTGAAAGGAAGCATGTTACCGTCCCGACTTCGAGTGCCCTCGGGAAAGAAAAAGATAGATGTCCCTCCCGATATTTTTTGTTTGGCCCTGTTGATGGCCGCCACCGCCGCTGAAACATCCCGTCGGTCAATAAAAATATGTCCCAGCTTTTCACAGCAGATACCGAGAATCGGCACTTTTCTCAGTTCCTTCTTCATCACCCATCTGAAATCCAAATCGAGCCACCCGTACACCACCAGGATGTCTATCTGACTTTGATGATTTGCCGCCACCACATAAGATTGACGGTGATCGATATGCCGGGCGCCTTCCACCGTCACCCCCATAAATGCGGTGTATGCAATAATTCTTGCCCAGGTTCTGCCGCACCATCGCCCCGCCACGGCCGGTGGCATCATCAGACAAAGAACAAGACACACCGTACCGATGGCGACAGTTGAAATGCCTACCACGGGAAGCAGGACAATCCATTTATAGATAGAGAGTAATATATTCATATAGTTATATTTTAAGCGGCCGCCGCCTTTTTTATGGAAACCGGTAAAATTGTCCTGTTTCAACAAAGGTAATCACTGCACCTGCATAGTGTCAACTTGGAACAATGGAATGGGCAGGCTTGAGACTGTCCTTTTTTTTGATCGGATGGTTGTTGACATAGCTTCGGCATTTAGTTTAGTATCCATTTTTCAATCTTTTGCCTCAAATCCAATGCGCCCTTGGGATACGCTTCGGATAGAGCGGCAATGAATTTTAACCGTAATCAAATGAGCCATTTTCAAAATGTTTTCCCGTTATGCGTAAAATCAGGCGCAAAGCGGACTAACCGACTTGGAAGCCGGACAAAATGAACCGTTTTGAAATTGACTGAAGTGTTGCGCCTTTTTAGCAGTCGGGGAAAAAGCCATGATTATCGGCCTGGATGTTGGTGGCACACATACGGATGTGGTACTATTAAGTGCTACCGGACTTGTCCGTGGCGTTAAAGTGCCAACGGACCCCGCCAACCTGTTTGAGTCCGTTCTCACTGGTCTTGAGGAAATCACCGCCGGCATCGATCCTGAAAAAATCAAGCGGGTGGTCTTGAGCACAACCCTCACCACTAACGCCGTCGTTCAAAAAGATCTTCCTCCCATCGGTCTCATTGTCTTGGCTGGGCCGGGGATCGATCCGGCTCAATATCGCATCGGAAACCATTTCCACGTTGTCTCGGGTGTCATAGACCACCGGGGTCGTGAAATGTCACCTATCTGGCGCCTTGAAATAGAAAGAATCTCCACATCCTTTCAAGCCTCGGGCATCCGATTGGTGGGAGTAATCGGAAAATTTTCGGTCAGAAATCCTGCGCATGAGCTGGCGATTCGGGATATCCTCGGGGACGATTTCGATAAAGTGTTTCTGAGTCATGAGATTACGGGGCAATTGAATTTTCCCCGCCGAATAGCCACCACCTATCTGAATGCAGCGGTATACCCCATCCATAAGAAATTTTTTGAAGCCGTCGAAAAATCTTTGGAAAGCAAGGGGATGCATCTTCCCATCCGGGTTTTGAAACCCGATGGCGGCAATATGAATCTGCGCGCATCCATCGCTCTCCCGGGCCAAACCATTCTTTCAGGTCCGGCCGCCAGCGTTATGGGCGCAATCTCCCATGCCGACACGAAAACGGAAAGTCTGGTGCTGGACATCGGCGGCACTACCACGGACATGGCAATCCTGATCAACGGCGTGCCGCTGCTGGATCCGCTGGGCATTGAAGTGGGCGGTTTCAAAACCACCATTCGGGCCATGGAAACCACCTCGGTGGGTATCGGGGGAGATAGCCGCGTCAGTGTCCATCAAGGGGAACTGATCATCGGTCCGGAACGCCTTGGGCCGGCCATCGCCTTTGGCGGAACCTACCCGACGCCCACTGACGCGCTGATCACCCTCGGATTGCTTGACGAGGGTGATCGCGACAAAGCCTCCAAGGGAATAGAACAGATAGCAGAGGCACTGGGCATATCAAGAATAGATGCAGCGCAACGAATTTTTGACCAGACCTGTAAAAACATCCTGGCGTCCGCCCGGAGCATGATAGAAAAAATAAACAGCAAACCGGTCTATACGGTACATGAGCTCCTGGAAGCACATCAGGTGTTGCCAAAAGAGATATTGGTACTTGGTGGTCCCGCCCTGCTGTTTGCTGAAAATTTAAGGCGCATCAGCAACATGGAAGTCAAAGTGGTACCGGACTGGAAAGTCGCCAATGCCATTGGTGCGGCCATGGCAAGAACCACTTGTGAAATAACGCTGTTTGCCGACACCCAGCTCGGCATGGTGACCGCGCCTGAAGAAAATTTTATGACATCCATTGACCAGCGGTTCGACAAAACCGCTGCCACCGAGATGGCCCTGAACTTATTAAAAAAGAAGGCGACCGCACTGGGGGCGGCCCCGAACTATCTCGAAATGGAAGTTATAGAAAGCATGCAGTTCAACATGGTTAGGGGGTTCTATACCATAGGAAAAAATATCCGGATAAAAGCGCAGGTAAAACCGGGGCTTATCCGGGCGGAACATTTTTTCTCCGATTAGAAACAGTTAAGATAATTTTTTTGGAGACATACCATGCTGAAGGCCGAAAGCAAAACCGGTCTCGTATTTTTTCCAGCATTCGATTGGGCAATTGATCCCACTCACCCCGAGCGGGAAGAGAGGCTGCTTTATACCCAGGACCAGGTGTTTGAAGAAGGCATTTTTGATATCGATGGGATCAAGGAGTTCAAACCCGGCCTGACAACTGAGAAAGATATCCAGCGGGTGCATTTCTGTGCTCCGAATGTTGCCTCGGTGACCACCAATTCCCACTTCATCAGCGTCGGCGGCGCCCAGACCATCGGTAAAGCGGTTATGGAAAAAGAGGTGGACCGGGGATTCGCGCTGGTGCGGCCGCCGGGACATCACGCCATGCGGGTGGTTCATGGTGCAAGGGGATTCTGCAATGTAAATGTGGAAGCCATAATGATCGAACACATCCGCCAGACGTATGGGGTACGAAAAGTAGCCATCGTCGACACCGACTGCCATCATGGAGACGGCACCCAGGATATTTACTGGCATGATCCGGAAACGCTTTTTATTTCACTCCACCAGGATGGACGAACCTTGTATCCCGGTTCGGGTTTTGTTCAGGATATGGGCGGTCCGACAGCCATCGGAACCACAATCAACCTCCCCCTGCCGCCCCATACCGGAGAATCGGGTATTCTCTTTGCCATGCGCGAAATCGTTATGCCGATTCTTAAGGATTTCCAGCCGGAAATTATCATCAACTCCGCCGGCCAGGACAATCATTTCTCCGACCCCATAACAAATATGAACTTCACGGCCCATGGGTACGCCGAACTCACAACACTGTTAAAACCCGATATCGCCGTGCTGGAGGGGGGATATTCCATCGAGGGCGCCCTGCCCTATATCAACCTCGGCATCATCCTTTCCCTTGCCGGAATGGATTACAGCCGCGTTATCGAGCCCAACTACGCCCCGGAGAAACTGCATCAGCCCAAGGAGATCGACACATACATCAAGTCTCTCCGGGAAATAACCCTTGAAAACTGGCAAAACCGTCGATCCCTGCATGAAGATTCTCTAAACGGGGATGAATTCGTGGAACGAACGAAACATATTTACTACGATACGGATAATATCACGGAAAACCAGAATGAAATTATTCGCGTCTGTCCGGATTGCAGCGGGGTTTTCAAGATAGACTCTTACAGTGACAGAGGAAACCGTATCCTGGCGGTTCATGTCCCCCGGAACGCCTGTGATATCTGTAGCGCCATCGGTAGGGAATGGTACGATTCAGCAGACCTGAAAAAATACCATCAGACCTTTCTCCAGGATCGTCCCAATGACGCTTTTTCATCCAGATGATACAACCGGAGGTCAGAGATCCGAAGCCCGAGGTCATAGACCGAAGCAAAAAACACAGACAATCCCCCTCTAAAATTGCTCATGAGGATATTCAGACAACATTCAATAAAAGAGAACTTGCATCTCCGCGCTAAAGTAATTCAGACTGTCCGGTCGTTTTTTTATGACAACGGTTTTCTCGAGGTGGACACACCGGTCCGCATCCCCTCCCCGGCTCCGGAGCAATATATCGAAGCCGTATTTTCAGAAAGCTGGGCGCTCCAGACCTCTCCGGAATTATGTATGAAACGGCTCCTTTCTTCCGGATACACTCGAATTTTTCAGATCTGCAAATGTTTTCGGGGCCGGGAACGCGGCAGCAGACACCTGCCGGAGTTTACACTGCTCGAGTGGTACTGCACTGATATCGAGTACCATGGATTTATGGATCAGTGCGAATCCCTGATCCGCTCCGTTGCCGCCCTCAATGGCAAAAGCGACGATTTAAGCTATCAGGGCCGGACGGTTGACCTTTCCGGTCCCTGGCAGCGCATCAGCGTCACCGACGCCTTTCGACGATGGGGAAGCCTTTCCATGTCCGACGCCCTTTCCCGGGATCGGTTCGACGAAATCATGGTAAACGATATTGAACCGAATCTTGGCTTTGAGAAACCGGTTTTCCTTTATGACTACCCGGCTGAGCGCGCGGCCCTCGCAAAACTGAATCCCGGGAATCCGAGCCTGGCACAACGTTTCGAACTGTACATTTGCGGCATCGAGGTGTGCAACGCGTTTATGGAACTTACGGATCCCGCCGAACAACGACAACGGTTTGAAGCCGAACGGCGTGATATGTTGAAAAGCGGCAAACCCGTCTTCCCAATGCCGGACCTTTTCCTTTCCGCTCTGGAAGATATGCCCGAAGCGGCTGGAAATGCACTGGGACTGGACCGTCTGGCCATGCTTCTGGCCGACACGGCCATAATCGATGATGTGGTCGCATTCACGCCGGAAGAATTATAAAACACATTATCATCTGAATTCATTATAACTATTTTTATTGATTCCGAATCAAGTTTGTTGGTATTCTAACAAAAAGCGATGGGGTGGTCATATCCTGTCCAAGCAGTCATCCATACTATCCAATGGAGACCTTTCCGATGCGTCAGAAACCGACCTACGAACTGCTTGAAAAAAAAATCCGTGAATTGAAAAATGTGGAGATTGCGCTTAAGAAAAAAGAGCAATCCCTTCAGGATAGCGAAAACAGACTGAGGTCGATAATCGATTCGGCTCCTTTTGGTGCGTACGTTTACAAACTCAGCAACGACGGTAAACTGATATTTTCCGCTTTCAACGCGGCGGCGGAAAAGATTCTCGGTGTCAACCATGATCAATTCCTCGGCAAATCCATCATAGAAGCATTCCCTGCTCTTGCCGAAACGCCGATACCCGACGCATACCATCGGGTCGCCGAAACAGGAAAACCCTTCTATACGGAACATGTCGACTATGACGAACAAAGCATTATGGGGGGTTTTGAAGTCAGCGCCGTAAATATCGGGGAAAAACAGGTGGCGGTGTTCTTTCGCGACATCACGGAGCGCGCAAAGGCCGAAAAGAGACGGAGGCTGGAGGAACAGCGGAACAGGATGCTGGTGGAGATGCTCGATTCCGCGCCGAGTTCAATCGTGGTCCTCGATACCGACGCGCGGTTTTTGTATGCGAACCGGACCACATTCGAGATGCACGGTTATACTGAAGACGAGTTCATGAAACTCACCATCCAGGATATCGATGAACCGGAAAGCAAAGAAAGGATCGGAGAAGTAAAAAGACTTTTAGATGATTATGGTGAGACCACTTTTACGGTGGAACACTATCGTAAAGATCGTTCCATTATTCCCATGCGTGTTTATGCTAAAAAAGTCGAGTGGGAAGGCAAGACGGCTATTTTGAACATCGGAACGGATATCAGTGACATCAGGCAAGCCGAGAAAAAAAGAAAACTACTTGAAGAACAACTGCACCAATCCCGGAAGATAGAAGCCATAGGACGTCTGGCAGGCGGTGTGGCACACGACTTCAACAACATGCTGAGCCTGATTATCGGTAATGCGGATATGGCACTGAGACATGTTGAGCCGTCGGAACCGCTCTATAACAATCTGCATGAAATAAGAAAAGCTGGTGAACGCTCGGCCGATTTAACAAGACAGCTCCTGGCATTTGCACGCAAACAGACCATTGCTCCCCTGAAGCTTGATCTGAACAGAACTGTAGAGAGAATGCTCCAGATGCTCCGGCGCCTTATTGGAGAAGCTATCGAACTGGAGTGGATACCCGGGAAGAACCTGTGGTCCGTAAAGGTCGACCCCAGTCAGGTTGATCAGATGTTGGCCAACCTTTGTGTCAACTCCCGGGATGCAATCACGAATGTCGGCCGAATTATCATCGAAACCGAGAATATTGTCTTTGATGATTCGTACTGCAGGAACCACATAGGATGTGAGCCTGGAGAATATGTCCGTCTTGCTGTAAGCGACAACGGCTCCGGTATGGATGCTAAAATTCTTGACAAAATTTTTGAGCCCTTTTTCACTACCAAAGAGATGGGCAAGGGAACGGGGCTCGGTCTAGCAACCATCTACGGCATCGTCAGACAAAACAAAGGGGTCATCAATGTCTACAGTGAACCGGGTCAGGGGACAACGTTTAAAATTTATCTGCCAAGGCATCGGAGTCCGTCAATCGATAAACCTGAAAAAATTGAGTCCAAACCGATTCAAGGCGGGCGCGAGACAATAATGATCGTTGAGGACGAGCCCGCAATCCTCAAGATGAGCGAAATGATGCTTGAAACACTGGGATATAAGGTCATCCCAGCCGGAACGCCCGGAGAAGCCATCCGTATCGCGCGGGAACATACAGGTCTTATTGACTTGTTGCTTACTGACGTGGTCATGCCCGAGATGAACGGGCGGGATCTCGCGCGTAATATTTCCTCTCTCTATCCGGAGCTTAAAGTCCTTTTCATGTCCGGATACACCGCCAATGTCATCGCTCATCACGGTATTCTGGACGAAGGGCTTGATTTCATCCATAAGCCGTTTTCACGTAAAATGCTTGGCGGCAAGGTGCGGGAAGTGCTGGGTGATTGAGCCTCCTCCCGTATAGTGATGTGCCTCATTAAGCCCCATCGAAAGGGGTTGAAACAAAGACGAATGAACGTCGAACATCGAATAAGGCATGCTACCGTTTTTAGATTTATAAAAACCTTGCTTCGCAAAATATGCAACTGATCTCAAAATTTGGTCTTTTTAACGATGGAGCGAAGCGACTACCACATTCGATGTTGAGCGTTCGATGTTCGATGTTCGGCGTTCAATTGAATAATTAAGCTGTTTCAATCTGCTCGAATGGAAGTTCCCGCCCTCCCCGCTACCGCCTCCTCAATGGCGTCGATACCGCTGATGACGGCCCGTCGCCCGGTAATTTTGGCAAACTCCGCTGCTGCTGTCACTTTCGGGGCCATGGAACCCGGGGGAAAGTGGCCTTCGGCTGCCAGGCGTTTCGCCTCCGCCATCGTCATCTCCGCAAGAAACCGCTCGGTTTCGGTGTTATAGTCCAGCGCCACCCCCCTTACATCGGTGGCGATACAGAAGAGATCCGCACCCACCTCTGCCGCCAGCTTGCCACTGGCCAGGTCCTTGTCGATGACGGCATCCACTCCGCTGAAAGCCCGTCCCCGGCGAATTACCGGGATTCCTCCCCCTCCGCAGCAGATCACGATAAAATCCTGGTCGATCAGCTTCCGGATTTCCCGGGTCTCGATGATAGCCACCGGCTTCGGGGAGGCCACCACCCGACGGAACCCCCGGGCAGTAGGGGCTACCGGAAAAGGAAGGTCTGCAATTTTCTCTTCTGAATAAACGGGGCCAATGGGTTTAGTGGGCGCCCCGAATGAGGGATCGTCTCCGTCCACTACTACATAGGTGATAAGGCTTATCAAGGGTTTCTGGTGAATACCGATAGCCATCAGTTCGCTATCAAGTGTGGATTCGATCATATAACCGATCTGCCCTTCGGTCTGGGCCACCAGGATCTCCAAAGGGAGGCGGGGAATGTCCGGGCAACACTCCTGCTGGAGCAAAAGGTTGCCTACCTGGGGTCCATTGCCATGGGTGAGGATAATCCGATGTCGGCGTGATAGACGGGCAATCTGTCGAAGGGGCAGCACCAGGTTTTCGAATTGCTCCTGGATGGTGCCATTCTGACCCTTCCGGATCAGGGCGTTTCCTCCCAGGGCCACCAGGAGAATCGGTTTCGCACAGGGATTCATGGCCCCATTTTCTTTTTGTTTTTTTTTATACCGCTCCCTCCTTCCGGCACATTCGAAGTCGGGTTTACCGCCAGGCTCTCCAGTCGTTTTAGAAGAACCTGGGCCAGGGTGGGAACGCCGTGATCTTCATATTCATACCGGACGCGCACCATAGGCTTCTCGATGGATATCACCCGGGTGATGTCGATGGGGGTAGCTGCCAAGACAAGATCGCATTCAGCGGCGTTAATGGTCTCCTCCAGATCCGTTACCTGTCTTGCGCTGTATCCCATTGCCGGCAACAGTTCTCCGATATTGGGATAGGTGTCGAAAGTCTCCTTCAGGCACCCCTTCAAATAGGGTCGTGGATCCACGGTTGCGGAAGCACCGAAGCGTCGCGCGGCCATTGTTCCGGCGCCGAATCGCATACCGCCATGGGTGAGTGTGGGCCCGTCCTCTATGATCAGTACCCGTTTTCCCCGGATTCTTTCCGGATTGTCCGCGGTAATGGCCGATGCTGCCAGCACTATGTCCGCTCCGGGGTTTTGAATACCGATAGTGCGGCGTACCTGGGCCGTCTTTTCAGGCGGCGCACTGTCCACCTTATTGATGACGGCAATATCAGCCATGAGCATATTGGTCTCTCCGGGATGGTATTGGGTTTCATCTCCAGCCCTGTGGGGGTCGAAAATCACGATGGCCACATCCGGTCTGAAAAACGGCGTATCGTTGTTACCGCCGTCCCATACCAGCACATCGGCTTCGGCCTCCGCCCGAGCCAGGATCTTTTCGTAATCCACCCCGGCATAGACCACGGCGCCCATGGCGATCACCGGCTCGTATTCCTCCCTTTCCTCTATGGTGCAATGGTGCCGATCGAGGTCCTTCAGGGAAGCAAAACGCTGTACCTCCTGCCGGGTCAAATCTCCATAAGGCATGGGATGCCGGACCAGGACCACCTTCCGCCCCTCCTTCTGCATCATCCTGACAATCTCCCGGCTAGTCTGGGATTTTCCACATCCCGTACGCACCGCGCAGACGGAAATTACGGTCTTCCGGGAGGGAAGCATGGTATAGTCGGCGCCGATCAGGAGAAAATCAGCCCCGGCAGCCGTCACCACGGCGGCTTTGTGCATCACCTCCAAGTGTGAGACATCGCTGTAGGAGAAAGCCGCCAGGTCCACACGGTTCTCTCGTATCAACTCCGCCAGTCGATTGTCGGGAAAAATGGGGATGCCCTCGGGGTATTCAGGGCCAGCCAGAGCCGGCGGATAGCGACGGTCATCGATGTCGGGGATCTGGGTGGCGGTGAAACCGACCACGCGATATCGGGGATTTCCCCGGAAATATACATTGAAATTGTGAAAATCCCTTCCCGCGGCCCCCATGATAATGACGTTTTCGATCATGTCAGCTCCTTGCAAAGCACCGTATGGATTCTTTCCACGGCCCAATCCACCGTCTCCCGATCGATAATCAGGGGCGGCGCGAAGCGTAATGTGTGTTCATGTGTTTCTTTGCATAACAGTCCCTCTTTCATCAACTGCTCGCAAAGAGAGCGCGCCCCCCCTGTATCCGGCATCAGCTCCATGCCGATCATGAGTCCCCTGCCCCGGACCTCCTTCACTTCCGGAGTCGCTATCTGTCGGAGACATTCAAGAAAATAGCCGCCGGTTTCCCGGGCGTTTTCAATCATGCCCTCCTCCAGGAGCACCTTCAGCGCGGCCCGGGCAACCGCACAGGCCAGAGGATTGCCGCCGAAGGTACTGCCGTGTTCACCGGGGTTGAGAACATCCATGACCTCGGTACCCGACAGGACCGCCGAGACCGGGTAGAATCCCCCGGACAGCGCCTTCCCCACCACGGTGAGGTCCGCCTCGATACCGCTATGCTCTTCCGCGAGCAGGGCGCCGGTTCGCCCCAGGCCGGTCTGAATCTCATCGAGAATCAGCAGAATGCCGTGCCGGTTGCAAATCTCCCGGACCCTGGGCAGATAATCGTCCGGCGGGATGATTACCCCCGCCTCTCCCTGGATCGGCTCGGCCATGAATCCCGCCGTCTGAGGAGTGATGGCCGCCGCCAGAGCGTCGGCATCCCCGAATGGGACAATCCGGAATCCCGGCGTGAACGGCCCGAAACCCCGGCGTGAGGTCTCATCTGTGCTGAACCCCACAATGGTGATGGTTCGGCCGTGAAAGTTGCCATCGCAGACGATAATTTCCGCCTTGTCTTCAGGAATGCCCCGGCTCCTGTAGCCCCACTTCCGAACGGTCTTGATGGCGGTCTCGACGCCTTCGGCGCCGCTGTTCATGGGAAGTACTTTATGGGAGCGGGTTGCCCGGCAAAGTTCCTCGTAAAAGAGAGCGAGTTGATCATTTCGAAATGCCCGGGAGGTGATGGTAAGACGACGGGCCTGGGTCACGAGTGCTTCCAGGATTCGGGGATGACAATGCCCCTGGTTCACCGCGGAGTAGGCCGAAAGGCAGTCGAGGTATCGATTGCCCGCTACGTCCCAGACCCAAACCCCCTCCCCCTTTTTGAGCACCACGTCCAGTGGATGGTAGTTGTGGGCGCCGTAGGTCTCCTCAAGGGTGATGTATTGGTTGGTGTCCATATCCATATTTACTCCTTTAAACATCTGAACGTTCAATCGCCCTTTCCCCCAGGTTGCCATACCGGTGAAAATTGTGACAGATGCTCTGCTCCCGCAGGTAGCAGAGCAACTCCAGCCTTCCTTCCATAAGTACCGGACTCCGCGCCACGAAACTGCCGCTTGAGGCGGCAATGCGGAGGATCTTCTCCGGTACCCGGTCCGGTGCACCGTAGCGGACCCGTCCGACCTCAGGAATCAATGCCGCAAGTTCTTCTTCGTCCTGTACAGTGACTGGCCAGTCGCTTAAAAAATGTCTTCCGTCAGGACAATGAAGAAAGTCTGCCGCATGGGATGCCATACCGGAGGGAATGCTTACTTCCGGACGGCATCCGGCAATTTCCGCCGCTGCCACTCTTGCCAGCACATCGAACAGGGTGTCCTTTTCGTGGAGACGCGCCACAACCCTTCCAACTGGCAGATATCGAAAAAGATTGTCCTGTCCCCGAATGTGGAAAAAATCTGTTTTCCCTGAAAACACCGTTTCAAACCTATACAGATAGCTTCTGATGGCCCGGCAAATCTTTTGAATATGCTCCGTATCCGGCGTCTGAAACTGTCCCCACCTCAGTTTTTCTTCCCATTCCCGGGCCAGTTGAAAAAGTCGATGCTCGCGTCTGACGGGGCCCGCCTTTGGCGGACCGGTTTCCGTAAACGCCATGAACTGGCTCACATAATTAGGTCCCCCCGCCTTGATGCCTGCACCCAGGGCGGACTTCCCCATACCGCCGAAAGGCTGCCGGAGCACCACGGCGCCGGTAGTCCCGCGGTTAATGTAGAGGTTCCCGGCACGGATGTGTTCCTGCCACCATGCCTGCTCCCTCGTGTCCAGGCTCTCCAGGCCTGATGTAAGGCCATAACCCGTCCGATTTACCAGTTCTATGGCCGACGCCAGGTTGTCTGCCCGCATTACCCCCAGAACCGGGCCGAAAAACTCCGTGGTATGGGTTACGGAACCGGGCTGTACCCCCCATTTGATACCGGGCGTCCAAAGAAAAGGATTTCCGAGAAGCTGTCGGGGTTGGAGGGCCCAGGACTCACCGGGAAGAAGCCGGGTCAAGGCCTCCAGAAGTTTTCCAGATGGCGGACGAACAAGGGGTCCCATACGGCTTTCAAAGGACCAGGGGGTGCCCACGTTGAGACTTTCGACCGCATCCACCAGGCGGGCCTTGAAATTCTCATCGTCGTAAACTTCCCCTTCCAGGATCAGTAGTGAGGTAGCCGAGCATTTCTGCCCTGTATTTGAAAAGGCGGAATGCGTCACGTTCAGGATTGCCTGGTCCCGGTCCGCCATGGCAGTAACAATGGTGGCGTTCTTTCCTCCGGTCTCCGCCGCCAGCCTTACACCCGGGCGCCCGGCAAGAATACCCATTGCCGTGTCTGTGCCGCCGGTAAAAATGATAAAATCGATTTCAGGACGCAGGGTAAGTGTCTTTGCAACGGAATCCCCCCGGCAGGGCAGAAACTGGAGGGTGTTTTTCGAAATACCGGCATCCCAGAAGCATCGGCAGAGAATATGGGCCGTAAGAACCGACTGGGAAGAGGGTTTGAAAATGACGGTGTTTCCAGCCGAAAGAGCTGCCGTGATGCCTCCGCAGGGAATGGCAATGGGAAAATTCCAGGGAGCGATTACCAGCCCGGTTCCCAGTGGCCGAATGGAAATATTCTTGAGAGTGTGCATATCGTCCGCGGAACGGGGATAATATTCTACGAAATCGATCGCTTCAGAAACCTCCGGGTCCGATTCGGTAAAAAGCTTTCCGCTCTCGGCCGCTGCCGCACCTATGAGATCACCCCGGCGTTCCCGCAGCAGCATGGCCACACGGGCAAAAACCCGCCGCCGCTCTTCCTGGGAGAGAATTCGCCATCCATCCGGGTCGGCGTCCGCGGTCCGTACCGCCCGGACGGCATCTTCTTCCGTGGCCAGAACGAATTCAGCAAAGGGTTCGGGAGCATCGGTACCCGCCCTCACCCGGGAAGAGTCGATACAGGCCCCGGTTTGTCGTTCCGAAAACAATTCCTTACCGGCAACCGCAATTGGAATCTCCACGGGTGAATCCCCCGGTGACTTGCGCCATTTTTCCCGAACACCCTCGGCCCACAGGCGATTTTGTGAGATTGAGAAATCGGTATCCGGCTCATTGGTGAACGGGGTCTCCGGTAAAACCTCACGGTAACCCGCCCGTGTTTTAGAAAGACGGTTCTGGGTCCGGTAAGGCAGAGCAGGCAGATCTTCTCCATATTGGACCGCGGCAAGAAACTGCTGCTCCAGTTTCTGCCAGGATTCCGATCCGGGTTGCAGCTTTGGCACGTGTCGGAGGAAGTTATCCGGCCCGGTGTTTTCATCTAACCGCCGAACCAGGTAGGCAATGGCACTGATAAAATTATCCCGGTCCGCCACCGGCGAATAGAGAAGCATCCGTCCCACATCCGCCTGTACGGTGCGCCGTACATGATCCGCCATTCCTTCGAGCATTTCAAAGGTGACGTTTTCTTCCACCTGGTGCATTATGGAGAGTTCCCGGGCCCAGGCAATATCGAAGAGATTATGCGAAGCGATTCCCAGATGGACCGCCCAGGGTCTGCCGGCATCCATTCCGAAGGCCACCATACGTTTGAAGTTGGCATCCACGGCGGGCTTGTTGTCAAAGGTGGGCAGGGGCCAGTTTCGGATTGCCGATTCGACTTTTTCCATCTCCAGGTTGGCCCCCTTGACGATGCGAAGGTAAACTGGCGCCCCGCCCCGTCTGACCCGCGCCTCGGCCCAGGCGGTGAGCTTCTCCTGGATTGCCGGGGCATCCGGAAGATAGGCCTGCAGAGCGATACCCGCCGTAACCCCCGCGATATCAGTCGTGTCGAGGGCAAGCTGAAATGCCGTGGCCGTAAGTGTCACATCCTGATACCCTTCCATATCGAGGTTTACGAATTTGGGAACCATTTCCCCGCTATTCGTTAAGTACCGGCATCTTTCGGCTTGTCTGTAGAGTATTACAAGGCGCTCTCTCAGAACGTTCAGTGCGTGCTCGAAAGAGAGTGGTGTGATCTGAGAGTAGAGAGAGGAGACTTTGACGGAAATGCACTCGATACTGGGATTTTCCAGGTCTCGAAGATAGGTGTCGAGATGCCGTTTGGCTTCTCTCTCCCCGAGCACCGCCTCCCCTAAATGGTTTATGTTGAGGCGGACGTCCTCTTTCCTCCTCCGGTGGAGATACCGGTTGAAGGAAGGTGGATGACCCGATATAATGGAACGTCGGCTATCCCGGCGCATTCTGCCGATGATGCCGGGTACCGACAAACCAGGGAAATGCCGTCCCACCTGGAGGAACAGGTGTACCAGGAGCCTTTCACCGGCGGAGAAAAACTCCGGAATGCCTTGGATACGGAAAATATAAGCAATCTGATCGGCTACACGCACCGGGATTTTCGGACGGAAGCTCTGGTCGATGAGCGCCACCATCGCCGCCTTTCCTTCCGGGTGGGCAAGCAACCTTTCGAGGCGTCGGGAAAAAGCCTTTTCGCCCGCAGATCTCTCCCGGTTGGCTATCTCCTGCCACCGCCTGGCCCGGAAAATGGCGCGGTCGGTTAGAGATTTCACGGTGTCAGGGTGCATAATCGCCTCCTTGCAGACAAATGGCAAGAAGCTCTCCAATCTTCTTTCTTCTTCCGGGAGGGGTGGTTCAGAATGGCGTTTTCAGTCTGATCCCGCGTTAACAGGCCCGCCTCGATAAGAATCCGACCGATCTGTCTGTAGGAAATTCGATTGGTGGACCTTTTGACGTCATCGGCTCTATCTGCAATTTCCTTGTTCATGAAGCTGCTGCCCTTCGGTATAGTATGGAAAATTCTTGTTCACAGATTGAAGTATTGTATCTATCGTTCGTGTGCAAAGTTGTATTGGCCGGCATTGTTATGTCACTGCGCCACAAGGCTTACTATTTCCACCCGTTTACATTTCACATACTATCACAACGTTTCCGGATAGTCGACTGAACACAATATATTTCATATAAATACAAGCATTTGAATGACTCGCCTTCGATATGTTCCGGAGGAGAACAACAATCCTAAAGTTTCCACTCAGCAGCCGGGCAAGAAGGGCTTTCGAGAGGTATTATGGTTTAACGGACCAACCCGAAGGACATTTATCAATATCATTCCGGAGGTTCCGGCCTGTATCTGCGAAAAACGTAATAATTGTGTTTGGAACCACATTGATGCTAAGACATGAAAATCGGAAAGGCGCTTAAATGAAATACCCGCGGATAAAAATAATATCGTTTTACAAACGAGAATATGACGGTCCCAGAGCCCGTCTTTTTATTGCCGCAAGTCTTGGGGGGCTTTCCTTTGCCCTTATGCTCGCAGTGATCAACCAGGCCGCGGCAATCACATACGATTCGACTGTTTTCACAAAACTGTATCTGTTCATTACCTATTTTTTCATCTGCGCTACGTCCATTTTTTGTAAGAATTATACGTTGAAAAACACGACCCTGATCGGTCAGGAATCCATTCGCAGGGTGCGTGTCAGGCTGATGGATAAACTCCGTCGTACCGAATTACAATTTTTTGAGAGCGCCCCGAAAGAAAAAATATATGCCGTGATCGTTCAGGATACCGAAATGATCTCCCAGGCCTCGCCAAGCCTGGTTGCCGCTTTTGAGGCCGTTTTAGCCGGTATTGCCGTATTCATCTATATGGCTTTTATCTCCCTGCCCGGTTTTATCCTTGCCCTTTCCGCAATTGTAGTCATGTACATCATTTTTTACAGCCGCTCTTTGAAAATCAAGGAAAACATACAATTTTCGAGGCTGAAGGAGGCGGATTTCCTCGGGGCGATCAGTGATTTATTGTATGGCTTCAAGGAGGTCAAGGTCAATTCAAGAAAAGGCAACGACCTTTTTTCGGATATCGATACACTTTCAAAAAAATCCGAGAAGCTCAAAACAGAAGCGGAAATCAGCCACGACATGAATACCGTAATCGGCATTATTCTGTATCAGCTCGTGCTGGGCGCCATTGTCTTCATCGCACCTATTTATCTAGACAGCAACCATGAAGTGGTGACCAAGCTGGTGGCCTCGGTGCTCTTTTTTTTCGGCATTTCAAGTATGGCAACCAGGGGCCTGTTCTCCATCACCAGATCCAACGTCGCCGTGGAAAACCTTGAAAAACTCGAAGCGAAAATCGACGATTACGGTGGTTATTCAGCCACCCGCCCCCTTCGTACTCACAAAAGTTTTAAAGAAATCGCCCTTCGATCCGTCTCTTTCAGCTATTCTTCCCAAAAAGGAGACATCCCATTTTCCGTAGGGCCGATTGACTTGCGCATTTCTCAGGGAGAAGTCCTTTTTATTGTCGGCGGAAACGGCAGCGGTAAATCAACCCTCATGAAGCTGCTGACAGGACTGTATTATCCCGGCGCCGACGGTATTATTGAATTGGATAACAGGCCCGTTACCAGGGAAAATTATCAAGATTACCGGGAGCTGTTTACTACCATTTTCACTGATTTTCATCTCTTCAGAAAATTGTACGGGATTGACGTTGTGGATGACCGGCAAGTGGAAGAACTGCTCCATGGCATGGATCTCCTTCTCAAAACCGACTATTCGAACGGGAAATTCACCAGAATAGATTTGTCCACGGGTCAGAGAAAGCGCCTGGCATATATAACATCTCTGCTTGAGAACAAGCCGATTTCCGTTTTCGATGAATGGGCTGCCGACCAGGACCCTTTCTTCAGAAAGCTGTTCTATGAAAAGTTCCTGGATGAATTGCGGGCAATGAATAAAACGGTCATTGCCGTGACCCATGACGACAGGTATTTTGACAAGGCGGACCGGATCGTAAAACTGGACGGGGGCAGGATCGTCAAGAATGAAAAAGCCAAAAATAATCGATTTCTTTAACAGGGAATACAAAGGCCCCAAGACCAGTATCATCATTATGTCCTGTCTTGGGGGTATTTCCTATACGTTAATGGTATTCGTGGTCAATCAGGCTGCGAAACTGGCATCCAGCGTCAATCCGGAAATGGAAACCCGGTTGTTCTTCATGTTTTTCTGCGTCTGCGCCATGATCGTTGTCATACAGCGATATACCATGACCCGAACAACAATCATGGCCGAGTCGACGGTCCGCAAGGTTCGGCTCAGGCTGCTGGAAAAGCTTCGGCGTACTGAACTTCAATTTCTGGAAAAAATCAACAGGGGCGACATATATGCCCGTATCGCTCAGGATACGGATTCAATCAGCTTGAACGCCACGGGAGCCATACACACCCTTGACAGTGTCTGTTCGTCGATCGGTCTTCTATTATACGCGGCCTTTATTTCCATGACCGGATTCCTGCTTATTCTATTTCTGGTATCCGTATTGGCCCTGGTATTCATGCTCAATTACCGGTCAATTGTAAAGAAACTGAGCAGTGCCAGGATGAAAGAGGCCGACTTTTTTGACGCATTGAACGATACCTTGTCGGGATTCAAAGAAATCAAGATCAACACGAAAAAAAGTGACGCCCTGTTTGAAGATATCGTCATCCTCTCCGATGAAACAAAACAGCTCAAGATCGATGCGGAGTTCAAAAGCAATAAAAATATCGTGTTGTCTTTTCTCCTTTACGAAGGATTGCTCGCAGCGGTGGTCTTCCTGCTGCCTATCCTCAGCAGCGCTCAGGCGACAACCGTTATCCAGCTTGTTTCGGTAATGTTGTTTGTGTACAGCATGCTTTATGGCATTGTCAGCAGTGTTCCGGTCGTTCTCAACATGAATGCCGCCGTGGATAATCTTAAAAGACTGGAAACAAAACTGGATTCTTTCGAAACGTTTGTCGGCATATCGCCGGCGGATACAATCGATGCCTTTCAGGAAATCGAACTGCATAATGTGTCGTTTCAATATGTCGATGAGGCGGATGCCACCCTGTTTCAGGCCGGGCCGATCGATCTGCGTATTCAACAGGGGGACGTCCTGTTCATCATCGGCGGGAACGGCAGCGGCAAATCAACCCTGTTGAAATTACTGACCGGTCTCTATTTTCCCCTGGCCGGGGGCCGGGTCGCCCTTGACGGCCGGACGGTAACCCGGGACACCTATCAGTCATATCGTGAGCTGTTCTCTATCATTTTTACCGATTTTCACCTGTTTCACAAACTCTATGGTCTTGATTTAATAGATGATAACCATGTAAGGCACCTGCTCGAAGAGATGGATATTCATCACCGGACAGGCTATGAAGACAAAGGCTTTACAAATATCGATCTTTCCACCGGACAGAGAAAACGCCTGGCCTATATCGCTGCCCTGCTGGAGGAAAAACCGGTCTATGTCTTTGATGAATGGGCTGCTGATCAGGATCCCGTTTATAAGAAGCTCTTTTACGAAAAGTTCCTGAATGACATGAGGGCAATGAACAAGACAGTCATCGCAGTGACGCACGATGACAGTTATTTTGACAGGGCGGACCGGATCATTAAAATGGAGGAAGGACGGGTTACACAAGTAATCAAATAAGGTATTCTACCGATTTTTTTTGCTTTGCTTCACAAAAATATCAATGAATAACTGCCTATACCTAACGTTGGAGCGAAGCGATTTCCGCATTCAATGTTGGACGTTGGACGTTCGATGTTCATTTTCTAATATCCCCCTTGTGAACAATACGCGAAATCACAGACACACCCCCATGTTCTTCAATGGCCTGTCCGGGCCATCTGAAAAGCAACTCCCATAACGATATTTCCTTGGGACCGTTGGCTTCCCACCATTGAAGTGCAAGCGGAATATCCTGTACCGTGAAAACGCGGGCGTTCAATACGATGATCTTGAGAATTCCTAGCAGATAATGCGTCCAGAGCTTTTCAAGGGAATATCCCGTTACGCCGTACCGGCAAATAAGCGCATAATACTTCTCCACCAGTTCCCTTTCATTTTCTTTTCGAAGCTCAGGAAGAAGACCGGTATGTATGATACGTGAAAGATCCGCGGGTCCGCAGTCACTGGAGACAAATTGCCAGTCGATGACACAGAAAGGATCATCTTCCGCTATGGGAAAGAGTATCTGCTGGGGGTGAAAATCGCTATGGCACAGGGTCAGGGGCCCTTTTTCGAGATATTCGGTCAGCAACCGTACATTGGAGAGCCAGAATTCAAGGAGCGATATCGCGGTCCGGCCCACGTCGTCGCTGTAACGATTGTGTATCTTCTCGAGTGCAATGGTCACTTCTCTAACACGCCGATCCAGCAGAAACGGGGCGTGTTCGGAACAGACGTTTTTTATTTCACGTACTTTTCCCCACCATTTCGCATGAAAAATCGCCAGGTGTTCGACCGCCATTTCGATATCTTCTATAGTGGCGGTTTCCACATTCCGTTCACGGGTATTGTCGATATAATCCATCAGCAGCATGCAGGAATTATCATCGGCATTATATCCGGAAGCATAGCAACAGGGCACCGGAATACCCGCATCGGCCCCAAAGGCTTCATAGAAAGAGACTTCCCGCTGGAACCCGCGAAACGTACGGACCATATTGTTTATCTCCACATCGTCCGATGAGAATTTCGCTATGATTCGGCATGGCCCTTGTGCGGCGTCACGGTTGTACAACAACGTTATCAAATACAACCTGGAGGTCGTGCCCTGTTTGTCAAGAAGTTCGGCATTAAAACCGATGATGCGATCCGTTGTCAGAACCTTCTTTTTCGTGAATACTTCATTCAGCCACTCGACGGTAATATCGTCGATGCGGGATGGAAAGGACATTGAACCTCCCGAACAGTTTTCATGGCAACCGGGTCACCACTACATCAATCAATTTCCGAAAACGACCCTAAAATCATTTCTCATGCTTATTTTCACCCACTCGGGTTCGAATGTCACACCGCTGGCATATGTGTATTCCCGTGCGTCATCATCGTGTTCCAGGCAGAGAATCAGGTTTTTATATGTTTTATTTGTCGACGTATATTCGAATAACTGCTGATCACCTGAGGAATTACCGAATGCAAAAATGGGTTTTTCACCGATATTCAATGCAATGGAAATCGGTTTTCCCTCGTTGGCGGCACTTTCGGGTTTAATAAAACTGCCGTCCCGGGAAAATGCCGCCTGGCCGTCGGCGAACTGATAGGTCAACGCGGTGCGCGTTCCGATCAAATTGGAAACAGGTAGCCGGTGTATCTTCTCTTTCACAACCGCCCGAATAAACGTCTGCAATGATCCCGACACCACATAGACACGGAAGCCGTTCGAGTGGAGGTATTCGATCAGTTCCACCATAGGAGAATAAAACAGGTCGATATAGGCCTTGTTATACTTCGGGTGCTTATGGGTTTTGACGAAGTCCAGGGCTCTTTTCATATAATCCGCTTCCGAATAGCCCATATGGGCCGTGAGTCCCACCTGCTTTGAATTGCGGATCAGATACGACATGTCATTTTCAAGAACGGCCTTATAGGGCTGGACCTGCCGCAAGGGGGCGCTCTTTTCCCCAACCGTCCGAAGATAATCGAGCATAAAATCGAAATTGACCGGAGTCGGTTTTTCGACAATCAACGTGCCATCCATGTCAAATACGGCAATACGATGCTCCACGGGTACGAAATCGGCACTGCCCGCTGTCGACACCGCTGTCACAAATGCAACGATCTGTCTCTTATGAGCCGTCTCCCGCCAGTTCGGAAGGGGATCGTTCCCTTGTCCGCAGGCCGTACCGAGAGCAATCCAGATAAAAATGATCTGAAGCAATATCGTTTTGCGAAACTTTTCTACCCTCATATTTAGTTTCTCCTCAGCCAATTTCAAAACGTTTCATTTCATCCAGTTTTTGCGTTAACCGATTCACTTTGTGCCTTATTCCATGCATGACGTGAAAACGTTTTGAAAATGGCTCTCCTGGCTTGAAGATATTTGCCCGGGGTCACCACCAGGTAACTACCCTAGAAGAAATATTTAATCTGCACGCCACATGTCCGGGGCGGAAGGAATATGCTTCCCCTGTTGTCGGCAAACCCGCTGCCATAAATCACCATCTCCCCGACAACATCCTCATCTTCGATGTTCCGGACGAACAGTTCGCCGTACCACTGCCCATCCGGACTTTCCCACATTAGCTTTGCATCGGTCCTGTGATAAGCGGACTGTTTGTCCGTTTCCAGATTGAAGGCCCGGAAATAGTGATCGTCAACCCAGGAAAAATCGACCCGCAGCGTCAAGGAACCAAGATTTCCTCCGGGCAGAGGCACCCCGTATTGAGCACCGATATTGTATTTCCACTCTGGCGCTCTGCTCAATTTTTTACCGGAAAGATCCTGGAGGCCAAGTGCCGACCCCGGGTAGTGGGAATCCGCGGCGAAATACTCATCGTACTCCGCATCGAGATAAGCGACCGAGCCGTCAACTTTCAATGCGTTTGTCACAAGGTATATCCATTCGACCTCCACACCTTTTATGGATGCCTCCGCCGCGTTTGTCATCAAAGTGAGTTCTTCGATATTTGTCCACAATTGCAAATCGCTGTAGTCATAATAAAACCCGGCAAGGTTCAACTGCAGGGTGCTATCGAGATACCGGCCCTTCACTCCCGCCTGGTAAGCGGTGACCGTTTCAGGTTCATACGGCTCATGAAATCCGCCTGCATTGAACCCACCGGCCTTGAAGCCCTGGGACACCGATGCGTACACCATCACTTCATCAGCCAGTTTATAGTCAAGGCCGATGGTGCCGGTGACATCTTCCCAGCTCTCTTCATCGTTGCTGACCATGGGCGTCACCAGACCATATGGCGGAAGATAAAGCGATTCTTCAAATGTTTTCTCTTCATATGTGTACCGAAGACCCGCGGTGGCGGTGAGACGGTCATTGAAATGATAATCCGCCTGTCCGAACACAGCCCATGATTCCGTTTCCGTTGCGGCGCCGGATACAAAATTCCATTCGTCCCACCACGGGTATACGGCGGATATGTTCAGGATCGGGTTTCTGTTATCAAATGTGGAATCTTCATTGTAATAAAAGAGGCCGACGAGCCAGTCGAATTTCCCTTCCGCATTCGACGACAGTTGAAACTCCTGGGTGAAAGTCGTATATTCCGTATCCATTTCCGAAACGACCGTCACCACATCGGAATTATCGACATCCCGCCTGTCGTTCCACTCTGTGTTGTGGTACCCGGTTATCGATTTGAACTTCATGCCGCTAAACGCCCAGGTGACATCGAGTGAGACGCCTTCGGAGTCCTCCCGGGCAAAAGGCGTTGTATCCATTCTGACTTTCCTCGGATCATCGGCGGCAGGATTGGGAGGCGCATTGTAATCCCGGTAAATATTGGTCACCACCGGCGCGCCCGTCAGGAAGTTAATGCCGAGAAGGCCGTCATGCGTATTGTAGGGATGGGCGACCGTCGTAAATCCCCTGCTGTCATCCTCCTGAAAAACATATCCGCTTAAAAGGATATCAAGATTATCCGTTGGTCGAATCAGCAGTGATCCGCGGTAAGCGGTATAGTCTGAAGTATCGTATGTATCTCCGGTTATGACATTTTGGGTATACCCTTCCCGGAAATCATCCGAGACCGCAATCCGGAAGAACGCATTATCCGTCAGCGGCGTGTTCAGGACGGCTTGAATGCGCCTGTGTTCATAATCGCCAAGCAGAACATTCAATTGGCCGGAAAATTCATCCGTAGGTTTTTTGGTTATGATATTCACGGAACCGCCCGTCGAGTTCCGGCCATAAAGCGTCCCCTGTGGGCCCCTGAGCACTTCTATCCGTTCGATGTCAAACAAATCCCTGAGAGCATAACTTGTCGCCTGGATGTACTGTCCGTCGATATGAAGTGCAATCCCCGGATCACCCCCCGTCATGAAACTTTCGCTGCTGATTCCCCTGACCGTCAATTTTGCGCCACCCGCGGATGTAAGCCCCATGAGCAATGACGGTACAGAATATTGCAAATCGTTGATGTTTTGAATGCCTTTCACATCTATGAGTTCCGAAGTAAAATACGACAGGGCCATTGGTGTTTCCTGGGCCGTTGCTTCCCGTTTCGAGGCAGTGACCATAACTTCTTCAAGAAGGTATTGGTTTTTATCGTCTGATGAGCTTTGGGCGGAGACATTTATGCAACATAACAGAATAATGGAAAAGACCAGGAACTGGATAATTCGCATGCACCGAAAAAATCTATTTCCACAATTTAAAAAGAGAACCCCCCGCATAATACCCTCCTCATCAAGTTATTTTTCTGTTCTTTACAAGCGGTACAACTAACTCGAGAATCTAAAGATAATCAAGTGACCAATTCCTCATAACTTATCGAAGTATTATCACATGCGTGCTCAAAATAACAAGCAGCAATCTTTTTTTAATGTTTTTACAAGAGGTTATAAAACATAAAAACCAAAAAACGATCGAGATGATTTTCCCTGCTGTTTTGAACAGGACAGATAAATGCTTTTGACAAACCTGGTTGCCTTGGGATAATCTCAAAAAAAAATGGAGAAACAATCGCAAAAATAACGAAACGCACGGGAACGAAAAATGACGAAAAATGGACACGGTGGATATCGTTGGATTGTACTTGCCATTCTCACCTTAAGTTCCTTTCTGGTAGGCATCAGTATTTACACGCTCCCGCCACTCTACATCGAAATAAAGCAGGATTTCGAACTGACAAACACGGCAATGGGGGCGATCATGAGCGCCATCACAATGGCTTCCATCTTCCTGGCACTCATCGGTGGAATCATCAGCGATAAGGTTGGCTCGAAGTGGAGCTACGGTCTTGCCGTGGCACTGGTGGGTCTCATTGGAATGCTGAGAGGCACGGCCAATAACGCCTCGGCGCTCATTTTATACATGGCGGTCATTGGTGTGGGAGTGGCGGTTATGATGCCCAATTTCCCTAAGTCATTGGGATCATGGTTTGAGCCGTCCGAACTGGGACTGGCTAACGGTATCGCCATATCTGCCTACGGATTAGCAGCCGCAGTAGGGATGGGATTGTCAAGTATCCTGTCCCCTGCCCTTGGCGGTTGGAGAAACACCCTTTTTCTTCTGAGCTTCGTTGTAATACTGGCAGGCATCGGTTGGCTCCTGATTTTCAGGGATAGGAGGACATCGTCAGGTCAGGAAGCAGGGATACACGCCCTCATGAAAAGTGTGAAACAGGTGATCAGGGTACGGGATGTCTGGATTCTCTCTGCTTACAGCGCTTCTTTGAGTTTCAGTCTGCTGGCGGCGCTCTCACTCCTGCCGGTTTCTCTTTCTGAACGGGGGAATGAAAACGCCGGGGCATTGGTTTCCATATTTATGATCATGTCCCTTGTCTTCAATATTTTAGGCGGCTTTTTTTCAGACAGGCTGGGAAGAAGAAAACCATTTTTAATTGCCGGCCCTTTCATTTTAGGCGTCTGCTTAATATTGACGGGAATCGCCAAAGGTCCGGCACTCATTACCGCGCTGGTTTTCGGCGGCATCGGCGCCGGCGCCACCACCCCCATCGCCATGCTGATCCCTGTAGAATTGGAGGAAATCGGACCGCCACTCGCTGCGACGGCCTACGGGATAATCATGTCAATGGGGAGTGTCGGCGGGGTTCTCGGGCCGATCATATGTGGATGGATAATGGATTCTTCCGACGCTCACTGGCCGGGATTCCTTACGATCGGAACCATCACCGTTCTTGCGGGGCTTTGGATCTGTTCCATTCGGGAAACAGGACAGTCGAGAACCTCCGGGGTCCCAACATCCCCGGCATGACGGATATACCCCGCTCCAGCCACCTCCTTTTTCTTCACGGTATTTGAAAAACCTCTGCAGATGAAAAACTTTGACAAAAGCGGTTTCTTTGGGATATTCTCAAATAGATCGAAACCTGTGAATCGTTTCAGCATATCGTACGGAAGAATTACTATGGGGGGGTCGGCGAGAAATGAAAATCAGGGCCGGTATTGACGCCATCAAAAAGAAAATCAGGGCGAACCTGTCTCCGGTAATTGTTTCTTTCCTCATCGTTCTGTTTGTGGTCCTCCTTTTCTGGCAAAGAATTTTCATAACGATCAGTGCCGGAGAAGGCGGCGTCCTGTTTCAAAGGTTTTTCGGCGGCACCGTTGTAGACAAGGTCTACAGTGAAGGGTTTCATGTCATCGCGCCCTGGGATACCATGACCAAATACAACGTTCGATACCAGGTTATAAATCATGAGATGTTCGCCTTGAGCCGGAAGGGAATGAAAATCCGCTTCAACCTGACCATCCGTTACAAGCCGGAGTACCAGCTCACCGGCGTTCTTCACCAGAGTGTCGGCCCCAATTACCCCGAGAAAATCGTTATTCCCGAAGCGGAGGCGGTGATTCGAAAAATCATCGGCGAATTTGATGCCACGGAAGTTTATTCTACGAAACGGGCGCTTATTCAAAAAATCGTCAATGAAGCCATCGCTGAAATGTCTCAACGATACGTCAGAATAGACGATATACTCATCACCAATGTGGAACTCCCGGACGGTATTCGAGAGGCCATTGAAGTCAAGCTGGAGGAAAGGGAGCGGGCCGCCGCTTATGAGTTCAAGCTGGAAAAGGAGAAAAAGGAAGCGGAGAGAAAAAAAATCGAGGCCGGGGGCTACTACGACTACAACCGAATTATCGGTTCCTCCCTAAGCGACAAGCTTCTCACCTGGCGCGGTATACAGGCCACTTTGGAACTTGCCGGTTCGAACAATGCAAAAATCGTGGTAATCGGATCGGGAAGCGATGGCCTTCCCATCATTCTGGATGCCAAGGACTGGGGCGTTTCAACGGAGAAGCCGGCGCCGGCGTCTTCCGGCGAATCTGAAGTCGAAAACGCACTTCAGCCGGAGGCGGCAACGGACTTGCCGGATACAACCAATCCGGGAAAAGGATCACAGGATGAACGCTGAACGTCCCGGCCACAATCTCCTTTTTCAGCCATATTTCCAGGGTGCCTGCCATGAAACGTAAGTTTTCGGCAATCATACGGAATATTCTGCTGCTTCTGTTCGCACTCCCGTTGCTCATTTCATGCGACAGCTCCTATGATCGTTCAAAAACCAGGCGGGCGGAAATCGCACGGAGTGGAAAAACAGACGTGGTGATAGCGGCGGTCTGGCCCGACCTGACACCGCCCCTTCTCTTCAGGGAGGGGGTTGACCTGGCTGTCGAGAAAATCAACGAAAACGGCGGTATTCTCGGCAGAAAGCTTCGTGCCCGCCATTTCAAGGGTACGGACGAGCCCAACGGCTATTTCGACGCGGAGCCTCTCGCGAAAGATGAAGAGATTGTCGCCGTGATCGGTCATCATCATTCCGATGCGACCCTCTCGGCCATGATAACTTACGAGTTCAACGGAATTCTATTGGTAATCGCCTCGGCGAGTCACCCCCTTCTGCTTGAACAGGGGTTCGAGTATGTCTACCGGAGTGTTCCGAACGACAACGTTTATGGAGATGCCCTTGCCCGGTACGCCTATCGGACGGGATACCGGAAGATTGCCATCGTCGACAACAGCACGCTTTACGGAAATGGTCTGGCGGATATCTTTCACCAGAAGGCAACCGAACTGGGGATACAGATAGTCATTCACAGGGGATATCTTCCGTGGCAGAACGATTACAGACCCTTGATCGCTGAAATCCGGAAACTCGATTTCGATGCCGTTTTTCTGGCCGCCGTTCTCCCCCGGGCAGGTGCGTTCCTGCAGCAGCTTCGCCAGATGCACGTCGAGGTTCCCGTCATTTCGGGCGATGCACTCAATTCCAGGGAGTTGATGAGCCTGGCGGGCGATGCGGCAAACGGGATCGTTTTCCCGACTATTGTGCCGCCACATCTGTCGAGCAGCGTCTACCCGGACTTCAAAAGGTCGTTCCATGAAAAATACAACCAGTCACCCGATCAGTATGCCATTCTGGGATACGATATCGTCAACCTTCTTAAATTTGCCATGACAACCGGTAAATCCGCCGTTCCCCTTGTGGTAGCATCAACACTGAGACATATTGAGGGATGGCAAGGCATTTTAGGTAATTATGCCTTTGATGATCAGGGAGAATTGGCCGAAAGAAAAGTTTATTTCATACTGGTTCGCGATGGACAATTTGTCTATATAGAGGAGTGATTATGCCTTTGCTTATTCTTTCACATATTTTTCTCAGCATCCTGGTGGGGGTTCTCGGGATGAACCGTAAGTTCGGCTTCTGGGGATATCTTTTCGCCTCCCTGGCCCTCACACCTTTAATCGGGCTGCTGCTGGTGATCGCATCGGATAAACGCAAGCGTGAAGTCCGTCCTTGAAGCCCCCGTCAACGAACACTATGACCTATCCAAAACGAGTTGAAGATATCACACCGGACTGGCTGAATCGCACGCTTATGAAAAGCGGCGTTATCGATGGAGAGCGGATTACAGACTTCAATTCAATACCTGTTTCAAAGCAGGGTATGACTTCCACGGTGCACATTCTGTCCCTGACATATGACGTTTCTTCCCCACCGGCATCGGCACCGCGTCAACTGGTATTCAAAACGTCGCTGGATCATCCGATGATCAAGGAAGCCCTCGGAATCAACCTGGGATTCCAGAGGGAAGTCTCTTTTTATAACGATTTCGGAGATACTCCCGGTATTCCGGTTCCCCGTTGCTATGCCGCGGAATATGACAGTGAAGAGATCTCCTGCATGCTCCTCATGGACTATATCGAAGACACCTGTCATCGGGATCTTCTCTCCGGCAACCCGGAAGATATCGAGCTGGCGGTCCGTCATCTGGCGGCCTTTCATGCAACATGGTGGAATAAAAAAGATGCCCTGTCCCGCGCACATCCCCATCATGTCTCCCTGCTGCTTCCGACGTTTATTGAAAAGTTGTCCCGATCGCTTGAAAACATGCGACGTTTCCACCGGGAAAAGGTGGGAAACACACTGATATCGCTCCTTGAGCTGTGGCTGCCCAATGCCCGCTTGCTTGACGACTGTTTCAACAAAGGGCCTGTCACGTTGATTCACGGAGATTTTTACCGCACTCAATTGCTTTTCCCGAAAGAGGAAGGAGATTCTGCCGGGACACGCTCTCCCGCTGGCGGAAACGACGCCTTCTGTGTCATCGACTGGCAACTTTGTGCGGCAGCCCCCGGTCCTACGGATCTGGCCCAGATTGTCGTTACCGGCCTGCTTCCGGAACAGCGCCGGAAAAAGGAAGCCGAATTTCTGAATCTGTACTACCATATGCTGCTCAGCCATGGCGTATCCGATTACTCTTTCGAGCAGATGCATGCTCAGTACAAACTGGGGCTTGTGCAAATGATGCTGTTCTACCTCTGTGCGTTCGAAGCCGAGGATATTACGCCTGTTCTTGAATATTGGAACGCAAACGGTCTAAAAGGAAAAAGTTTCTGGGAAGTGAACTGCGACTGGCCTGCAATGGCGTTGGAAGATAACGAAGTATTGCCTTTTCTAACCGGCTTGATAGCGGATCCGTTGCAGCAACCGTGAGGTTTCGGCGCCTCCATTTTTATTAACCATACTTACCGGCCTCAATCAATTTCTAAAGGATTCATTATTTCGACAATTTTCCCCTCCTCCATTTTGATCACCCGGTCGGCCCGGTCAAAGAAGCGATCGTCGTGAGAAGCGGCGATGACGGTTTTCCCCATGGCCCTAAGGTCCTGAAGAAACCTGTCGTAAAAATGAATACGAAATTCCGGATCCTGGTCCGCGGCCCATTCGTCCAGCACGTAAATGGGTCGATCTTCCAGAAGCGCGGCGATATAGGCCAGACGTTTTCCCTGCCCCCTGGAGAGATCAAGATTCGTAAACGCCCCGTCCCTGTATTCCGTTTTGGCGTGGAGGGCCATCTCTCCAAGGAGTCTTGAAACCCGCTTTTCATCCACGGTTTCGAGTCCGTACAATTTTCTGAAAAGATGGTAATCCGTAAATACCGTGGAAAAAAGCTCCCGGTAGGCCTGGTAATTATCCTGAGTGACGGCCCGACCATTCAACTGAATGCTCCCGTCTTGCATGGGATAGTACAAACCAGTTATTAGTTTCAGCAACGTCGATTTTCCGCTGCCGTTTCCTCCCACCAGAAACAGGACCTCCCCTTTCTGAATGGTGAGATCGATAGGTCCTTCTTCAAACAGGACACTTTCCATTTCTCCCGTATACCGGTAGGAAACCTGATGGAGCCCGATACGGTTGAAATCAGTCGATTCAGGGACCACTGTGTCTGCAAGAGGTCCGAAAGCATCGATTCTGCTTTCAAGTCTCTCGATATTTTCCACCGCCACATTGGTTGTAAAAACCACGGGCATACCCCGGCTGATGCCATTCAACGTTCCATACACGAAAAGCATCATGGCCACCAGTTGTATCACGACGTCACTGCGGGCGCCACTGACGAGGGGGACCAGAAAAACCACCACCGCGAGCAGCCCCTCATAAAGAACAAAGGAAAGCATTATGTTTCGGTTGCTTTTATATCCCGCTTCGGTCTTCAGCGTTTCCGTTTCATGGGAAATGCTCTCGATATCCGCAAACAGATCGTCGTTTGCACCCCTGTTGATTTTGATCTCCTTGAAACCCGAGAGAACATCATCCAGGGCATCGAAAAATCGCCCCTCCTTTTCCCGCGCCAAGTGTAATTTCCGGCTGATGATACGGTAATTGAAAAAATAAGCGCCGAACAGAAGGATGAGAAAAATGGAAACAAACAGAAAGCTTGGGAGCGAGACTGACGCGGCATAAATGAAGAGACCGGCAGCCGAAAGAATGCCGTCGAACACATACATGACATCCGAGGCTGTAAAGGAGATAAGGTCCGTGTCCTGGGTCAGCCGGGCCCGGACATCGCCTTTGCCGAGACGCTCCATAAAGGCCAGGTCCGTACGCCGGATTTTGTCGATCAGACGGACCCGCACCTTCCGAACAACGGATTCGGCCATGATGGTCGTCTGCGTCAGTGCATACCGTTTGGTCACCAGGATCAGCGCACAGATCACCACGTACATGAAGAAAATTCGAAAATCGGCGTCTGTGCTCCCCGCGGCGGCCGAAAGGGCGGCCTGATTCACGACATAGACCATGAGGGGAAAGGAGAGTCCGCTGATGCAAGACATCGCGATAATACGCCGTTTGGAGCCCTCGTACTCCCTGTTGAAAAACTGTACGATCTTCAGCTGTCTCATGTTTTTAGCTGTCCCGGCATCTTCTTTCTGAGATGATGTTGCCGTCTTCCATTTTTATAATCCGGTCCGCCCGGTCGAAATAGCGGTCGTCGTGGGTAACCGCGACGACGGTCTTTCCCGCGGCCCGCAGGTCTTCAAGAAACTGATTGTAGAACCGTCGCCTGAATTCAGGGTCCTGGTCTGCCGCCCATTCGTCGAAGACGTAAACGGGTTTGTCGCCTAGCATGGCGGTGATGTAGGCCAGTCGTTTTCGCTGTCCGGTGGAGAGGTCGATTCGAGTGAACCGTCCGTCCCGGTATTCCGTTTTGCCGTCGAGCGCCATCTCCCGAAGAAGGCTGTTGAGCCTTTTATCGTCGATGTTCCGAATGCCATACAGTTTTTTGAAAAGATGAAAATCGCTGAAGATCGGTGAAAAGAGTGACCGGTAGTCCTGATAACGGGCAGGCAATACGGGCCTGTCATCCAGCATGATCACGCCTTTTCCGGTCGGATAATAAAGCCCGGTAAGCAGCTTCAGTAGAGAGGTTTTGCCGGACCCGTTTCCACCGACGATGAACAGGACTTCTCCCCGCTCGATTGAAAAATCGACGGGACCGACGGTAAAGTTCCTTTCGTCTCTCTTCCCGGTATATTTGAAAAAAACCGAGGCCAACGAAAGGGTGCTGAATCCCGAAAAATCAGCCGCAGCTCGTTTGCCGGTTTTACTGCTGAAAGCCGTTATGCTCGCCTTGAGCAGTTCAATATTTTCCACGGCTACATTGGCGCGGGTAATGGTAAAAATCCCTCCTATCGCCATACCGGTAAGGCCGAACAGAAACAATACCGCGGCCACAAGCTCCGTGATCACCGTGCCGTATACGGGGCTGTAGCCGGGCAGGAAAAAAACGATAACACCCAGGACAATCTGGCTGAGCAGAATCGCGAACACGACGTTCTTGTCATGGGCGATTTCCGCTTCTGTTTTACGGCGTTCGGATGTCCTGGCCAGGATTTCGATGTCGGAGAACAGATGGTTGTTTTTCCGGGTATTGATCTTTATCTCTTTAAACCCGGACAGAACGCCGTCCAGCGCATCGGAAAATTCTCCCTCTTTCGAACGCGCGGCCCGCAATGTCTTCTTGATTTTGACGTACTTCGAAATAAAGAGCACGTTCATGAAGACAATGGCGCCAAAGGCAAGAAAAAAACCGCCCAGGGAGATAAAGGCCATGTAGATAAAAATCGCAATCGCGGAAAGAGCGGCCTCCAGGGAAGCGACAAGGTTCGGCAGGGCGTGAGAGAGAAGTTCGGTGTCCTGTACGACCCTGGCATAAATCTCCCCCCGTTCCATCTGTTCCACGCACCTGAGTTCGGCATGACGCAGTTGGTCCACCAGTTCGACCCGCTGCCGCCGAACGACCTTCTGGGCAATGGCAGTGGTGCGGTTCAGTGTATATTTTTTACAGGCAATGGAAATGATGCAAATGCCTATAAACAGTGCAAGCCATTTGATTTCCGTCCCTAATCCCGCACCGGATACGATTTCAGATGCCTCGTTGGCGATAACGAGAACCAGTGAAAACGCAAGACTGCCCAGGCAGGAAACCAGATAGATACGATATTTCGGGCCCTCATATCCCCTGTTGAAAAATTCGGCGGTCTTAATGTTCATCGTATCCCGGCCCTGCAGTTTGAACTTGAAATTCCGTCTTTGCCGGTTCGGGCATCAATAGCGGTAACCGATTCTGATCCCGTAAAGCCTCGGGTCCCCCTGTACCCAGTTCACATCCAGAGGCTCAGACAGAACATGGCTGTATGTCAGGTATTCTTCCTCGAAGAGATTCGTGCCGTATACTTCCACAGACCACCTGCCGGCGACCGTCTCGTATCGCAGCAGACCGTTGAAGAGCGTATAGGAAGACTGGGAGACACTGTCCCTCTCATACTGATCAAAGTAAACCCGGTCTTTCCATGACATGTCGCCGCGCAGGGTCAATCGGCCGTAGCTGCCCAGAGAGAAGACATACTGTGCGCCGAGCGAGGCGCTCCAGCGGGGTGCATAGGGCAGGCTGTTTCCGGAGACATCCAGCGGTACGGCCGGTGTCGAGCCCGGCTCCTGGGTCATGTATTCATCATAGGTGGCGTCAAGATAAGCGACCATGCCGTTCAGTGTGAGTGCCGCCATCGGGCGGGCTGTAAACTCCAGCTCAACCCCCTGGATGGTCGCTTCGGCGGCGTTGTCCTGTTGTCCGACGCCCATGGTCACGTAAAGAACTTCGAGGTCCTTGTAATCGGAATAGAAAATTGCTGTGTTGGTTTGCAGGCGGTTATTGAACCAGCTCGCCTTATATCCCAGTTCATAACTCCATATATATTCCGGGTTGATGTAGCTGTCGGCCACGATGTTGAACGGTGCAAAACCGCCGGGCCTGTATCCCTTGGCGGCTGAAAGATAAAACATCATCTCCCGGGTGGGGTTGTAATTGAATACGAATCTCGGCAGGAATTCCGACCAGTCATCAGAGTATTTCACATCCGACGGTGGGATCTGGATAATCGGGGATTCCGCAACGGATTTAACCCGCATATCCTTGTCGTCAGTGGTGTATCGGAGACCGGCCTCCACCGAGAACAGACTGCTCAAATCGTATTTTATACTGGAAAAAAGCGCATAGGAATCGGTTTCCGTGTTGAGACTGTTTACATAAGTCAGGAGGATGTAATTCAACTCCCCCTCACTGGAACTGCTCGATTCCTGGTGATAGTAGAAACCGCCCAAAAGCCACAACCAGTTGCCCCGGGACATCCGGTACTGAACTTCCTGGGAAAACTGCCGGTTGTCGTATGTTCCGCCGACAATGGAGAGCGGCATCTGGCTGCCGTCGATATCGGACAGGCTTTCCGATTCGTATTCCCTGTAGGCGGTAATCAGCCGAAGATTATCCTGTTGATTTGGATAATAATTCACGGTGCCGGAAATACCGCTGTTTTCCCTTTTGAGCCATCCCGGAGTGTCCGTATTCACATCCCAGAACCCCGGAGCGACCTCGGCGCCCAGAGCGGTTCCGAACATGCCCTGGTCCGTGTTTAATTTATACGATGCACCCGAGCTGTCAAAATCCGTGTAATCTGCCGCTATCAGCAGATCGAACGCATCTGTAGGCGCTATTTCGACAGACCCGCGAACCCCCGTAAAATCCTTGCTCCGGGGATCGTTTCCGGTGGAGATATTGTCCAGGACGCCGTCCCGCTCACTGTCGGAAACAGTGACCCGGGCTTTCACGATATCCCCGATTACGGGGCCGCTCACGGTCGCATCCACTCGCCGCAGGTTGAAATTCCCCAGTTCCAGGGCGGCATCGAATTCAAACGTATCACTGGGCTTGCGGGTGATGATATTCACGGCACCGCTGTTCGCGTTCCTGCCATAAAGCGTCCCCTGGGGTCCGCGCAGGATTTCGATCCGTTCGACATCGAAAAAGTCAGTAGTGAGACCCGCTCCGGCTTCAATATAGACACCGTCTACATAATAAGCCACGTTGGTTCCCGCCGCCTGTATCCCCATCAGGTAATTGCCGACACCCCGGATAAACCCCTGTGTATCTCCGATATTGTGCGTAAATTCCACGTTGGGAACAAATTCACCCAATTCCCGAAGTCGAAAGACACCGGTATCCCTGAGCATCTCCCCGGCCAGAGCCGTAACCGCAATGGGTGTTTTCCGGAGTTCGGTCTCACCGGTTTTTGTTGCCGTAACGACAAGCTCTTCGAGGAAAAAATCTTCCGACTCATTTTTCTGGGCAGGTGTATCATTTGCGTCGACACCCATGGACGCTCCGGTAAAAACAGTGCCGGCAGTCAATATCCCCAATACCATTTTGCACAACATCCTCCGAATATCCATTGTACCCCCTTCTTTTCTGAAATGCATAATAGGTGGTACTATACCATATTTCTTTATCCGCCCAGAAAAAAAAATGAGCACATCTTGAAAATAAATTTGACACTAAAAGTCATAAATGTAATGTTTTTAGCAACTTCAAACGGAGGTCAGAACCATGAAAAGCAAGCATCTTCTCTTTTTTCTCACATCCTTTTTCTTTTTTTCCTCCTGCACCATTGGCCCCCGAATGCTGTCCTATACGCCCATTGCATATAACAAGAGCATTCAACAGATTCAAAACGAACAGATGCTCATGAATCTGGTGAGAACAAGATATTTTGAACAGCCCTTTTTTCTACAATTGTCGTCTGTTTCCACAAGCTACAGCTACGGTGGCGCCATGGGCGGCAGTGTTACCATCCCCAAAGAAGAAACACCGGCCCTGGGAATCGTTCCGACCGTCACAGGAACGTTGAACGGCGCATATTCGGAACTGCCCACCTTTACCTTTTCACCGCTTCAGGGAAGACAATATTTCGAATATCTACTCAAAAATATTGACATTCCCCAACTGGTGCTTCTGGAAAGCTGGCCTTTCGATTTTATCATGAATACCCTTGTGGAAGAATTCGCAAACACATACAATGATCCGAACCTCTCGAATACAACCTATGAGGATTTTCTGGCGCTTGCCGATAATCTCAATCGCCTGAGAAATCGAAGGAATCTGCACCTCTTTTATCAAGAGTCGGGAGAAAAAATGCCCCGGGGCGGCCTTTTAATGATGCTGTCCTATCGAAGCAGAGAAGAGGCGAAAGTGATCGACACACTGCTGGGAGTATCAAAAAAAATTTCGGACCAGGACGATGCCTCCCTCACAAGATTGTGCCGTATAGTTCCGGCCAACGACCTTATTTCGGCGGTTCCAGACGAAGGGGGACCGCCGATCGTTTCCCTTAGACTATTCAGTTTTCTGGAAGTGCTATCGGTGCTTGGTCAGGGGGTTGAAGTGCCCCGGAAGCATCTTGAAAAAGGAGTTGTTCTTGGAGACGGCGCCTACGCCAACCGTCCCCCCCGACTTCCCGACAATTCGAGTCCACCACAGCACCAAAAAGCCGGAAAACGCTTCGGTCGCCGTTGCCTACCGGGGTCACTGGTTTTATATTGATGATTCAGATATCATATCAAAACAGATGCTTATATTCTTAAATGTGATTTTTTCGTTACAGTCACAGAGTGTTGTGGGGCAGCAACCGGCACTGACGATTCCGGTAAGGTAATTATTGTAAAATCCTCAGCTTGAATTAATTTGACACCGGGGGTTAAGAGTGCCATAATTTTATTGTTTGAAGAAACATGTAAAACCATCCCTTAGGAAGGAGGTGCAAGTATGAAAAAAGAGGCTATTGAAAACAATGAGACTAACGAAACCCTCTCTATCGAAAAAACACTCGCCGCTGACAATACGATAAAAAACTTTATTCTCGGTTCCATGGGGGTCGGCCTCATTCCACTTCCTGTTGTTGATTTTGCCGCTCTGACCGCACTTCAGATCGGCATGTTGAAAAAACTGTCCGGCATTTACAATGTGACCTTCTCGGATGACCTTGGAAAAAGCGTCATCGGTTCACTGGTCGGCTCCTCCGCTTCCCTGCTTTTGCTGGGGCCCACCGCAAGTATGATCAAATGGATTCCACTTGTGGGGCTGACTGTGGGCGTTGTGACCATGCCGGTCACGTTCGGGGCATCCACCTATGCACTGGGCAAGGTGTTCCAGAGACACTTCGAGTCGGGCGGTACGCTGCTGAATTTCGATACGAGCCGAATGAAACAATATTACAGAGAGAAGTTCAAAGAAGGCAAGAAAGTTGCCACCGAAGTCAAGGAAGAAGCGGCCGCTGGAAAAGCGTAAAAAATAAACAGACTATACTGAAAGGCGGAAAGAGAACGACTCTTTCCGCCATTTTTTCTGTTTCAGAATATACTCTCAAACTCCCCAATCGAAAATCACCAGGCAAATTCAGCTCAAGCCCTCAATTGGAAAAACGGGCCACAATCTAAAAATTCACTCTTGGAGGCGGATATGAAAAGCTATCGAAAAGAATTATGGTTCAATGTTCCAACCAGAAGGGCCTTTATCAATATCACACCGGAGGTTCAGGCCTGTATCGATGAAAGCGGTATAAAAGAGGGTCTCGTATTAGTAAATGCGATGCACATAACAGCATCCGTCTTCATCAACGACGATGAGTCCGGGCTTCACCATGATTATGATATCTGGCTTGAAAAACTGGCGCCCCATGAACCTGTTTCACAATACAGACATAATGTAGGGGAAGACAACGCCGATGCCCATATGAAACGCCAGATCATGGGACGGGAAGTAGTGGTGGCTATCACCAGCGGAAAACTCGATTTCGGTACCTGGGAACGGATTTTCTATGGCGAATTTGACGGACGGCGACGTAAACGGGTGCTGGTCAAAATTATTGGTGAGTAAATACGGGAATTGTATGGTTCAGCACGATTCCGAATTGATAATCAATTCGTTATCTGCTTCAACTCTGTTTCATAAGCCTCATACTCTCCCAGGTGGGCACGCATCAGGCTTTTCCATAGTTTTCCATGATTTGGAATAGAGAAATGCAGCAACTCGTGGACGATAACGTAGTCCCATAGCTCGGTTTTCAGATCGAGCAGCTCGGTGTTGAAGTTCAGGCGGCCGCTGGTGGAGCACGAGGCCCATTTGTTTTTCATCGGCCGCACCCCGAGCCAAACGACATCCACACCGAGTTTCCCGGCCCAATGTCCTACCCGCTCCTTGAATGCCGCCTTTGCATCAAAATTGCCCATAGGCTAAATCCGGTCCGCCTTTTCAAGAATGCGGAACAAATCGTTCACCAATGTGGTTACCGCGTCGAGGTCGTCACACTCCGCAAAGATGGAAAAAGTCACCTTCTTGCGCAGTTCCCGAAGCTGGTTGTCGCTTCGTTTCCAGTTCGGCGTTTCCACAAAGGCCTCCCGGATCTTACGGCTCACGGTCTCGGCGTTTCCGATCTTCGCATCCTCCAGCATGTGGTAAACAAAATACGTCAGTCCGTCTATCCTTTTGGCAGCCTGTTCTTTCTTCCGGGCTTCGTTCACCTCCACCTCGCGAAGCAGCTCGGCCAACGTTTCGGCGGTAGTGGTTTGCCGGTCTTCAAATGCCTCCTGGACGGCACGCGCACGTTCGGCCATGGCAATCAGATAGGGATCTTCGCTATGTTCTTCCGCTGCCTTTTCGATACTCTTGACCAGGTTGATGACCTTGCTGCTATCGCCCCCCTTTTTGTCAGCGATGTACTTCACGGTCTCTTCATTAATTTCCAGGGCATCCTCGACGGATAGGGAAAAGCTCGTACCGATCTGCCGCTGCACCAGCTCGTTCGTTTTCCTCTGGAAGTCTCGGTCCACCATGACCCGCTTGGTGTATGCCTTCCGTACAATGGCATAGATGGCTGACAAAGTACCGTAGTCACTGATGAACGGCCGCAGAAAAGCGTCCGGCGAGATGATCTCGTAGAGCATCTCGATTTCCTTGTATTCCTTGAAAAACTCCTTGCGCCGTTCCGGATCGCGGAAATGCTCGATGAGGGTGTCGACGTCTTTGTCGTTGAAGTTGCTCTCGATCAGATCCAGATACTCCAGCGCCTTGCTCTCCATTTTATTCTTGAAGAGCACCTTCAGGAGCTTCAAATCCTTGACGATAGCATTGATCTCGTCACTGTCGAAGGCAAGGGCCTTTTCCAGCTTGTCGAAGATGCCGACAAAATCCAGAACGAAGCCGTGGGGCTTCACCATCTCATGGGCCTCGTTCTCGTAGGGACGGTTCACCCGGGCGATGGCCTGCAACAGGGTGTGGTCCCGCATCGGCTTGTCCAGATACATGGCGTAAAGAACGGGCGCATCGAAGCCGGTGAGCAGTTTCTCCGTGACGATGAGAATCTTCGGCTTCTGATCGAGCTTTCCAAAGCTCTTGCGGACTTGCCGCTCTTTCTTCGGATCGAGGTGAAATTCCTTCAGCAGAACGGAGTCATTGTTGCTGCCGGTATAGACAACCTCTGAATACTCGGGAGGGAGAAACTGATCGATGGCGTGTTTGTAATGGGCACATGCCTCGCGGTCGACACCGACGAGGAAGGCCTTGTAGTCGAGTGGCTCAACGTTCTCGCGGTAGTGTTCGGTAACAAACTGCGCCACCTTTTTGATCCGGTCCTTGCCCTTGAGGAAGTTTTTCAGGTTTACGGCCCGCTCAAGGATCTTGTTCAGCTCCTCAATATCAGCAACGCCCTCGGCTTCGGCCAGAGAGAGAAACTCCGCGTCCAGCGTCTCGTGGGGGACGAGCATTTCATTTGGCGCGAGCTGGTAGTAGAGCGGAAGTGTCGTGCCGTCCTCGATGCTGTCTGCGATGGAATATTTATGCAGATACCCCTTATCATCCTCACAGCCGAATGTCTTAAAGGTCCCCTTGCCGTAGGCGGTCTTGTCCACCGGAGTGCCGGTAAAACCAATATAGGTAGCATTCGGAAGGCCAGCCATGAGGAAATTACCGAGGTCGCCGCCGGTGGTGCGGTGGGCTTCGTCAATGAGGACGTAGATATTCGAGCGCGTGTTGAGATCCGCCGGCATGTCGCGAAACTTATGGATCATCGTCACGATAATGCCCCGGTAGTCGTCCTTCAGGAGGCGGTTGAGCCGGGCAATGCTACCGGCGTGCTCCAGGTTGTTCAGGCCGAGCGCGGTGAGGTTCTTGAGCATCTGGTCTTCCAGCTCGTTGCGGTCGATCATGAGGAGGATGGTCGGCTTGTCCGCCTCGGGCGCACGAAAAAGCCGCTCAGCCGTCTTGATCATGGTAAACGTCTTGCCGCTGCCCTGGGTATGCCAGACAAGGCCGCGGGTCCGCATGGGATCGATGGCTCGGCCGACCGCGGCCTCCACCGCGCCGGTCTGGTGCTGGCGCAGGATGTATTTATTCAGTTCCTCGTCCTTCTCGGCAAAGATAATATAGTCCTTCAGGAACGACAGGATATTCGGAATTGAACAGAAGGTTTTAACCTTCGCTTCAAGACGGCCGGGCAAATCAAAACCTTTATCCGCAGATTTCGCGGATGGCCGCAGATTATTTTTCTTGGTTTCTGAATCTGCGAAAATCTGCGTAATCTGCGGATCACTCAGTTTCCAGTTAAAAATGTTCCGCCGCACCATGTTCCAGGTCACCCCGTAGGAAAAACCGATGGCATCGGTGGCAGTGAAGATCTGCTGCGACACGAACAGCTCTGGCGTCTCGCGGTGGTAACGGCGGATCTGATCCACCCCCAGGGCAATCGCCTCGTCCTTGTTGGCATTCTTGCACTCGATCACCAGCACCGGAATGCCGTTGATAAGAAAAACGACATCCTCCCGTGTGCCATAGTGCCCATTGTGAAAGGCCCACTCCTCGGTGACTTCGTAAACATTCTTTTCAGGGCTATCGTAATCTATCAGGGTAAGGTCGCGCTCTCGCTTTTCCTCGTGGTCCAGAAATTTGCCGCGGTTGCGCAGGTGCTCGACGAACTCCCGGTTGCCATATATGTCGGTGTGGAGATGGCGGAACTGTCCAAGCAAGGCACCCTCGGCCTCGGCATAGCGCGGATTGAATTCCCGAACCTTGGCGTCGAGGAGGTCGTCGAAGAAGAGCGAGCGGTTTTTGGCCCGGTCTGCGGGCGGCACCTCCGGATCAAACCCACGCCTTCGCTCGGCTTCCTCACGGGAAACAAACGTCCATCCGATGGCCTCTGCGTATTCGAGGATTCGGGCCTGGACGGTTTTATGTTCGCTTGGCTTCATGGCAATTCCCCGCTCTCCTTTTGATGAGTACCCGAGTTCAGTCGTCCTTTATTTTCTTCTTGACCTTTAACTTCTATTTCTTGCCATCCGCGGCAGTTACCGAGCATTCCTCGGTAACTGAATCGACCTGCAATTCCCCCTCTTTAAATCTGCGTCAACCAGACATTGTCATGTTCAAATCGCACTTCTACCCGAGCTTTGCCGTCGTCGGTTTCGAAGATGGTGATGTCATCAAATCGAGGTATCAGTTTGTCAGCCATTTATTTTTCCTGTTTGAGGCTTTCTCTGGCATTTATGAAAAGCCCACTCCTCGGAAACTTCGTAAACGTTCTTCTCAGGGTCGTCGTAATCGATCAGGATCAGTCGTGCCCGCGCTTTTCCTCGTGGTCCAGGAACTTGCCCCGGTTGCGCAGGTGCTCGACGAATTCCCGATTGCCGTATATGTCGGTGTGGAGATGGCGAAACTGATCGAGCAATGCGCCCTCAGCCTCGGAATAGCGCGGATTGAATTCCCGGACTTTGGTGTCGAGCAAGTCGTCGAAGAAGAGTGAACGGTTTTTAGCGCGATCGGCCGATGGAACATCCGGATCAAAACCGCGCCGCTGCTCGGCTTCCTCGCGGGGCACAAACGTCCATCCGATCTCTTGTGTATAAGCAAGGATGCGTGCTTGGACGGTTTTATGTTCTCCGGGTGTGGGCATATCGCTCTATCGTTTTGCGCTCTCCAAGTATTTAAGAGTACGATTATCGAAAGCAGGCCTTGTGCCCTCTAGTATATCGACTATTGCCTTGTTAATTTCAGGATTCTCAATAGCTCCCGATTGATAGCTGAGGCGATTACCGTCATGTTTATCGATCGAACAGCAAATAATCTGTTCTGCATCACAAACAACCGCAAGGTTCGGATTGTGGGTTATCACAATGAGTTGCCGCCGCTTTTTAGCCTCTTTTATACACGGGACTAAAAGCTTGAAGACAGTTTGATTATCCAAATTTTCCTCAGGCTGATCTATAATTAGCGGGGAATCATTTTGGTCAACGAGGAGGTAGAAGACCAACAGCAGAGCACCGCGCTCGCCTGGTGACAACTCTGACAGTGCCTTCCCGGCAATTCCCAAAGAATACCGAGGACGGAGGTAATCCAGTCCATATACAAATTCATAAAGCGACTGAGTCGTCTGCCCCTTCCGCACAACATCTCTCACACATGTGGGCGTCTTCCCATCGCGCTCGTCAACAAGCAGACTTTGTATCAATTTTTCCACGAATGAAACGATGCCGTCCTCGTCTGAAAGGTTGCTATCTTCCAAAAGCTTGTTGAGTCGCTTCCTGCCGTCCTCTGTGCCACAATATGTTCCTCGGACACCTTGGCTGACGTAAGTAAAGAAAGTATCAGCAAACCCAGCGTCTGAAATTTCAACATTAAATCGTAGTTGCAGTTCATCTCTTGCTACGGGACTCAAGTCGATAAACTTCTGAACCGGGTCGTAAAGGGCTCGGTACACCTCGGCCAACAAAGCCTTTTCACGAAATATGTCTTTCGTTTTCTCAACAGCTGCTGACCGCTGCGTTTTTATTTCTGTGGGGATAGCATCAAGCTTGCCCAATTCTGCTTTGTAGAATTCGATACTTTCCGGGGTGTCATTTGAGCCGACAATTCTGCTCCTTGCCTTTTCCCATACCGTCTTCCGCTCCAGATACGCCTCATAGGCTTTGTGGGGTGCATCCAGCTGATTTTGGATTACTTTTAACTCAGCCCCGATTTTCGCATGAGCCGCGGCTTGGGTCCCGCTCTCCTCTGGCTTAAGCTCTTTCTCCAGTCTTGCTTGATCGGCTAAAAGTTCGGATTGTTTTTTGATTACGGAATCTTTGGTCAGTTTGATCGTCAATACATCAGCCTCTTTCAAACCGAGTTCCTCGATCTCAGGTGCCGCTTCTGTCTGGAAGGTCCTAACCTGCCGCGCCAAGTTGTCGATTTTCGAAACAAGTCGTTGAGTGGCAGATAAAAGGAAGTTAACCGTTGAAAGCTCCTTCCGTATGCTCGTAAGAGCCCCTTCTGAAGATTCCAGTTTGGCTTTCTTCTCTGACAGCTGCTTAGTCAGTCCGTCCAGCTTCTCCTTCTCCTCGTCACTCTTTTTAGGCTGTGGAACAACGGGTGGGATATTTTATCGTGAACTTCAAGTTCTTGCTGCTTGGCGACCAAAGCGCCCTCAATCTTTGTCCTGTGTTCGATTGATCCTTGATTTTCTAGTTCGACTATCTTAGCCGTAATCCGCCCAAGCTCCTTTTGAAGGATCTCAATCTTTGCTGCAGTTTGTTCCGTTTTATAAATGATCAGACTTTCCAAACTATTTTGCCCCAGCCGATCCTGTTCTGGAACATGCGAAAAGATTACCGATCGTAATTCATCGTCAAAGCCGCCCTCCTCCACCAGTCCCAATTCGTTGCAAAGTGTTTCCAGATAGCTTTGCGGAATGTATTTCACGAGCTCGAACGCATTCGAATCTGGATCTTCATTCAATGATGCTGTCTCCGAGTTTCCGCTTACCCAAGCCAATGAGCCTTCAAAATGTGATGCCTTGTTGTTTTTCGACTGCCGAAATCTTCTATCGCTAAGAAACGAAAATGCACTCGAATTGGCAGTTTTTCCAAGCAGTCCTATTGTTTCCCCTAAAGCGCTCTTACCGCTACCCTTATTCCCGATAATCGCAACAAGGCCAGGGTTGATAGGAATGTAACAGTCAAACCAATGCTCCGAGAGCGTTGACCCAGCTTTTTTCTTGATTGAAACTGAATCGATGAATTTAGTTGGCCGTTGTTCGATGATCTGATGTTGCTCCGGACACTCGCCGATGAAGACGCGGCCCTCGGGTTCGATGAGGATCTTCTTAAGTCCCTCAAATGTGGGGTCTGCCTTGACCCAGGTGATTCGATCTCCATGAAACGATCCATATTCCGAAAGTTTGTGAGCGTCACTTCCTGAAATGGCAGGTTTTGGCTTGCCTCCCATTGTCTTCAGGAAATTGTCGAAGAAGGCCTGATTAGCTTCAGTTTTCCGGCCAAGGAAAAGGTCCACATTTCCCGGTGTCCTGGTCTCGAACATATCCGCAGACTGCATGAAATATTGATCTGCACAGGGATGCTTTGCCCAATCGAGTTTCTCAAGACCATCGGATGTATCGTATGGAAGAATGATGAGGCACGTTCCTTCAGGTATGGAGTTCTTGGCGTTGACCAAGGATTCCCTCGTCACTTCGGCAGTCTGACTACCGAGATTCAGGAGCTGCACATCGTCGTCTGCGTAGTTCCCACTGAAACCGTGTTTTTTTGCCTTGTCAGCCGAAAGGCTTCGGCCAAATTCAATCAGCGCCTCTTCTGAAATCGATCGGCCTGATCCTCCCAAACGAAGTGCTGCCTTAAAATCTGCCCTTTGTTGACGAGTCAGCCGATCAGACAAGAGGACTTGGATATTCAGTCGGTAGTCAACTGGTGCTTCAACTCGCAACTCCATCCCTGGAAAAACAATCTTGCCAAGATTCGCCTTACCAGAAGTGACATGAGCTTGGATTTCCTCGAACCCGTCAAAGGTCCAATAGTCAACTATTGAAAATGCCGCCACATCAGATTTGTTAATTGTGTCAACAACCTGGTTTAGAGCAATCTCTTTCTCTTTGGAATCCATCTGTGAGAACCGCTTTCCACCGCCCCAGTGAAAGGAGGCTGGGGTGTGTATATGGAGATCCCATTTTCTCCAGCAAGAGCCTCTTTGATCATTCATGATTTCCGTCCGATAGATTAAGGTTATGAACGCGAGTCTTCGCAGCCATCAGTTCGTTAAGCAGCGTACGAAAGATTTCTTGGAGCGCGAGCTTTTTGCTGGCTGCTGAGCTCTGTTTGTCTTCCAACGTTTGGAACACTGTAATGATCTCTTTTTGCTCATCCGTAGACGGAACTGGTACTAAGAGAGTCTTCAAGAAGCCGCATGTCAGAGCGCCTTTGGTGCTTCCGCCGCCGTGAGCAATGGAACGTAAGTATTCATAGCGTGTCTGCATGAACCAAAGCACGAAATCAGGAACAATCGTCATCGAGTGAAACTGTGCATAAGCGAGGTGCTGATTGATGCACGTTTCGATCCGGGTGATCGCTGAGTTGCCAAGTGTCTTTCCTTGGCCTGTAATCGCGATCAGCAGACTGTTCGGTGCAACTTTTGGCAGATGGCATTCCCTGACGGCTTGTGGTGTTACAAACTGGTCGGCTTCGGTAATGAATCGGTCGTGAATCTTGGTACTGTTCAACCACGGAATTGTTCCACCTCCCCAATAGGATTCGTTCGCTCGTTTCGGAGTAGAGCCGTTTCCAACCTTTGCGAGAGTTCCCAGTTCTACTACCTCCCAGCTTTCAGGGACAAAACCGATTTCGGTCTGTTTTTGGGGTTCGTTGCGGAGGCCTTCGGTGAAAAGCTTGTGCATGAGGGCCTTTTTCAGCTCGGTGGTGGTCTGAATGATCTGCTCCTGCGCTTCGATCGCTCGCTGCACCGTCGAAAGGATGTGCGCGATCTTTTTCTGCTCGGGGAGTGGGGGAAGCGAAAGGCGGAATTCCCGCAATGAAGGCCACGAAGTCCGAGGATGCTGAACCCCGCTCGTTGTCGATTTTGCGTGAGCGACAAATTCGTCGCTGTGGATGACATATTTCAGAAATTCTGCTTCACAAGCGGGTTTCACTCGAAAAGCGAGGATATCAGTTGAACAGACTCCATCGAAGTCCGCTTGAGCGCCTTTGCGGAGATACGGACGAAGTTTCCCAAAGAGGATGTCGCCGACTTTGAAAGCGGTTTTGGAAGATTTTACATCGCTTTCTTTTCCCCGGCCAACGAGCGAGGGAAACCCTTGAGCAAGGTGCTCAAGGCCCACATATGGAGTATTGCCACCATCGACTGGTTTATACGAATCTTTCACTCGGTCGCACGTCTCTCCGAATTGGTGGTTTGTCCATCCAGGCGGTAACGGTTCAATCAGCAGGTTGAAATCACTCATACCCCAATCTTCTCCAAAATCTTCCTCAACGTCTTGTTCGTCTCCCAAGCCTCAGTTTCTATGACCGAAGGGCGGATTTTCCAACCCTCCAAGAGTTTTATTGGCGGACAGGAATGTCCGCCCCCATTTGATAACCCACTCTGATCGCGACTCTGGCTGCACACCGACTGGTGGGGTAACTTGCAGGGTGACTTGCGGGGTGACTTGCGGGGTAACTTGCCCGACGACTTTGGCCTCGACTTGTCCGCTCACTTGTCCGGCTGCTAAAATGTTCGTCATGGACGCCCCTTTTCCTTTTCCAGTTGTTCCAGCAACCTGCGGCCCTGCTCAGTGGTTTGGTAGCGCTGCTTGCTGCTTTTGGGCTTGTCCGGAATTGTCATCTGAACGAGGCCATCGTCAAGAAGAGGCTTCAGGACTTGGTTCCTGAACTTGGTGCGATCCGTTCGTTCCGCAATCTCCATGAGATCACCAATAGGACTGATTATCAGGCATTTACGAAGGATTCCAACTTGGTGCCCACTTAGTGCCAACATAGTGCCGACTTGGTCCCGACTTGGTTCCGACTTGGCCCCTGGCCGAGCCTCTGCCCCAGGCTTTTTCCTCCGAATCGTCACCACAAAAAACCCTCCGTCAATCCTGATTTCAGGCTCGGAAAGCCCGGCCTTCTTGCATCTTCGGAACATATCACGGATACCGGTTCCCATGCGCTCGATGTACTTGGTCAGGTACATGGGCTCGGCAAGAAGCGGATTATGAGGAACGGAGGCATGGGGGCCGCGCAGTTTTTCAAGGGTTAGGGTCGGCGGCAACGTGCCGGGATTCCAGACTTCAAGCCGATCCTTAAAGAGCATGACCTGCACACTGGCATTACTGGTGTAGTCGCGATGCACGACGGCATTGACGATGGCTTCGGCCACGACTTCCTGTGGAATTTCGTATTTCGTCGGTGCCTGGGTGCTTTCGGCTCTCGTGCCCACCCAAAGGTCTATTTTGGAGAGCACGAAATCCTTGGCCTGGTCCACGAGATCGAAAACCGTGCCTTTGTACACCTGGTAGGAAGGAATGGGTTTTGCCACCTCGTAGCCGTGAAAATGAGCACATTTCACCTCGGAGGTGATCAGAAAACGTTGAGGCTGTTTGCCGAAGAGCAATATGGCGGCGTTGGTCGGCCGTCCATTGTCGAGCAGGTTGAGATGCACCAGCACCTCATGGGGCGGCGTATCCCCCGGTAACGGGAAATTGCGGCCGCGTCGGGCAAGCACTAGAAAACGGGTGATCTTCTCTTCATCCAGGTCGCCTGGCGAAGCGTTTCTACAGAACGTGGCATCGAACGGACCGAAACGGATCAGTTCGCGCTCTTCGAGAATCCTGACAAGACTCGCATACACCGCGGCGATAAGCTCCTCGGCGGAATTGATCCGCCGACGGATAAGGCTGCTGTCGACATCCGTTATAAGAGCGTTCATTTTCGGATGCCGGAGGCTGTCATCGGCGCCCTTGATAAATATCAGACGGTTCTCACCCTTTTCGGTGGCCCGACTGAACTCACGGTGGGTCGGTGAAACCCCTTCGGCATCTTCCGAGCCGTACTCATTGCCGAAAATACCGAGATAGATATCGCAACGATCTACTTCGTCGAGGTAGCACTGGTCCGCCCGCTGATCGGCCGCCGGTTGATCTTCGAACAGAAAATATTCGAAAAAGCGTCGCAGCAGCGGATCGCCGGATAGGTATTCAGCCAGCGCTTTGCGCTCCCTGGCGAACTCTTTTTGCACGCTGCTGATGAAGATTTTCATACGCCGATTCCCAGTTGCTTGAGGATTTTGCCCAGGGCCTTGTCGGTCTTTTTCGCTTCGGTCTCGATGGCTTTCAGCTCCGCTACAATCTCCTCAATCGGCCGGTAGGTTTCGGCATCACTGGTGTGGATATAGCGGCTGGGTGAAATATTGTAGTCGTTTTTCGCAAGCTCCTTGTAATCGACGATTCGGCTGAGTTTCTCCTCTTCCTTCCACCCGATAAGGGTATCGGAAATGTGCTGGATGCCCTCGTCCGGAATGAAGTTTTTGGGGTCGCCCTTTTCGAAGATCCGGCTGGCGTTGACGAGGAAGACCTTGCCCTGGCGCGCCTTGGGCTTGGACCGGTTGAGAAAGATGACAATACCCGGAGCGGTGGTGTTGTAGAAGAGGTTTTCGGGCAGGTAGAGAACGCTCTCGATGATATCGTGGTCCACGAACCACTGGCGGACGGTTTTTTCCTTGTTGGTGCCGGCATTGCCCGATCCGCGGGAGGCGGCGCCGGTATCGAGGACGATGGCGGCGCGACCGGTGTCATTGAGGCTGGCGTGCATGTGCTGGACCCAGCCCCAGTCAGCGGAGGATTTTCCGGGAAAGCCCGCCCCTGCTGGAAAGCGGTCAAGTTCGTCGTTGTCGTAATCGGCCTCGGTGAACCAGTCCTGGTTCCACATGGGATTGGCAACGACGCGGTCGAAGGTGCGGAGTCTGCCCTGCTTGGTGCGGAACTTGGGATTCTTAAAGGTGTCCCCGATCTCGATCTCACCTTCCATGTCGTGAATGATCATGTTCATGTTGGCCATGGCCCAGGTCTCCGGGGTGAACTCCTGGCCGTACAATTTCAGGGGGGCAACGGTGCGCTTCCTGCCCTTTGCGCTTTGCTCCATGGCGATCTCGCATTTTACGAGGAGGCCGCCGGAGCCGCAGGTGGGGTCGTAGATTTCCATGCCCGGCTCGGGTTGAAGGACCCGGGACATGATGGTTCCGACCTCGGGCGGGGTGTAGAACTCGCCTGCGCTCTGGCCGCCGCCCTCGGCGAACTTGCGGATAAGATATTCGTAGCTCTTGCCGATAATGTCGGCCTCGACGTCGTCGAGTCCTAAACGCTTGGTACTGATGGCCTCAATTAGGTTGGAAAGGCGATCGTCATCGAGGTCGCGCTGGCCATGGGTGGTGGCGTTGAAATCGACACGGTCGATGATACCCTGCAGGAGCGGGCTCTCTTTGGCGATGGCCCGCATGTGGGTGGTGACGCCTTCGCCGATCTTGTCCGCCAGCCTGCGGATGACCGACCAGACCGGCTGCTCGGGATCTTCCGGTACGAGGGGAAGGTAGAAGCGGACAAGCTTGTGATCGGTTCTGGCAAGCTGGAATGCCTTCTTGCGGGAACCAACCTCGGCTGCAATGCGGTTCAGCTCATCGTCGAAAACGTCGCAGAGGCGCTTGGTGAAGATCAGTGGGAGAATATAGTCCTTGTATTTCGGCGCATCCTTTGCGCCCCGAATCGAACAGGCGGCATCCCAGATCCAGGATTCGAGGGATTTCCCGTTGCCGTTATTTTTTGCCATCAGTGCTCAGCCCCTTGTTTCTATGCGCAGTGTTTCTCAGGTTCCGCCTATCATCTCAACTGTAATGCTATTGGGCAAATTTGAAAAATCCATACAGGTTATGCAGATTGTGTATATAGCGCGAACCAAATAAATTTGTCAAAAAATGATTCTGAAAACCATGCCCCTGTTTTCTCAAGGCAATCGGATACACGCCAGACAAGCCAGGAAACGTATCGGTTCGCCGGATGGTCCACCGAGTCAACAGTCCTTCGCTGTGCATGCGTTGGCCCCGCCCCCAGCAGTTCCATCTGATGCCAGGGATCCAGCACACCGATGCCCATATGAAACGCCAGATCATGGGACGGGAAGTGGTGGTGGCTGTCACCAGCGGAACACTCGATTTCGGTACCTGGGAACGGATCTTTTACGGCGAATTCGATGGTCGGAGGAAGAAACGGGTGCTGGTAAAAATCATCGGAGAGTAAATTGCTCCCGGCGTGGGACAAGGAATCATTAATTCGGATAAGGGAGAATGACAATTCTCCCTTATCCGGACGTTATTAAAAATCCTGGAAATCGTCATCTTCTGAAAAGGGAATCAGTTTTTCCGGAGCATACTGTTTTTGCTTTTGTTTCGGAGGGTTCGACGCCGAAAGATGTTTATTGCTGTTTTCAACAGGGTATTTTGCTTTTTCAGGGTAATACGTCCCCGGATTCGAACTCTTTTTACCTTTGATCACTCTCATGAGTTCCGAAACCATCTCTTTCATCTGCACCGCCTGAGCATTCATCTCTTCACCGGCGGAAGCGGACTCCTCAGCGCTGGCCGCGTTCTGCTGAACCACCTTGTCCATTTCCGAAACAGCCTTGTTCACCTGTTCAATACCGGTCGCCTGTTCATTGGAAGCAGCCGCAATTTCAGCCACCAACCTTCCGACCTTGGACGCATTCTGGGCAACCTGTCCGAACGCTTCATTGGATTTGGTTACGATTTCAGATCCATGGTTTACCTTTTTTACGGTATCTTCGATAATCACGGACGTATTTTTGGCGGCATCGGCCGCCCGTATGGCGAGGCTTCGAACTTCATCCGCAACCACGGCAAACCCGGCGCCCGCCTCCCCCGCCCTGGCCGCCTCGACTGCCGCGTTAAGGGCGAGAAGGTTGGTCTGGAATGCAATTTCGTCTATTGTTTTTATGATCTTGGAAGTCTCTTCGCTGGATTGTGAAATATCTCCCATGGATATTATCAGCTCCTCCATCGAATTGGTGGCAAGCTCCACTACACCGTGCGTCTCCTTCATCAGGTTGTCGGCCTGAGTTGCATTCTCCGCATTCTGCCGGGTCATGGATGACATCTCTTCCAGGGAGGAGGACGTCTCCTCGATAGCGGCCGCCTGTTCCGAGGCACCCGCGGCCAGGGACTGACCGGAACTCGATATCTGGCCGGAGGCTTCGGTCACCTCTTGAGCACCCGCATTCAAGCCTTCGATCACTTCATTTACGGACTTGCTGATACCACGGACGAAAAAAAGCACGAGCAGGATCGTCGCAGTGAGAAAAACACACCCGACAATTGCGATGATGTTTCGTATGTCATGCGCCACGCCAAGGAATTCATCTACGGGCTGCGTCACGCCGACACTCCAGCCGGTCAGGGCAACCGGTGCATATCCCGCAATTTTGTCATCACCCTCGAAGGTATAATCGCCGACATCCGCTTTGCCATCGATCATCTCCTTCGTGAATCTCCTCATCCCTTCCATTTTTACCACGTTGGTCGTCAGGACATGCCCCTCAATGGGGTGGGCAATGATCAGACCTTCCTCGTTTAGCATAAAAGAGTATCCTGTTTTCCCGACCGTTACAGATACGATTTTTTCGGAAATAAAATCCATCTTCAAGACATTGGTTACGGTACCGATTATTTTTCCCCCTTGGGTAAAAATCGGCGCACTGACGGGTGCAATCGCCTTTCCGGAAATTTTCGACTTCACAGGCGAAGAGACATTTGCCTCACCTCTCATCGCAGTTTGAAAATATGATCGATCTGCAATCGATGTTCCGGTATGCTTTCCATTGCTTCCATCCGCTATTATTCGTCCCCTTGTATCGCTCACAAGGATGGTTTCGTAGTCCTGACCTGTACTGTCCATTATCCGCCCGAGCATTTCATCGAGAGTGTCGATTTCCGTGATGTCGTCATCCCTCCCGGACTCCCCGTATTTTTCAAGTGCCGTCACCGTTGTCTGAGCAACACCCAATTGTTTAACTTGTTTCAATTCTTCGAGAAGGATCAGGTTTGTCATATCAGCCAGGTCCATTGCCAGATTGAGCACCTGTTCTTCGGAAAGCGCCCTCAGCCCTCCCGAGGACCGGTTCACTGAAAAGGCACCAATGACCAGTACAGGAATCAGCACCGCTATAATCCCACCGAAAACAAGTTTGAAATTGAGTGATTTATCTTTCATGAATTCCTCCATCTTCTATTTATAATGAACCCGTACAAGATTTTTTTGACCAGATATACAGCAATTTACATGCCACAAGATGAGAAAATCGTCATTTAACCAATCTTACAATATGTTAGATGAATTTTAGACAGTTTTTTTTAAAAAGCGCTCTCCTTAAAATCATCACAATGTCCTGTTTCGCAGGAGTCGTGGTACTGAGAGACAGGAGAGGCAGACGCCTCGGAGAGCAAGTATCCGGCAGCAACTTTTCCGAGAGCGTTCTCTTCCTTACAGGATTGACAATCATAACAGAAATTTTATATTATTAGACAGTTCATACTCAACCCGCCACTGTCGAAGAAAGGAGCTAATCATGTTTCCACTCAAGCGTATCGTTGCCCCAATTGATTTCAGCGAACCGTCTTTGGAAGGTCTGCGCAATGCCATAGAACTGGCTGAAAAATTCGATGCGGAACTTATTATTCTATATGTTATTGAGCCGCCCGTGTGGTCGGGCCTTGCGTACTCGCCTACGGGTTACAACCCGCCGGATATCACGGAGTCTCTCAAAGAAGAGGCAATGAAGAATCTGGACAAGCTTCGGACGGAAATAATTCCGGGACATGTTTCATGTCGCTTGCTGACGTTAGAGGGAAAGCCGGCGGACCAGATCGTCAGCCTCTCCAATGAGCAATCCGCCAACCTGATTGTTATCGCTACCCATGGCTATTCAGGATTCCATCGGTTCGTGTTTGGATCGGTGACGGAGCGCGTGGTTCGAACCGCATCCTGCCCGGTATTGACAATCCGACCTCAGGAAAAGCGATCCGGTGAATAGAAACCGGATACGGATAGCGGAAAAGACGGGATATTCACTGTAAAGCAGTTCCGGCGCCTGCATCGGATACGAAGATTTTAAAAACCGGGACGACCTGAAACCGCTCAATCATCCTGTGGAAAGACCATTTCACCGGTGTGATCCAAGGTATACCCCGGAAGATCGCGAACCAGTTCCTTGAAGGCCGGCTGGTGGAGAAGTCCCATAAAAATCTGGATACCTTTGTCGAAAAATCTCTCTTTGGGAATAATCAAATCGAATCTTTCCCAGCGGATGGGCAGGAAGTCGATCCCCAGCAATCCCGCGACGGCCCGTATTCCCGGTCCTGCGTCGGCCCTTCCGGAAAGTACTTCCAGCCCGACATCCAGGTGCCTCTGAAGCTCGACATCGTACCCGTCTATCTCTTTGCCCTGAAGCCCTTTCTTTTTGAATTCTCCATCCAATAATAGCCGGGTTCCCGTACCGACGGGCCGATTGACGATCCGGATGCCGTCTCTGCCCAGGTCCTCAACACTCAAGATCTTTTTCGGATTGCCTTTTGCGATAAGGAGACCTTGTTCTCTCTGGCAAAAACTCACTATGGCAGGCAACCGCCCCAATTCTTCACCGGCATGTCCGAAATTATAATCCTTCCCGTCTTCCTGCAGCAAGTGGCTCGAAGCGATGTGACATAAATTTTTACGAAGGGCCCGAATGCCGCCGAGGCTACCCATATTCCCGAATACCGCCACATGCTCGGAATGCTGCCGGTTGAAGAGTGAAATTGTTTTGTCCAGCAGCAGGTCATTGCTTCCGCAAATAATCAGAAGGCCATGGTACGGTGGCAGCGGCGCCGATTCTCTGGGATAGTTGATGGTCTCATTCTCCAGCCACTGAGTGACAAGATGGTGCGGGAAAAGCCACTTTCCGGTCACTTTTGTTGCGGGCAAGCCTTTATCGCTTATTAAGGAATATACCATCTTCTCGTTGATATTCAGCAACTCAGCAACTTCTCTGGTATTTAGAAGACCTTTCTTTTCCATTTCGCCACTCCTTGTTTAGAAAATTGTCACCCTCTCCGGATCTATTGAAATCCAGACGTTCTCTCCAATCTCCATATGGATATTTCCCACCCGGTTTTTGGGTATTAGAGCCCCCACCGGCACACCGATATCGAGCAGTGCCCGAATATATTCCTTTTCATCCGTCAGCTGAACCAGGCGTCCTTTTATCAGGCCGTCAATGCCACCATTCCGCTGCAATCCGACAATGCTGATAGCTTTGGGATCGATGGATATACGGGCTCTTCCGTTCTTATCCGTTTTTACGGGAATCATCACACGCTCTTGAATGGTACAAACCGTTCGACTCTCCATATTCTTTTCGATATGGCCGCTGAAGATATTCTCATACAGGTGTTCGGAAACACGGCCGTCACGCAAAAACACGATTTCATCGGACAATCGCGTGGCTTGAAGCATATCATGTGTCGTCAATATCACGGATATTCCTTTATGCCGATTAATGTCCTGAATGATTCTCTCGATGATAATCTGGTTCTCGATATCGACACTTGCGGTCGGTTCGTCTAAAAGAATGACTTCCGGGTCGCAGGCAAGGGCCTGTGCAATCGCCACCCGCTGGGTTTCTCCGCCGGACAGTTGATGGGCCTTTGATTGGCTGAATGCCTCCATGCCCACCAGGCATAAAAGCTCCTCGGCAATTTTTTTTCTCTTTTTTTTATCATTGCCGCGCAGTTTCAAAGGATATTCCACATTCCGGCGGACGGTTGTCGTAAAAAGCATGGGTGATTGCTGCACCAGTACAACTGTTCTTCTCAGCCTGATCACATCGTTTTTCTCGAAATCAATCCGGCGCCCTTTGTACCACACCTCTCCGAATGTCGGGGGAATAAGAAAGGCAAGCACCTCCAGCAGGGTAGTTTTCCCCGCGCCGTTGGGTCCAAGAAGACCAATGACTTTGCCGCCGTCCAGAAAGAGGGAAAGATCGAGGACAATTCTATCCCCATAGGCTTTGGTAAGGTTTTTTAGCCCGTAAAGCATGGGCTCTCTTACTTCTTGAGTCCTGGTAAGGGTCTCTATCTCTTCGTGGTACACGGCTCACCCCCCCGCCCTCTCCTGAAATCGGTTAAACACGATATTCAAAACAAAACTGATCATGAGAAGTACAATCCCCAGCGCCACACTCAGGACAAACTCTCCCTTGTCATATTCCAACGCCATGGCAGTGGTCATTGTCCGGGTAAATCCCCTGGCGTTTCCACCCAGCATCATGCTGATCCCGACTTCGGCGATAACCCTGCCGAAAGCGACAATAATCGAAGCCAATATCCCGAATTGAGCCTCCCTGAAAATAACGAGGGCGGTCTGAAAAGAAGTCGCTCCGAGCGTCATTGCCGTTTTTCTGTATCTCGTGTCAATACGGCTGACGGCGGCGATGGTAAGGGTGGTGATGATCGGGACAATCAGGATGACCTGCCCGATGATGATCGCTTTTTGTGTGTAAAGAAGGCCCCAATCCCCCAACAGACCGCGTCTCGATATGAACGTATATACCACAAGACCGATGACCACGGTCGGCATGGCCAGCAGTGTATTCAGCAGCGTGGTCAGAAAGCGCTTTCCCCTGAACTCGTTCAACGCAATACAAAGCCCCAGAGGAATACCCGCAAGGCCTGAAATCACCGTAGAAGAAAAACTGACTCTGAGAGATACGGAGATGACATTCAGCAGTTCTTCGTCTAAAGACCAGAGCAGCAGCAATGCGGATTTAAAACCGTCTATAAAAAAGGTCATTGGTTATGGGTCATTCGTCATTTGTCGTCAGGTGTGTTTTTTCGTCCCTCGTCCATCATCCATCTTCCCTCTTCTTTTAACTCGGCCGCTCTCGGAAATCTGACTTCTGACCTCGAACTTCCGACCTCTGACCTCAGGGAACGGCATCCGGGAAAAAAGCCTGTTGCCCCTGAATTTTATAATCCGAAATAAGCTTCTGCCCTTTTTCGGACACGATCCATTTCGCAAATCTGTCCGCCGCCTCATAGTTCACATGGGGATACTTTTCGGGGTTTACCGGGATAATCCCGTAAGGATTATAGAGGATGGCGCCCCCTTCACAAAGGATCTCGAGAGCCAATCCCTGCTTTCTTCCGAATTTATATTCCAGGTAGGTTCCCCTGTCCGCAATCGTATAGGCCTGCTTCTCCTCGGAAAAAGTGAGCACCTTGCCCATCCCCTGCCCTATGGAAAGATATCTTCCCCCAATATCCACCGGATATTCGTATGAAAGAGCTACGGTCTTGCCTTTTTTGACAATCTCAGTTTTTTTGACCGCCAGCCTTGTGCCGGATGCCCGCCAAAGCGCCTGCTCTTTGGCATGGGTGCCACTATCATCACCCCTTGACACGAAAATCGCCTCCGATTGGGCGATCATTTCAAAGGCCCGGGCGACCGGCGCCCCTTTGATTCCCGCGGGATCATTCCCCGGGCCGAGAACAACAAAGTCATTGTGCATCACCGCGAGACGGTATTTACCGTAACCGTCCGCAACAAAATTTTCCTCCCGGGAAGGATCGTGAACAAAAATGATATCCACATTTCCATCCATGCCATCCCGTATGGCTGCGCCTGTCCCTTTGGCAAACACTTTGACCTGAATCCCGGTATCTTTTGTGAATTCGGGAAGCAATACACCCAGAAGCCCGGAATTTTCCGTACTGGTGGTGGTGGACATTCGAAGGATTTTTTCTTCACCGAAGGCGTCGGACGACAGGCTGAACAATGCCCCCAATACAATCAACGATATAGTTATAAAAATCTTTTTCATACTCTCCCCTGATGCAGTTATTACAAAGCCACAATTGTCATTATAAGTCAATAACTGTTTCTTGTGGTAGCTTTATCGCCAAAAGATCAAAAACGATCGCCTTTAATCAAGAACGGCCCGAAACCACCTGAATTATCCCGAAAGCGAATATCTCAGAGATTACCGGGCCTTTGCGGCAATTGATGGCTACAGGTGTCAGGCGCCACGCTTTCTACGCCTGGCGCCCGACATCTGAAGGTTTATATAAATCGTATCTGTAAGATCAATCCAGGTTCATTATTTCTATTTTGCTCACCGCTTTGATTTCCCGGTCGGCCATAAGATCATCCGGTAAATGAAGAATAAACCGGCCGCCATTTGAATCGATGGGGGTACCGTCAACCTTATCCGCCATCATGATTCGGTCTCCATGAGGATTCAGATACAATTCTCCATAAGAAATGAGAGACCGGTACGCATCCGGCGCTGAAACGATAAACACGGTGTTCACATTAAACCGGGCGCTATACGGTTCTAACAGCTTCTTGAAGGAAACACCTTCAATCCATCGGGTACCGTGATATCCTCTCCCCTCTCCCACAATATGCAATTGAATCCTTCCACGGGGCCCTTCAGGCATTTGGGTAACCTTCTTGCCGGTTTTCCCGTCTTTTACAATTTGAAAGTTTTCCGAGTAAACCGTAGGAGATTTTTTGCCCTCAACCTTCGGTTTTACATCCACTACAACAATTTCGGATACCGATTCGATGGAGCGGTCGGAAAACAGGTCTCCACGGACAATCAGCCTGGGATAACCGACGTCCCGATTCAAGGTTTTCATCATCTCCTCATAAACCGCCTTGTCGGCGAAATGATCCACCCCTTTATGAGGATAGATTGGCGATGAAGATATGGCGACAATGACATCATCGGGATATTTATAAAAAATTTCACCCCAGGAAAGGGTTATCTGTTTCCCTGTCCGACTTTTAACAATCACGGCCACATCGACCTGTTTCTTAAAATCCGTCTCTCGTTTTTCAATTTCCGCGACACCGAGAAGGGTGCTCAGGGAAATCCCCCGGCAGTTGAAAACACCCTGGTAGCTGCCATCCTTTTTGATGTCATTGATCTGCACATCCGTCGGCTGAAATCTCTCCAGGTCCGTCATCGTAAGCCCGAGGGGATGATTGACGATTCCGGTAACTTTTAAAACAGTTTCCGCGTTTGCTCCTGCCGATAAGAGCAGGACCATCGCACCGATTATCAGAAAAAGCGTAATCTTTGATTTCATGATTTTCATGTTCCGATTTAGTATTTATATGAAAGTCCCAGCCAGACTTTTCTGCCGGCAGCGGGTTGTCCGGAATTCGGCTCATAATCTTCATCGAACAAATTGCTCGCGGATAAGAACGCCTCCAGGCTGCTCTCCATAAAGGATTGTGTAATCTTAGCGTTGGCAAGCTGATAGCACCCGTTTATTTCAGTTTCGGCCTCCGGATCCGCCGGCGTCGGCAACACACTGTAGGATTCACCCATGTACAGCATCGACAGATTGATTTTGGTTCCTACCCCGGGAACAATGTATTCCCCACTGACATTAAATGTATACTCCGGCACATTCATTACCTTATTGCTGACACGCTCAGAACTCTTGTTCCTTGCATGGTTGTAGACATAAGCTATTTTGAAAAGCAGGTCATCGTAAGGGGCTATTTCCGTGTTGATTTCCACACCACACATTTGAACCTTGTCGTAATTTTTATACTGTTCGAAAGGGTTTTCCGAAGGGGGCAGGTCACGCGTTATATAATCCGATATATCATGAAAATAAGGGGCCGCTTCTATTTTGAATGCGTCGTTCCCGCCGGAGACACCAATGGTGTAGTTAATTGAACTCTCCGCTTCGAGAGCCAGGTTCGGGGCCTCCGATCCGGTATCCGGGTCTTCTCCGGAGTAGATCTGGCTCAAAGTGGGGAATCGGGTTTTTCGAGCGATGGAAGCAAACACTTTCATCGAATCATTGACGTAGTATGTCGCCCCGATCATGGGATTGAACTCACCGCTCGTATCCGGTGTTCCGGAGTCAATGATATTGCCATCGGTGTACGGATCCGATTCCGCATCCTTAATGTCATACCAGTCATAACTGGCGCCTATCAGGATCGACAGATTATCGCCCAACCCGTGGAACTCATTCTCAAGGCCTATGGATCCCGTATAGGCAATGCTTTCCGCGTAGGGCAACGTCGCCATATCGCGTTGTTCGTGAAAATCCCTTTTATAATGTGCCGAAAACCGCAACGTATCCGAATCCGCCACCTCAATGTTTCCGAGGACCATACCGCCTAAGATGGAGTCTTTATAGGTGCTCAAAGCGTATGGATTGGAATAGGTTTCATCACTATAGGACGTATACTCGTCTTCATGATCATGGTAGTACAGCTTCCCCTGCAGCTTGAATGTATCACTGAAGGTATGTTCCGCGCTTAAATCGATACCCCAGTCATCATAGGCCGTGATTCTGGCAAGATGTGAAAAATCTGAAAAGATCATCACCCGATCAAGGTCCGGGCTGGCGCCTTTTTCAGTGCTTATCAAATGGAGATTCATGTAAATCTCCGTTTTTTCAGAAGGCTCGATACCAACCTTTGCCCAGAAATTGTCCGTTTTATAATCCGAATTGGCCCGTTCATCGCCATCTTCAATGACCACAAAACGTCTGCTGGGGGGGCGAACGGTCCTGTCCATGATCATTCCCTCTCTTGGCTCGAAATCATCCGACAGATCGTATGAATCCCATTCCCGGTGTGCATAACTCACCCAGTAGTTGTAAATTCCGATTTTCCGTCCATGGGAAACGGCTGCTTTAAATCCGTTTTCCACCCCGTCAAGACCATATTCGGCGCTCACGGAAAGATAAGGTCTATCCGTGGGCTTTTTGGTAATAATATTCACCACGCCCCCCAATGCATTGGGCCCATAGAGGACCGAGGGCGCGCCCTTCACCACGTCAATTCGTCCCACCGCTTCCAGCGAGACCTGGTTAAGATCCAGACCTCCATATTTTGTTTCGTAATACGGCACCCCGTCAATCATGGTAAGGATACGGTTTTCATTAAATCCGTGAATCGAGACACTAGGGAAAAACTTTCGGCCATAAGTGACCTGGACACCGGGCACATAGGTGAGGGCATCGGCCACACTCTCAGCATTTATCGCTTTAAAATCCTCGATTGTCACTTCGTCTTTGATAACAATATCGCTGGCTATAGAGCGGCTTCCTTCCACAACGATTTCACCAAGGTTAAACATCTCGAAATCATCTTCATTTCCCTCAGCGCTCCAGGCCATCATTGGCGATAATACAACCAACAGAAAAGTTGCAACAACCAGCAACCCGACAAACTCCGGCTTTCGCTTCATTTTCTCATCTCCTCTTTTTCGTACATATTTCAATTTCATACCAAACTGAATGGGGTTATATTAACGGCAGATTTAAACAAAGGGATTATTAATCCATATTAGTCATTAATAGTCAATATGTTTTACATAATATTACCATTCATTATTTAGATACTTTATATTTCCAATACTTACCTATATAACCACACCACAACTATTGTTTATTGGTAACTTTTCGCTAAAAGTGGCTGGGCAACTGTCAAGCAGCTTTAAAAAAGGAAAAATGCACGGATCCCGAAAACACGGATTTTTATATAATTATGGCATGATATGGGGAGTTTTATCGCTTTTTCGAAGGAAGGTTTCGTTATAATACACTTCGTCCTGTCTGGCTGGGTGGTCCTTAGTCATATGCTGGTTATTTTTTAATTCTGATTTTTGAAATCTGAACACCGCTATTGCGTTTCATCCATTGAAACGCGTGTCGAGGCAATCTTGTTTGCCAGGGCGGCGTCAAGAATCACGGTGTCAGTAAATGTTTTTGTCTCCCTGGCATTCAACTCACATTGCGCCTTGGCCTGGGTAATCTCTTCATTATTTGCGTCAACAAAAAAAATCGTAATTGTAAAACTCACTGTTTCGGGAGCTCTGTTACGAACTTTAGCACTCCACTCGGTTTTGATACGCCGACCGGCATCCAAAGACGCAACAGGTTTGAGGTTATATTCCAGCATTGCGAGCTTTCCGCCCGCAATGGCGTTTATTGCAAAATAAGCAATCAGAATGACAGCGACAATCCACATGATGGAGATTCTGGCACGCCCCATGGTCCCCTCCTGTACCGAAAATGTTAACAGCGGAGCCATTTTCAAAACGTTTTCCCTACGCAAGAGGGATCAAGCCCAAAACGGATCGCCCTCCTGGGGATCGGCCAAAATGGGACGTTTTGAAATTGGCTGAGCAGCAAGAAATAAAACGAATGCGTCTGGCGGCGAAAAAAAATATGTTATTTTTATTTATATTTACGGCCCGGCAAATGAAGATCAGACCAGAAAAAATCAAATGGAACGATAAGCAAAAAGTACATCTTTTATTATATTTTTCTTAGCGTACTTTTGAGTAATGTGCAACATCCCGCGACTTCAGAATCATCATGACGCCTTTGTCATAAACTCCCGGAAATCGGATACGGCACGATCCAGTTCTTCAAACACGCCTTCAACGTTTTCAAAATCGACCCTTTTGCCAAGCGCATCCGGTTCAGCGGCTTTTTCGGCAACCTGAAGAATACTCAAATTCAATGCAGCTTCTTCTTCAGTTGCGGAAAATCAATGGAATTCCAACATCAGCATTCTACTTCCGTCTGAATATATTTCTCAAGCATATTGTAAAGGTCGTTTGGAGAAATCGGTTTTGAGATATAGTCATCCATGCCGCTCGAAAGACACCGTTTACGATCTTCGGGCATCGCGTTGGCGGTCATGGCGATAACCGGCACATCATGATTCAGCACACCGGAGTTCGGATCCCGAATAATGCCGGTCGCCTCATACCCATCCATCTCCGGCATCTGGACGTCCATCAGAACGACATCATAAGGAGTTGCTTCGAGCGCCGCAACGGCTTTTCGCCCATTTTCCACGGCATCGACCTTGTATCCGAATTTTTCGAGAAGCCTCTGTGCAAGCATCATATTGATGGCATTGTCTTCAGCCACCAGAACCCTTATAGTACGCCTTTTTTCATCCGTTAAAGAATGGCGTGTAACAAGGGACCTTTTTGTCGTTTCCGTTGCAGCGGTTTTCCTCCCCAGCACGGTGAGGAGACAGTTAAAAAGCTGGGATCTTCGTATCGGTTTGAGCAGATAGCCGTCAAAACCAATCTCCTTCACGAGAGCAGCATCGCCCCGGATGCCGCGGGATGTCAGCATGACCAGCCGGGTCTGTTTCAATTCGGGGTCCCCCTTGATGCGCCGCCCCAGCTCGACACCATCCATTTCCGGCATCTGCATATCCGTAATGACAAGATCGAAGGGGGCGCCTACCCTTGAGAGCGCCTTCATTAGTTTCATGGCCACCTCACCGCTTTCAGCGGACTCGTGAATACACCCCCACGCATCCAGATAACCACATAAAATCCTGAGGTTTGTCTTGTTGTCATCCACCAGAAGAATTCTTTTTTCAAGCATACTTCCAGGCATATCAAACCCCGTGTCCTCATCCACCGGTTGTTTCTCGAAAGAGGCGGTAAACCAGAAGGTCGACCCTTTCCCGAGATCGGATTCGACCCCGATTTCTCCGTCCAGCATTTCCACCAGCTGTCTTGATATGGCAAGTCCCAGACCGGTCCCTTCATACCGTCTCGTAGTGGACGAATCGGCCTGATAGAAAGATTTAAATAGACGCTTCCGGTTTTCCGGTGAAATCCCAATTCCGGTATCAATCACGTTAAAGCGCAGAAGAACCTGTTCCGAAGTCTCATGCCGCAGAGATACTTCCACCAGAATTTCTCCGTAATTGGTAAATTTAACGGCGTTTTCAGTAAGATTCAACAGGATCTGTCGAAGCCTTCCCGGATCACCTACCAATAGAGACGGTACATCCGGATTAATATGATATACGAACTCCAGTCCTTTTTGATGAGCGGTCATGGCCGGCAGCTCGATTATCTCCTCGATAGCACTCCTGAGATTGAAATCTATTATCTCAAGAGATAATTTTCCTGATTCGAGTTTGGAGTAATCCAAAATATCGTTGATGATGGACAGAAGCGAATCCGCGCTCCTTTGGATCGTTTCGATATAATCCTTCTGTTCCGCGTCCAATGTTGTGTCGAGCATCAGGCTTGTCATGCCGATAATGCCGTTCATAGGCGTTCTGATCTCATGACTCATGTTGGCGAGGAACTGACTTTTAGACTTGTTGGCCTCTTCGGCGGCCGCCATGGCGGCTTTGAGTTTTTCAACCCACTGCTCCATGGATGAGTCATCGCTGACAAGGCTTTCCTCCAATTGCCGATTCCGTTTCTCAAGATCTTCGATCTTTTTCTCAAGCGCCTGGGGAGTTGCTTTTTCTTTCATGTGCCCTCTTATATCACGTAACCAACCCGAGTTTGCTCAAAGCATTCAGCAACATTTTTTTCTGTATGGGTTTGATAATATATGTATCGCACAGGTTCTGATATGCGGCAATCACATTCTTCGGATCATCCAATGCCGTCGTCATCACAATTTTCACCCCATTTGACAACGTAATTCCCCTGCGTTCTTCTTCATCACGGATTTTCCGAAGCGCCTCCTGGCCATCCATCTCCGGCATCATGATATCCAGGCATATAAGATCATAGGGTTCTCCTGCATCCAGTGCATCTTTTACAGTTGCGACTGCCTCCCTGCCATTATCCGCGGTATTGATAGATCCGTAGGTTTTCAAGATTTCTTCAAGAAGCAGACGGCTGGTAAAATCATCTTCAACAATCAGTGTTCTCATTATGCTCTCCCTATATCCGACTATTTTTTTAAACCTTTCGCATCTTCAAAAACGATAATCTCTTACAGCTTTTTCTCCATTGCCTCCTTCAACCGCTTGAATTCAAGTTCAAGCTCGACCGCACCCTCCCTCACAACAGCCAGATCCCCCGCCCGGGCGGCTTTCTCCATTCTGGCGGCAACTGCCGTGAGGACATCGCCGCCGACACTGGCTGAAGCCCCTTTGATCAAATGCGACAGGCGCTCGGCGCCTTTAACATTTCCTTCATCCAGGCATTCACGCAACACGCCAAACCTTGTCGGGATGTCTTTCAGGTACGCTTCGGACAACTTTCTGGCCAGGCCTTCATCATCCATCAGTCGCTCCATCATTCCCGCATGATCGAATACCACCGGTTTCCCCTCGTTTTCATAAACAGGCATTCATGCATCTCCTTTTAAAATCGATAATTCACCTCACATTCCCCAATCATCAACCTCCATCTGATTCCGCTTTCCCTCCCCCTTTTTTCGCCAACGTTCCAACTTCTTGAATGCATACTCGGCAGCATCTATGAGATCCTGCAGTTTGGTTGGTTTTGTAAAATAATCTTCAAATCCCGCATCACGGCAATCGGACAATTCGAAAAGAGATGCATAACCGGTGACTGCATAGGCAATCACCATAGGCCACTCCGCACGGATTTTTCGACACAGCTCAACACCGGTCATGCCGGGCAGATTCAGATCGAGAAATATGACCCAGAATTGCTCTTGCTTCATTATTTCAAGTGCCTCTTCCGCACTTTCCGCTGACCGAACCGAATAGCCGGCCTGGGCAAAAGCTTCTTTATAAAGGTTAATAATCATATCCTCGTCATCCACCACCAATATTTTTTTCTCCATATTACGCTCCTGTTTCTTATTCTTGGGAAGCCTGTTCAATATCCACAATTCTTCTTTTCAAATATGGCTTTGACTGGTATTGGGTGATTTTCATTATCCGTTGCGTCAACTTTCCGATTCGATCGATACCGTCCTGAATATTTTTTATTATTAAAGAATTCGGGTCACCCTGTTGAATCTTTTGAAGCAGTATCTCGGAAAAACCGGACACAACCTGCAGGGGTTGATTCAGCTCATGGCAAACAGCACCGGCCATCTCAATTACGCCCTGAAGTTTTTCCCTCTCTCGCATTTCGTTCAGAAGCGCAATCACTCTTCGCCCGACGTTCACCCTTGCGCGAAGTTCGGCACTGTCGTAAGGTTTCGGGATGTAATCATCCGCACCGGCATCAAGTCCTTCCACAATGTCTCCCCTATCCCCTTTTGAGGTCAAAAGGATCAGGTACAGCGGTTCCTTTCGGTCCTGTTCCCGAAGTTTCCGGCATAAAGCGGCGCCATCCATCCCGGGCATTTCCCAATCCATCACGACCAGTTGGGGGGCATCACTTTGCTGAAGTGCATCATATGCCTCTTCGCCGTCACAGGTGCTGATCACTTCGTATCCCCATTTTGTAAGCACACCCCGAAGCATGGTCCGCGAAGTAAAATCATCTTCCGCAATCAAGATTCTCATGACAGCCCTCCCCCCTTCAAATCGAGTGCATATCTCCCTGCTCCATTGCTTCTCTTAATTCACCGAAACATCGCTCTAATTGAGACATCGAGACTTTCAACTGGTCAAGGTCACCTCTCTTCCCCGCTTCTTCCATTGATAGAGCCATCTCATATAAAGCATTTCCGCCGACATTCGCCGCGGCGCCCTTAATTTTATGTGCCTGTGCGCCGGCTTCATTCATGTTTCCCTTCCAGACAGCGCTCTTAAGTGCCGCAATCTGTTTGGGAATATCCTCTAAAAAGACGGCGACGACACTCTCAGTCAGTGCCTCATCCCCGGCCAGCCGGTCAAGCAGAATCCGGCGATTAAAAATATTCGAATGAGGAACATTGCGTCGGGGCTGCGTCCCCTTTTTTTCAGCAGTCGATTCCGCGTTCGGAAACGAAGTGCGGCATTTTGCCTGTCGGACAATCCACGGCTCCAGTGCTTCCGCAAGACTGATGAGAGACAGCGGCTTGGACACATAACCGTTCATCCCGGCTTCCAGACATCTCTCGCGATCCCCCTGGATGGCATGGGCAGTCATGGCAACAACAGGTATCTCATGATTATGAACGTCGGATTGCGGGTTTCTGATTTGCCTGGTGGTTTCCAATCCGTCCATTAACGGCATCTGTACATCCATAAGCACCAGATCATAGGGGAGGGACGCCAGTGCTTTCAACACTTCGGTCCCGTCGGTTACCGCATCCGCCGACAATCCGAGTTTTTTGAGAAACCCCATTGCAACCCGCTGGTTTGTCAAATTATCTTCGGCGAGTAGAATTCGTGCGTTGCAGCCGGCAAAAAGATTCAGTGCCTCCAGGGCCGTGTGACGTGTGACAAGCCTGGTCATCTTTGAAGATGCCTCATCATGCTCCTCAAGCACCTGGAAAAGAACGGATCTGAGTTCGAGCCGCCGGGCAGGTTTGGTCAAATAGGCATCAAATCCCATCTCGGCGAAACGCCTTGCATCACCCCGGACGCCCAGAGAGGTCATCATGATCTTTCGAGTATCCTTCAGACGACTGTCGCCGGTAATAGTGCAGCCGAGTTCTTCACCGTCCATACTCGGCATCTGCATGTCGATGACGGCTACCCGGAAAGGATCTTTTTCATCGACCGCATTCACAAGGGCCCGAATTGCCTCCGGGCCGCCCTTGACCGCGAATGCCCGCATACCCCATGATGCCATTTGCGTCACCAGAATTTCGCGGTTGGTGGCGTTATCGTCCACGATCAAGGCCCGCACGCCATGAAGCTCCGGAGGCGTCGTCGTACTGCCCTGTTCCGCTTCGGACTGTTTTTCAAAACGTACCGAAAACCAGAATTCGGACCCCCTGCCTGCTTCGCTGTTCACGCCGATTTCACCATCCATCATTTCTACGAGTTGTTTGGAAATGGCCAATCCCAATCCCGTACCCCCGAATTTCCGTGTGGTTGAAGCGTCCACCTGTGAGAACTTTTCAAAAAGCAGGCATATCTTTTCCGCGGGGATTCCAATGCCCGTATCCCGGACGGAAAACCGCAACAGGGCACGGTTATCCTCTCCCTGCTCTTTTTCCGCATGTTGCGTTTTCTCGTCTTTTAAAAGTGAAACACGAATCGCCACCTCTCCACCATGCGTGAACTTGATTGCGTTTCCCGTCAGGTTGGTTAGAATCTGTCGTAACCGGCCGGGATCTCCGCGCAAGAATACAGGAACATCCGTATCAAGGCAAACGATCAATTCCAGCCCCTTTTCATGGGCCCGTAAAGCCATTGAGGCGGCAAAATCATCCAACAGCGTCGAGAGATCGAACCCCAGCACCTCAAGATCGAGCTTCTTTGCTTCGATTTTACTGAAATCGAGGATATCGTTGATTAAACCAAGCAGCGATTCTCCGCCGGAACGTATAATTTCGGCAAAATGCCGTTGCTCGTTTGAGAGTTCCGTGTCCAACAGAAAACCCGCCATACCGATCACACCGTTCAGGGGGGTACGGATCTCATGGCTCATATTGGCCAGGAATTCGCTTTTGGCGATACTGGCCATTTCCGCCTGGGCGGCCATGTCGTTGGCACGGATTGTCGCCTCCTCAAGCTGACGGTTGGCCGAAATCAAATCCTGTTCGGCCTGCTTCAGCTCGCTAGCTTTCCAAACGACCTCCATTAAAAGGGATACCTGGAAAACATCTGTTTCGTTGTAATCGGTCTCCTTGTTCGCCAGACCGATCACGCCGACAATCTCTTCCCCCTGAAAAATCGGAACCGTCATATACTTGAAAAGCGCGACATGGCCCCGGGGAACTCCTTTTTTAAGCGGGTTTTCCGCCTGAAAATCGTTGTCTATGATATGACGACGCTGCCTGACCGCTTCTCCCCAGAAACCGGTCTTATCCAGTTTATAACAGGTGAGCGGATCGATGACGGCGCATTCCGCCATTACGTCTTTCGACCAGCTATTCAGAACAAATTCCCTGCGATCCTCGTGGTAAAAATAGATATAACCGATTTTGCTTTCCGTCAGGTTAATCGCCTGGCTCAGGGCGTAGTCGAGGAATTCCTTGATAGTCCCGGAGGGGTATTGCAGAATATTCACCAGGTGTCGCAAACGCGATTCGTTTCGTTTGCTCTCTTCTTCCACATTTTTGCGGTCAGTATGGTCACTGAATATCGTGGCAAATTGCCCCTTGCCCATTTGAAATGCATTGACGAGAAAATAGCGCCCCAGCAGCTCGAAGTATGGCTCGAAACTGACCGGTTCACCGTTAATGGCTACATTTCCGTATATTTCGATGAAGGAGGTCTCCTGAATACCCGGAAGCACTTCCGTTGCACGGCGACCCAGGATCTCGGACCTGAGCAGACCGGTTTGTTTCTCGAACGCCGGATTCACGTCCAGAAAAATATAGTCCACCGGCTTTCCCGTCGCATCCAATACGATCTCATGAATGGCAACGCCGGAAATAGCGTGCTTGTAGAGCAGTCGGTTTTGCTCTTCGCTCTTCCGCAGTTCCTCCAGCCGGGCCTGAATATTTTTATTTTGCCGAATAAAAAACGCGACGGCTAGGGCCATGATTATAAAAATTACCGGAATACCGATTATCGCCAGGGGATAATCTCCCGGAACAATACAGGCCGGCAGCGTAAGCGCAAGGCTTAAAGAAAATATAAACTGTCCGGCCAATTTCAAAACGTTCCTTTTGGGTCGATCCCCGGGAGGGCGATCCGTTTTGGACTTGATCCCGCTTGTGCCGGGAAAACGTTTTGAAAATGGCTCCGTCGTATATAATAAACGAAACACATCATGCATATTCTCCCAACCGGCTGTCCGTTTTTCGAAACGGATGAAACCGCCTAACCGTGATGCATAACACAAAAAATGGACCAGAATTGTTTCTATATTTGATAGAATACCAATGAAATGGGCGGAACCACAAGTAAAAAATCACGTAACACGTTATTATTTTTGTTTTTTAATGAGACTGAGCGATTGTGACGTTTTTATGTGAGAATACCGTTTAATGATTCTAATTGACTGATAAAAAACGTATTCACAGTATATGCCTTGCAAAAAAAGCAGACTTTCTGATAAGTATATCCAAGATCAATTCCACTAATCTCGAAACTTTTCGAAAAAGGAGAGTTGGCATGGAAAAGACCGGAAAGAACAGAACTGTAAAGAGCCGTAGAATCACTTTTTCAATCGAGGCAGCCAACGCCGGGAAGGTATACCTGGCCGGGGAGTTCAACGACTGGAATCCCGCCAAGTCGCCGATGAAAAAATCCGCGGACGGGAAGTGGAAAAAACAGATATCACTGCCGCCTGGAGAATTCGAGTACAAGTTCCTGGTTGACGATCAATGGATTGAAGACCCGCAAAATGATGACGCGCGTCCCAACTGCTTCGGGACCTGGAACAGCCTGATACATATCACTACTTGATCGGGAAATCAGGAGTCATTGACAATCAGGGGACGACTCTCCGACGCGACATCGGCATTAACTCCGGTGAGGCCTGCCATTTATCGAAAATAAACCCTCATGAAAAGTAAGCATAATCGGAATAATTCAATACACTTCGCTCTATTTTCCAAATTTTGTACTGACCTTTTACTATTTACATTATGCGCTCTCTTTTATACGTATACCTCCAAATGTTTAAACCCCAGCACGGCAGGAGATCATTTAATCTGAATACCCAACCCTAAATCCACCGGAGAGATGAATGACGAAAATCGATCTTGGTCCCATTACTCGAATCGAAGGCCACCTGAACGTCCACACCACCGTGGAAAGCGGCGTGATTGCGGATGCCCGATGCATCACTGAGATGTTCCGCGGATTCGAAATTTTTCTTCGCGGTCGCGACCCGTTGGATGCCCAGCAAATCACCCAGAGAATCTGCGGCGTTTGTCCCTATGCCCATGCCATCGCCTCATCCTACGCTCAGGAGGAGGCGTATCATCTTGAAGCACCCGCCAATGGACGCATCCTTCACAACCTGATTCAGGGGGCAAATCATCTCTATGACTATCTGCTTCACTTCTACCAATTGTCCGCCCTGGATTTTGTTGATGTAACGGCAGTGCTTAAATACCAGGGAAGGGATGCGGATCTTCTAAAAGTCAAACAATGGGTAAAGTTCCAACTGGATTCCGGTTCGACGTTTCCGGCGACGCCCTTTCTCCCGAGATTACCCGGGAAATACATTTCGGATAAGGAGTTGAACATCGGGGCTTTGAAACACTACCTGGAAGCCATGGCTCTTCAGAAGAAAGCCAACCAGGCCGCCGCGATTTTCGGCGGGAAATTTCCCCATTCCACCGCCATCTTTCCCGGCGGATGTACACAGGAGGCCAGAATCGACCTTATCACCGCCTATCAGTCCCTGATTCGGGAAGTCCGTGAATTCATTCACGCCAAATATCTCCCGGATATTGCCGCGGTTGCCGAAACGTTTCCGGAGTACTGGAATATCGGGAGCAGCAAGGGCGGGTTTCTCTCTTACGGACAACTTCCCCTGTCGCCGGGCCACAACAGCAGTCGTCTGTTTGCTTCCGGCGTGCTGATGAACGGTGAGGTAAGTCCGGTGGATATAGATCTGATTCGCCAGGATAACCGATATGCCAGATACAAATCTTCCAGTGGACTATCGGTCCGGGAATCGGACACATCCCCCTCACCCGATAAAGAGGGGGCGTATACATGGTCGAAAGCCCCCCGATATGATGGCCGCATGTTGGAAGTCGGCCCAGCGGCCCGGGTCCTGGTGGATTACTACCGCGGCAATAACGAAAACATTAAAAAACGGGTAGATTCGTTCATCGCTTCAGCGGGAATAAAGCCCGATCAGCTAAACTCGGTTCTGGGCCGTCACCTGAGCCGCGCCATTCTGGGCGCCGTAATCGCCGATTTCCTGCTGGAGGAAAGTGAACGGATCACACCGGAGGCGCCAACCATGGCAGATCTTGAAATTCCCGCATCCGGTGAAGGATTCGGCATGACCGAAGCGTCCCGGGGCGCCCTGCTGCACTATATCCGGATAGAAAACTATAAAATCGATAAGTATGAATGCGTGGTGCCGACCACATGGAACTGTTCACCGAGGGACGACAAGGGGAATCCCGGTGCGCTGGAATCCGCGCTCATCGGCACCCGTGTAAAAGATCCCGAAACCCAGATGGAAGCCGTTCGGATCGTGCATTCCTTCGATCCATGCATCGCCTGTGCCGTGCATTAGGGGTGTTGAGGTTATAATGGTAAAGAAGCAGAAAGAATTCCGAAATATCAATTTGGAAGGACGATGATATGATTAGCAGACGCGAATTTTTAAAAATGGCGGCGACGCTCGTAACAGCCTTCGGACTCCAGGGACTGCCCGGACCCGTAGCGGCGGCACTGAAAAAAATCGATCCGAATACAGTGCCCAAACTCGTTTATCTCCAGGGCCTCTCCTGCTCCGGATGTTCGGTTTCCCTGTTGCAGGCGGATTCTCCATCTCCCCTTTCACTGATCACGGACTATTCACAACTCGTCTTTCATGCGGATCTGTCCGCAATCTCCGGTAAAAAAGCGCTGGATCTCATAAACGCTTATATTTCCGGAGAGGCGGGGGACTATTTCCTGGTGGTTGAGGGCGCCATTCCTTCGAAAATGCCGGAAGCGTGCATAATCGGAGGCAAGCCCTTTGAAACCTATCTCAAAGAGGCGTCAAAGACCATGAGCGGTGCAGTGGCCGTGGGGGCCTGTGCCTGCGACGGCGGCATCCCGGGCGCTGAGGGCAATGCCACCGGCGCCATAGGTCTTAAAGAATTTTACGCCAATCAGGGGATAAATAAACTGGTGATCAATATCCGGGGATGTCCGGTTCATCCGGACTGGGTATGGCACACGGTAATTCATCTTGTCAAAATCGGTATTCCGGAACTTGTAAACGATTCGCCCGCGATGTTTTTCAGCAGAACGGTTCATGAGCAGTGCCCGCGGTATCATGACTTCCAGGAGGAAATATTTGCCGAAAAACTGGGAGACAAGGGGTGTCTGTTCAAGCTCGGCTGCCTGGGTCCCGACACGCCCGCGGACTGTCCCACCCGTTGGTGGAATGGCGGTCGAACCTGGTGCATCAACAGCAACGCTCCCTGCATCGGCTGTGCATCTCCTGCATTTGCCCGGACCAAAGCCATTCCATTTTATCGCCTGGGAGAAAATAGCAGCAAACTCAACAACCATGGAGAGATCTCATGATTGTGGAACAATTTTTGAAGCTGACGGTTACCAAAAAATTGATGGTTGCGGTTCTGGTGGTTCTGACGGTGATGCTGGCCGGCGGCACCTTTCTGCTGCAGGAGTACGTCAAAAATAAGATGAGGGATGTTTATATCGAATCGGTTCACAATCTCTTCAACTCATTCCAGGAAGGCGTCAAAGGGTCCCTCGAACGGGGGCAGATGAAAAGTTTTCAAAAGCTTCTCTCACAGCAGGGCAATATTCCGGGTGTTCTCGATGTCTCCCTGTATGACAAGGACGGCACCATCGACCTTTCATCGTCCGGCAAGGAGATGACCGGGAAAGAGATGCCGCCGGATATCAAAGCGCTTCTGCATGAAAAGAGAAAAACGATAGAGAGTGTCGACGCCGAAAAGATCCGTATCATTACTCCTCAGATAGTTGTCGGGGATTGCGTCCGCTGCCATCTGGACTGGAAGAGAGGAGATATCGGCGGCAGCCTCTCCATGTCCTATGATCTCAAGGCACTGAACGCTTCGGTCGCGAATCTGAACATGATGCTGGTGATCAGCTGTCTTCTATTGGTTGTAATCACCTGCTCGTGCCTCTATTTCGTTGTGCGCTATACCGTTGGCGACCCCATCTCGTTGATTATCGACGATCTGTCCGAAAGCGCGGGAAAGATTGATTCGGTAGTGGGCCGCGCTGCGGAGGCGGGCCGATCCCTGGCGGAAAACGCTACTGCCCAGGCGGCATCACTGGAAGAGACCAGTGCCTCCCTGGAGGAAATCTCTTCCGTGACCGACCGAAATGCGGAAAGCGCCGCGTCCGCCAACGACTTGATGCAAAACGCCATGACTGTCATGGCGGATGCGGATCGGACGATGGATCAGTTGGATCAGGCCATGTCCGATATCACGTCCGCCAATGAGGAAACCAACAGGATTATCCAGACCATCGAGGCGATTGCATTCCAAACCAACCTTCTGGCACTGAATGCAGCGGTTGAGGCCGCCCGGGCAGGTGAAGCGGGTTCCGGTTTCGCCGTCGTGGCACAAGAGGTCCGCAACCTGGCGACACGAACCGCCGAGGCCGCGAAAAATACGACAGAGTTGCTTGAAAGCACGAACCAGCGGGTTATTCACGGTGTAGAGCTGCTTTCCGCTACCGAAAAAGCGTTTAAAAACGCCGTCGGTCAATCCGGTGAAACAGCCAGATTTTTAGAGGAGATCACTGCCGCGTCCAGGGAGCAGTCCGAGAGTATCAGCCATGTCAGCACTGCAATCCATGAACTGGATGAGGTCACCCAGCAAAATTCTCAAAATGCCGAAGGCGCATCACAAATCGCCTCCGACATGGAACAGCAGTTCATGCGGCTCAACTCCTTCATGGAAAAGCTGGTCAACCTGGTTCACGGCCGCAATTAACCATCCGGGTTCAGCTATTTTTATTGTTGTGGGTCAATTGCTTTTGGACCATAAGTTCCACTTGCGAACGGGTCATGATTCCTGATTGTACGAAATAGTCGCCGATTTGCCTTTGAAGCCGGCGTTGTTTCCCCAAAAGCACCATCAGCTTATAAGGCGTCAGAAGGCCCATCCGGACGGCACTTTCCCCGAATTTCTCCCGGGCGGCCCGTTGTCTCAAAATCGCCTGGATCTCCTTTTCCGAAAGCAGGCCGAGTTCCAGTGCAATCCGCCCGACCAGAGGCTTCCGGCGCCGTTGCCATGTCACCGCATTGATATACGTCTTCCAGGAAATGCATCCGGAATAGTATAAAAATTGGCAGAGCAACAGTTTTCTTCCGGGTATCCTTCCGGTAAAATATTTCTCCTCTGTTTCCCTGGCCGGTTCCTTTTTTGGAACATCCGGGCGGATTATGGTTCCGGCTTCGGCGGTTTCTCCCACGGATTGAATGCCGCCATTCATCACGACGGCACTGAGGGTCCGGTAGGCCGTGGTGGCTTTGATAAAATCCGCCTGCATTCGGGCGGCATCCTCACCGGTGGCAAGGGCTCGGTCCGGATGTGTTTGAAGTACCTTTTTTCGGTACGCCGCCCTGAGCCCTTCGGGTTGAAGATATTTAATGAATTCAAGTGAAATCTGAATCCCGGGGCCAAACAGAACAGTGCATGCGTCGAACAGCTCTGTAGTCGAAAAATCGCTCTGCATCTCTTTTCCTATTGCACATACACCGTGTTGACATCAGCATATGGTTGCGTGAGTATTTATACAAAACGGATCGATATTGAATTCCAAACCGACCAATTGAAATTGATTCGATTGTTTTATATATGTACCCCACTTCCTCTTTTCACTCAATACCGAAAAAAGCGCCGCATGCAATAAAAATTCAGACTGTTGATGGTGCCGGGTATATATCGGGAACGGAGTCGGGATATGGATAGTGATCTGCTTTTGCGGGATGAGTTGAAGTCCTTTAGGCGGAGAACCGTCGGCAGGAACCTCAATCGTGAAGCATCTATTTTCCCTTTCCAGCGTCGCTGCTGCCTTCGGCTTCATATTCGGGGTAGTGCCTTTCCAGGCATTCGGGACAGATAGTGTGGCTGAACTCCGCACGGGAATACCGGCTGATATAAGTTTCAATCCGCTCCCATCCCCCCTCATCGTTTCGTATATTATTGCAAAATGAACAGATGGGAAGAATCCCCCGGAGCGTTTCGATATGGTCCAACGCAACACGAAGCTCTTCCACCTGCACGGCAAGACGCTTCTGCATATCGACAATCCGCTTTCCCACCGACAGTCGCGCCAGCAACTCGCCAATATTCACAGGCTTGGCCAGGTAATCATCCGCGCCGGATTCCAATCCGGCAATGACATCATTTTTTTCTCCCCTGGTAGTCAGCATGATGATATAAGGAGACATGCCCTCTTCCCGGGCGCGAATCCTGCGAACAACCTCGATCCCATCCATTTCCGGCATTATCCAATCGATAATTACAAGTTCTGGAGCGTCGGATCTTTGAATCATTTCCAAAGCTTCTAACCCATCAACAGCCTCCGCTATCTCATATCCCTGCTTTTTCAGTACATCATTCAACATGACCCGGCACGTCAAATCATCATCCGCAATCAGAACACGCATACATCTCTCCTTTAAATATCAAACAGCCACAGAATAAGACTTCCGGATCATACGACCCGTCACCATTGAAACATCCAGAAAGTCACCATCGGCATAGCTCAAATACCTGGGATGGAGCTTCAATGCAGCCGAAACTGTCTCCGGATTCCTGTCCGGTAAAATGATGATCGTCTTCAAACTTCCCAGAAGATCACCGGCTTCAAGAATTTTCGACAATTCGTTTTGGTTGCCGGCAAGAATAACCGCCATGGAAAACCCGCTGACGGGTTGACGAAGCCTGTTTATTAGATGGTCGATGGCTCCAAAAGATTCCACGTCATGATTCAGCATCAACTCCTGGATTCGTTCTTTAAGCCGTCGGCCGGCTTCATTTTCCCGGGCATAAAGTAAAAGCGTCATCATAATCTCCTTTTCTGACCCCCCCAACTGTTTTGGGAGTGCTGTTTCCTGTTTATTCAAGATGCGTGCCCACTTGCAAAAAGGAAGTGAGAATTCGTAACGCACTTTAATCAAAAAGTTTTATGATGCTGTTTAAAAATTTCTTCAAAGATTGTAAAACTTGAGTGTACGGAAAAAACAGAATTGTCCGACAAAATCGGAATTTTCCGTATTTTCCGGACAACAGAAAGGCAGGATGATAACAGGTCGTGATGTTCAGAAAATCATGTCCGGAAGAGAGATTTAGGAAAATGAAATACCGTGATGTTTAATCAGTTCATAAAAACGCGACCGGGACAAATGAGAAATTCGACAGGCAGTCCGGACATCCCCCCGGCTCAGCACTGCCAGTTTTTTTAGATATTCCCTTTCCGCCCCCTCCACCGCTGTTTTTCGATACGTTTTAAAAGAGAGCATTGCATCGGTTACGGGTGCATCCGTCGGTTTTTCATCCGTACCGGGTTTTTCAACCCCCAATGAGGCCTGGGCGACTTGAATACGGATATAATCGGGGATATGTCTCGAAAAAAGGGTGTCCTCGTTTTGGGCCGCTGATATGGCGGTCTCCAAAGTGTTTATCACCTCCCGGACATTTCCCGGCCATGTAAAGCGGGTAATCATCTCCATAAAATCACTGGATACCCCTTTAATGCCAATGTCCCGGCGCTCGCATATTTTGACGATGTAGTGATTGACCAGTGCTTTTATATCTTCCGGACGTTTCCTCAGGGCCGGTAATGTAATGCTTAATGTCCGCAACCGGAACAGCAGGTCTTCTCTGAAGGCACCATTTTTCACCATGGCTTCGAGATCGCGATTGGTAGCCGCGATCAGTCTGAAATCGCTCACAATCTCCTTCTTTGCCCCCAGGGGACGGAAGCGATGCTCCTGCAATACGCGCAAAAACACCTTCTGAATACCCAGCGGCAGCTCACCGATTTCGTCAAGAAAAAGCGTCCCCTTGTGAGCCTGGGCCACAAGGCCCTGCTGGGCGTGATCCGCACCTGTAAAAGCGCCTTTTTCATGACCGAACAAAACGCTTCCCACAAGATTTTCCGGGAGCGCGGCACAGTCGATCACTACGAAGTTTGCCTCTGCCCGATTGGAATTATTGTGGATTGCAGAGGCGAACAACTCCTTTCCCGTACCGGTTTCTCCATTCAGCAGCACATTGCTGTCCGTCGCCGCCGCCTGGGCTACCGAATCATAACAGGCCTTCATGGCGTCGCTGGTTCCGACGATACCGTCGAGTTTCAGTGCACGCGCGGATGTGGATGCATTTTTCAGACTTTCTCTGTATTGAAACACTCGCCTCAGGAGCAGGCTTATTTTACTGGAGGAGTCGCTTTTCTCAATGTAATCCCAGGCCCCGTTTTTTATCGAAATTTCCGCCCCGTCGGCGCTTCCAAACCCCGTCATGATGATGACCTCGGGTGTCGATCGGGATTTTCGAATATCCGGTAATATCTCCAGCCCGTTTCCATCGGGCATCTGCACATCGAGCAGCACAACATCGTATGACACCGAAAGGACGGCCTGCAACCCGTCCCTGAGTGTATTCCGGCATTCGGTTTCATGCCCCATACGCCGGATGAGCTTGGACAACATTGTGCATATGGCGCTATCATCGTCAATGATCAGTACATTGCCCATTGGATGTAACCTCTTTCAGGAAGCAGCTTCAGTCGCTTTTAGCGGAATCCAGCACACTTCTAACCATTTTGCCTATGTCGAATTTTGATATGGGCTTCATCAGCAATCCTTTTACACCGATGGCTTCCGCCTTCTCCCGGTTGATCCGTTCGCTGAATCCGGTGCATATAATAATCGGTATATCCGGCTCGATCCGCATCATTTCCTCCGCCAACCGCTCGCCGGTCATAATCGGCATGGTCATATCGGTAATGACCAGATCGAATCCATCCGGATTGGCTCGAAATACATCCAGAGCATCAATGCTGCGCAGATGTGCCGTCACCCGGTATCCCAATCGTTCAAGAACCTGCCTGACCATCCGGAGAACGGCCGCCTCGTCGTCAACAACCAGTACTCGTTCATTTCCGGTGGCAATATGCGGTTCGTTCTCAACCAGGGAGGAAGCGTCATTATCAGCCACTACAGGCAGGTAAATATCGAACGTAGTGCCTTTCCCGGCTTCGCTTCGAACCCTGATCTCGCCTCTATGTTCCCGGACAATTCCATAAACCACCGCCAGACCGAGGCCGGTTCCTTTCCCCTGGCCTTTTGTGGTGAAATACGGCTCGAATATCTTTTCCATCACCTCCGGCGTCATACCACATCCCGTATCGGAAACCGTCAGCATGGCATATTTCCCAGGAGGCATTGAAAAAGTCAATGAATCATCCCGGGACATCACTGTCTCGGCTAAACCGACGAATATCTTCCCGCCCTTCTCCTCGACAGCGTGCAGTGCGTTGGTAATCAGGTTCATGGTAATCTGGTGCAGTTGCGTCGGATCCGCCAATACCTTTCCGCACGCCGTCTGAATATCCTGATTCATCTCTATATTGGCGGGAATCGTTGCCCTTGACAGCTTGAGCACGTCTCTCAAGACCTGCTGAATCCGGAACGGTATTTTTTTCTGTTCACCTTTACGGCCGAATGAAAGGATCTGTTTTACAAGATCGCGCCCCCTTTTTCCGGCTTTATGGATCTCCTCGACATTTTCATGTTCCATGCTCCCGGCGGGCAGATCCTCCAGAAGCATTTCGGCCAAACCGAGAATCGGGAATAGGATATTGTTGAAGTCATGGGCGATTCCACTGGCCAGGTTGCCGATAGATTCCATTTTCTGGGCCCGGGCGATTCTTTTTTCAAGCGCTATCTCTCCTGTAACATCTCTTGAAATCCATATGAAATTCAGGATATCGCCATCGCTGTTTTTTACCGGCGTAATTGCATATTCGGAGGTATATGATGTTCCGTCTTTCCGCCGGTTGACCAGTCTCCCGGTCCAGCGTTTGCCTGAATGGATGGTATCCCAGAGGACTTTGTATACGGACTCGTCGTGGTATCCGCTTCTCAGAATCCTTGGATTCCGGCCTGCGATTTCCTGGCGGGTATAGCCTGTAATCGCCTCAAATGCCGGGTTAACGTATTCAATCGTGCCATTCGGAGATGTAATCACCAGGCTTTCTCCGGTCTGTTCAATGGCCGCAATCAATCGCTGCCGCTCTTCTTTTCCGCGTATCTGTTCATTGATATCAATCGTTATGCCTCCGATGAGCCAGTCACCATTCGGCATTTCAATCGGAAACCGGATCTCCCTGCGCCATTCATTTTCTCCAAACCTGTTTTGTATCAGGACCTCCTCATCTATCACCCGGTGTTCTTCCAAAACAAGCCTGTCACGGTGTTCAATTTTTTGTGCATCCTCTTCATTGAAATATTCGCGGGCGGTTGTACCCGTGAACTTCTCGGGAAGCGTCTCCCAAATATCAAGCACCGAACGATTGACATAAATATATCTCTTTTTTTTATCCTTTATAAATGCGGGGTCAGGAAAGTGGTCCATGAATGACCGGAATCGGGCTTCACTCTCTTTCAAGGCCTCTTCCGCCAGTTTATTCCGGGTAATATCCCTGACAATGCCCTGGACGCCGGCAATGGTCCCTTCTTTTAAAACCGGGTTTATACTGACCTCCATTGGAAATACGGAACCGTCTTTCCTGACACCGTCAAATTCATAAAGTCGATACGGCTGACCCGAAATCGCTTCGGAAAATGCTTTCTCCGCCCTCTCTATTTCCGATTCCGGGAAAAATACCCTGAAATCCATTCCAATGACTTCTTCACGTTCATAACCGAATATCTTTTTTACCGTGGAAGATACGAAAGAATATTTTCCGTCCCGATCCAGCTGCCATATGCATTCACCATTCATTTCCGCAATTGACCGGAATCTTTCTTCGCTCTCCTTGAGTGCCGATAATGTTTCCATCTCACGAATGCGCGAAAGCCCCAGGTCGGCAATTATTTCAGCCAGAGATGTAAGAAAAGAGATGCCGGACTGGAACTTTTCTTTATTAATAACAGGCACATCTCTGAACGCTTCGAGATATTTCGCTTCATCAAAACCAAATTTCCGCGCCTGGTCACTGAAATATTTTTCCATGGCCTCATCGGATGGGGATAAAAAAACCTGTCCCGAAAAAACATTCGCAACATGCTCTCCCTCGATGATAATCGGCGCGGACGCGTCCACCAGGCCCCTTGGACATTTATAGATGACGAAGGAATCGCCTTTGTTCAGTTTTTTCCGAATTTTCAGGTCGCTTTCGATACACTCTTTTTCGATTTCCGGATGCTTCCTGTGGAAATCCGTACATATTTTCTGCCATCCGGACGCGGTCAGTATTTCGCCGTCCATGGCCACTATCGATGATGGAATGGAGGTGGCCGAGAACAGTTCGTCGGTAAGCTTTTGCAGTTTAGATATGTCGACCAGCTCTTTGAAGCGGTATTTCATAGCATCTCCGCAAACTCGGTTAGATCGACAATAGTTTATAAAAGGTTTCAACGAAATGGCAAGGGGAAATCATTCCGAACAGTCTGTACGCAAATAAAAAGGTCCGGCCATTTTGACCGGACCTTTTTATATCGTTTAAACTCGAATCGAATCAGACACTCATTCCGTGGGGATTTTTCGAATCCTAAGATTCAGCTCTTCGAGCTGCCCTTTTCCGGCATAGGAAGGTGCGTCGGTAAGCAGGCAGGCGGCTTTCTGGGTTTTCGGAAAGGCAATGACATCCCGAATGGAGGGCTGACCGCAGAGTATCATCATCAAACGGTCCATCCCGAATGCAATGCCGCCGTGGGGCGGGGCGCCGGAATCGAGGGCTTTCAGTAGAAATCCGAATTTCTCCTCCGCCGATTCTTCGGATATGCCAAGTGCCTTGAACACCTTGTCCTGGACCGGCCGCTGGTGAATACGGATACTTCCCCCGCCCACTTCGGAACCATTCAGAACAAGATCATACGCCCTGGATCTGACGGCCAGGGGATCGGTATCGAATTTGTCATAATCCTCCTCCAGTGGCGCGGTAAACGGATGATGCAGGGCCTGATACCTTTTTTCCGTCTCGTCGTATTCCATCATGGGAAATTCAGTCACCCATAAGAAATTGAAACTCTTTTCATCGATGAGTCCGAGCTTTTTCCCAAGGTGGTTCCGAAGATGACCCAGCGCTTCGTTCGTGACCTTTGGATGATCCGCCACAAAAAAGACGAGATCCCCCGGCGCCATGTCAAGACGCTCGGCAAGGGACGCCTTTTCTTCATCAGTAAAAAACTTTGCAATAGGACTCTGCCATTCATTCTCTTTCACCTTGATCCAGGCAAGACCCTTGGCACGATAAACCGCCACGAAATCGGTGAGGTCATCGATCTCCTTTCGAGAGAATCCGATGCACCCCTTGGCGTTGAGTGCCTTTACGATACCCCCTTTTTCCACCACCGAAGCAAAAACCTTGAAGCCGGACCCTTTGACGATGTCCGAAATGTTTTTCAGCTCGAGATCGAATCGTGTGTCCGGCTTGTCGAGTCCGTAGCGCGCGACAGCTTCCGCATAGGGCATCCGTGGAAATGGAAGTTTAATCTCCGTCTCCAACGCCTCTTTGAACACCGCGGACATGAGGCCTTCGGCAACAGCCATGATGTCGTCTTCCCCGACAAAGGACATCTCCATATCGATCTGTGTGAACTCAGGCTGACGCTCGGCCCTCAAATCCTCGTCCCGGAAACAGCGTACAATCTGGTAGTATCGCTCAAACCCGGAAATCATCAGCAATTGCTTGAAGAGCTGAGGCGACTGCGGAAGCGCATAAAACTGCCCCGGATTCACCCGGCTCGGCACGAGGTAATCCCGGGCGCCTTCCGGTGTACTTTTCGTCAGCACCGGCGTCTCGATATCCAGAAAGCCTTCGCCATTCAGATATTGCCGCACCGAAGCGCCGACCCTGTGGCGCATGATGATGTTCTGCTGCAATTGGGGTCTTCTCAGGTCCAGGTGGCGATGCTTCAGACGTATGGTCTCTGAAACTTCCACACTGTCCTCTATGAGAAACGGCGGTGTCTGGGCATCATTGAATATCTTGAGTTCATGAACCATTATCTCGATTTCACCGGTCTTGAGTTTCGGATTCATCATTCCTTCGGGCCGGTGGGACACGGTTCCCCGAACCCCCAGCACATACTCGCTTCGAATGTCGTGGGCCTTCCGGTGTACTTCAGAATTGTGGTCCGGGTTGAACACCACCTGGGTCAGGCCTTCCTTGTCCCGCAGGTCCACAAAAATGACACCGCCATGATCCCTCCGGCGCTGCACCCATCCCATAAGTATAACTTCCCGGTCCATATCCGCCGCGGTCAATTCGCAGCAATGATGCGTCCGTCTCATATCTCCTAGGATATCTAGCACGTTGAACTCCTTTCAGTCTTTTTTACAATCTCTTTAACCCGTTCCACCACCCCATCCAAAGGCACACTCACCTGCTCTTTATTTTCCATGTTACGAATGAGAACCGCTTTTTGCTCCAGTTCAGCATCACCGACGATCATCACATAGCGCGCACCAAGCCGGTTGGCCCGTTTCATCAGGCTTTTAAGGCTTCTGCCGGAAAAATCAATCTCAGTCGACACGCCGCTGCCGCTCAGGCCTGTGGCCCAGACAAACGCGGCCTTCCGGCTGTCACTTCCGAGAGCCGCCACGAACAGATCGGGGCCGACGGATTGGTCGCCTGCGACAAGGGACAGAATTTCAACAAGCCGGTCAAAACCGACGGCAAATCCGATTGCAGGGATCTGGGGGCCGCCCAGAGCGGATATAAGTCCGTCATAGCGACCGCCTCCGGCCACGGCACTTTGTGCCCCAAGGCTGCCGGTCTGAATTTCAAAAGTCGTCCGGGTGTAGTAGTCGAGTCCCCGCACCAGGCGCTTGTCGACCTTATATGAAACGCCCAGCCGGTCCAGGCTGTTTTTTACGGATTCGAAATGGTCACGGCAAGCGTCGCACAAAAAATCCTCAAAGGATGGGGCGTCGGCCATGGCTTCCCGGCAGTCAGGCACCTTGCAGTCAAGCAGCCGCAGCGGGTTCTTTTCCCGTCGGCGGTTGCAGTCCGCACAGAGTCCGTCGTCCGCATCCGCGGTATGCGCCAGCAGTGCTTCCTTGTATCGCGGCCGGCAATCCGGACACCCGATGGAGTTTATATGAACGGCGGCATCGGTTACTGATAAACGGCTGAGAAATGTCACCAGCATATGGATAAGCTGCGCGTCCATGAAAGGCGAATCCACCCCGAAAACTTCGGCATTGATCTGGTAAAACTGCCGGTAACGTCCTTTTTGGGGTCGCTCCCGTCGAAACATGGGACCAATGGTATAAAATTTCCGGACAGGATCGGCCGCATAAATTTTGTGCTGTATATACGCACGTGCGACCGAAGCGGTGGCTTCCGGACGGAGGGTAATGAGCTCTCCCTTTCGGTCCGGGAACGTATACATCTCCTTTTCAACGATATCCGTTCCTTCGCCGATGCTTCGCGCAAAGAGTTCAGTCCGCTCCATAATGGGGATTCGAATCTCCTTGAACCCGAAGTCTTCAAACAAGTGAATCGCCGTCCGCTCCACCTTTTGCCAGAGCGCCGCCTCTTCCGGCAATATGTCTTTAAACCCTCTTATCAGCTGAATCATACCCGATATGTTTCTTTCCTCTAAAACAAATGTAAATCACTAATTTTATATTCTAAATAGATGGATATCATAAATCTAGGATGTTTATCCGATACGGACCTTTTAGTCAATATCGTTTTAACCCGCCTCGATTAGGGATGTTTTACCTTGACATTGCAAGGAGTTCAGTATTAACGCTAGAACATATTCTTCCCCAGTCCGGCAAAGCCGGTATTTCAAATTTGAAATCTCAAATTTCAAATTCAGAAGGAGGCGACCCCATGGCAAATAAAATCACCGTTACGACCCTTTTCGAAATGAAAGCGGAAGGCGAAAAAATCATCAATCTTACCGCCTACGATTATCCTTTTGCAAAACTGCTCGATGAGTGCGGTGTTCATATTATTCTGGTGGGGGACTCCCTGGGCAATGTCGTCCAGGGAGAAGAGAGCACCCTCCCGGTGACCATGGACCAGATGATCTACCATACGAAACTGGTCTCCCGGGCGGTTTCACGTGCCATGGTTATCGGTGACATGCCGTTCATGTCCTACCAGACCAGCATCCGGGATGCCATCGTCAATGCCGGCCGTTTTCTCAAAGAGACAGGCGCCACCGGCGTCAAGCTGGAAGGCGGCGCCACCGTGTCCAAACTGATCCGCGCCATTTCGGAAGCGGGCATCCCCGTTCAGGCCCACATTGGCCTGACGCCCCAGTCCGTTCACCAGATGGGAGGCTATAAAGTGCAACGGGATGAAGAACGATTGCTGGCGGATGCGCTGGAGGTCGAGGCAGCCGGCGCCTTTTCGGTGGTTCTGGAAGGCATTCCCGCCGATATCGGCGAAAAAATCACCCAGTCCCTGCGCATCCCCACCATCGGTATCGGCGCCGGACCGAATTGCGACGGGCAGGTCCTGGTACTGCACGATCTTCTCGGAATTTCAGACCGGCGTGTCGCCAAGTTTGTAAAGAAATACGCAAACCTGGCCGAGATCACCCGGGAAGCGGTAACGGCTTATGGCCGTGAAGTCCAGAACGGCACTTTTCCGGGCAAGGAGCACTGCTATTAATAAAATGAAACCTTCTTTTGCCATTGTGGGGTGCGGAAAAGTGGGAACCAGTCTCGGCTGGTTTCTCTCAAAAAGAGGATATCCGCCGGCAGGGGTTGCCGGTAGGCATCTCGAATCGGCCAGGACCGCCGCGGACATTATCGGTACCGACATCTTCAGCGACAAGCCGTGGGAAATAACCGGGCGGGCGGACATCGTTTTTATCACCACTCCGGATGACGCCATCGCCGAAACCTGCCGGGGGATAATCGGCCAAAATGGTCTGAAGGAAAACAGCGTGGTCCTGCACTGCAGCGGGTCACTGCCCTCCACCATCCTCTCGACCGGTGAAAGAAGCGATATTCATATCGGTTCTCTTCATCCGCTCCAGAGCTTTGCTTCCATAAAAACCGACCGGAATCCGTTCCGGGACATCATCGCTGCCGTTGAGGGAGATGAAACCGCTGTTCAAATCGCCAGGGGAATCGCAACGGACCTCGGGGCCATCTGCATCGAAATTAAAACCGAAGCCAAGCCCCTGTATCATGCCGCCGCCGTGGTTGCCTCCAACTATCTTGTCTCCCTGATGGATCTCTCTTTCCGGTTGATTGCCGCCGCCGGCATCACCGGCAGCGACGCTGTTCGTGTTCTCTATCCCCTCGTCAAGGGAACCCTGGGAAATATCGAAAAAATCGGCATTCCGAACGCCCTGACGGGCCCGATTTCAAGGGGGGATGTGGAAACGGTTGCGGACCATTTGAACCGGATGCTAACGGAAGTGCCCGAACTTGTTTCAATCTATAAGTCCATCGGCCGACACACCGTCGGGCTTGCAGTGGACAAGGGAACCCTGTCCGAAGAAAAAGCTCTCGAATTGAGAAACCTTCTTGAAAGAGATTGAACGTCCAACGTCGAACATCGAATGTGGATGATGCCGTTCTCAACAAATCCTCGGCAATAAATCCCCCGTCGGCATATCGATAATCCGTGAAGTCCCCAGAAAAGTCTTCATCACCACGCGTCCGGGGTGTTCCGCGCTCACTTCCCCGATCACGGCGGCACATTCGCCAAGTGAATGATCGCGCATGGCGGAAAGGACTTTGTCCGCATCTTCCGGCGGAACAATCGCCACCAGTTTCCCTTCGTTGGCGACATGCAGCGGGTCCAGTCCCAGCATCTCGCAGGCGCTCAGAACTTCTTCCCGCATCGGTATCTTCTCTTCGTCGATGCGGATACTCACTCGGGATTGCCCCGCGATTTCATTCAGGCTGGTAACAAGGCCGCCCCGGGTCGGATCACGCATGCACCGGATTTGCCGGGATGCGTTCAGCATCTTCGTAACCAGTCCCGAAAGCGGCGCACAATCACTTTCGAGCGTCGTGGAAAATGAAATCCCCTCACGTTTGCTCAAAACAGCGATACCGTGGTCCCCCATGGTGCCGCTGACAATAACAATATCCCCCGGTTTTGCGTTTCCTCCGGAGATATTCACTTCCTCAGGCACCACCCCGATACCCGCCGTATTGATAAATATCTTGTCGACGGCACCCCTTGTCACAACCTTGGTATCGCCGGTAATGATTTCCACACCGGCTTCCAATGAAACTTCCCGGATCGAGGCAACCACGCGCCGCAAATCATTTCGGTCAAACCCCTCTTCGAGAATAACGGCGAGGGACATATAGAGAGGCCGTGCACCACTCATCGCGAGATCGTTCACCGTCCCGCTCACTGCAAGCGTACCGATATCCCCCCCGGGGAAGAAAATGGGGTTCACGACATAGCTGTCCGTCGTAAATGCCAGCCTGCCGTTAAAATCAAAAACGGCCGAATCGGCCAAACCGGCAAGAAGTGGATTCGACAGCGGCGTAATAAAGCTCTCTTCAATCAACTCCTGGGAAAGCCGCCCCCCGCTTCCGTGGGCCAGAATAATCTTATCCCGCATCACTTTCTCCATATCGATAATATGCCGAACAGGTACCTTCCGAAGAAACCATACAGGGCCCCACCGGAGATGCCGGAGTACAGGCCCGGCCGAAAAGAGGACAGTCCCCGGGCATCTTCACCCCGCGCAATATTTCGCCACACAAGCACCCTTTTCTTTCGAGAGGTGGCTTCGAAGGGATTTCGAAAACCTTTTCAGCATCGAATCGTTCGAACGCTTTCCTGAACACAAGACCGCTGTTCTTGACGGCGCCAATTCCCCGCCATTCGGCATCGTCCTCCCGGAACACCCGCTCCATCATATCGAGTGCAAGGGGGTTCCCATCGGATCTGACACCGCGACTGTATGCATTTTCAACCTTTGCCTCGCCGCGTTCGATCTGCGCCACCAGCATACTGATGGCCCGCAGCACATCCGGCGGTTCAAACCCGGTAACAACGCACGGAATTCCGTATTCAGAAGCGATAAATTCCCAGATTCCGGAGCCGGTAACAGCCGAAACATGCCCCGGGCAAACCAATCCGTTCAGTACGATCTCTCCAGAATCAAGCAGCGCACGAATCACAGGCGGACATATTTTATGCAGTGACAGCACGAAATAGTTATCTATTCCTTTTTCTTCCGCTTCCAGGATGGAAGCAGCAACGGTCGGTGCCGTGGTTTCAAAGCCAATACCGAGAAAGATAACGGATTTATCCGGATTCTCCATAGCTGTCGTCAACGCATCGACGGGAGAGTATACCACACGCACATCCGCTCCGGCCGCCTTCTCTTCCTGCAGGCTGGTATAACTACCCGGAACTCTCATCATGTCACCGAAGGTGGTAAGAATCACATCGGGGATGCCGGCCGCGGCGATGGCCCTGTCCAAGTCTGAAGGGGCGGTAACACAGACCGGGCAACCGGGTCCCGACACCATATTTACCGTTCCGGGCAGTAATTGCCGTATCCCGTAGCGAAAAATGGTGTTCGTGTGACCGCCGCAGAACTCCATCAAACGGGAAGAGGTTCTGGAACTTGTGCGAATTCGAGCGATCAGCCCTCTTGAAAGCGTTTCATTCCGGAATTCGCTGACATACTTCAACGATCTTCCTCCTCCTGTTCCGCCAGTTCCGCCATCTCCTGAAAAAGTCTCAGGGTTTCCTCGGCCTCTTTCTGGTCGATCATGCTGATGGCATAACCGGCATGAAGCAGCACATAGTCCCCCACCTCGGCCTCAGGCGTCAGCCACAGGCTGATGTCGCGCCGGGTCCCCCCGAGTTCAACTGTCGCCTGTTTTCCATCAATCGATTCAATCCGTGCGGGAATTGCCAGACACATAATTTGCCACCACTGTTTGTCCAAGTGAAATGCCGCCGTCATTGCACGGTACAAGACGTTGTTGATGTACTTCAAAACCATCGTTCCGCAACAACGCCAGAACCATTCTGAGCAGCAGCCTGTTTTGAAACACCCCTCCGCTCAAGGCAACCCGTTTCAAACCGGTATCACTTGAGATGAGTCTGCACATGTTTTCGATAATATGTGCCACCGTAACATGAAATTTCATTGAAATCGTTGAAACGGAAATATTGGATCTGATATCCCGGACCACGGCTTCAATAAGGGGAGTGATTCCGATAATTCTCATTCCATCCTTGTCTGCAATATCAAAATCGTACGGCTCAAGGCAAGGTATATCTTCTCCCGCCTTCATCTCCAGCGCTTTCATTTCCAGTTCCGTTGCCGCCTGGGCTTCATACGCTATTGTCTCCCTGATTCCGAGAAGCGCCGAAACACCGTCAAAAAGTCTTCCCGCGCTGGATGTCCGCGGGGAATTGATGTCACGCGCCAATTGCTGCCTGATAATTTCAAATTCACTGGCATATCCGGCTATCGCCAACCCTTCCGGATTAAAATCCATCCCCAGCAATTCAAAGATATACCCCAGCGCCATGCGATACGGTTTCCGGACCGCCGTCCCCCCCCCCGGCATTCGAACATATTGAATATGTCCCATCCTTCGAAATCCGCTATAATCGGCCAGTAAAAACTCCCCGCCCCATATGGCGCCGTCCGTGCCGTATCCCGTACCGTCGAACGCGATACCGATCACGGGTTCTTTCACACTGTTTTCGACCATGCAGCTCGCGATGTGGGCATGGTGATGCTGTACGGCGACAAGTTCAAGATTCTGTTTTTTGCATATCGATTTCGCAAATTTCGTCGAGGGATAATCCGGATGCATATCGCAGGCAACAATCTCCGGATCTATTCGAAACAGCGTTCTATATAATTCGATGCTCTTCTCAAAATGCATGAAGGTCTGCTCGCTGGACAGCTCACCGATATGGGGACTCAAAAATGCATGTGAATCCCGCGCCATGCAGAATGTATTCTTCTCCTCGGCGCCGCAAGCCAGGATCTGCTTCGACCGGAAAGGCAACAGAACGGGATACGGTGCGTAGCCCCGGGCCCGACGAACGACATGAGCCCCTCCATCGGAGACAAACGCGATACTATCGTCGGACCGTGCATGAATTTCCCGGTCATGCAGCAGAAAAAAATCGGCGATCTCCCCGAGCCGCCCCAGCGCCTCGTCATTGTCTTTCAGAACAGGTTCACCGCTGATATTCCCGGATGTCATGACAAGCGGCCGTTCAATCTCCGCTAACAGAAGATAATGGAGCGGTGTATATGGAAGTATGACCCCCAGGGAATTCAGATTCGGGGCGATTGAGCTGCATATCCCCGGAATATTTTTCAGTCTGTCGAGAAGAACAATCGGAGATTGTCGGCTTGTCAGGAGCTCGGCTTCCCCGGAAGAAACCTGGCAATATTTTCCAACCATTTCAAGGTCTGCGAGCATCACGGCAAACGGTTTCGCCGGGCGATGCTTTCTCCTGCGAAGCAATTCGACGGTTTTCTCATTTCCGGCGTCACAGGCAAGGTGAAACCCAGCAAGTCCCCGAATGGCCAGGATTTTGTCTGACCGAAGCAGCGCCGCTGCTTTTTGTACCACATTGTCGCACGCGACAATTGTCCCGTTGGAATCGGTAAGCCGTAATGAAGGGCCGCACGATGGGCAGGCGTTGGGCTGGGCATGAAATCGCCGGTCGGAAGGATTTTCGTATTCCCGGCGACAGTCCGGGCACATGGAAAATCGTCGCATGGTGGTTTTGGGACGATCGTATGGAATTTCCTCGATAATGGAAAAACGCGGTCCACAGTGGGTGCAATTCGTAAACGGGTATTGAAATCGACGGTTCCCGGGATCCGATATCTCCTGTCGGCACCGGCCGCACATGGCGATATCCGGAGAAACGAGCCGCACCCCGTCTCCTTCTTCGAGGCTTTTCCTGATCTCAAAGGCACGGTGCCCTTTTGGCGGATGATATGTTACGTCAATTTTTTCGACATAAGCAACTGACGGCGCCCTGCTTTCAAGACTTTCCAGAAACGAATTGAGGCCGGCTTCGGTTCCCTCCGCTTCGATGTCGACACTGCCGGATCTATTGCGAACCCACCCCTTCAGGTCATACTCACAGGCAAGGCCGTGAACAAAGGGCCTGAAGCCGACCCCCTGGACCACGCCACAAACCGTTATTGTTGCAGTTTTCATCATATTATTTGAATATAAACAGGTTTGAAATCCAAAGCAAAGGTTATTCATAGTAACGATCGACAATATAGATGTGTCGGTTTTTTTATCGACCCGATTCACCGAGTTGAAGGGCATGGAAAAATTACGATCCAGCTGGATAAAGACGGTCATGTCGAGGATGCCGCCTTCCATGTCACTCAGTTCCGGGGCTTTGAAAAATTCTGCGAGGGGCGTCCCTATTATGAAATGCCCTCTCTGGTTGAACGAATCTGCGGTATCTGTCCGATTTCTCATTCGTTGGCATCTGGAAAAGCGTGTGATGCCATTCTGGGCATCAGAATACCGGAAACGGGGAAAAAGCTTCGCACCCTTCTGAATTTCGGAGAATTTATCCAATCCCATTCGCTGAGCTTCTTCCACCTGACATCCCCGGACCTTCTCCTCGGTTTCGAGGGCCCTTCGGAGAAACGGAATCTTCTTGGTGTACTGGAGCAGCATCCCCAGATAGCTGATGCTATCGTCCGGCGGCGAGTTGATAAATGAAGTGTTTCGCTGATGGGCACGAAATGAAGGAAGAAAACGTGGTCCTTATCATTGCTTATGGGAATCCCCTTCGGCAGGATGACGGGGTAGGGTGGCAAACCGCACAACACCTTAAAGAATTGCTTCGGGATGATCCTGTTGAAATTATTTTCCGTCAACAGCTGACTCAGGATTTGGTCTTTTCCGTAAGTAATTCATCCCGGGTCATCTTTATCGATTCGGAATTCGGTAACCCCCCGGAACCATTACCCATCGGAACCTCAGACCTGCCGGTTTTCTCAGTTCAAATAGTACTCACCACATGACCCCGATCGAGCTTCTTGCCTGGGCCAGAATTCTTTGCGGTCCGGTGCCGCGAGCGGACCTGGTTACCATCACCGGCGCCGCCTTCGATTTGAACGAGTCTCTTTCACCCCAGGTGGAAGCGGCGCTCCCCGCCCTTTTGGATAAGATTAAGGCACTCGCTCACACCAGCCTAAAAACGGTTCATAGCCGCACAGATCATTCTCAAGACATGTTTGTCACTACGTAGGTCACCGACTTTGTCCGGCGCTCATCAAAGACTGCTCTGAAACTCGAGTCATTCATTGGAACTCTCCAGAATCGGCCGCCTCTACTGTAGCATCGGTCTCCTCATCAATAATCTCATAATCCTCCGTTTTTTTATGCAGCAGCAATTGCCCTGTCTCCGGAAGGAAATCCCTGAATGCGATACCATACATGTCCCAGATAGTTACAAACAGAGCAGCGATGATAGGGCCGACAATGAAACCGGCGATGCCGAAGAGGGAAAGCCCCCCCAGCGTGGAGAACAGAATCAACAGGTCGGGCATTTCCGTGTCTTTTCCGACAATCCGCGGCCTGAGGAGATTATCGACGCTGCCCACGACCAGGCCGCAAAACACAACAAGAAAAATTGCTTTTGCCCACAGGCCTTTGATTAACAGAACGATGGCCGCCGGTACCCACACCAATGCCGTTCCGATTCCCGGGATAATGGACAACAATGTCATCACCGTCCCCCAGAAAACGGCACTGGGTATCCCGACGAAAGCCAATGCAATGCCTGACAGACCGCCCTGAAGGATACCAATCACAGCCGTGCCTTTTACGGTAGCACGTGTCACGGAGGTGAATTTTTCGAGGATTCGCTGTTCGTCGCCATCCTCCAGGGGCATGTAGTACAGCATCTTGTCGAGCAGTTTGCTGCCGTCCAGCAGGAAAAAGAAGGTTGCGTACAGAAAGATGAAAAACATCAGGATGAAATTCACCGTCCCCATCGTGAACGCCTGCAGGCCGTTGAGAAACATGCCGCTCGCGGCCTCCGCAATTTCCCCCGCTTTTTGAAGAATCGTTTCCTGGTAGGGAGCGATGGTTTCGTAAAATGGGATATGGCTGAGCCATCCGGAGATAGTATCCTGGGATGTCAGCTGTTCCTGGACCCAGGGTTTCGCCAATTGCCCGACTTTTATTGCCTGGGAGGTAACGATTCCGAGAAAGCCACTCAAAGGAAGCAGCACTATCAGGATTACGCCCAGAATCGTTATCACGCCGGCGGCCGTCTCCCGCCCCCCCATCCAGCCGGAAAGCTGACGGTAGACCGGATGCAGGAGTGCCGAAAATATGCCTGCGAGCAACATTGCCATCAGAAAAGATTTTATCATCAATATAAATATTAAAGAGATGAAAACGACGAGAACCAGCAGAAAAATCCGCTGAATTGTATACCTGTTCATAGGGTCTCGATCTCCTCAGCCAATTTCAAAACGTCCCTTTTTGACCGATCTCCGGGCGGACGATCCGCCTTGGTTTGATCTCATTTGTGGAGGGGAAACGTTTTGAAAACGGCACCCTGTTTTCTTTTTAATAAGATGACTGAAAAGTCAAGGCAGCATATCAGGTTTCACGTCAAAAAGTAAGGGACTTCAGTGCCGCCGAAGAAAGATTTCAACGAGGCATTTGAGGATCTTGAAAAAGAGGCGGGGAATAGACGCAAAACGCGAAAAAGAAGCTGAAAATCCCTTCAAATCCCATAAAAAAAACGGGTTGGTATTCCCAACCCGTTTCATTTTCAACGGAAATTATTACGTCACTTTTTTATTTATACCTCATAACGGGCTTATAAAAGTATCGACACAGAGCCATTTAACGCGGGGCGCCCATCGATTGCCCCCCCATTGCATCTGACCCCCCAAGCGCATCCGCACCTTCACCCTTTCGGACCTCACGATTGAACTCATCCGTTTTTGCCTGATTTTTTTCTTCCAGTCTGGCCCACTGCGCTTTTGTTGCGCAGATCCTACGTTTGAAACGTGTTCCGGTGGTCGCTTTCATACGACATACTATTTCCTTTTCCTCAGCGGTCAGGCCGTCGTCCGCTTCAGCCGTCCCGGATGCCTGATTCATTTCATCTGCATTCGCCATCGGCGACATCTGTTTGTTATTCCCGCCCGCACACGCACCAAGCAGCAACGCAATCAAAAATACACAGGCAGTGGCTACCATGCCTGCTTTGGCATTATTCAATAATCTTTGAAAAAGTGAATGTTCCCTCATGGTCATCTCCCGAATAGTATCATTATCCTTAAGAAGTTTAGCAGTAAAATAAAATTTCATAAAAAAGGCTTGCAAAGGCGCTCTGTCTTAAAAAAACTGGGCTCCGCCTCAAGGCATGTATAAAAACTATCAAGCGCGACGAATATACGAAAGTCCAATACCACAAATACCAACCGAATCAAAGTGTGGTTTTGGAGGCCGGCCGAAAAAGTATGGTTTATTTTGCCAAATTGAAATAGCGAGTCATTATTAACGACACAAGTCAACGTTGTCAATAGTTTTTTTGAGTAATGTTATTTGTTAATTTAATCTTCCTTAACGTTAACCCGGCACACAAAATTTTCCGAATCATTCGTACTGCCGGTTCCGGAATATACCGCGGCCTGTGGGTATGGACATAACGGACGTGTCCTGTTGACGCGGTTATCGGCAACCTGGAAAGCGGTTATTCTGTCCGGCGCAATATCGGCTTCACGCCATCGCTCCATGGCACCCATATAGTTCGCCTGATCGGGGCAATTACCGCCGCTGCAGTGACCCATTCCGGGAACCATGAACAATCGAAGCCAATCCTGCTGTTCCGGCCCCATAAATGATAAAACACTCGCGTAATAATTGATCGTATTATAGGGGGATATCCCGGAATCATTCCATCCGTGGTACAGGAGAAGTTTTCCGCCACGCGTCTTGAATGCCTTGAGATCCGGATCGATCGCATTGATAAATCCCGTTTTTTCATCCGCAAGTGCGGTGTCCCGGTCGACATCAAACGTCCGCCAGTCCCAGTCGGCGTCTTGAAAGGTCAGATGAAACGTGCCCATGGATATGGGAGACGGTTGACTGGAATTGAACATCATCCATGTCGTTTCGCTCCCCACTGCCTTTCCGGGAAAAATAATCTCTCCATTTTTTAACATTGACGGGGCATAAACACTTTTAACCGCATCGAGCTGTGGCCGTGTCAAGCAGTTTTCTGAATCCCTTCCCTTGCAGAGCAAAAACGACGGATCGAAACGGCAAGCCCGCGGATCATTCAGAATACCGTCTTTCACACCGTCAAGCCCGTCACAGGCATTCATAACAGCCCTGTTCAGCATCTCCAGTTTTGCTCGGGAAACATTTCTCTCGGAGTTTTTAAGGATAGGCACCGTAACCGCCAGGTCGGAAACATGGAGATGGCTGTGGTAATTGGCCGGCGCGCCGGCAACGATGCCGTCATAATCTTCAGGATACCGTTGTGCTTCCATCAACCCTTGCCTGCCGCCCGTTGAACATCCGTTCCAGTAGGAGAGGCGGGGCCGTTTCCCGTAGAATTTACGAATAAGTGCCTTTGACGTTACCGTCATTTCATGTACGGAACGATAGGCATAGTCCACGATCTTTTCAGGATGACCGATACCGAACAGTGCATTTCCGCCCTTGTGCCCGGTATCGTTGGATGCCGTCGCGTACCCTTCCCGTAATGCCGATGCCATTGCCGAATAGCTTATGGATCCGGCAAACCCACCGTTTCCAACCCCCTGAAACTTGCCATTCCAGGTCTTCTCCGGAAGCCATAATTCCATTTCAATATGGGAATCGGGAGAGGGGTGCAGCACGGCAGCGACACGACAATAGGAGGGCAAACTCACCGAAGGCATTGGTGGAAAAGCCGGCGCATTCGCGGGTTTCTTTAAAGGACCGGCCGGGATCGATTCCACGGCTGTAATGGTCACATCGGGCAGAGACGATGTTTTGAGTGCCTGACATTCAGACTGCGCAAATGCTGTCGCGGCAAAAAGTGATAAGAAAAAAACAATGGCATGAATGAATCCCGCTCTGAAAGAGAGGAGATTAAAGCAAAAGGACCTGTCACTCCCAAAAGAGACTAATAATTTTTTCCCTTTTTCTGCTTTTTCCATTATATTCGACTCCATCTGCTATAGATTGTTAATGTCCTTTTCTAAAAGCAACCTTAGGCAGCAATCTGCCGACGTTGTTCCTGTATTGCTTGTATTCGCTGCCAAAATATTCTTCGAGATCTTTTTCTTCCTTAGATATGAGGGCATAAAAAATAATCAGCGTACTGATAACGGAACAGAATGTTATCGCGTTATTGGTCAATAGGCAAATCCCCGGCATAATAAAAAACAGATGAGAGATATACATTGGATTTCTTATATACGAGAACAATCCCGTCGTTACCAGTTTCTTTGTTTTCATCGCTTCTTTAATCTGAAAATTACCGATGGCAAGAAACAGGATACCGACAATTATTAGAATTGAAGAGAGGCCGGTGATATACAATCCGGGAATACCTGTTATTTTTTGGATACTGATTTTTATCGGTATCCCGGATAAAACGAACAAAATAGAGTAGCCGGGAAACATGATTCTGGGACCAACGCCCCAGATTGTCATTTTTTTCATGGGGAATTTTCCATTTTCTCTCCCCAAAGGGGTATTTCCTTCCGGCCCCGGGGCGAGAGTTCATAAATACCAATCGATACCCTGTCAAACCACCCATACACATTTCGATATAAAATATTTCTGGCCTTCGGCTCTTGAAGCGCCTGGGCGACATGCGACGCCTTGATCGGCCCCTGCTGCTCGAGAAGCCCTGCAATTGCCAGGGCCCTCTGGCGATAAGCGGTCATAACCCCCTTCCGCTTCTCCGCCCCGCCGACGTTCGGATCCCCCACACGCTTCGCGAACTCACCCAGCAACCGTTCCTGAAGATGCTTTGATTTTCGAGGTCTGTATTCACCGGGATCGGCCGGCACCTCGACACTCCCGATCTTTCTTTCCGGGTCGATCACAATCAACCCCAGGCCAAGCATTCTCAGGAGTTTGATAATGTTCCGCCGCCGCCGCTTAAACATTTTACACTGCCTGGGAATGCCGATGTACACCTTGGAAGTTATCGAGAGTCTGTTAACGGCCTGAAGGATCAGGTCGAGATTCAGGGAGAGTTTGAGTTCTACGACGACGGGCGGTTCCGTGCCGCGCACCGCCATTACATCACAGTCTCCGATTTCCCCCTTCACTTCATAGCTCTGGGATTCCAGGAAACCCTTCAGGGGGAGATAAAGATCCGACTCCTTCATATCTGTCCCATCAATATTGATAAAATTGTCACATAGCCCTCGCCATGTCGCACCACTCATTCAGAAATTGATACCCCTGAGCCATTTTCAAAACGTTTCCTCGCCCAAAGCGTGACCAAGTTCAGTGCGGATCGCCTGCCTGGAGATCGGTCAAACGGGACGTTTTGAAATTGGTTGCGCTGAAAAATAATTCGATACCGAATTTAAGTCAACAAAACAGTTGCCCGCCGGACGCCAATCGGATTGTTTTCTTTTATTCAAATCAGTGCTATCAGTGGCGCTTCGGATAAAAATACCGGACCGGACCTCGAGAAAAAGAATTCGGATAGTGAGGAGAGCCATTTTCAAAACGTTCCCGACATGCGTGAAATGAGGCGCAAAATGAATCGGCCAATGCGAAAACCGGACGAAAGACTCCGATGAAATCGGAGAGAATGAAACGTTTTGAAATTGGCTGAGGAGAAAAAAGATTGTTTTCAAGCAGAATCAACTGGTTGCCGGTCATCAGCCTGTTAACCGCAACACTCTTGTGGGCCAGTTCCTTTATCGCCCTGAAACTGGCGTTCCGCGGCTACGACCCCATGTTCGTAATATTCGGGCGTATGGCGGTAGCCAGCGTCTGTTTCCTGATTTTCCTGCCGAGGTTCCTGAAAAAGGTCAATTACAGGAGGGGGGATATCCGGCGAATTGCTTTCATGGCCCTTTGCGAACCATGTCTCTATTTCGTTTTCGAGGCCAAGGCTTTAGAGAGCACCACTGCTTCCCAGGCAGGAATGATCACTGCGACCCTGCCGCTTATTGTGGCCGTCGTGGCCTGGTTTTTTTTGAAGGAGAGCATCTCCCGACGCATGCTTGCCGGTTTCTTCCTGGCAATTGTGGGCGCCTGCTGGCTTAGCGTCAGCGCGGAGTCTTCGGAGTATGCGCCCAATCCTGTACTGGGCAACTTTCTGGAGTTCATGGCCATGATCTGCGCAGCAGGCTATATCACCACCTGTAAATATCTGACCGCCCGTTATTCACCGTTTTTCATGACGGCGCTCCAGGCATTTATCGGATCCATTTTTTTTCTTCCGCTTGCACTTTTTCCGACCAACAGTTTTCCGACCGTGTTTGAACCGACCGCAACAATGGCAGTCATCTACCTGGGCGCCGTGATTACTTTAGGCGCCTATGGGTGTTATAATTTTGCAATAAGCAAACTACCGGCGAGCCAGGCAACAGCCTTTATCAACCTGATTCCGGTCTTTACAATTATCCTGGGCTGGCTGATACTTGGTGAAAAATTCAGCTTCATGCAGTACCTGGCGACGGCCACTGTATTCGCCGGTGTCATCATCAGCCAGAAACCGTATTAAATATAATTACGCGCTTTCAACAATTCCGCCGTGAGGATGGCGCCGCCGGCTGCACCTCGAATGGTATTGTGATGCAATCCAACAAAGCGGATATCGAAAACGTTGCATTTACGCAATCGGCCCACGGTCACAGCCATACTTTTGTCGAGATTGCGATCTTTACGGGGTTGTGGTCTGTCCATCTCCTCTCTTAAAATAATGGGGCGTTCGGGCGCGGAGGGCAAATCGAGCGCCTGGGGCAGCGATGAAAAATCACGCCAGATTTCCGCGACTTCCTCAAGATCCGGTTTCTCCCGCCCGAACGCCAGACTGACACAGGCCGTATGCCCCTCTGTTACCGAAACACGGTTGCAATGGGCGGAAATGTCTATGGTGTTGTCGTTGACGATCGCACCATCTTCAACCCTGCCCAGAATCTTCAGTGGTTCGATCTCCGATTTTTCTTCCTCGCCACCGATATATGGAATAATATTGTCGACCAGATCGATGGCTGCCGGCCCGGGATACCCGGCGCCCGACAGTGCCTGCAGGGTTGTCAGGATCATTTTTCGAATACTGTATCCGGCCTCGATCAGCGCATATACCGGCGTCATATAACTCTGAACACTGCAGTTGGATTTAACCGCAATCAGTCCCCGATCCCATCCCCGCTTCTCTCTCTGTGCGGAAATAACTTCCAGATGATGATGATTGATTTCGGGAATGACCATGGGCACATCTCTCGTATGACGATGGGCCGAGTTGTTGGAAACAACTGCGAACCCGCTCGCCGCATATTCAAGCTCCAGAGCAGAAACCCTTGCCTTGTCCATTTCTATGGCCGAAAAAATCAACCGGCAGGAATCCCGGGCCTCGGAAACCCGGTTGGCATCACCGACATCCAGACCGCGCACCTTTTCAGGAATAGCCGTCGGCATATGCCACCTGCCGGCAACCGCTTCTCCATAAGGTTTGCCCGCGGAACCGGGCGATGCCGCCACATAAGACACTTCAAACCAGGGATGCCGATCCAGAAGCGTGATATAGTTCTGCCCTACCATTCCCGTGGCGCCGATAACCCCAACTTTTACTTTCTCCATTTCAAGCCTCCTTTTGTATCTGTTTCGAACAGGTTTCAGAATCTTCAGGTTTTAAACCGCTTTGAGAAATAAAACTGAAGTTTCCTAAAAAAGTTACGCTGCCATGCGCAGCATTACAGCCACGATCGAATTTACTACGGATTTATGCGGTACCGGGAAAAGTCTACTAAAATTATCTTCCAGTGCCGATCTGGTAATCGATCTTCTGACGTCCGAAAAGGCGAAATGGCGACGGCCCTCGACGGCATGCCGTCGTTTTGGGGTCTTCGCGATCCGGTCGGCATAAATCCATGCCACGCAAGTAGCCATCATGCAAAAGTTCAGATGATTGCTGACCGCCTGCGGATGTCGGGTTTGCGTTTCGGCGCTACCGATATCGCGTTTAAGTTCTTTGAATAAGGCTTCGATCTTCCATCGAGCACCATAGTAGGCGATTATTTGCTGCGCTGCAAGGGTCAGGTCGGTTGAATATAGCGCGATCCATTGACTTTGGCGATAGACCCAAACCACCTTGACCGCACAGCGGATCGTTTTAAGCATGACCACACGCTCGTAGGCCACCACGGTTCGCTCGCGGCCATACAGGTTGACGGTATATTCGCTGGCAAGCGACTTGAATTCAGCGGCCAGTGACGCTGCCGTGCCCAGCTTCGCGCCGTATTTGCGAGGTCGTCCCGCCCGGCGCTTACCTTGAGGTCCGGGCAGTTCGAAGACGTTGTTGTTGGACCGCAGCCGGGAGAGCAGATCCACGCGTCGGCCCAGTTGGTTTCGCAACGGTTTGAATAGACCGTTGTTGCCGAACCATGAATCGGTGACCACGAGGATGCGGGCTAACGCAAACACGTCCGCCATCGAGGTGATCATTGCCGCAGCCTGCTTGAGCTTACTCTCAAAAGTCAGCTTCGGCCCGTTATTATCGCGATTGATGCGTTCGACGCTTTTTTTTAGATGATAGAACCGGTAGCTGAGCGGCAGACAGGCCCAACGTCCCTTGACGATTTTCAGTAGACCCACAGCTACGATATTTTGTGCCCAGGGGTATTTGGACTGATTCTGTTTGGCGGCATGATCAAAGACGTTGGCACAGCCAAAAATCTTCTTACCGGTTTTGGGGTTGATATAGTCATCAAGGGCCACAAGCAGGCGGCCATCAGTCAAGGGATTATCAATCATCTGCCAAAGCCTTTGCCACAACTGCTCCCAGGGAATCTTGGGTGAGGCCATGAATGTGTAAAAGCGCTTTTTGCCGATATTGGTGTTTGTGAAAAGCGTATTAAGGCATCGAAGTATATTGGACGTTTTCGAGGAAGTAAACGGCACCAAGATTGCCAGGATCGTGTAGATGAACCAACTGCCGCGTTCATGGCCTTTTCGGGACGAAGCAAATTCGTTTTTGAGTTTGGTGAGGATTTCTTGTAAGATAAACATGCGAGGCTCCCGGGTTGTGGTGTTTGTTTGGGCAAAATAAACGTACCACAACCTGGCCTCGCAATCAACGATAACATGCCGATTTTTAAACATTTTACGAACATATCGGCAAAAAGGGGTCTCTGAATTATCAATGATTTCAGCATGTTACGAGCCGCCCATATTTTGCTAACTATCTGTTTTGATTGGCTTATTTAAAGTGCGAGGGAGTATTTCCGCCGCGTGCCGGATTAAAAAAATGGGAAACTTCAGAAATAAAAAAGCCCGGACGCTTTCTGCATCCGGGCTTGGTGAATCAGTCTGTTTTTTAATGGAAGCTACATAAAAGAACCTCCGGCAGCATGACCGCACCAAGCCCCTGGGCGCTTGGTTTTAGTAGTAGTTATGGTCATGGTGAAGGTGTTTTTCATGTAAGTCGTTTCCCTTTAAATAGTGTCTCAGCTACTCTTTAAATAGTGTCTCAGCTACTCTTGGCTGTTTATTTTGCAAGCTATGAAAAGTCAAGAAATACCCAACTGCTCATTAAAAGCCAGCATATTCCCATACGCCGTCGCTTCCACCTCTTTGCCATCCTCGAATCGTACAAAAACCGCCTCCTGGAAAGCCAATTGCCTGCCCGTCGGGGCGTTCCCCATAAGCTCTCCCTTGAATGTACCCCTCATGGTAACCCGAGCCGCAACCGTGTCCCCTTCCGCAATAAGGTGATCGATGGTAACGTGCAGGTCGGGAAAAGCCCTTCGCATCGTACTGATAAATTCTTTGAATCCTTCAGGCCCTTGGATATCATGCGTGGGAAAGTGGTAGATATAGTCGCCGGCCAGGACCTCATCCGCCAACTCCAGATTCCCCTTATTGACTATCTCTTCGATAACACGTCGGACAATTTCTTTATTTTCTTCTGTTGACATGGCGTTTTCTCCTTTTTTCAGAATTTTTTTACTTCTCCAATATACCCGGCCAGTTCTTATCTGCCTTTTCAATAACTCTTAACGGACCGCACTTTTCAGTTCATCAAGTTTCTTAACCAAGTCTTTATAATTCGGTAGCGACTCTATTTTGTAGGTAATATTTTTAAAGCCATAATCCAGGTTTTCGACGATTACATTTTGATCTTCGGATGTCAGCGCCAGAATCCCTTTTTTCACTCCGTCAGGATCACAGGCGTAAAGCTCGGCAAATATATATATGGGAGATTCAGATCCTGAATTCGCCGTACTGATCAATGTTTTCATAAACTCCCGCAACACATCCATTTGTGGATCAGCGCAATATTCCTCTGGCAGAGCTCCCAGGATATAGGCGAACTCTCCATTCTCGAGTTCGGTGAGCAATTTCCCCGTTTCGCCTTGCGAACCATTATCCTGGGATAAGAACGCAGCCGTCCACGCTTCGTTCAGTGTCCGATACTTCTGAAAAACCGATATGGCCCTCTCACCAAAATCGTTCGCGAACGCCGTTGCTGAAAAAATGAAAGAAACAACCGTAAAACAAAACAATGCACAGACTGCGTTTTTCATATTGCCTCTCCCTTCGCTCTTAACGGTTCGAATTACATATCGGTTCAAAAAGCCATTACGGCTATCTCCTTAGATCCTTTGAATATCTGGTCAAGGACGACCTTTTATGGCATCAGTGGTATAATGTATATATGCCATATTTGTTCCGCCATGTACAGCAATCTCCACCTGAAAAATGCCTTGACTTGAATATTTTCGTGCAACATAATCAGCCACTTCTTCACCTACAGCCATTCGAAAACAGATAAATTCACGCCGCTTCGAAAAGGAGTCACAAATGAGAAAGATTCTATCTGTTGTTTTCTTTATGGTTTTTGTTTTTTGGACCGATGGATTTGCTTCCGCGGAACAGGGATTCGATTATCTGGCCTATCTTTCAGCAAATTCGGATCTCCCCTCGAATTGGAACAAAACGGACTGCATGAATCACTATATTATCTTTGGTTTCAATGAAAAACGTGCGGTCACTTTCAATCTGGAGGAATATTTGAACGCAAATCCCGATCTGCCAAAAGAGTGGACATACGAGACGGCTTTGTACCACTACAATGTGTTCGGAAAGAGTGAAAACCGGCTCCTCGCTTTCGACGCCCAAGAATACCTGTCTTTATACCCGGATCTTCCCCAAAACTGGAGTTATGTTCAGGCATACAGCCATTATATGATTTTTGGCCGGTATGAAAAACGGATACCATCGTTTGATGAAACGGCGTACCTTGAGATGTATACGGATCTGCCACGTGAGTGGGGGCAGACGCAGGCGTTTACGCATTACCTTTTTTTCGGCTTATCGGAGGGTCGGGCGTATGATCCGTATGATGAAGATGTGTTTGCAGGCAGCAGCAATTCAGATCCAGTCAGGGTATGGTACAGGGACAATGATAATGACGGTTATTCCGACGGGACAAGTCAGGATTCTGCTTCAAGACCTGGTCTTTCGTATTATCTTGCATCAGAACTCTCATCTGTGTCCGGCGACCTTGATGATTCCGATGGAAGCATATATCCCGGCGCACCCGAGAAATGCGGTGATGGCATCGACCAGGACTGCGATGGAAATGATGCGGCATGCGAACCGGGGGTCACCTATGTGTTTGAGGATTTCAACAACGGGACGGAAGGATTCTCTGTATATGATCCCTTTTATATCTCAAATAACCGCTTTATATTTCGCAGTGACGGATCGAATTATTACCTTTTCAACACATGGAACGGCGGCGGCAATCCCTCATCAGACTGGTATCCACGCCCGTCGAACTCCAACTATTTTGATAATTTCAATGCCTCGGTAGTCACACATTGGGATGGCGGCAGCAGTGCGGATGCTTACGGTCTGTCTGTTTGCACCCAGAGAGAATACTCGGGAAACACATACTCCATTGATCTCAATATCGCTAAAAACGGTTACTACGCAATTTATAAAGCGACAAATGGTTCATATGAAACGTTAGTCGACTGGACATCCTCTTTTCTTCCGAACATCGACGGTCAGAACAATAAACTGGCCATTGAAAAAGAGGCGAACTCTTTCCGCTTTTTCATTAACGATATCGAGGTTGAGCAATTGTCCATCGATGACTTTTCCGGAGGCGGTATCGCCGTCGGTTCAACCGATAATGTCGATGTCAGCTTCGATGATTTTATGGTAACCGAGCCTTTCGAAGGACATCTGGTCATTCCGTCGTCCGGTTATTCGGAAAGATTGAAAGAACTCGTTTACAGAGTAATGACCAGCACCTATTTTTGGTATGATCGTGTCCCCGAACTCGATATTTCCGCCTACACTTCAGCCGAAGCGCTTTTTGATGATCTTGTTTATAAAGCGCTTGATAAATTCAGCTATATCACATCCAAGGATGAGTTTTACAGCTTGATGGATGAAGGCCGGTATATCGGTTTGGGCTTCAGCATGAATTATTCGGACAGCGGCGAAGTATTCATAAATTTCGTCTACCAGGGCTCACCGGCAGCAACCGCGGGTTTGACAAGAGGGGACAAATTCATAGCGATAAATGGAAAAACGATTGAAGAGATTGGGACCGAAAACCTCTGGGAGACGATTTTCGGGGAAGACGAAGTCGGGATACCGGTCACCTTGAAAATGGAGGATCGTTACGGGAGTACCAGGGAAATAAGCCTGGAAAAAGAGGAGTTGACCATAAACACGGTCCTGTTCAATGATGTATTGAACATCGGCGCCCAAGCAGGCGTCCAGAAGATCGGCTATCTGGTTTTCAACGAATTCATTGGCGATGCATGGGAAGAGCTGGAT
>CAXXKH010000025.1:0-22267 GCA_963677545.2 Desulfobacterales bacterium | reverse complement strand
CAGCAGCGTTCAAAGCTTTTGGCATTGGTGTTTAAGGATATTTACGGCCGCCAGGAGCTGATCAAAAACCGGGTAATTCCAGCGGAACTGATATTTGGCAATCCCGGATTTTTGCGCCAGTGCCGGTTTGGGTTCGACCGCGTTATCCCGGACCATCACCTGTTTTCTTCGGATCTCATCCGTCCGGCCCATGGCGGTTGGCAGGTGGCATCCCATGGGACCCAGGTGCCGGCCGGCATTGGATATGCCCTGGAAAATCGTGTTATCCTTACCCGGATTTTACCCCGGATGTTTCACTCCCGAAAAGTCCAGCGCCTTGAGGCCCCGTTTTTTAAATACCTGAATCTCTCCCTGATGGAAATTTCGGGTCAAAAACAGCAGGAACCCCGTATTGTGATGCTCTGTGAAGGCCCCTTCGGCGCCCACTATTTTGAGCAGGTTTTTCTGGCAAGGTATCTGGGCTATACCCTGGTGGAAACCAATGATCTGACCACCCGGGGGGACTGGGTGTTTCTCAAGACTCTGGGGGGGCTTCAGCGGGTGGATGTTATTTTGCGGCGTATTCCCGATTATGCCTGTGATCCCTTGCTGGACGCCAATTCAGGCTTTCCCGGTATTCCCGGTCTGCTCCAGGCGGCCAGGGCCGGCAACGTGGCCATAAGCAATGCCCTTGGCTCCGGTGTCCTTGAGTCTCCGGGGCTGTTTGCCCTGCTGCCGAAGTTGTGCCGGGAGATCCTGGGCGAACCGTTAATTCTCGAAAATGTGGATACATTCTGGCTGGGAACGCCGGAGATCCGGGATCGGGTTTTAGAAGATATAAAGAACGGCGGCCGCTCCATGACCCTTTACAGTGCATTCAGCCCGGCCCATGCCCAGGCGGTGCATACCCGGGCTTTGACCGCGCCTAAGAAACAGGCACTGATTGCCGCTATCAAGAATATGCCCTATGCCTGGGTCGGACGTTATCCGGTTGAACCGTCCACTGTACCGGTCTGGTCCGAAAAAGGCGTGAAAAACAGTTATACGGCCGTGCGTATGTTTTCTTCGTCCATCACGGAGAATGCCGGCACCACACCTGTAAAGGCCGCAGACCTGGTCGAGACGGCTGTCATGTCCGGCGGGCTGGCCCGGGTGGCCGATGATCCTGAAGCGCTTGCCCTCTCCGGGACCCGGGGAAAAGGGCAGGGGGCCAAAGATGCCTGGTGTCTGTCCGAGCGGCCCACGGAATTTAAAAGTATGCTCCACCGCTTTTCCACCCCCTTTGAAATTCACAGGGGAAGTGATCTGCCCAGCCGGGTGGCGGATAATATGCTCTGGCTCGGTCGGTATATGGAACGTACCGAAGGGATGCTGCGGGTGATCCGAAGCGTTTTGATGCGTGTGCACAGCGAGACCCAGCTGAACAAAGTCAGTGAAATGCCGTTTTTCCTCCGGGTCATGGCCAATTTGAAAATCGTCTCTGCGGACCTTGGCCGGCCTGATGCCTCGTTTTCCGTAAGTCTGATTGAAAAGGAATTATACCGCTCCATCTATGGGGTCCAGATACAAAGCAGTATTCTTAACTGTCTGAACAACGCCATCCAGGTGGCGGACCGGGTAAGGGACCGGCTCTCGGATGATTCCTGGCAGATTCTCGGGCGCATTGAAAAAGGGTTGGTCCGGATTGATCCTAAACGTCAGAGTTCCGAAATTCTGGAAATGCTCAGTGATATTATCCTGAATATGTCCGCCTTTGCAGGCCTTGCGCTGGAAAGCATGACCCGGGGAATGGGGTGGCGTTTTATGGACATGGGCCGCAGGATTGAGCGGGCCCTTCACATGACAACCGTCATGGCAAGCCTGATCCAGGGCGATCGGGTGCCGGACCCCAATGACCTTGAGGCGGTGCTTGAAGTGGCGGACAGCCGTATCACCTACCACACCCGATACCGGACCACCATCCTCATGGAACCATTGGTAGACCTGTTGTTGCTGGATGAGATCAATCCGCGGTCTGTGGGGTTTCAGTTGGCGGTTCTGCATACACATCTGGAAAATTTGCCCAAATCCCAACCGTTTCCCTTCCGGACAAAGGAGGAAAAAATTATTCTGGATCTGACCACCCGGCTTCGCCTGGCAGATACACAGGAGTTGATGAAACGTGGTGAAAAACATGTTTTTCCCAACCTGGATACCTTGCTGGAAAAATTGAACAAGGACCTCCAGGGGCTTGCCGACAGCATCACCCAGCACTATTTAAGTCGGATTGAAACGGAAAAACAGCTCAATGGCCAGTTTGAGGGTACGGGATTGCCTGTGATGGGAATTATGGGCGGGGCGGTAAACAATGAAATATAAAATCAGTCACCGGACCCATTATCAATACGAGGCACCTGCGTCACTTTCCCATAGTGAACTGGTGCTGATCCCCAGAAATTCGGAGTACCAGACCTGTACGCAGAGTCGGGTGTGTCTGAAGCCGGAGCCGTCTGCCCGTTCCATGCGCCTGGATTATTTCGGCAATACCGTGATCAATATTTGTCTGGAAACTCCCCATTCCAAGCTTGATATCCTGGCGGATTCCGAGGTCGCGCTTCATCCGCCTGTTTGTGTGATGCCGGACCAGACCCCGGCCTGGGACCAGGTTCGAGATACCATCGGGCAGTATAAAACCCCTAAGGATCTGGATGCCTTTGAATTTGTTTTTGCCTCTCCCATGGTTCAACCCAATAAGGCGGTTGCACAATGGGCGGCTGAGGTTTTTGCGCCGGGCGTCCCCATACTTCGTGCCGCCCTGGATTTGACCCACAGGATTTTTACCGAGTTTGCTTACGACCCCAATGCCACCTCAACCTTTACCCCCCTTTCCAAGGCGTTTGAGATAAAACGGGGTGTGTGTCAGGACTTTGCCCATGTGGCCATTGCCTCTCTTCGGGCTATGGGGCTTGCCGCCCGGTATGTCAGCGGTTATCTGAATACCCAGCCCCCCCCGGGAAAATCAAAGCTGGTGGGCGCTGATGCCTCACATGCCTGGTTTTCCATTTATATTCCGGATGTCGGGTGGGTGGATCTGGACCCCACCAATGATGTCATGCCCATTGATCAGCATATTACCCTGGCCTGGGGCCGGGATTATGGGGATGTTACCCCGGTCCGGGGCACGGTGCTTGGCGGCGGGAACCACCGTCTTCAGGTGGCTGTGGATGTGGTGCAGCAGCCTTTCTAAGACTGGCTGTCCAAATTAAAAGGCTGAAAATTTTACCCCCGGGCGGAGCTTGCATATCCAAAAGGTAAAAATTTTCAGCCGCTAAAGGTTCGAATAATGGCCTAGCCCGAAGTCGGGCTGTTGTCTGGCCTATGTCCGGCTATCCCAGCAGGTTCGCCAGTCTATTCTGGGACTCATTGGACTGGTTCAGGGTATAGATGTTTGTCTCCCTGAGCAGTTTCATCTGGTTTAGCACAATACTCTCTTCTGCGATGTCCACATCCCTGATTTCAGATTCCGAGGCCATCAGATTGATCTGGGTGGTGGCCATGTTGTTGATATCCGATGTGTATTGATTAGTCTCTGCGCCCACCGAAGACCGGTTCTCGGCGATCTGTCCCAGGGCAGAATCTATGGTTTCAATGGCTTTTAGGGCACCCTCTGTGGTGGTGACGTCAATGTCTGACAACCAGCCGCTTTCCTGGGAGCCCAGGGTGGAGGTCGCCGCAGACGAGATTGAAAACCCGCTGCTGTTGAAAGATCCGTCCAACAGGTTTTGTCCGTTATAAGATGTCGTGCCCACCATATCGTCAATGGACTTCAGTGCGCCTTCAATATCAGACTGGATAGCGGCCAAATTTGACGGGGAATTGCCCCCGCCTGCGGCATCTACGGCGTTGGTTCTGATGCCCTGCAGCATATCCGTAATCCGTCCCAAAGCGCCATCGGCGGTTTGGGACATGGATACCTTGTCATTGAGGTTTTGCATTTCCTGTCCGATCCCCAGGGACTGACTTCTCAAGCTGTTGGCAATGGTCATTCCGGCTGCGTTGTCTGCGGCCGAGTTGATTTTCCGGCCCGTTGCCATACGTTCCAGGGAGTTCGTCAACCCGGTGTTGTTTCGTTCAAGGGTTTTTGCGGCGATTAATGCCGTGGTGTTTTGGTTGATGGTAAGTGCCATGATGCCTCCCCGCTTTTGATGGTGTTACATTATTTATATGATAATATCTAAATAATACAGCAGGATATATGTAATTTCAATGTAAAAAACTCTATTAATTCATTTCAAAACGTTATTATCGGCAAGTGTTCAAAAAAACTTGAAGCTGAATTTTAGAAAAGATCAATGACGGCATCATGATATCCGTTTGGGATATCTGTTGGGTCATGTTTATGGACGTTGTAAATTTTTTGCTTGTTTCGGCGGAATATGCCCAAAAAACAGGCCTTGGGCTGCATGTCCCGTCAAAAGGGCTGATGCCCGGGTAAATCCCCTTGACACATATCTTTTTAACTGGATATAGTGAAATAAAGATCAAATCTACCTTTAATAACGCAAGTTCTTGATCCGGCAAAACAGGCTGAATCGTCGGGTTGAGTTTCTAAAAAGAATTATATTGTCCCTATTGGATACGAATGTTTCGTTTTCGCTTCCGACTTGAAATCTGTGCGGGCAAACAAGTGCCCTGGAAATGATTAACACACCATCTGACACGTGACCTGGTACCATTTCGATTCAACAGGTTGTTACGAAAAGGAGTCTTTTATGTTTAGTAAAATTTTACTGGCAACCACACCCGCAGATGAAAGCAAGGGCGCATCTAATGTATCATTTGCCCTGGCAAGGCCCAGCCGGTCCAAGCTTTATATTTTTCATGCCTATGGTTTGCCCGAAGAGGGATGGAGCGCCATTCGTTATCTATTGCCCAGCGGTAAAGTGGAAGAGGTGAAAAAAGAGGTGGAAAATTATTTTTCGCCCCAATTGTCAAAAATTAAAAATTACGAAGTTGAGGTGGTGCCGGGGATACCCCAGGACGAAATTTTACGCTTTGCCCGGAAAAAAAATGTGGACCTCATTGTTATGGGACCCCACCGGGTGGCTGAAAATCAGCCCAGGATCTGGGGGTTAACCGGGTCCACATTGCAAAAGGTGAGTTTAAAGGCACGATGGCCCGTAATGATTGTTCCCCCGGATGTGCCGCGAATTTTTCCGGTGGATGATGTGGTATTGTCCGAAGAGGATCGTAAAAATTTTTCAATCCTCATTGTGGATGATGAACTGTCCATGCGCGATTCTTTAAGGGAATGGCTTGCCGAAGAGGGGTTTTCTGCGGACATGGCCGAATCTGGTCCTGCCGCCCTTGAGATGCTTGAAACAAAACAATACCAGCTGATGCTCACGGATATCAAAATGCCGGAGATGGATGGGGTGGACCTTTTGACCCGGGCAAAGCAGAAAGATCCCAGCATGGCCGTGGTGATGATGACCGCCTATGCCACCATTGATACGGCGTTGAGTGCCATGAAAAAAGGGGCCCTGGATTACCTGGTCAAACCCTTTGATCCGGGGGCGCTCATTCCCACGGTAATGAAAATTCACCAGGATTACGAAATGATCCGGGGACGGCTTAAAATGGCGTTTAAAAATATTGTCCTGGCCATGGATTTTTCCGAGCCCGCCCTGTGTGCATTTAACTATGCCTTTGAAATTGCCAAGGGTTACAACGCGTCCCTTCATATTTTTTATGCCATGCCCTTAATGGAAAATGATGTATATCCGTCTGCAGAGCAAATCGAATCCCGGATTCAAGAGGCGGTTGAAAAGATGAAGACCATGTTTGGAACAAAGCTCGCCGGGGTGGTGGACTATACCATCGGTGCCTGGGAAGGTGCCCCCCACGTGGAAATTTTGAAGTTTGCCAGAATCAGTCATGCCGATCTGATCGTCATGGCCCACCATTCCAAGGAGAAGGATCCGGAAAAAGCGGTGATCGGTTCAACGACCATTAAGGTGGCAAGCGGGGCGTTTTGTCCGGTGATGAGTATTAACCGTGATTTTGTTCCCAAACCCGTTGGATAGTTTAGATTTTCATGGCATCCCGGGCGCAATGGAAAATCGTCCTCATTGATGATGAGCCGGGCATCCGGAAGGTCACAGGCATTGTCCTGGAAGACTGGGGATTCCGGGTTGAAACCGCGGAAAACGGCGAAGCCGGTTTAAAGGCCTGTGCCGAGTTTCTGCCCCAGATCGTGATTACGGATGTCAAGATGCCCGGTATGGACGGGCTTTGTGTGCTTGAAACCATCAGAAACGATTACCCCGAGATGGTTGTGATCGTCATGACGGCATTTGGGGATGTTGAAACCGCCATTCGTGCCCTGCAGCTGGATGCCTCTGACTTTATAACGAAACCGGTGAATGACCAGGCCCTGGCGCTGGCCCTGGACCGGGCAAAGCAACGCTATACATCTGCCCGACAGATCCGGGAATATACCCACCGGCTTGAAACCGGGTGGTCCGGTGCCACCGCAACCCTGATGGAAAAATATAGATTCCAGGAGCAGATTATCAACAGCGCCATGAACGGCGTTATTGCCTGCGGCATGGATACGTTGATCCGGATTATTAATCCTGCGGCCCAGGAGATGTTCGGGTACACGGCAGAGCAGGTGGTGGGCAAAAAGACGTTGAGAGATTTCATGTCTGCCGCTGAAAATGAACGCATCTCCGCCGCCCTTAAAAGTGAGCTGCACGGGGGCCGGGACCGGATCAATATGATAGAGACGACCATGCAGTCCGGGACGGGGCAGCAGATTCCGGTCCGGTTGTCGGCCCGCGTTATGTTTGACGCCGGAGACGACAATGGGTTGCTGCTCTGCGTTACGGATCTGCGCGAAATGCGTCGCATGGAACGGGAGATGGCGGATCAGGAAAAGACCTTGCACCAGGACAAAATTATGTCTTTGGGGAAGCTGGCGGCCAGTGTGGTGCATGAGATAAACAATCCTTTGTCCGGGATTTTAAACTATCTGCGACTCATGGCCAGACTGATTGACAAAGGGCAGATCGCCGAGAAGCAGGATAAATTTTCAAGCTTTCTGGAGATTGCCGTCTTGGAGATCAGCCGTTGCTCGGACATTCTTTCCAATTTGTTGACCTTTTCAAGGAAATCTCCCATTTCCTTCGGCCCGGTTCAGGTCAAAGATTTGGTGGCGCGGTGCGTCAAAATCAGCCATCATAAATTTAAGCTACAGAATATCCAACTGCATGTGGCCGTTGAAGACGGTATCCCGAATATTCTGGCCGATGCCGGCCAGATCCAGCAGTGCCTGATCAATCTGATGTTCAATGCCATGGATGCCATAGACGGCCCGGGGCAGGTGCGGATATCTGCCGGATTTGATTCGGTCAAACACCAGGTCTTTATCCATGTCAAAGACTCCGGCAAAGGTATCAGCCAAGCGGTGTTGCCCCATATATTTGAGCCCTTTTTCACCACCAAAGATGAAGGGCACGGGGTGGGGCTGGGCCTTTCCACCGTATACGGGATCATGCGCAGCCACGGGGGGGATATCCGGGTGGCGGAAAGTTCCGACAAAGGCACCTGTTTTGTCCTTGAGTTTAACAAGCTTACTTAAGCGATTCAAAAAAAGCCTGACCTCCCGGCTGATCCGGACGTTATGTGCTTCCGACGGGGAGCTGCGTAGGCTCGCCGAGCAGATTAAGGTCAAAGAGCAGGTGCTCCATGAACAGCGCAGGGAGTACCGGCAACTGTTCGAGTCGGTGCCCTGTCTGATCACGGTTCAGAACGAATCCCTTGAACTGGTTCAATTCAACAGGGAATTTAGGGAACGTTTTCAACCCAGGGTCGGGGATCGATGCTACCAGGCTTATAAGAACAGGACCGAACCCTGCCACAACTGTCCTGTCATGGAGACATTCAGGGACGGTAAACCCCATTCCAGCGAGCAAAGCGGTGTCACAAACACCGGCCAAACCTGTTACTGGACATTGCGCACCGCGCCCATTACCGGGGTCGACGGCGAGGTCAAACAGGTGATGGAAATCGCTGTGGATATCACCGATCAGATCCTTGCCGAACAGCAGCTGGTCCAGGCGGGTAAGATGGCGACGTTAGGCGAGATGGCCACCGGTGTTGCCCATGAACTGAATCAGCCGTTGTCAGTCATCAAAAGTGCTTCCAACTACATCATGCGCAAGGTCAAGGCCGGTGAACCGATTTCCGATGAGATCATGGTCACCATGACCGAGGAGATTGACGGCCAGGTGAACCGGGCCGAAAAAATCATCAACCACATGCGCGAATTCGGCAGAAAATCCGACAACATCAAGGAAAAAGCCGATGTGAACCGGGCTCTTTTGAAGGCCCTGGATATTTTTAGGGAACAACTTATGCTGCACCGGATTGAGGTGATGCAGCATCTGGATCAAGATCTGCCCATGATTTTGGCAGATGAGAACCGCCTGGAACAGGTGTTTATCAATCTGTTGCTCAATGCCCGGGACGCCATTGAAGAACGCTTTGAAAACCAAGATCAGTCGGCTGAATCTGATAAACAGATATATTTGACCACACGGGTCTCTGATAAATGGGTGGTCATTGAAATTGAAGACACCGGCACCGGCATCCCGCCCGGGATTGCCGAGAAAATATTTGATCCGTTTTTCACCACAAAGGCTGCCGGTAAAGGCACCGGCCTTGGTCTCTCCATCGGGTTCCGCATTATCAAAGATTACGGCGGGACCATCACCCTCGACAGGGAGCGGGTAAACGGCGCCTTGTTTACCATCAGATTTCCTTTTATCTCCCAAACAAATTTGTAATTTATGTATTGATTAAAAATTTATTGACGTGTTTACTTGTCATTGATACACATGAGTTTAGGTTTGTTAATTTCAGTGCGGGAGATTTTAGGATGAAAAATTTGTTGGTGGGGCTGGTGTTGGTTGGTCTCTCTTTGTTGTTTATCGTTGAAGCCGGCGCCGATGAGTTGTTCCTCTATGCCGGTGCCGGGCTGAGAAAACCCACAGATAAAATCATTACACAATTTGAACAGCAGACCGGCCACAAAGTCATTGTGGACTATGGCGGATCAGGCAAGCAGATGGTCAAGTACCGGACTGTCCGGCGCGGGGATCTGTTTATGCCCGGTTCCTATTTTTATATTGACAAACTCAAGGAAACGGGCCTGGTTCTCTCGGACAGCCGGGTGGTCCTGCACACCCCGGTGATTGCCGTCAATAAAAAAGTAGAGCATGCCGTTAAAATCCTGGAAGATATGACTGCGCCGGGCATCAAACTGGCCATGGGTGATCCCAGAGCCATGGCTTTAGGGCGTACCAGCATGGAAATTATTAAAAACGCAGGGCTTGAAAAACAGTTCCTGGACAATGTGGTTGTTTATGGCGCCACGGTGAATCAGCTTTCCCTTTATGTGGTGCAAGGTGCTGTGGATGCCGCCATCGTGGCCCGGGCCAATGCGTTTATGCACAAAGATGCCCTGGATATGTTCGACATCCCGGCAACATATTACACGCCGGAGATCATCGGCATCGCTGTCTTGAAAACCGCTAAAAATACCGCCTTGGCTGAAGAGTTCAAAGCCTTTGTTTCAAGCCCTGGGGGAACCGCCTATTTTACTCGGTGCGGTTTTATGGCGCTGCCCCGATGATCCGGCTGTTCTACGGCATTCTTGCCATCTGTTGCCTTGGGGTCCTGGGCGTTTTATACGCCCTGGCAGTCCAGGTGGGGCTTTTTGATATTTTTCAGATCCTTTTAACCAAAGAGGCCCGGTTCGCACTGAACCTAAGTCTGACAACCTCGGTCTCGTCGGTGGGGATCGCCATGCTGCTTGGCCTTCCCGTGGCCTATATCATGGCCAGAAGATCGTTTCCCGGTAAATTCATTGTGGATTCACTGTTGGATATCCCCATGGTCATGACCCCGCTGGTGACCGGCATGGGCCTGCTTTTTCTGCTGGGGCCCAATATTGCCGGACATTGGCTGCAGAAGACCGGCATTGAGTTTTTGTTTACCCCGGCAGGGGCAGTGCTCGCCCAGACCTTCATTGCCACACCCCTAATCGTCAGAAGCGTACGCGCCACCTTTGAAGGCATTGATGAAAAATATGAGCAGGCCGGTGCCATGCTCGGCCTGTCTGATATCCGGGTCTTCTGTTCGATTGTGCTGCCCATGGCCCGAAACGGCATCCTTGCCGGGGCGGTTCTGGCCTGGGCCAGAACCTTGGGGGAGTTCGGCGCCACACTGATGGTGGCAGGCGCCTCCAGGATGCGAACCGAGACCCTGCCCATTGCCGTTTACCTGAATTTGACCAGCGGAGAGATTGAACTGGCCGTCACCTGTGCCTGGCTCTTGATCTGTCTTGGGGTATTACTTCTCATGGCGCTTAAATGGCTGGGGGTGCGTCAAAAAGCCTTGCATTACTAAGGACGCAAAAAAAAGGAGATATGGTATGAACCATCTGGTTGTGGAAAATCTTGTGTCCCGGTTTGTCAGTGTTGATCATCTGGAAATTAAAAAAGGTGAATTGATGGTGCTGATCGGACCGTCCGGTGCCGGTAAGTCCTCTTTGCTGAATGTGCTGGCGGGCTTTATGCCCCATACCGGGCAAATCCTTCTGGACGGCCGGGCTGTCCATACCCTGCCGGCACACCGCCGGAAGATTGGCTATCTGTTCCAGGATCTCTATCTGTTTCCCCACATGACCGTTTTTCAGAATTTGAAAATCGCCATGCAGACCCGGCGGCTTAAAAAAAAGCAGCTTCGCCAAGAGATCGACGCTCTTCTTGAACTGTTCCGGATAACAGACCTGGCCAAAAGCTATCCCGGCCGGATCAGCGGCGGAGAAAAACAGCGGGTTGCCATGGCCCGGGCCATGGCGGGCAAGCCGGACCTTCTGCTGCTGGATGAGCCGTTGTCCCACCTGGATTACCGGACCGCCCGGTATCTGAGGGCTCAATTTAAACAGGTGCAGCAGCAGTTCGGCCTGACCACCTTATTTGTAACCCACGACCTGCACGAGGCCCGGGAACTTGGGGACCTGATAGTTGTTATGGAAAAGGGGAACTTGCGGCTTTTGGACCACCACAGTATCCAGAAGAAAGGGGAAATCTTCCAAATGCCCCGGGACCTTTCCTCTAATTTTTTCCAGGAACCGTTTGCGGTCTAAGTCTTTTCTAAACTTCTTTCACCCGATACCAGGCCGCCACCATGCAGGGCAGCACAAACAGGGTCAGAATGGTGGCGCCCAAGAGTCCGCCGCCGATGCTGATGGCCATGGGCGCCCAGAATTTGTCCACGGCCAAGGGCACCATCCCCAGGATAGCCGCCGCCGCCGTGAGCATAATGGGCCTGAAGCGAAATACCGTGGCCTTGATAATGGCATGGTACCGGTCTTCTCCGGCAGCCACCTGGCGGTCGATCTGGTCCATGAGAATCACCGAGTTGCGGATGATGATGCCGGACAGGGCCAGAATGCCCAGCTGGGCTAAAAAGCCAATGGGCATGTCAAACACCAGAAGCGAGACAATCACACCGATCAATCCCAAGGGTGCCGTCAAAAGGGTGAGAATCATGTTGGAGATGTTCTGCAGCTGGATCATCAAAAGGATCACAATGATCATGAACATGGCCGGCACCATCTCCAGGATATGGCCCGTGGATTTTTTGCTTTGTTCCGAAAGACCGCCGATCTCAATGGCATATCCGGCCGGCAGGCTTTCCCGGACGGATTTCAGCGCGTCATATACATTCCGGCTGGCATCGTTTCCGGTGACACCGGCCACCGTGTCCGCCTGCACCGTGATGGTGGGCAAAAGGTCCCGGCGCCAGATCTTCCCCTCTTCCATGCCGAATTGGATATCGGCAATCTGTTCAAGCGGAATGGTTCGGCCCTGGCCCACATGGATGGGCAGCGTCCGGATATCATCCAGATTCTGCCGGTCGTCCGCAGACAGGCGCAATACGATATCAACGGTTTTATCCTTGTGCCTGAACTCACTGACCGGAATACCCGAGAGCTGGGACTGGATGGCCAGGGCCAGATCTGAACTTGTGACCCCAAGCATCCGGGCCTTGTCCTGGTTCACGTTTAATTGAAGTTTTTTGGTCTTTTCATACCAGTCAAAATTGATTTGTCGCAAATCCGGGTCTGCGGCCATGACATCCCTGACCCGGCCCGCAATCTGACGGACCTTGGCATACGCTTTTCCGGATACCCGCAGCATGACAGGGTAGGGTTCCGGCGGCCCCATCTGGAGGGTCTGCATATGGCCCCGGACAGTGGGGAAGTCGTTATCCAGAAGATCTTTGATCTGGGCTTCAAGCTGTTTTCGTTCCTCAAGCCCCTTGGCGACAATGATAAACTGGGCAAAGTTGGACTGGGGCATCACCGGCTCAAAGGTGAGTATGAACCGCGGTCCGCCCGAGCCCACATAACTTGCAAAATGGTCAATGTTCGGGTTTTCGGAGATGGCGTTGATAAATTTTTTGGCCTGGGTCTCCGTGGCCTGCATGGATGCGCCTTCGGGCAAGGTGAGATCCACCACCAGTTCCGGGCGCACAGAGCCGGGGAAGAACTCTTCTCTCACATATTTAAAGCTGTGCAGGGACAGCACAAAACCTGCGGCCGTGAGAATCAGCACCACATACTTGAACCGCAGGCACCAGACCAGAATCCGCCTGAATATCCGGTAAAAGGTTTTATCATAAATATCTCTGTCCGCTTCGTCGTCGGAGGTGGGATCGGCCTTGATCAGATAGGTGCCAAACAGCGGGGTCACCATCACCGACACCACCCATGATATGATCAGGGAGAGTCCGATGACCGGGAAGATAGTTCTGCAGAACTCCGAGGAATCACCGTTGGCAAATCCAATGGGGATGAAGCCTGCACAGGTGATCAGGGTCCCGGTGAGCATGGGAAAGGCCGTGGCGGTGTAGGCAAAACAAGCAGCTTTCACCTTATCCCACCCCTGCTCCAGCTTTACGGCCATCATCTCCACGGAGATCATGGCATCGTCCACCAGAAGACCCAATGAGATAATCAGGGCACCCAACGACACCCGGTGCAGGTCAATGCCGGCCATTTTCATAGCCAAAAAGGTGGCCGCAATCACCAGGGGGATGCACAGGGCCACCACCATGCCCGACCGCAGGCCAAGGCTTAAAAAACTGACCACAAGAATAATGGCAATGGCCTCGCCCAGGGTTTTGATGAATTCATCAATGGCATCCTTGACCACCATGGGCTGGTTGGCCACCTGGTGGATGTCAAATCCTAACGGCATCTCCTGCTTGATATTTGTAAACGCCGATGCAAGGTCCTGTCCCAGTTTGAGAATATTATCGCCATCTTCCATGGAGACGGCAATACCGATGGCCGGCGCCCCGTTAAAATACATTTTGGGGTCTCCAGGGTCTGCATAGGCCCGCCGGATGGTTGCAATATCACCAAGTCTGAATGTGCGCTCCAGCACCCGGATGGGAAGTTCCCGCAGGGCGGCCACATCGTCAAAAAGGCCTGTGACCCGGACAAATACATTGTCTGTGGAGGTCTCCAACATACCCGACGGGGTCACGGTGTTTTGTTTTTTGATGACAGCGGCCACAAGCAAGGGGTCAATGCCCATGCGGGCCAGTTTCTTGCTGTCCATTTCAATGTATATTTTTTCAGGCTGAACCCCTATCAACATCACCTTTTTAACGCTTTTGATCATTAAAAGGTCCTGGCGGATATCTTCAGCCTTTTCTCGCATCTGTTCATAGGAGAACCCGTCCGATGTCAGGGCGTAAATATTGCCGTAAACATCATCAAACCGGTCGTTGAAATAGGGGCCTAAAATACCCTGGGGCAGGTCATCCACCATGTTGTTGACCATGTTGCGCACCTCAAGCCAGGTGGGTCGGATATCGCCTGCATCCACGGTGTCTTTGATGTTGACATAGATGACCGCCTGCTGGGGCCTGGAGTAGCTTTTAAGAAAGTCCAGGCCGGGAATATCCTGTAGCTCTTTTTCAACTTTATCGGTGACCTGCTGTTCCACCTCGGTTGCCGAGGCACCGGGCCAGCCTACGGCGACGATCATCCGGCGTATGGTAAAGCTTGGGTCTTCCATGCGCCCCATGCCCTGGTAGGCATAGATGCCTGCCACAGCCGATAAAACAATACCGAACCAGATAAGCTGCCGATGGTTCAAGGACCATTGGGTGAGATTGAAGTGTTTCATTTTATGCGTCTTTGCCTGAAGATTGGGTCCGGACCTGTTGGCCTTGGGAAAGTTTGTGGACACCGGTGGTGACGATTTCATCGCCCGCTGCCAGCCCCTCAATGACCTGGATTCGTTCTCCGTTGCCGGGCTTTCCCAACCGGATTTTTTGCAGCTTGGTTTTATGATTTTGAATGATCCACACCATGGGAGACTCACCTGTCTGGTAGACCGCGGATAATGGGATAAAAATGCTGCCGGCTGACTCATGGTCGACATTGACCGCAGATGCCGTCATGCCGAGGCGAACCGTGTCCGGGGGGGCGATGAGGGTGATGCGGGCCTTGTAGGTCCGGGTAATGGGATCTGCCACAGGTGACAGGTACCTAAGGCGGCCTTTGATCTCCAGGTCGGGTATCGCCCAGAAATTGACGTGAAATAGCGCGCCCGGGCTCAATTGCGCCACCAGGTTTTCGGGCACAAAGATTTCAATCTCCCGCGCTTCTCCCTTGGCCATAATGACCACCGGCATACCGGCCGCCACCACCTGCCCGGCTTCAGCCCGGACATCAAGCACCACGCCCTCATCATCGGATTTAAGTTTGCAATAGTTCAATTGGTTGGTCGCCTGGGTGAACTGGGCCCGGGCCTGTTTCAATACCGCCCTGGCCGAGTCGGCTTTGGTCTGATAACGATCAATTTCGGCCTTGCTCATGTAATCCTGCTCATAGAGGGCGTTAAAGCGCTTGAGCAGGTCCGCGGCCAGTTTATATCGGCTTTCGGCTGCTGCGACCTGGGCTTTGGCAGCCGTTACCGCCTCCTGGATATCTTTGGGGTCCACCTGCATGAGCAGATCACCTGCCTTGACCCGGGTGCCGGTTTCCACATGGCGGGCAATGACCTTGCCCGGAACCCGGAACCCCAATGCGGTTTCGTACCGTCCCCGGACCTCGCCTGAAAACTGATGTGGCGGCTGGGTCTCTTGGGTGGATATGGTTGTGGTGGTGACCAGGGGCGCAGTTTCCGATGCGGCCTGCTTGCTTTCTTGCGCCGGCGGGGTGCTGCACCCGGCTGCGGTCAGTACGGACAGCACAAAGATGCCTGTTGCTGTTAAAAAAAAGTGTTTTCTGGCGTGTTTCATCTGGGGTTACTCCTTTCCCATGGCGCGTTCCAGTTCCGCGACCGCAATGTTATACATACTTAGGGCGTGAATATGATTGGTTTTTGCCCGGGTGAGCGAGACATCGGCATCCAGACGCTCCAAAGAGGTGCTTAGTCCTACCCGGTAACGGGTCCGGGCGGCATCCAGAGCCTCCTGGGCCGTGTCCAGGGATTTTCGGGCCACGTCAATGGCTTTGAGGGCCACCTGGGCATCGTGATACGCTTTTTCCACCTCCAGGCGAATCCCCCTGGACAACTGCTTTTTGGCGGTCAGCGCCTTTTCAAACTGCCGGGTGGCCTGGGCTTTTTTATGGCGGGTGCGGCCGCTGTCAAACAGATCCATGCTGGCCACAATGCCGATCTGGGCCGAAGGATCTTCATTTTCAGGTTCATACCGGTGGGCTTCCCCCACCAGGGCCAGGGTGGGCAGATAATCGCTTTGGGCAATGGCGATCTGTTGTTTTGCCATTTGGATCTGTGCATCCACGGCACCGATTTCCGGCCTGCCTTCCAGGCCGGTCTGGATACAGGTCCCGAGATCCCGGGGCATGGGCAAAATCTGTGGGGTATCATCATAGGTGTATTGGGTGTCCATATCCACGCCGAGCACATAGTTCAACGAGGTTTGAGCCAGATCCACGCTGTTATGGGCATATAACTGCTGCTGCCTTAAATCCGCAAGCTTCTCCTCGGCCCGCAGCAGATCCAGTTTGGGCACAATTTTCTGGTCATGGTAGGCGGTTGCCTCTTTCAGGTGTTCTGCCATGCTTTCCACCGCATCATCCATGGCCTTGACCATTTGACGGCTCAAGGTTACCGTGTAAAAGGCTTTTCGGGCAGACAGCGCCAGATCATTGTCCGAGGCATCCAGGGCTTTACGGGCATGTTCCAGGTTTGCCTCGGCCAGGCGGCGGGTGGCCGTCAGTTTATTGCCCGTGTACAACGGCTGGGTCACCTTGAGTCCTGCACCGTAATAGGTGCGGCTGTCAATGGGCAGGCTCACTTCGGGCACCCGGCCGTAGGTCATGGCGGACAGGGCATTGTTCAGCTTTGCCAGACCCTTGTTGGTCTGCACAATGCTGGGGGTGTCATTATACCGGTAAAGGCCGCCCTGGAGTGTCAATGTCGGTCCGAACTCGGCCCGGGCCCGGGCAAGGCCCTCATCGGCAATTTCCACATCCTTGGCCGCCATGCGCCGCTGGAGGCTGTTTTCAAGGGCAATCTGTACGGCCCGATCAGCGGTCAGCTGTTCCCGGGCCAGGCATGTGTGCGGCGGTGATACCAGCACAGCAGATAACAACAGAAAAGAAGAGAGCGTTTTTTGTATTGTCTTATGCATCATTGATCTCTTAATGGTTGGCTTACAGTTATACGTCACGGGTATCAGCACCGGGACGCAGGGCCGCGATCACCAGACGCTGCACCTGGGGAACAAGCTGGTGAAATCCATTAATGTCCGATGGGACTTCTGATGTGTCCAGGGCGGCCATGATTTGGGGTTTGACCGGCTGGGTCAGATGATTCAGAATCAGGGACCCAAGAATCATGGTATGCACCGCCAGCGGATCTGTTTTCACAAAAATCCCTTTTTCCACGCCGTCGTCAAGTATGGCCTGGACAATTTTAATGGTCACGCTGACCTCTTCAAAGATGGCCGGGCCGAAATTGCCCCAGCCGGAGACCATCTCCCGAATCATGATCCGGGTGAAATGGGGATGGGCATCCATGATGGCGGCAACGCTGGCAATGTAGGTGTTTAATTTCTCTTCGGGGGTGGTTCTGGACTGGATTTCCAGGCGAAGCTGGGCTGCCCGGTCCTGGTAGATGTCCTGAATCACCGCCTGGTACAACGCCTGTTTATTCCCGATCCGGTAATAGATCATGGCTTTGTTTACCCCGGCTTTGCGGGCAATGGCATCAATGCGGGCACCATTGAAGCCCTTGGTGCTGAAAACCAGCAGCGCCGCATTTAAAATTTTGCGTATGGACTGGTCTTTTTTATGTTCTCTAATACCGCTCTCCGCCATTGCTGACTCCTTTTTGCCTGAAATTTGGGGTATCAGGCTCTGGGGAAATTTAACCATTTGTTTAAAATAACCGGTTAGTTTATGTTTGTCCAGTGCCCAGGATAAAAAGCGCGATGGTTAATTGAAAAGCCGTCGCGGGTGGATGTTCGTGCATTTTAAGCTTGACATCGTTAAATCCGAACGGTTAATTTTTTGTTAGAATTGCATGACATAAATGGGATTTAATCGAGTAAAGGAGAACCTGCATGTTTGAATCCGCCGAGTTGGGGCATAAAATCTCCAAATCCGACTACAAGAAAGAAGTGCCTGGGTTGCGTGAAGAACTTCTCCATGCTCAATTGGAATTGAACGAATCCGCCTCGTTCCAAGTGATTATCCTGGTCGGTGGATTGGACGGTGCAGGGCGGGGTGCCACGGTAAACCTGTTAAATGAATGGATGGATCCCGTTTTATCCAAACCCACGGCATGGGCGAGCCTTCGGACGAGGAACTGGATCGGCCGATGATGTGGCGGTTCTGGATGGCTTTGCCGCCAAAAGGTAAGATTGGTGTTTTTCTGGGGTCGTGGTACACGTGGCCGATGCTGAACAGGGTCTATGGCAAAACAAAAGATGCCGACCTGGAGCAGAGCATGGGCCGGGCCGTAAAATTAGAAAAAATGTTGGTCAATGAAGGTGCCCTGATCATTAAATTCTGGTTTCATCTTTCCCGGGAAGCGCAGAAAAAACGATTGGAATCCCTTGGGAAAAATCCTTTGACCCGTTGGAAGGTCACCGAGCGTGACTGGGAACACTTCAAGGCCTACGACAAGTTTCGTGAAGTGCATGAAAAGGTGATTCGTCAGACTTCAACCGCTGAAGCGCCCTGGTTGATCATTGAAGGCGCCGATTCCCGTTACCGGGACTTAACCGTTGGAAAACTGATCCTGAATGCAATTCAAGAACGGTTGAGTAAGGATGCCCAACCTTCTACGGAGGTCCTTGCGCCGCCGCTGATGCCGTCCATTGATAATGTCAACGTGCTGAAGACGCTGGATATGAGCCAGGCCCTGGAGAAGGATGAGTACCGGAAGAAGTTGAAAAAGTACCAGCGAAAGCTGAACTTGCTGATCCGGGACCCAAAGTTTAAATACACGTCAGTCATCGCCGTATTCGAGGGTAATGACGCGGCCGGGAAGGGCGGGGCCATACGTCGTATCACAGGGGCGCTTGATGCCCGGGGGTATCAGGTTATTCCCATTGCCGCACCAACCGAAGAGGAGCGCCGGCAGCCTTACCTCTGGCGATTCTGGCGGCATTTGCCCCGCAAAGGCCGCGTAACGATGTTTGACAGATCCTGGTATGGCCGCGTACTGGTGGAGCGGGTGGAACAATTGTGTTCCGAGGCTGACTGGATGAGGGCCTACAGTGAAATCAACGAGTTTGAATTACAGATTGTCCGCCATCGCATGATTGTGGTTAAGTTTTGGTTGACCATCACCAAAGAAGAACAGTTGGAAAGATTCCATGCCAGAGAGCAAACCGGCTTCAAGCGGTTCAAAATCACAGACGAGGACTGGCGGAATCGCAAAAAATGGGAACAGTATGAACAGGCGGTGACGGATATGGTCGATCGGACCAGCACGCATTATGCGCCCTGGACCTTGATCGAGGCAAATAATAAATACTTTGCCCGTATTAAAGTCCTCAAGACATTGTGTAAAACAATTGAGGCCAAGCTCAAGGAAATTGATGAGGAAGGCGTCGATTATCTGGAAAAACCAAAGAAAAAGAAATAAGGCCCACGGCCGTTATTCTGAACCACAATTTAACGTCCCGAATTCCTGGGCAAATGAAGCAATTTCCGTTGTGTCGGCCTGGTTTGCGATGACCGCCAGATCGGTGCCGTCCACATCGCCGTCGTCATCGAAATCATAAGCGCAAAAGATCGAATCGCGCCAGGTTGAACAGGGATCGAACACGTTCATGACAATGATGTCCGAATCGGACCAGCCCCGATGTTCTCCGACGGCCAATCCAATGCCCAGAAAGCCCTCTGCGCCTTGGGGGCCGCTGTTGTCGTTGTAGGGATACCATAATATGGCGTGGCGATGCCCCCAACCGGAGCCGCTGTCATCATACATCCACATATAGACGGCCCGTTCTATGGGCAATGTCCATCCACCCCAGAGGACAGCCAGGTTCTCCGCCACATTCAAAAAATCGTGGCAGGCATTGATTGATGGATTCTTATTGAGTCTCTCCCAGGGCGTATTGCCGTCGGCATTGTGTGAAAAGGTATCCGTATCCAGCAGGTATTGGGCATAGTCTGCAGCCACCTGGGTAACGTTGGTCTCAAGGCCTTGCAGGGGATCAAGGCCGCGGTCGATACGTTCCTGGTTGATAAGCCAAAGCGCCTTTTCCTCATCACTTTTGGCATGCCAATCGGACTGGGACGGGAGTTCAAGCATCGGTACGGATGTTCCCAATTGACTGTTTTCATTGGTGCGGGCGGTGTTAAACCTTGATTGGATGTCAGCCACCTTGGTCTCAAAAGAATAGAGCCAGTCAGTATCCGACGTCGGGTCGGCAGGATAGGCTGCCGGTGAATCGGCAGGCGCCAACAAACATACACAGACCAGCAACAGCACACACATACGATACTTCATATTTTCCATCTCTTGATAAATCAATTATGACTTTGACTATTTCGGAATAGATGTCAGAATAGTCGTTGTAAAATTAAATAGAACTATAGTCTTTTGATCCTGAATTTTGAAGTATTTAAACAATTTTTTTCCTGAAAGAAAAATGGTCCTCAACATTAACCTTATCCTGAAAATCGAGTCTTATTAAATGGCCCCAACGAAAAGAAGAATAAAACCAGGTATTGTGATCCGGTTTTCTTTGCTTCTGACCGGAATTGTGGTGCTCTGCGTTTTGGGGAGCAGCGTTTTTGCGTCGGAAACAAAGATCAAGATCCTGCATCTCAATGATGTGCACTCCTTTCTGGCCCCCCAGACCGTGGAACTGGCGTTCGACGGGCAGTCCTCCACCTGTGAGGTCGGTGGTATGGCCAGGGTTGCCGGGCTGGTGGAGGCATTGGCGGTCAATCCTGGGCAGACACTGCTGCTGCATGCCGGCGATGCGGTCCAGGGGACCTTGTACTTTACCCTGTTTGACGGTCGGGCCGATGCCGGGGTGATGAATGCCATGCCCTTTGATGCCATGGTTTTGGGAAACCATGAATTTGACAACGGGGATGCGTGGCTGGCAGGTTTTATCCGGTCGTTGAGGGTGCCGGTGGTCAGTGCCAATATCCAGGTGGCTCCCGGGCATGTGCTGAAACATCTGTTTGCCCCTTATGTGGTCAAAGAAATTGACGGGCGGCCGGTCGGCATCATCGGTATGACCATTTCAGAGGTGACCCGCCGCTCCTCCCGGCCCGGCCCCGGGGTGGTGTTCGGCGATGAGGTGCGATGCGTTCAGGCTGCGGTGGATGAACTGTCGGCCAAGGGGATCGGCCGGATTATTCTGCTGAGTCATTACGGGCTTGAAAATACCTTGTCCCTGGCCGGGCAGGTCAGCGATGTGGATGTGATTGTGGACGGACACAGCCATACGCTGCTGGGTGATTTGACCTCTTACGGGCTGGTCGGTGACGGCCCATATCCGGTGATTGTCGAAAATAAAAACGGTGACCCGGTCTGCATCGTTCAGGCCTGGTCCAACGGTCGGGTGCTGGGTGAGCTTGATGTGACATTCAATGCCGACCGGCTGGTCGCCTGGTCCGGGCAGTCCCATCTGGTGTTGGGGGAGAAATTGCGGCGAAAAGATGCCGCGGGGAATTTGCAGCCGGTCACCGGTGCTGAACGAAAAAAGATTCTGGCGTGCATCAGCCGGGAGCCAAGTCTGGATATTGCCCCTGAAAATGCCGCTGTTGCCGATGTGCTGGATCAGTTTTCCCGGCAGGTGGCGGAAAAAGGCGAGACCATCATCGGAACCGTCCCCCAGGACCTGCCCCATGTGCGGGTGCCGGGCCAGGCTCACGGTACCCAACCCATGCCTTTGGGCAGCCATCTGGCCCCGCTGGTGGCCCAGGCATTTTACGAGCAGGTGCCCCATGCCGACATGTGTATACAAAATGCCGGCGGGGTCCGGACGGGTATTCAAAAGGGTGCGATTCGTTACAGCACCGTCTACGGGGTGCTGCCCTTTTCAAATACCCTGTTTGAAATTCAAATGTCCGGTCACGGTATCCGGCGAGTGCTTGAACAGGCCCTGGATTATGTGTTGAAAAATGATGCAAAAGGGGCGTTCCCCTATGCCTACGGCCTGCGGTACGATATTGATGCGCGCAAGCCCTTTGGCAGCAGGTTTTCCGGGATGGAGGTCCGGGGTCGCACCTCCGGCCGATATGTTCCCCTTGAGGACGCAGGCAGTTATGTGGTGGTGGCCAATGCGTTTATCGCCTCGGGCAAGGACGGGTACGAAGGGTTTGGTGACCTGTCACACGTGCCCGGAAAAACCGTCGATACATATCTGGATTATGCCCGGGCATTTATCACCCATGTTCAGGCCCTGGCGCTTTCAGGCAAAGGTCTTGTCGAACTGCCGCACCGGGATCACTGCATCAAAAGTTTTATTCCACCGGATCCGCCTCGTATTTTTTAATTTACATGTTCCTGCGATACCGCCCCCCCACATCGTAAAGGGCCCCGGTGATCTGTCCCAGGCTGCACACCTTAACCGTCTCCATCAACGCTTCAAAGATGTTTCCCCCGGAAAGGACACCTGCTGAAGTTTTTCCAGCGCCCGGGGTGCTTCTTTTTCATGCTGCCGTTGAAACTCAGCTAAGCGCTTTAACTGGGATTGTTTTTCTTCTTCC
>CAXXKH010000024.1:0-10668 GCA_963677545.2 Desulfobacterales bacterium | reverse complement strand
GTATGCATCAGATTTCTCGCCTACGGAATGATTCCTTAAAACGCATTTCCCCGCTCTAAAAACATCGGTTTAAGATCAAAAAACATCCCTGTTTTTACTCTAAATCCCAACCAGTTGGGCATCTCGCTTGGCCCGACCCCATATAACGCCCCATATAACATATACATATACAGAGGAAAGCCCCGATGAAATCGGGGGAAGTGGCTTGTTTTGGAACGGGGTCAAAAAAAAGCTTGCATATTCCATTCTTGTCATGTAATTTTTATTTATATTCAATCAATTTTTAATGATAAGAGGTGATATATGAGTAAAAAATCACTGAAACTGCTACGGATTGGTGCATTGGTACTGGGTTGGATGCTTCTCATTACCCTATCGTTGGAATCATGGGGTCGCTTCTACATACACCTCCATACACCGGTTAACACCGGGGGGGGTTGTTTCAACCATGGCAAAATTCGCTTACTTAAGATCCCATGGTTGTTCTCTTTTCTCCGGTTTAGGGATTGTCTTTTTCGCCTTTCTGGTTGCGGCGGTACTTCGAATGATCGAAAAGGAGGCGCCAGTCGGGATGAAAAATGCTCGAAAGCTGATGATCGTCTGCTGTTTCTTCTATCTTGCGGATGCAATTGTGCGGTCCTTTTTTCTGATCATGAGCCTGCCTGATATCATGAATTTATTCAACCGTCCCGACTGGATATCTCTGCTCCCGCATGTCTATATTGGGACTCCGCCTTTTGCACCCTTTCTGTATGCCGCTTCTATTTTCGTTCTGTTCACGCACTTTACGAAAATGGTTACATTCGAGTCGGAGGTGGCCTGACGATGACGATCAAATCAAAACTCGCGGTGGTCCTGGCGGAAAAAGAGATGAAACTTACAGAGTTGGAGGGAAAAACCGGTATTTCTTTGAACAATCTTTCAATCCTGAAGACGGGTAAAGCAAAAGCAGTCCGCTTTTCTACGCTGAATGAGGTCTGCAAGGCACTTAACTGTCAACCCGGCGACATTCTCCAATATATCCCTGATGAGAAAGAAGAAAGGACTTGATAACGAATTCCAACGACCTTTCAGGATCATCCCAATCCTAAGGGTTGAGGGTTTTGAAACCACTGATTTCGATATTTTGCCAAATGTTGAGACCCCGAGGCTGTTGTGACCCCGAGGCTGTTGTGACCCCAAGACTGTTTTTGACCCCGAGGCTGTTCCAACTTAGAGTGAATTATGGATGGGGGTGTTAGACAAGCTTTTTCCTGTCCATCTGGTACTGCTGTTTGGCGATGCTCCAGTAATTTTTGTGGCTTTTTATGCTGATGATGTCGAAATCGGGCAGGATGATTCCGCTCAACCGTTTACCATAGCAGCACCCTGTATCCAATAGAAAGACCTGGTTATCGATGATTATCGGTTCCCCTTCCCTGGAATAGTCCCTATGAGCGGCGATAATTGGTTTTTCCCCATCATAGAGGTCATACCAGGGTTTTGGGTAAAGCTTTCGCAAATAAGCCTCCCCTCTGCGTGTCGCCAAAAGTACTTCTTTTTTCTGAAGGCTGATATGTCGTCCAGGTTCGAAAGCACCGTGGATAAGCAGCGCTTCCGCTGTATCCAAGTAATTTGGGAAGCCCCGAAGGATGTCTACGAACTCGCCATAATCCGCGCCGTCAAACTGCCTGGCGGTGATCTGTTGGGCCGGGCTAGGCCGAATGATGCCTTCGTGAATAAGAGTATGCTTGTGTTCGTGATTTCCCTTGATCACTTGAGCATTCCGGCGGCAACGAAAAAAGTCAAAGACTCGTAAAGAGTCCGGTCCCTTATCGACGATATCGCCTAAAGCGATAATCTCATCGTCCTCATTGATTCCCGCCTTTTCTACGAGTTGTAAGAGCTCATTGTAACATCCGTGGATATCACCGATGACCAATTTTCGCACAATTCACTCCAATCGGTGTAAAGCATTTGGTGGGCGTAGAGTCAAAGCTGTCCCGCATCCGAGATCCCGACTCGAACAACACGTAGATCAATCGCCATCGCATGCGAATTTGAACTGAATTAACAGGTGAATGAATTCGGACAACCCTTTTCCCACGCTTTTTCCTGTCGGTTCAATCCGAATATCCTATTATCCTTTTATCTGGTATCTGCCCAGGTTGCGCCGCCAAGACTTGTCGGCTTCCGGGATGTTTTCGTTTAACACATAATATTCATGGATAGTACCAACCATACGGGAACGCATCCTGAAAAAAACAAATCCACCAACCAATAATCCGGTAATACCGGCTACCACAATGACCCAGAGCGGCAGAGGGCCCGGATCAGCCTCATGGGTGGGAAATATTGATGTCAAAAACTTAGGCAGTCCAATAATAATCAACAGGCCGATCAATAACCCACAATACTTACATGCTTTTCGGAGGAGAAAACAAAAACGATGCGCCGGGAAGCGAATTAAAATTCGATCATAATCCGTCCCCAACGGGTCGTAGTAATTATACGTCTCCACATTCTCCGTCATCTTACCACAAAAAACACAATAGGGTTTGATGCGAATATCGGGTTGTATCGCTGTTCTATACATGATCATCCTATAAAATGATTGAAATTACGGCACGTCCCAAGCGATAGCAGATCCAGACAACGCCGATTAGAAAAACCGTAAAAATCAAACAGCCCAGCAAGGGAAATCGGTCATCGTTATCGTCAGGGGCCCTGGTCAGCCATTTGGGCCAGGCGAAGAAGTTCGGTACTCGATTGCAGTCCGAAACATATTCGTCAGTCCTATGGTCATATTCTTCACGATTGAATTCGTTTTGTTTGTCATCCATTTTTTCTCCCGGTTGATTTGAGCGGAAAATCGACACCGATTCCGTAATCGCGTTCCTGGATCGCCGGAGAATCGCTATGCCCGCGATCGCTATAGCCGAAATCGTCGTCATGCCAATTAGGGTAATCAGAGTGACTTCTTCCACGTACATCCGCATGCCCGGAGATAATTTTTCCTCGGCGGTCGAGAACCAAAGCTTTATGCTCTTCGGTCAGTTTATCATTTTTATAAAGCCATACCAAAGAGTAGGCTGCAGCGTGTCGAACTGCCCATGTTGAGTCTCCCAAAGACTGGAGAAGAAGGGGGACAGTATCTGGGCTGTCAATTCCACCTAAGGCCGAAACCACGGCTTCCCGCAGTTCTGGATTGGAAGTCATACGCATTTGAGAAAGCGGTTCCATGGCCCGTGCATCACCGATTTTACCGAGGGCGTTTGCTGCTTCCATGGCGAGAGAGATGTCTTTTCCCAACAACACGATGGATAACGGCTCAACCGCACGACCATTTCCGATATTTCCCAAAACCCTTGCCGCCGAGCATCGTTTTACGCTGTCAGGTGAATCCAAAGCGGCAAGCAACGGTTCGACAGCACGGACGCCGATAAGTGCCAGGGCTTTTTCCGCGGCGGATTGTAGTTCACCCCCCGGGGCCAGCGCATCAACCAGGGCGGGTATGGATTGAGTGTATCCGATATTTCCCAGAGCGACGGCGGCGCTTGTTCGATGATACTCTTTTTTTCCATTCCGAAGGATCTCGATAAGCCCTGGTACGGATCGACGCTTTCCAATCCGGCCAAGGGTTTCTCCCATGGCTGAAGCTGACTTTTTATCGGCGTCAGGCAGTTTTTCTAGAAGAGGTTCGACAGCGGCGTCACCAAGGGAAGCGCACCGGCCCCACTTTTTTTTCAATATCCAGTAAAGTGCTCCATTCGAATCGTTACCGGGGTGCCATCCCAAAGTTTCCAGGGCGTGGGCGGCTTCTCTTGCCAAAGTATCATTTCGGTCCCGAAGCGTTTCCAGAAGCGGTGCCCGGACGCTATCGTCACCGATTTTTCCCAGGGCGATTACCGCATTGAGGCGTCCGACAAAATTACCGTTTTTAAGCAGATCAATAAGATGTTCCAGCGCTGGCGCGCCCTGTTTCAGCACGGCTTCCAAGCCTATAAGGCGGTTTTCTTTCTTTTCATCCCGAAGAATTGACACAAGCGGTTTGATCGCGGCTGTACCGCCAATTTCGCTAAGAACCGATACGGCGCCGCGAAATGTCTTTTCTTCAGGCATCTCAATCATGGGAATCAGAAACGCGATGGCGGCATCGCCATTTTTTTTCAGCGCCCATAAGACGGCATCTCGTAAATCGCAGGGGTTGTCCATAACGGTGCAAAAACAATCAAACAATGCCTGTACCGCGCCGCTGTCGCCGATTTTCCCGAGCGCCCGGGCGGCGGCTGCACAAAGATCGTCGTGATCCGATTTCAGTTCTCTGCACAGGTCCTCCTTGGCACGGATATCTCCTAATGTGCCTAATGCATCGATGATCGCGAGTCGCACATCGGTATGAGGATCGTTATAAAGATGAAAAATCAAGGGACCCACTGCTTCGATGTTGCCAAGCCGCCCAAGGGCATGAGCAGTGGTTTGCCGAACTTTCCAGGCCGTATCCTCAAATCCGGAGGTGAAATTCAGTGCCTTGCACAGCGGCGCCGCTGCCTCGGAACGGCCGGACCATCCCAACGCCTCTGCGGCGGCTTGAACTTCTTTCACCGATGTGCCTTTAAGTTTACGAAGGTTTGTTCCAAACCGGAAAGCGTTTCCCCGTGCGTCGTTTCCCGGTTGCCATCCCATCGCTTCAAGAAGTTGTGCAACAACGCACCGTAGTTCCGGTTTGGAGTTTTCAAGCAATTCACATAGAGGGGCAATGGCATTTGTTCCCATTTCCATGCAACGATTCCAATCCTGTTTGGCAATCCAGTACGAAGCCCCGGTTTCATCATCGGTCGGTTGCCAGCCGATTTTTTCCAGGGCCTCAGCGGCAACATGGCGAAGGGTGAAGTTCTTGTTTCGAAGAAAAGGTATCAACGCCGCCGCTGCCCGGTTATCTCGTATTTCTCCCAACCAAAGGATTATATATGGACAAAGAAAGGCATCCGGATTTTCAAGCAGGGCGATTAACGGATCCACGGCGGTGTTGCCGATTTGTATTATGGCGGGACCGCTAGAACTTGCCATCTGTTCCGGCGCCTCCTTAAAGGCTAAGGTCAGGGGCTTAACGGCGTCCGGGTCGCCAAGTGTGCCCAAAGAACGCGCAGCGGCTTGCCGGACTTCGACAGCACCGTCCTTCAGCAGGGCAACCAGCGGGGAAACGGCCCGGCGATCGCTAAACCTTCCTATCGCCAAAGCGGCGATTCTGCGAACGTGCGGAACCCTGTCGCGCGTGGCGGCAATGAGGGGCGCCAGGGCACCGGATGGTTTTATCCTGCCCAATACGGAAGCGGCTGCCTGGCGAACCAGGGGATTTTCATCACTAAGGGCTTCGTAAAGCGCCGGGGCAGCCGCGGTACCGATATCCGTCAATACTGTCACGGCGGCTTGTCTTGCAGAACGTTGCCTATCGGCAAGAATCCCGATAAGGGGTGATATCAAATCCGGTGTCTTTATTTCTTTTAAGGCGTCGACCGCTGCCTGTTGTACATCCGGATCACTGTCGGAAAGCGCTTTAAGAATGACACGGACCGCCCGGCCGCCGCCAATGTTTACCAGCGCATCGATAGCCGTCCTGCATACCGCTGGATCCGAGTTTTCAAAAACGGTTTCGATGGCCTCGATGCCGTCGACCCCCGCCAGTTCGGCCACAGCCCAGACAGCCTGTATGCGAACGATACTTGAAGGGTCTTTCAGTGCTGAGATAAGCGGTGTCAATGCCTGATATGAACCCAGTTTTTTCAAGGCTGCCGCCGCATCGGCCCGGAGCCCGGCATTGGTTTTATAAGCCAGTGCACTGATAAGGCCCCTGATGTCTCTTTTTTCCACCAGTGTTTCAATCTTCGGCGGTCCCAGCAGCTTTTCGAAAAACGCCATCATTTTCTCCCTGTTAGAATGACTTTAGAAATTCAACATACCGCTCATGATTTTTAACAGCTTTCCCCGTTGCATGATACCTTTCGATGTTGTTCCGGTACGAACAACCGCATCTATATTTTCCGGTGAAAAAACATCCGACAAGGCTCTGTCGGTAATGTTTTTATAGATAGCCCGGTATGCCGGACAATAGGGATCGCATGCGTCCGATATCCAAAGTCCTCCCCGGGCGGCCAGAACACTGTACGGGCACCCACCGCGACAGAAATCGAAATAGGGACAGTCCCCGCATTGATCTTTGATTTTCTCCTGCCGGTGTTGCAGCATCCGCCAGGCCGGAGCTTTCGCCAAGGTCTGCAGAGAAGGCATGTCACGTAAATGACCGAGCCGGAAAAACGGCTTTCCGGCAAAACGCTGACAGGGGTATATCCAACCTTCGGGAGTAACAGCAAGATAGTAGCCCAGGCAGTCCTGAAACGTGCAGAGTCCGCTTCGCTTTGTTGAAACGCTTCGGCACATGGCATCCAATGTGTTGATGCGAATGCCCCCGGGGTCATCCAGATAGCGTGCAAGCAATTCAGAAAGGATTTTTTTGTATAAATCCGGTGTCAGAGCCGAAGATGAGCCGCTACTTTTAAGGACGCTTTTTCCATTTTCAAGTATCGGTAAGGCCGCATGAATGTTGAAATCAAGTTGATTTTCAGCAAAAAAGCCATATACCTGCTGAGCCGAGCCGGCGGATTTCGATGTAAATGTGCAAATACAGCCGATGCTCAGGTCGTGATGTTGAGCTTTTTCAATACCCGCCATCGTTTTCCGGAAATATCCCCGCCCGCGCTGGGCATCGTTGATCATTTCGGGTCCGTCGAGGCTGGTGCCGATGGCACGAAGGTTATAATCCTGAAACAACGAGCATAGATCATCTGTGAGCAGCCACAAATTGCTTTGCATGCCTATATTCACGGTGCGTCCGGATAATGCGCCGCTTAAAACCGGCAGCGCCGATTTATAATAGTCAAATCCGATCGACAACGGTTCTCCACCGTGAAATACAATGTCAAGGGAGTTTTCTTGCGCGATGATATTTATCCATTCCGCTATGCGTTCAACAGTGCCTATTGTCATGGGTGCCGTATATTTGGAAGGACCAAAGCAGTAGCTACAGCTTGCCGGACAATCCATTGTTGGCAATATCATCAGGTGTTGTGGCATCTACGTGAAATCGCTAATTGTATGGAAGAAAATATTACTCCAATACCATCAACAGCCCCGCTGAAGGCATCACTCCGAGAAGAGAACAAAGCAAAATACTATGTTAGATCTCCAAGGGCTGATCATGGATTTGCCGGGAGACCGCCATACAGCAAACTCCCAGGAGAATCGCAACGATAGGAACTTGTTTTCTGAGGGAAAGTATATGCCAGTATTGCAATAGGTTGTCAAGGGTAAGCCACCCCATGATGTCGTGTCTGCCGCAAAACCTCTGAGCAAGCGATATCATGCCAGTCCTTGAGATACCAAGACAGATAGGACTATGATGATTAAGTGAGTCTCCAACAAATTTAAAAGTCATTTTTTTAGAAGACTACCTTAGCCCTCTGCCGGGAACCCTCCCCTTACAAGAGATGAAATCGAATGAATTTCATTTCATCCCAGCTCTTCCTCAAGAGTGCATCGGGGCAGGCCAATCCACGATTCAACTATTTCTCGATGAAGATCCGCGCTTGATTCACTTAGATTCATCCGACAAAAACGCCTTCGATTCCGGAATCCGGACGACAAAGGTGCTGCCGCGCCCTTTAGACGATGTGACGGTGATGTCGCCGTTGTGCTGGGTGATGATGCTGCGGGTGATGAAGAGGCCGAAACCGGTTCCCCGGCTTCCCTTGGAGGAGAAGAAAAGATCGAATATTTTCTCTTTCGTTTCACAGTCCATGCCGATGCCGTCGTCTTCTATCTCGGCAACGAGATATTCTCCTTCACACCGGACCCGGAAAAGTATCCGGTGGGATGTTTTCGAACTGTCCGCCACACACGCATCCACGGCGTTATCGAGAATATTGATAAGCGCCGTTCGAAAATAATCCGGGTCAAGGGTCCACATCGCCGGCGCCCCTTTAAAGTCCCGAACCAGATGAATCTGATGATCCCGGATTTTTGTTTCGACTCCCTCCGCCACATCTTCGGCAAAAAGAGGGATATCCACGGTAGTCATCTGCAGTTCCCTCTCTTTTACATAAAAGAGAATGTCCATCATCAATTTTTTGATGCGCGCAGTCGTCGATTTGACAATATCCAGGCCGTCCCGGCTTCGTTCCGGGGTGCTCTTGGAAACCCCCGATTCCAGCATGAACACCCCGGCATCCAGATTGGTCAGAAGTCCTTTGACCCCATGGGATATGGAGCCGATCATCAGCCCGAGGGAAGAGAGATGATCCTGAAGCTCGATCTTTTCCTGAATCAGGGATTCGAGATTTTCGGTGTACTGGACCAGTTTCCTTTTCGTCAGGATTTTCTCCCGAACCCGTCGCAGCGCAATTTTGAGGACATCCACATTGATCGGCTTGGTGATGAAATCCGCGGCCTCATGCTTCAGGCTCTCGATGGCAAGATCCATATCCCCATGCCCCGTAATCATAACAACTTCCACATCCGGATTTTCGTGCTTTATGGCCTTGAGCAGCTCAATACCGTCCATACCCGGCATTTTGATATCCGTCAGAATGATGGGCGGACGCTTTTCCATATATAAGGAAAGCGCTTCCTGGCCGTTGTCGGCGGTATAGACCGTGTATCCCAGGTCCGCCAGTGCAATGGTCAGCACATCCCGAATGTCTTCTTCATCATCCACCAGAAGCAGTTGTCGGTATTCGCTGGATTGCTTCATAATATCAATCCCCTTCTTTACCCGATCGTTCTGGAACGGGAAAAGACAAGACGAACCGCGTACCGCCTTCCGGACTCGAATGGATCGTTATGCTTCCGCCGCATTCCTTTACGATGCCGTAACTGATGGAAAGCCCCAGTCCGGTTCCCTTTCCCACCTCCTTGGTAGTAAAGAACGGGTCGAAAACCTTTTCAATAATGTCCGGAGAGACACCGATACCGGTATCGAGGATTTCGACAGTGACCGATTCATCCACGACCCGGGTCGTAATGACGATTCGCTCCTTTTCAGAAAAACCGGATGCCGTCTTCCATTTCGCTTCGACGGCATCCCTGGCATTGACGAGAAGATTGATGAACACCTGTTCCAGGCGGCCCGGATCGGCGCTGATTTTCGGAACGTTTTCGTCCGTCTCGGTCACAAGTTCGATGCCCTTTACCTTCAACTGCTGGCTGAATATTTCAGCGGCGCTTCGAATAACATCGGCCACCCGCACCCTCTCCATCTTCATCTCCGATTTTCTGGCGAACTGGCGCATATGGGTGATGATCCGGGTGGCACGATCCACGTTCGTATCCACCTTGGTCAGCAAGGTGGTCAAGATATCGGGATCGATGGCCTTTCCGCTGGCGATTTTATTCATATAGAAACTGCTGGCGGTCTTGATAACGGACAGGGGCTGGTTCAATTCATGAGCAATGCCGGTGGCCATCTCCCCCAGTGTCGCCAATTTGCTGGCCTGGATGAGTTGCTGCTCCACTTCGAGCCGCCGGGTGATATCGCTGGTGGTCACCAGGAGCACTCGTCTGCCCGAATATTCCGAGGGTGAAATACGGATATTGACAATCAATGTCTTCCCTGTTTTATGAACGTTTTTGACCCGGTTCAATACGGTGTCGGATTTCAGACGCCGGGCCATTTCTCCGCGGTCTTCAACCGGGAAAAGTGCTGAAAACGGAGTGCCGATAATCTCTTCTTCCGCGTATCCGTATACGTCACCGACACTTCTGTTGCAATCGAGGACATGAAGCGAGTCCATGTCCAGCACAAACACGGGATTGGGAATATTGTTGAAAATTGCGTGGTATTTTCTTTCGGATTTGTCCAGTTCCTTTTCCAACTGCTTCTGGTCGGAGATGTCGAGGGAAATCTCCATGGCCGCCACCACATTGCCCTCTTCATCGGCAATAGGCGTCGCCCGGGAGATCCAATGCTTCGGAATGCCATCCTTTCCGATACCGGTCTCCGTAGTACTGTGAGACGTCCCGGTTAAAAAGACTTCTTCCACGGGACAGGGATCACACTTTTTATCCCGGCCTTTGTATGCGTGGTAGCAGAAGTCCCCCGGCTTCGGTGCGAACTTCTGCTTGAACGCTCTGTTGTAGTTGAGAAGCCGGTAGTCCCGGTCCTGGACCGTTATAAGGCAGGGAACAATTTCAAAAAGGCGCTGGTATTCATCCCGCTGTTTATTCAACTCGGCCTGATGCCTGGCGATTTCACTCCCCATATAGCGAATGGCGAGGCGACGCCATATGTTTCGTACAACGGATTTCATCCTGTTGCACACAGATCCTTTTCTATCGACAATTTTTTGTAAAAACCCTTCATATCGGACAGATTCAGATGAAGCCCCAATTCTCTTTCCCCGATCCCCAGGGCCAGCCCGATCAATTGGGGAAGATACAAAACGCTCTTGCGGGTTTCCAAACCATAGCGTTTTGCGATTTTATCCTGATACGCCTCCAGGTTCATCTGACACATGGGACATACCGTCACGATTGCATCCGCACCGGAAGCCGCCTGCAGAATGGCGCCCGACAGGGTAATTCCCACATCGGTGTGGGTGTTCATATTGGAAGCGCCGCAACATTTCCCCCCCATAT
>CAXXKH010000023.1:0-11166 GCA_963677545.2 Desulfobacterales bacterium | reverse complement strand
GTCTTACGAATGTATATGGAAACGCACAAGAATAACAACGCACTGTAGAAGATTCGTGAAAAGCGGGACATTTTTCAAGTTGGGAGCTATAGTGACCTTTAATTCAGATAAGCTGTTAGCAACACGAAGGAAAGGAAACTTCAAAATCTATTTTTCTCTCGCCAAGCCGCCAAGAACGCAAAGGATGGGAGATACCCGAAAATATAAAGCTTTGCAAACGGGATGATAGTCAGTTCGCGTTTACTCTCTGCTCAGTGCCCTCCGCGTTTCAACCTTCACGCATCCCGGCAGTATAGCATCCCAGCGTTTACAGTGGTGTTCCCTTTGCGATCTTTGCGTTCTTTGCGAGAGTAATCGCAGTTTCATTTTCGCTTTGCCTTTCGACCTTCCAGCATCCCGGCATTCCTGCGTTTTTCAGGTGAGACCGTCGTTTGGTTTTATCGATTTTACAATTGACATCTATCGATAAGTCATTGTAATTTAATAGCGAGGTTCGTTTCTTCCTCCTTCTTTAAATATGTTTGCCCGACCTAGACAATTTGAGTTCACCGTGACCGTCATGAAAGGAAATGGGAAATGAAAAGCCTGTGTTACCATAAAAGAGAGAGGTTGGGGTTTCTTGTCACCGTGCTGATACAGGGCATGGTGGTTCTCACGCTTTTTTCTGCCTGGGTGTGTGCTGAAGAGACGTCCTCAACTTCCCGGGAAAACCGGGCGGACCTGGTTGAGAAGGGGATCTCCCAATACCAGCGGGGAAACCTGAAGGAAGCAAAAGAATCTCTTGAGCCGGCAAAATCCGCTTCCGCGGACAACGCCGATGTTTCCTACTACCTGGGGCGGATTTACCTGGAAGAGAACCAGCGATCCAAGGCGATTGCCGAGTGGCAGCGGTATGTTCGAATGGCGCCCGATGGTCGGGACACCGGGAAAATACGTCAATATCTCACCCTGCTGCTGCGGGAGGAGGCCGTGGCGTACGCAAAACAGGCCGTAGCGAATGAATCGTCGCTTCTTCGCGATCCCGCGAACGACAACACCGTGGCCGTCACTTCGTTCAGCAACATCGGTTCGGAAACCCTGGCCCCCCTGGGGAAAGGGCTGGCGGCCATGCTGATCAGCGACCTTTCCCAGGTACCCGATCTGCAGGTGGTGGAACGGATGAAACTGCAGATGCTGCTTCAGGAGATGGACCTCGGCGCCTCCGGCGTGGTGGATTCGGAGAGTGTTCCAAAGGTGGGGAAACTGCTCAAATCCAGGCATGTCGCCACGGGAAGTATGGCCGATTCCATGGAAGAGCGTCTGCAAATTGTTTCGGCGGTTGTGGACACGGAGAAGGCGGACCGGATAGATACGCGGGAGGCAACGGGAGCCCTGGAAACGTTCTTCTCCCTGGAAAAACAAATCGCCTGCGGTATTGTCGAAGATATCGGCCGGGATTGCAACCGGATGCCGGAGGCTTTCAACAAGGTTCACACCAGGAGTCTGGCCGCACTGACATCATATTCCGTCGGTCTGGACTATCTCGACCAGGAAAAATATGACCTGGCCAGGGAGCAGTTCCAAAAGGCCGTCGAAGAAGACCCGGATTTCGATCTGGCAAAAAAAAGTCTGGCATGGACGCCCCTAAGTTCCATGCTGCTTATGAGCGGTTCCCAGATGGTCTCCTCGCTGTCCACTAGTGTTATATCTTCCGCTGCCGCGGCCGGCGGTATCAGTACCGGCTGGCTGATAGGGGGAGGCGTTGCCCTGGTTGGTGGTGGAATCGCCGTGGCCGGTGGTGGCGGCGGGGGCGGCGGTGATGCCCCAGGCAATGAACCGGTGAATATTGCTGGTGACTGGTCAGGGACATATTCCGGTGGCGCCGGCGGGGCCGTGTCGCTGACCATCAACCAGACCGGCGGAAGCATCAGCGGTCAGGGCACAGTGACCGGTTCCCAATGCGCCCTTAGCGGCACACTGACCGGGACTGTCGACGGAAACAGCCTGGAGGGCCGTATCTCATCGGGGGATGAATCCGTTTCCTTTACTGTCACGTGCACCACTACCTCCATGAATGGAACCATCGAATTCGCAACGGCAGAGTGTGACGGTGTATCGGGGAATTTCTCAGCAACCAAAACAGGTAACGCAACCATCGGTTGGTAGAACCCGTTACAAGGAGCCAAAAATGAGAAATGTTGATAATATAAAACAGAAGGCTGGTGCTTGCATAGTTATCTTACTATTTCTTGTCTTAAGCTGCGTAAATCAGAGCGATGAGGATCAAGGCGCCAGTCCGTTCGAAACCGGATCCGCTTCTTTTTCAGTCAACTGGAACGATGATGTTACCGGTCAGTCGGAAGACACTGCGCCGATCTCCACCCAGCCGGCAAACAAAACGCTTGCCCAGGCCCGGTCGGAAGATACGGTGTCGATCACCCAGACGGAATCCGATATCTGCGAGGTCGTAACGGAGGTTTCCTGCGAGGTGTATGACGCATCCGGTAATGACCTGACCTCCGCATCCTTCGAGTGTTCCGCACACACGGGCACCGTTCGGCATATACCCGCCGGTCCCAACCGTGAGTTCGTGATTCTGGGCGTGGATGCCCTGGGCTACATTTGGTATCAGGGACGCCTGACAGGCACCATAATATCCGGTCAGACAAGAGACCTGGGAGAGATCGACGCCCATCCCTTCTATGTTTCCACCCTTCTCAGCCCGTTGGACGGCGCCGAAGCGGCTGAAGGATTTTCCCTTTCATGGGAGGCGTGCGAGAACGCCGCGGCATATCGTGTCCAGGTGTCGGACCAGATCGATTTCAGCACGTTGGTTGTCAACGCAACTACCACGGGGACGAGCTATCAGCCGACCGGCCTCTCCGTATCGACCGCCTACTACTGGCAGGTATTTCCCATCGACAACCACTCGAACCAGGGCGCTCCGTCGGAGGAGGTGTGGCAATTTACAGTCGTCGAAGAAGCCCGGCCATGCACCTACAGTCTCTCTCCCTCAAGCATGAGCTTTACGGCGGAAGGGGGCAACGGCAGCGTAAGCGTGACAGCCTCCGGGAGTGACTGCCAGTGGAGTGTATCGTCTGTTGCGGGTTGGCTTTCCATCACCTCCGCTAGCAGTTTTACAGGCAGCGGCACAGTCACCTACACAGTGTCGGAGAATACCACCGAAGATTCGAGGACTGCCACCCTGACCATAACCGGAGATAACTACTCCGCCACCCATTCAGTCTCCCAGGATGCCGCGGATCTTACGGATGTCACCCCGCCGACGGTAACCATCACCAGCCCGACATCCGACGATGGTTATAACACGTCCGAGGACTCCCTGGATATCAGCGGCACTGCTTCGGACGATGTGGGGGTTACTCGTGTGACATGGTCAAACGACCGTGGGGGCGGCGGTGACTGTACAGGCGCTACGAGCTGGAGCGTTTCGGGCATCTCCCTGTTCGACGGCGTCAACATCATCACGGTCACTGCCCAAGATGCGGCCGGGAACACATCTCCCGACACCCTCACGGTAACAAAAACGGAAGATACTCCCCTCCATTATAGCCTTCACATCCCCCACCACCGGTAGTAGTTACGAAACTTCCCAGGGCTCCCTCTCGATAAGCGGCACCGCATCCGATGACGTGGGCATTTCTCAGGTGACCTGGACAAACGACCGGGGCGGGAGCGGCGCCTGCACGGGCACTACGAACTGGAGCGCATCGGGTATCGCGCTTTACGAAGGAACAAATGTTATCACGGCCACGGCCCAGGATACGGCGGGAAACACGGCCAGTGCGATCCTGACGGTGAATTCGCCGATTGATGAGTTGCCAACGGTGACAATCAATACACCAAGCAGTACTGGAAGCTATAACACCCAGAACGATACGTTGAGTATTGGCGGTACCGCTTCCGATGATGAAGGCATTGCTCAGGTGACCTGGACAAATGACAAGGGCGGGAACGGTTCCTGCACAGGCACTACGGACTGGAGTGCATCGGACATCGAACTTTACGAAGGGACGAATATTATTACGGTACACAGGCCGGCGAGTGACTCCTCCGGTGGAACCGGAAGTGACACGTTGACTGTAACCTACACGCCATTGGAAACGATTCCCACGGTAGACATTACCGACCCGACATCCAATGACAGTTACACCACGACCCAGAGCACACTGAACAATCGGCGGCAATGCATCGGATGACGTGGGGGTTACCGAGGTGAGATGGGCAAACGGTCAAGAGAGCAGTGGTGTCTGCACAGGCACTACCAATTGGAGCACTTCCATTACTCTTATCCAGGGAATAAACTTGATTACGGTTACGGCTTATGACGCAGCCGGTAACACGGGTTTCGACAGTTTGACCGTGACTTACACACCGCTGGAGACTTTGCCTTCAGTGACCATTACCGATCCCACTACAAGTAGCACCTATGATGCTACCCAAAGTACGCTGAATATATCCGGCACCCGCATCGGACGGCTCAGGGATTACCGAGGTAAAATGGGAAAACGACCGCGGGGGCAGTGGCGCCTGCACAGGAACCACGAGTTGGAGCGTATCGGGCATTACTCTGTATGAAGGTGCAAACGTTATAACGATAAGGGCATATGATACCGGTGGCAACGTGGGCACTGATAGTTTGACGGTTTACTACGGGCAGGTAGTCAACTTCCCGGATAGCGGCCTGGAGGCGGCTGTCCGGGCGGAGATCAACAAGCCCACGGGAGATATTACTACAACAGATCTCACAGGCATGACTTCTTTAGATGCCGCGGGATATGCAATTACGGACCTCGAAGGGTTGCAGTACTGTACGAAGCTGACTTCGCTTGAGTTGGATTCCAACTATATCAGTGACATCAGCCAGTTGGCGGGTTTGACACAGCTGACGCAACTTTATCTCGGAGTAAATCAGATCAGTAATCTGAGCCCTCTGACCGGATTGACAAACCTGACATACCTTAGTCTCTATTCCAACAACATCAGCGATATAAGCCCGCTTGTTGATAATGCCGGGATAGACAGCGGGGATACGGTTGATTTACTGTATAATTATCTCAGTGAAACGTCATGTGGCCAAATGGTCCCGTTACTTGAGGACAGGGGCGTCACTGTATATAACGATTGCTATTAGGGATTTATTCAGAGTTCACTCTTATTTGATATCGATTCAGGCCAATTTCAAAAACGGCTCATGTTGACCGATCTCCAGGCAGGTGATCCGCCTTGGGCTTGATCCCACTCGTGCCGGGAAAACGTTTTGAAAATGGCTCGATTGTATAGAATGGACTGGTGTAAAATAGAATACAAAACCATCGCGAAAAAGCGACGTTATCCATTTTACTACAGCACGGACAGCGGCGTTGCCGGAGGCAACCGCCGCTCCATGCTCGCTTTAATTGAATTCAAAATGCCCTTTTTTATTCCTCTGATGATGTGCTCTCGTCCGTCGATGTGCTCTCCTCTCTTAATTCCCTGCATCTTTATCAGGGTACGTAAATTAGAGAGGGAGTTCAAATGGGCGTAAATCATTCCCATCACGCCGTTTCGTACCCATTTGACCAGAACTTGATCATCGAGTTCCAACACCTTTTTGAAATTAATTGATCTGAACCCCTTGATGACTTTTGTCGCCGCGCCTTTGCTTATTTTAAAATCCATGGGCGCCAGCACATCGTATTTTTCGATTTCCTTGACCATTTCAATGGTTCGTTCAAGTTCCTTTTTTGTATGTCGCCAGAAATTCCGTGGCTTTTTTCAGAATTTCGCTCCCTTCTCCGTCTTCGTCAATGATCGGGGATCCCGCTTCGTTTTGGAAATGAAGGGCATCTTCCACGATCATAACGGCAAACCTTTCTTGGTCCTGGAGCTGTCCAAGGATGAAGGGATACCGCCGGATATGCGCCGGGACATAACCGGCCTTCCAGCTGCCGTCTTCGTCTACAAAGGCATTTTTATCCTTTTCAATGGACATCAAGGCCTGGGGCAGGGTCGGCATATTTTTATTACCGGTATCCCAAAACACGATGGGGAAATGCTTCGATGCATCCACAAGTTCGGAAGCGCCAAGGATTGAAACCGGCAGTTGCCTGGCGAAAAGATAATTGGATTGCGGAGTGAATTTCAGATTCTTGTGCCGTACCTTGTCAAGCGGCTTTGCGTTTTGGAACATTGCTTGGTTTTCTCCTCTTTCTGTTTTTTTCTTAATTAAAAACCCGCCCCCGTTAAGGGGCGGGTTCTTAAGTTATCCTAACACTGTTTCAGTTAGTTTTATTGTTTATCTTACACGACGATATCGGCGTCTACCAGGCTCAACGGATCGACAACACCGGACAACGTCACCAGCAGTGTTTCAGTGCCGTCACCTGCAAGGTCGTCGGTTCCGTATACGAAGGTATCCGTTCCGTCACCAAATACGATCAAACCAGTGGTTCCGAGAACCGTTACGTCAGCCGCAATCGCAGCTGCAGCAGTAGCAATATCAGTGACACCACCGAATACGATAACGTTCGCATTGGTTGTAATATCACCAGCAACTGTTGCCACTTCTTCGTACGTCTCACCGAGCGCAGCGGTATAAGCATTGGTATCAATGATATCCGTTCCACTGACAAAGTCTTCGATCGTATCGAGACCGTCAACGCCAATGGCAAAGGTATCAGTACCAGCACCACCGATCATTGTGTCGGCGCCGGCGCTGCCCGTAATAGCATCATTACCTTCACCACCGAGAATGAGATCGTCACCGGCTCCACCCGTCAGTGTGTCATTGTTGGTACCACCGTAGATGGTATCATCACCAGCCGAACCAACAAGAATCGATGCGGCAGTATTTCCGCTGGCATCGACGGTGTACCCGTCGTCATCAGCGGTAATAACGGTGGCAGCCGACAGGTCAACGTCCACATCGTTATCAACGCTCATGTTCACAGTACCATCGTCATTGGTCGTTGTCACAGCAGCAGCCCAGTCCGCCGTCACCGTTACATTGGCAGTGGCAACCCGTGGCCACTTCAAGGATATCATTGCCTTCGAGATCGGCAACGGTATCAATGCCTGAATCCACGGTGAAGGTATCCGTACCGGTTCCGCCCGACAGGTAATCGTTACCGAGACCGCCGGTCAGATCATCATCTCCGGTTTCGCCGTACAGTGTGTCGTCACCTGCACCACCATCGAGTATGTCATTGCCGGTTCCACCCCAGAGAACGTCGTTTCCGAGTCCGCCACTGATTGTGTCAGCACCGGCAGCACCATCCCAGAGATCGCTGTTGATAGTTCCAGCGAACCACATTGGTAGCTGCGGTATCTTGTGTGGCCATACTGTTGTGCAGAGCGGCCGTCGTGGCTAATCCGGTGCCAGTGATAACTTCGTTTGCATCGAGGTAGTCACCGTCTCCGTTCAGGTCGACATTCACCTTCGCACCGGCAGCCATCGTACCCGAATTGAGAACAGTCTCAAATTTAGCCAGATCTGCTCCCAGCACGCTTCCGGTGAGGTTAATCACGGAAGTAGCGGTCAGCATGACATTTGTCAGTGAATTCAATTGCCGCGCGCCCGTCAGGGTCACTGTTGAATGCACATCCAGGATCTCGATGCTGTTCAGTGTCGCGCCAACAAGACTGAGATCACCCCCAGGTCTCCAGCTGATCGACAACCGTCGCCACCGTTGAAAATATCCGTGGTGGTGTCGGATGCCCGCCTGACCGCCTTCGCCTTCAATTGCTTCAACGGCATCGGCAAATAGGGCAGCCGCTTCACCAGCGGTATCTCCGGTATTGTAATCATCATTGACATCCAATGGATCAGAGTTGTCAATTTTCCCAATCGCCACGAAGGTGTCGGCTCCGCCGCCGCCGTTCAGGGTATCGACCCCGGCACCACCGTAGAAGATGTCGTTACCCGACCCCGTGCTGCCTTTGACATACTCGTCTTCGGCTGCACCGAGGAAAGTACCGCCATCCGTATCGGTTACGGCGATGGTTCCGGTCACGTCCGCGCTGCTTCTTCAAATGTGAAGGAAAGCTCATCCGTGGTACCGTCGTAGGTCACACTGAGGAGTTCCGCCTCAAAGGCCATCGACATATTGAAGTTGGCCAAGTCGTTTGTGATCGCCAGTGCCAGTGCCTCGCCAACAGCGTCTCTTCCGGCGCCGGTTGTCACTTCGATACCTTCGGTAATGACGTAGTTTCGAACTGCTGCCTGTAGGATCCGTGAAGGTGACGGTGACGGTGTTGCCCGCAACCGCGTCCAGACTTACCCTCCAGCTCGATCTGGCGAACTTCCCCTTCGGCTCCGGCACTGATGACATCGTTTCCGCCGCCGCCTGCGAGAATATCTGCCGCAGCACCCGCCGTTAATTGGCATCGTTTCCGCCACCGCCGAGGACTGTGAAGACTGCCGCTGAGGTCACGTTCACTGCCGTGGCAGTTGTCATGTCATTGAAATCCAGTGTGGTCACACCAGCACCTATGTTGATGGTGTTAGTGGCGTCAAAGATCGTGCCGCCCGTGATATCAACTTCCAGTGTGCCTGCTACCGGTGTTCCTTCACCCAGCTTAACGATCTCGAACTGCGTGATGTTGTCAAACAGCGACAGGTCATCAATGATCACCGTTTCGGGCTGTGCACCCGCAGTACCGACCAGATCCACACTTCCCGCTGTGACGCGGGTGACATCGAGGATATCGACGTCGAAGAGGATGTTGGCGTTGAACTGACCCAGGTTGATATCATCATTCTGTGTGCGCCGGCAGGGCATTGTACCCAATAGCGTTGTTCCCGACAGAGATGGTATCGGTATCCGCGGCCGCATTATCCTGATAAGTCAACCCGGTGAGGAGGCTCTCGAAGTAATAGACATCATCCGAGGCCGCATCCTGCAGGATCTCAAAACCAGTCAGGCGCATAGCATCCAAATCACCGATCTTAACGTCCAGAACACCAGCGGAAGCACCAAGAATATAGAGCTTGTCGGAGCCGGATGTAAACGTCACCGTTATCTTCGGCATCCTGTGAAGCTTCTATCTTCAGGGTACCGGCGGCCACATCGTTGTCCGAAGTGTAAGAGTTGACGGTATGGGTGCCGCCGCCGACGAGTGCTGCGCCTTCACCATCCTGGAAGTTCACAGTCGCTACGATACCGCCCGTGGCATAGGTAAGGTCGGTGTCACCAGGCATCGCGACCGTAGTGTTCGCATCGGATTCCGTAACGGTCACTTTCACCGTGATGCTGGTCTCAAGTGCGCTATAGTTGACGGTGTTCGAGCCGCCGCGCAGATTGAGCGTATCGTTGGTGAAGCGGTGATCCAATCCGGCATCGTTCACGAGATCTTCCGAACCCTCGTAGATCACGGTGTCGCCATAGTCCACTGCCCTCGATCTGATTCCATGTGGCATTTGACAAATGGAGCCACTGTGTTGTCTTCATTCAGATCATAGTACTCGATGTAGTTGCCCACGCCGTCGATGGTATTTCCGTCACCGTCGGCAATCCGGATAATGCTTTCCATCCGGTCGAGTGATGCGATCTTGTTGTTGTCATCATACTGGAAGGTCAATTCCAGATCATCCGTCGCACCGGTGAAGTCCAGAATCGAAACGCCCGTGGATGCAAACGGTCTCTTCAACGTCGGTCAGCAGATCGATGCGGTCCGTAGCGTCGTTCAGATCCAGGTCGGCCTCCGAGAACGAAAAGGGTCTGTGTATCGTTCTCGCCCGTCAGATCCACCACCGCCGCAATATTGCTTCCAACACTGGCGTAGTCTACACGGTCATCTCCATCATCCATGGTAAACTGGAAAAGCCCCTGGTTGTTGGCTATCGGACGGTTCCCTACTGCCAGTGCCGAGAGGGATTGCCTTGCGCCGGTCACATTCACTACTGTGTCGAAGTTAAGGAACGACTCGTAGGAAATCGCCGTATCGGGCTCATACATACGGTAGTTGTTCATGGCATTCGCCAACCAGCACCGTATCGTCCTCCGGTTGAACCCACTACCGTTTCGATTTGGGTCATACCAATGATCTGCGCTTCGACATCAGCGCCGTCCTGTACCGTTCCGGCGTTAACACCGGCTTCCAGTACGATGCCCCTGAAATCGACCGTTGCGCCCGTCGATGCCGCTCACGTCCAGCGTGTCGTCCAGTGTAGCACTGATTGCCGCATTGGCGATGTCGATGGTTTCCACATCCACCAGTGTATCCGTGGTCGTATCGCCTTCCAACGATGGTTCCGCCCGTCATGTTCACATAGTCCGTACCGCTGTCGTCAATCACAAGTTCCATTGACGGACGCATGGAAACGGCTACGACATCCATGAAGTCGAGTTGATTTACGTCGTAAAAGTCGACGATGCCATCACCATCTGAATCGTCATTGATATCGAGGATAGTATCACCATCCGTATCGTCCAAAAGGTCAGCAGTACCATCGGCATTGCTGTCCGTATCGAGCATATCAACGATTCCGTCACCATCGTCATCAATGAGATTGGCGGCATCATCATCCGCGTCGCCGTCATTGTCCATATCCAGATGGTTATACACAATGCTGTCACCCGTGATATCGGGATCATCTGTTGTGGTCGCATCGTTATCTTGCGGATCGAGGACTTCATCATCCCCATCAAAGTAATTGTCTTTGAGAACCTCGGACTCGTCGATGTTCAGCTTGTCGTTGGCGTTACCACCCAGGAGTCGCTCGACACCGTCCACGGCGAGGAATCTGTCGATTTCATCGGCAGTGTCCGCATTGTTGGGATTCTCATCCGGGTCGTCGGCGATTGCATCGTTGTCGTCCAGGTCCGCATTGATCTGAATATACCCCAGATCGCTGGTCATGTTGTAAACAACAGCTGCGTCCGGATCATTTGTCTCAGATGCCGCGACCGCGTCGGAAAGATCCTCAACGTCCAGCGTATCATGACCCTGTCCGGCATGGGTTCCGTCGCCGTTCAGTGTACGAACCGCTTCGATCTCTTCGAAGTAGGTTTCATGGTCGATGGTACCGTCATCGTCCTCATCCACACCGACCGTACCTTCACCGCCGTTAACCTGATCCAGATCGTCACTTGCGGTAACCGTGAATTGCGTGCCGCTGAAATCGTTGGCATTGAATACCAGTGTATCGTAGAACAGGTTGTCGGAACCGCCTGCCCCAGCAAG
>CAXXKH010000022.1:0-6626 GCA_963677545.2 Desulfobacterales bacterium | reverse complement strand
ATGTCGCCCTGGAGCATCGCGCGCGAGGCGAATTGGCTGAGGGAAGAGTAATCGACCCCGAACACATGAGAGAAGTCAGTCCCGCCTGTGGCGGGATAGTCGGCGGAAAACGAGCCGGGCCTCCCGAAAACGGGAGAAGTACACCCGGAGGCCTCACTCCAATGAAGGCCCGAACGGTATCTGGGCCGAATGGCTTGGGTAAATGGTCGTGGCTATCAAAGAGCATGTTCTTACCGGCATATTGCAGCGGTAGCTGAAATGGCGGTACCGTTCAGCTTGAATAAAGCCCGGCAGAGAGTAGTATTAGTCATGCCTGCTTTGACCAGCCGAACCGCCGGATACGGACCCGTATTCCGGTGGGTGGGAGGGACACCCCGTAAGGGGTGTCCCTATCCCTGTTGGCGTTAGGATAATGGTTCTTTTGGAAGTTGTGCGCCATGCCATACTGCAACAATCCAGACAACATCACCTTTGGTTTTATAAAAAAAACGGTACGGTGATATAATTACTTCTCGGTAGGGTAGCTCCGGAAACTCTGGTACAATTCTTCCGGATTCTGGATAATCTTCAAGCCTTCGCAGGATTTTTTCAGCTTTATTACGAAAGTTAATAGCCGCTGAAGGTTTATCCTTTCGAATGTAGGATAGCGCTGAAAAAAATTGAGTTCTGGCAGAAGGTGTAAATTTGACCTTCACGAAGGCTCCTTAGACAAAAGGACATCTGCTTCAGCAAGTACCGTATCGAGGTCATATCCCTGGCCGATTTCGATTTCCTTTTCACCCTTGGCTAAAAGGCGCAGTAGCTCTTTCTCGTGCTCAGATTCCTCATAGGCATCAACACCAATCATTACAGCCGTTGCCCTACCTCTTTGTGTAATTATAAAAGGCTCTTTGCTTTTACGTAATTGTTTCAGTAGATTTGAAGCATCCTTCCTGAGATCACTTATTGGAATGATATTCGATAGCTTGCCCATATTGTACCCCCTTTGGTACTTTTGCTTGTACCACTAACAATATTAAAAGGCAAGTTCTATTATCGGGTTTATCCACTCAATTGGGCGCGACAACTAACCAGCGGCGGATAAATGGGCACGGCCTGTCGGAAAATTACTAAAAATGTAAACCGCAATAATTTTCAATTCGCCCTGCTTTTAGAAGTCTGAGTTGAGTGTCAGGTTCGCTTTTTCATCTTTTAAGGGCTATTCCACGTCACGCGCTCTTTTTGACCAATATTCAGGTTTCCGTTTATTGTGCGCCACAGCAATAATACGTATATGATCTGGTTCAATAGAATAAATAATGGAGTAAGGAAATTTTGGTAAAAGATAGCGCCTAAAAGGGGCTTTTAATATGCGATATATAAATGGGGTTTCGGAAATCTTTTTCGTTGCGGATTCAACAAAGTAACAAAAACGTCGGCCTAAACCATGTTGGCAATTCTCCTAATATTTTATAGCCTCTAAAAATTCAGACCGGGCGTCGGGGTCAAATATAATTGGATTCATTTCAGAAATGAATCGGCCTCTGCAAACACATCCTTAGCAGAAACACCTTGGCGATTACCAGCCTTATATTCCTGATAACGTCGCTCGGCCTCCTCAATCCAGGCAACATCAACCTTTGTGAGGACATCATCACCGAGGGAACTTAATAGCCTATCGGCTAAAAAAGCACGCTCCTGCCCAGAAAGGGATAGAGCATCATTTTCTATTTTTTCCAAAAGGTTAGACATGATAAACACCTCTTTTTTTTTGTTTTCTGTTTGAACATATCACAATTCGATTATAATTCCAATATTTGGATTAGAAGCGAAGGTTCCAGATCACCGAGTGCAAAAGGCTTTCACCAAATTGTGATTAACCCAAAAAAGATGGTGAACCACGACTGGTTAAAAAAAGCCACGGCCTTTTGCATCCGGTGCATTTGGTTGGTGCAGAGCATTAAGCCCGATTTTTCGGGCCTATGTTATGCTTTGACGCCCGTGTTTGAAAGTAAAAGTCAGTAACAATAAATCGCTTGTCAGGAAATCTGAGTCAGAAGACGGAAGAAAAAAAGCAGAATTCCGATCTATGGGAGAAGTTTTTTCCTTGACAAGCGATGGCCATATATATGTTACCTGTTTTCTTCAATTGTTTTTCCCATTACCATGATGTTGGGGTTTTCTTTAAACGCCAATGATGAATAAAACTCAGAAGGGATGCTTTCTCGATGGGTGATGAGATATATTTCCCCAACTTTTTTTCCGATTAGTTTGTTTTCCAGTTTTACTATCATAGCTTTACCCACACCTTGTCTTTGAACAGAGGTGGTTACGCACATTTCCTTTAAATAAAAAACTTTGTTCTTCTCCCACTGCTGAATTTCCCCCATTAGGAAACCAATTATTCTATTTTCTGATTTTGCCTTTATTGCAATTGTTTTCGGGCTGTTAAAAATATCGTTTAGTCTTTCAAAGGCATTTTCGATGTCCCATTTTTCATTCCATGGCGGTTTTTTGAAAATAGATGTAAAAAGTTCTGAACACTCAACTATATCATCATGATCAATATCAGAAAATATGATTTCCATTGTTACTTTCTGCAGGTAACGGTAAGGGGCGCGCAAAAGATCGCTCCGGGAAAGCCGCCCAAGTTCTTCGCGTCCCCTTGACTGCCTTGGTTATATGTTTTTAGAATTCTTTTACTATCAGGTTTGCATAATATAAATGCTCACTACAATAACCAAGACTATAAAAATAACTATAAGAGCCATAATCTTGTCTGTTTTTTTTGATAATTCTTGAAAAGATGATCCCGTACCCTTTTCTTTGGATTTTTTGATGCCCATTTCTTCAAAAGTATCAGTACCTGTAGCTGAAGCGCAGGTAAATTTAGGATCATGGTTTCGACCGCATATAGCACAGAATTGTGTTTTCCCAGCAGATTCCATTTAATCCTCCTTTAACATAACGTACAGTTAACCAGCGGCAGTTAGAGAGTAGCGGTCTGTTGGGAAGTTGCTAAATTTGTAGACAGCATCAAGTTTTCAAACCGCCCCGCATTCAGCCGTCTGAGTTTAACTGATTGTTCGTTTTTGAATGGTCTTTTTGCAGCATTGTATTCCTTAATATTTTTGCGCAAAAACTGTTTAAGCTTTCATTGGATTGCATTGCTCTTATGGCAAGAGTTTTATGCAAATCGCTATCAACTCTCAATTGAAATTTTCCTGAATATTTTTTGCCTGAAATACTTTCGGGTAAAGGTATATTCCCACTTTCATAAATTTCAACCCACTCATCTAATATCTGGCACAATTGTCGATAAACATCTTCTTCATTATCACCATGGCAGCATTTACCAATCCATCCTGGGATTGAACCAACATAGCATTGATCTTCATCTGACCACTCAACAATTTTTAAGTAATGGTCTTTTTTTTTCATTTTTTTGATCTTTCTATCTTAAGTTGAACTTCTTTTTCTTGATATTGCTTTGCATCATCACCAAGTTTACCGGAAATTGTTATGGCGATTCCTTTATGATGAAATAAATTTCGATGGCTGCCTTTTCCGCCCCGATTAATAAATCCCGCTTTTTCAAGATCTTGTATAAGCTGTCTGATTTTTCTTGGCATAATGAATATAGTATCAATGTGGTACTATGATGTCAATATGTATTTTTTTTTGAGTGAGGCGAACGGGCTCTTCAGCGGGAGCGGTTTTTTGCGCTCCGCTGCAAGAGCAAGGTTATACAATTCTTTTATAATGTAGCAGTACTCACCTAATATTCAGCCTGAGAGTTGAACAGCGGCACCAAGCGTCACAGATGCTGCAAGAGCAGCAGGACTTGCTTGCGGCAAAAGATAAGCACCAGCAGCATTAAGAATTATTGCAGCGCAGGCAAGTGTCCTTACAAAGAGTGTGTGTCGTCGACTTTTTCGGATGACTTTGAAGTCCCCTGGGGTCGCACCAAGCTAAGGTTTAGATATTGCAGTATTATAATCCCAGGAATATGAGTTTTCAGGGTCCATATCGACTTTTTGAGCCCCTAAAAATGCATTATACGCGCTTACTTCCTCTCGTAACTCCCAACCATCTTTAGTTGGTGAGATTCGCCGTCCAATCGCCAGTGCTTTTAGCTGTTTTTTGATTTTCTCAACAAAGGTATCGGTACCGACAGCTACAGCTTGTGTCCATGTGGATTCTCTTTGTGATATTTCCTCACCAACCGCTGTTTCCACCCACTTCCGGTGGGCTTCCTGAAAACTTTCGAAATCATCAAACCCACAGAGTTTTTTCAATTGGTCGTAATCTATGAGGATACACTTTCGACGAGGCGCTTGAATCTCTCTATAGCCACCATGAACCCACTGGTTCGGCTGTTCAACAGCTCTTGCGCGAACCATATTCAAATCGATGTATACAATACAACGCAACAAGTGTTCCCCGTCTTCAATAATCGTTGCATGATATCGATCTTCCCAAAAACTTCCTTTCCGCTTTTTTCGAATATTGTATTCTTGCCCTGTCCTGCCGGCTACAAGTTGCATTGAACGCGGGACAACATCCAGCCCGGAAGAATCATAGGCCAGCAAGTGAATATGATTTGAGGTAACGGTGTAATTCAGGATGACAAGCCCGTATCGTTTCTTCGCCTCAAAAAGCCATTGCAGCCATCGATGCCGATCCTTGGCATACTTCAGCAAAAATTCCCTTTTATGGCAACGATGGGTAATGTGATAAATTTGACCTGGAACAAAATGTCTGTGTGCTCTGGCCACTTCAATTTCCTATATTGCTCTTTTCATGCTCAAAAAATGCCGTATTGCCCTCTATACGCGTGTATTTTTACAATATTTACTATCTTTACAGTTACTTGACTTGGTGCGACCCCTGGAATCCGTCTCCGAGCATGTCCGCATCGCGGCATCTGAAATCTTCTGAAGCATAAAGAACTTTGGACTTCCGGTGAAACGGAGTCGGGCTCTGCTGGGGAGCAACCCGACAAGGGATAGCCGGTTGAGGTGGCATTATGCCAAGGGGGGAGGCCGTCTATCCGGATGGTCTCCCTTTTCTATTATAATGCTTCCTGGTATGCCTTTAAAACCCATCAAAATAGATCGAGTGAAACGACTTCCTTTGAATCCGAAAACTAAAATCTCATTTCAATTTAATCCAGTAATCCATTTTTAAAGAATTAGAAAATCAACACCATTAGGAAACCAATTATTCTATTTTCTGATTTTGCCTTTATTGCAATTGTATTCGGGCTGTTAAAAAAATCGTTTAGTCTTTCAAAGGCATTTTCGATGTCCCAGTTTTCATTCCATGGCGGTTTTTTGAAAATAGATGTAAAAAGTTCTGAACACTCAACTATATCATCATGATCAATATCAGAAAATATGATTTCCATTGTTTCTTTCTGCAGGTAACAGTTTAATCAGCCGCCCCGCTTTTTGGGTCGGCTGGATTTTTTGGTTGGGCGATTTCTTTATTTCGGACTACAACCCGATAGCCGAAGTCCATGCTCTCTTTTCTAAGTAAATGGCCATATTTTTTATCCCATATTCCATTAGATAAATCAGCATCAAGGTCCTGTAAGCCCTTCTGTATTTCACCTACACGCGAGAAAGTCGATATGGCTCTCCTAACATCTGAGTTCAGATATGACTTTGGTCTTCGCCAATAAGCACACATAAATCCATCGGTGCAATCAGCTGGGATCTCAACGGTTTCCACGGTAATAGGCCCAATCATTTTTTCCAATTCCATCAAAGTAGGGAAAAGTGCTTTATCAATGCCACGAATTTCCGGGATATATTCCTCAAGCCAGAAATCGTTACCATATCCTATCCACGTAAAAAGGATGACTTTTCCCCTTGTGACTCGAAGCATTTCGCTCAATCCTCTACTGATATCTGACCAGTGATGGATTGTCAGTAGTGCCATCGAAACGTCGAACGTATTATCATTGAACGGGAGACTCTCAGCAGAACGGCGGATAATCTGCACTGCTGACAGACCTCTCAAAGCAATCATTCTCTCTGAGGGTTCAACTGCTACCACTTGGTAGTTGTCAGGCTCATAGGAACCAATTCCTGCGCCCACGTTCAAAACATTCTTTGCATTCGTCAGGTGTGCCCATATAATTGATGCAATCCTGGGATCAGGTGTTCGAAACCGCTTATACTGTTCGGCAAGTTTTTCGTAATTAACTGTCATTTGTTACGCCCAACTCAAAACTCACAGGCGCCGGCTGTTTGGCGTCCTGTGCAGTTGTTGGTTCGGTGTTATTTTTCTTCAAAGCGTTTCATATCAATAAGCTCAAAAGCAGTCATTCTGTTAAATATGGGTTCATAGTTTGACCAATCTTCCTTTTTTGCGCCAGCGGTGCTAACTACAACTATATCGACACGATTTCCCCAAAACAAAGAATAAAGGATACGGTATTCACCCTCGTCTACCTCTAAGCATATTCGGGTAAAAAGACCTTGATCTTGTGGATCGCAAGTTTTATGAATCTTTTGTACGGTACTCTTTTTTTGTTCATAGAAATCAAGAACAAAATCCTTTGGGCTTTGTCCAGTTTCTTCTTGTATACCAACTAGAGTTTGAATCCGTACACCAGTGTCATAAGGACCTTTTCTTGG
>CAXXKH010000021.1:0-68415 GCA_963677545.2 Desulfobacterales bacterium | reverse complement strand
CGCTTAAGCGGTCTGGGATCTTCCTGGGCACAAATGGTATCCCCGATTTTTACGCGCTCGATACCGGACAGCACGACAATATCACCCGGCGCCGCGGACTGGGTTTCCACAAGCTTCATCCCCTGATATTGCTGAAGCTTTGAAATCTTGAGTGTTTCGTACGTCCCCGCCTCATTGATGCAAACCATCCCCTCATTGAAGCTGGCCACACCATTGAATACCTTTCCAATGGCAAGCCGCCCGAGGTAATCCGAATAGCTCAGATCGGCCACCAGCATCTGGAACGGGTGGTCTTTTTCATATGTGGGCGCCGGTATCTCCTCTATAATCATATCGAACAATACCTCTAGTGACTTCCCGGGCGGCTCCTCCAGGCTCTTCCGGGCAGTCCCGTTGCGGCCGATGGCATACACATATGGAAACTCGAGCTGCGCATCGGTGGCATCGAGATCGATGAAAAGGCCATAGAGTTCATCGAGCACCTCTTCCGGACGGGCGTCGGCCCGGTCGATTTTATTGATGACCACGATCACCTTGAGCCCGGCTTCCAGGGTCTTTTTCAGGACGAACCGCGTCTGGGGGAGCGGCCCCTCCGAGGCGTCCACCAGAAGAAGGGCGCCGTCGGCCATGGAGAGGGCCCTTTCCACCTCGCCGCCGAAATCGGCGTGGCCGGGGGTATCGATAATGTTTATTTTGACGCCTTTCCAGGTGACCGAACAGTTTTTCGCCGCAATCGTGATCCCGCGCTCCCGCTCCAGGTCCATATTATCCATGAGGCGATCATCCACCGCCTGTCCCTCTCTGAACAAACCGCTCTGCCTGAACATGGCGTCCACAAGGGTTGTCTTTCCATGATCCACGTGCGCGATAATCGCCACATTGCGAATATCGGAATTTTTGATATGTGTTTTTTCCGGGGTTGTCATATGTAAATACCGCCTTAATAAGTTTTATTTACGTTTCATGCCGGGCTGACAATAATCTTTTCGCATTTCTTTGCAAGTGTTTTCTCTCTGTTCCCTGAACAAAAGTGCCCGAAGCGGCAGGCCGGAGCCGACAGTCAGCAGTCGGCAGTCAACAGCCGGCGGACTGAAATCTATTTCATTTTACCATCGACCTTATCGGAAGAGGCACGCTTTTGCGTGGATGTCTTTGATAAAGGTTATAACATGCTAAAGCAAAAAAGCCGGCAGGGGCTATTCACCCCTTCCAGCTTTTATTTTCAAACATTTCAAGCGCTTATCAATTCGAAATATCAAACAGACAGCAACCCACTCGCTGCTGGCTGCCGACTGCTGACTCCGGCTTGCCGGCTTATTTGTGTCTACCCCTGCGCAACCACCGGTTCAATAATGATCTTGACCCGCCGGTTCATGGCAGGATCGGAAGAGATAAGCTGTGATTCACCATAGCCGAAGGTCCGTATTCTTTGCGGCAGGACACCTTTCTGGATCAACACATTTGCCACGCCCTGTGCCCGGCGTTCGGACAGCTTCTGGTTATATGTTTCGGAACCGCTTGCATCGGTGTGGCCCTCCACCCGGATAGCGGTTTTCGGGTATTGGACCAACACACCCGCCACCCGGTCAAGTTCCGTAAAAGCACCCGGCTGAAGCTCGGCGGAATCGAATCCAAAAAACACATCCGATTTGAAAGTAGCAATGAGCACGTTCTGCTCCCTCTGGATGCTTGCCGCCTCGGAAGCAGCCATTGCGTTCCGGAGCGCGGCTTCCTGGCGGTCCATATAGGCGCCAATCTGGTTGCCGGCAACACTCCCGACCAACGCACCAATAGCGGCTCCCCACAGGGTTGCTTCCGTGCTTTTCCCGGCCGCCTGCCCCACGATTGCCCCCGCGGCTGCGCCTACGCCGGCGCCCACTGCAGTTCCCCTCTGTTGCTGGTTCTGGTACGCACAGGCGCCAAGTGCCAGTATCATACAGATAACGACTCAATCGAAATATATTTCTTGGTCATAGCATCCTCCTTAAAAGATATTTAAACCCGCCGAATCTCTACCTTCCCATCCAAATAAGATTTCACCGCCCCGACCGGGACCTCCCCGCGATGAAAAATTCCCGCCGCCAGGGCTGCTTCCGCCTGCGTCCCGGTGAACACTTCGAGAAAATGCTCGGCACTTCCGGCGCCGCTGGAAGCGATAACCGGTATCGTCACAGCACCTCTCACCGCATTAATGAGTTCCAGATCAAATCCACTGTTGGTGCCATCCCGGTCGATGCAGTTGAGCAGGATTTCGCCGGCCCCCAGCTCTTCACAGGCCTTTGCCAGGGTCACCGCGTCCACATCACTGCCTTCCCGCCCGCCTTTAATCGTGCACTGGTACCAGCAGTATTCTCACCATCGGGGCCGGGTCGGGATGGTTTAATAACGTGATGATTCACCTCCCCGGGTGTTTTTACATATACCTGACGGGGTCGATGGAAATTACCACCGCCTGGCTGCCATAAACCCGGGATATCTCTTCAATAGCGCTTTTCCCGGTCTTTCGGCCTGTTTTCAAATAGTCCTCTACAATCAACACGGCGTCACTGCCGATGGAGATTTTATCGGCCCCGGACCGAAAATATTCGGCCGCTACCTCCAGGGCCGTGTAGTCCCGGCCATCCTTGTCGGTGAAATCCCTGATCCCCCCGCCAATGGTCAGGGGAACGAACACATGGGTGGAGGTCCGGCGCAGGACATCAAGCATGGGCATGTCCTTCAGCGGAAAATCCCGGAACGCAGTAATGTTCAGGAAAGTCACTTCGTCGGCCCCTTGCCTGTAGTAGCTGCCGGCCAGTTCAACGGGTTTCCCCAGATTCCGAACCGCCCCGGCTTCCCGGACATCGTATTGGTCCCCCTTGGTGACCACCAGGTCCCCTGGTCGTTTGACCGGACATCCAGGCAGGCAATAATTCTTTTGGCAAGCTGTGTATTTTCGGAAACTACCTCCGGCAGACACTCGGGCGTACCGGTTTCCAGGAAATTTTTCAGCACCCGGAGGCCGGCATCACCGCTTTTTTCCGGTGAAACTGTGTGGCAATCATATTGCCCTGCTGGATACTGCTGACAAACCGCTCTTCGTAATCCGTCGTTGTAAGCACGACCTCTTCATTCGAAGGCGCCACGAAATAAGAGTGGACGAAATAAAATTTTTCATCCCCCCGCAGCCCGTTAAACAGCCGGGAGGACTTTCGAACCGACAGACCATTCCAGCCGATATGAGGGACCGACAGGTCAACTTTGAATCGGCAGACCGTCCCCGGAACAATCCCGAGTCCAGAAACCCCCGGCGCTTCCTCACTGCCCTCAAACAGGGCCTGGAGTCCCAGGCAGATCCCCAGAAAAGGCCGGCCGGATTTAATGTACGCCTGTAAAGGATCCGTATAGCCTTTCTCGGACAAAATTCGCATCATGTTGCCGAAGGCGCCGACGCCCGGGAACACAAGCTTTTCAGCACATAAAATATCCTGGGCCGTATTAGCCACCGTAACTGTCTCGCCCAGGCTCTCGATGGCGTTAATGACGCTTCGGACATTTCCGGCGCCGTAATCAAGTAGTGTGATCATGTGTTTCTCTTATATTAGGTTTGCCCGTTGGTCCCGCCAAGGCGGGATTAGCCCGTTTACCCGTCAATCCGCTGGCTTGTGAGCCCGTTAGCCGTTCGCCGTGAGCCTTATGCCGTCATCCATTCGCTAGTACCATTCTTTTCCCAAAAGGCAAAGCCTGTTGTCATATAGACGTTTAAACCCTGTCCAAGTCGGTCTGCAATGATTCTTGCTACAACACAAAGTCAACTTACCGGTCATCAATCGGAAAGCAGATAGTTCGCTCGGCTATATAGTGCCTGTCCAGAAATAGACAAATTGGATCGAGATCAAGGCTCGGGGAAAATTTAACCACAGGCATATATGTAATATTCCGAGGATTAAGTTTTTCGCGTAACGCCGATATCGGGTCAATTGGCCATTTGTGGATAGGTACTAACCATTAGTGATCAGCTTCCCGCCTTCACTAGTCTCCGCAACCCCTTTCGCAATAACAAGCGTTTCTCCGGCTGCGATTCCGGCCCGGAGGATTTCCGGATCCTGCCCGACACCCTGCCTTCGAAAGCTTCTCGTATGCGGGTACTTATATTTAAGATACTTATCCAGCATCGGATCTTCCAGGGATACCAGTGCCCGCGTCTGTGCCGAATCGATCGAAAATTTTTTTGTCGGTTCAAGTTTACGGCGGAATCCGTCCAGGACCCCCACGGCAAAATCCACCTTTCGCCGAAGGCCGTGCCCTTTTCGCCCGTTGAATAAGCGCCATTGCCCATCGATAAAATGGCGTATGTAATCAAACACATAAGCCGCCATTTCAACATTCGCGGCTGTACCGCTCAACTCGAGCACCCGCCCCATTTTCCCCTTCTCCACCACATAAATAGGCACCCAAATCCCCTGGACGAAATAAAAATCCTGAATAAGGTTCGCCAGATTATAATTGTCCCGGGTATGCCGGAGCGCGGGCCGCCCTACCAGCATGCTGACAAAGCTGCGCTCCTTATTCAACGCCAGAAGATCGATATTGTACCGGGCGATGAGCTGGTGAGCTTTCAACATGGCAGCTTCGGCCTCGTGAGTATTCGGACTCTCTGCCAGAGCAAAAAGTTTCTTTATTTTTATCAGTACGGCATCCGACGCCCCCCTGTCCGGGGTATCTTCAATCCGCTCGTATCTGCCGGTGGCATCCGGCTCGATACGAAGAAGCCGGCAAGCTTCCCGAAAGGCAGGGCCGTGAGGCGTTTCCCGAAGACCGCCCAGCACCTCATGGGCCAACTGGTGAGCCATCTCATGGTGCAGCACATCCCGAACCGCATGCCAGGAATGGTCCATAACAAACTGCCGCCCCAAGGTAATCTCTCTTTTCCCGGGGTCCCATTCCCCCAGACGCCGCCGCATATCCCGAAGACCGAAGAGAGGTTTTCGCAGGCCCTTCCGGTACCTTTCCGGAAGCACCCAAAGCGCCACATCCCACTCACAGAAAAGACCATGTACAATTCGCCGCTCGAGATCCTCCCTTAACCTGCTTGTTTTTTCTGTCGTTACTGTCATAATCCCGGTACCATACAAAACCGTCACGCCCTTTACAATGCTTCACTCTATATCATGGCTAATAAAAGGGCTTTCGCTGTTTCTTTTCATTCGATGTTCGACGTTGAATGTTCGATGTTCGACGTTCATTTTTCTATCTTTTCTTTGCGATCTTAGCGGCTTTGCGTGAGAAAAGTAGCTTTTACGATGTAGTAGATGATGGACGTTTATGATTATAATACGAAACAATTTTTCCGTTTTCGCGGCAAAATAAGCTGTCAAAAGGTAATTCAGCCGGAACTTTTGAACTTATCATTGACAATATACCGCTAAAGCGGTAAATACTGCCAGTTTATTTCGTTTTACCTTGGTCCTTGATATATACAATCAAAGGCTTCCCGCTATGACGGTAAAAATAAGCACAAAAACAACGCCGAGAATTAGCCGTATCGTTCAGTTTCACCGCAAAGAGGCCGGGCTGTCCCGGATAGACCTGGCCGATATCGCCGGGGTGGGGAAAACGGTTGTCTACGACATCGAAAACGGCAAGGAAACCGTGCGGTTGAATACCCTCCTGAAAGTTCTGGGTGCCCTCAATGTTTCCATATTCCTCAACAGTCCGTTGATGGAGCGTTTCGAGGAGAGTGACGATGCGGAAGGCTGATATATTCATGCACGATATTCGTGCGGGCATTTTGGAAGAAATTACGCCGAGAAACGGCTATCGTTTTGCCTACGATCCGAAATATACCGGTCCTCCGGTATCCCTGACAGCCCCCGTAAGGCCCGAACCATACGAGTACGATACATTCCCCCCCTTTCTGGAGGGGTTGCTTCCCGAAGGGTACAACCTGGAAGCCCTGCTTCGCGCCCTGAAAATCGACCGGCAGGATCTTTTCAGCCAGTTGGTGGCAGTGGGAAGCGATATGGTGGGTGCGGTGACAGTGATGGAGACCGAATGAACATCTGCTCCATTACTTATGAACCTTGCGAGGGGAGATATTCGCCCCATGGGCTCCAAAAACTCTCCCGTAGCCTCCGACACCTCCAGGATCTCCCCTATTCCGCCGCGGAGCAAATTTTCGAAGCCGCCGCCCGTGCTCCGAAAATGTCGATTCAGGGGGTTCAACCCAAGCTAAGCGCGATCTTGAATACCCGAGAGAGCCGATTTGAGGTGGTTGATACCGGTGGTCGATATATTTTAAAGCCCCAAAATCCTCAATACCGGCAACTGCCGGAAAACGAGGATCTGTCCATGCGTCTGGCAAAAGCCGCCGGAGTTCCGGTACCCCTTCATGGGCTGCTCTATTCAAAAGACGGTTCCAGGACCTATTTCATTCGGCGGTTTGACCGGGTAGGGAAAAAAAAGATCGCGGTGGAGGACTTTTCTCAGCTCCTTGGTCTTAACCGGGACACAAAATACAACGCCTCCATGGAAAAAGTCGCACAAGTGATCGATCGATACTGTACTTTTCCGGCAGTGGAAAAAATAAAGCTGTTCAGACTGACCCTGGTGAATTTTCTCATCGGAAACGAAGACATGCACCTGAAAAACTTTTCCCTGATGACTCGGGATGGGAAGGTAGGACTCACCCCAGCCTATGACATCCTGAATACCACCATCGTGTTGTCAGATCCAAAAGAGGAAATCGCACTGCCAATAGAAGGGAAAAAGAACAAACTGGATAGAGATAATTTGATTGACTATTTCGGTCAAGTTCGTCTGGGATTGAACCCGAAAATCATCTCAACTATATTGAAGGATCTCAATGAAGTTTCAGCCACATGGAACACGCTTATCGGGATGAGCTTCCTGCCGAAAAAAATGAAAGAGAAATACTGTCTATTACTTGAGAGCAGAAGGAAAAAGCTGATGATGCCGGGTGAGGCCATTTAGAGCCTTTACCAAAGACATGAACGCTTTAGCCCTTTCTCGGAAACATACACGCAAAAGCGTGCATGTTATCTCAAGGTTATTTTCCGTCCGGCCTACCAGCATCCCAGCTGTCCAGCATCCGGCGCCGCCCGGTTAGGTGTATGTCGGCAGACGATCCTATTGCCATTCTCATATAGCCTATCGCCCTAGCGTAGCCGGCTTAAGCCATTTCTTTACAATATCTCAAATACCTGTTGACACCCCCACCTCTTTTTTGTTAGTTGCTTTTTTACCTTTTGGGGCTGTAGCTCAGCTGGGAGAGCGCATGACTGGCAGTCATGAGGCCGGGGGTTCGAGCCCCCCCAGCTCCACCATCAAATGCCAATCATAAAGAGGGGCTAGATCGGTTACGATCTAGCCCCTCTTTCATTCCCTGGTCCCGTGTCTGAAATCGTGTAGGACAGGAGATCTCACTGTATAACAACCTCTGGCCCCGCCCTAAAAGTCATATACGAGTATTGTCTCCTCGGTGACAGGTTGGATGGCTGACCACAATATAGAGGTAGACCACCGGGACGTAGGATGCAACGGATTAAAATTACGCACAGGAAATAGTCGATTCACCCCGGTTTCCCTATATGCTCTCACCCATTCGGATGAGAAACCTGGTGATTAAATAGGGGGATAATATTTTGGTAATATGCTATACGGCGTACATGGAAAAGATTGATACACGCAAATTATATGGAGATGCTCAGCAAGAAATCCATTCATGATAAATGCCAGGATCAAATGGGAACCAAATCTCCACAGTATAATATTTTATGTGTCCATCTGCTGATTCTGTGCTTTCTGTTGATCGGTACAACTCATACAACCTTTGCGGAGGAAAGCATACATATAACCTGGGCAGGCCTTGAAGGCGAACTGCTGGAAAACGCCAAATCATATGTGCAGTTATCCCGGGAAGATCCCAGTCAACTAAGTAAGGCCCGTATAAAAAATTTAGTTACAAAGGCAGAGCAGGAGATACTTCTGTCCTTGCAACCCTTTGGTTTTTACAATGCCGGCGTTTTATCAAGTCTGCGGGAGCCCACACCACAAGAACCCAACTGGCAAATTAACTTTACTGTTTCTCCTGGTGAACCGGTTATTATTAAAGCACTGAATGTTGTAATTCACGGTGAGGGGATAGAAAATGCAAAAATAAAAGAAATACTGGATAATTTCCCTGTCAGGAAAGGGAAGGTGTTGAGACATTCCGATTACGAAAACGCCAAAAAACAGGTAAGTGAAGCGGCTCTTGATCAAGGCTTTTTTGATGCAAAATGGATTTCCCATCAAATCGTTTTAGATAAAAAACAGAACAGTGCTGAAATTGATCTTATTTATGATAGTGGGCCAAGGTATTGCATTGGTCATGTCCATTTTAATCAACAGCAGCTTCATGAGCAGGTATTGAAACGTTATGTCCCTTTTAAAGAAGGGGAGAAATACAGCCGTGAAAAAATTATGGATTTCACCAATGCCCTGAGTGACAGTGGTTATTTTCAACAGATCGATATTGAACAGAAACCTGTTGAGGATACTGAAACCCATTGTATTGATCTGGATGTCACCCCAGTATTGCGCAGCAAGGGTACTTACCGGACGCGTCTTGGCTATGGTACCGATACCAGTATTCGTTTTGGCTTTGACAACGACTTCCGCTACCTCAATCGCTACGGCCATCAGATAAGTGACAGTCTTGGCTATACCTTTGAAAAGAACAGATACCTGGCCAAAATTGATTATTTCATTCCTGCCGGACTGACCCAGGACAGTTCCTGGGAACTTTCCCTGGGATATAAAAAAGAGGATTTTACCTCCAGTGATATAGAAATAGCTGATGTGGACGGCTTGACAAAAGTGGAGGATTTCTCAATACAGCTTGGCTGGCATCACCCCAGAAAGATTTGGAAAATTCCTAAATTGGAGGAAGTGTTCAGCATTGAATACTTAACCGAAAGCTATGATTTGATCCCCTTGATATTTGATGAAGAATTGCGGGATTTTCTCGAATTGTTCCTGACACCGGAGGAGTTACATACCCTCAGTCCGGATTTTAAGGTCCTCTCTTTTTGCCTTGGATGGTCGTATCAGAAGACGGATGACAGGATTTTTACCAATAAAGGGTACCGGATTGACCTGGAAATAAGAGGTGCATCTAAAAAACTGGGATCCAACGTTTCTTATTGGCAGACACGTTTGAATGGTTCATACATCAGGCGGCTGCATAAGCGTGGCAGATTGCTCCTGCACGGGACCCTGGCATATACCGAATCCGAGCAAGAAGATGTTTTAGGTATAGAGATAAACGTGCTGCCGAAAGCCCTGCTCTTTGCCACAGGCGGCGATCGCAGTTTACGGGGATACATGTTTGAAGAATTAAACGGCGGGGACATCATTCCTCGCGCGCGGCATCTTGCCGTGGCGAGTATTGAATATGAACACGAATTCCTGCCCGAATGGAGCCTTGCTGCTTTTTATGACATGGGCAACGCCTTTAATGATTTTTCAGCTATCAAGGCTAAATCCGGGATAGGACTCGGCCTGCGTTGGCGGTCACCTGTAGGAATGGTCCGGCTCGACGTTGCCCATGGCGTTGATCGGGACGGAAATCCATATCGTATCCACTTTACAATAGGGCCTGATTTTTAATGAAACCCACTAAAAAACATCTGCTTTTTGGGGGGATTTTTGGCATCGCTGTACTTTTTGTCTCCTTGACGGCAGCCCTAATCTGGGCGGTTACAACTACAGGTGGTCTGCAATTCGTGATGAGCCAGGCACAAAAATATGTTCCCGGGCAGCTGACCATAAAGGAGGTAAAGGGGACACTGCTTGACCATATTCAATTATATGGCGTGCACTTCCGGCAGGAAGAGAATATTCAAGCTGAACTTGACATGCTTTCACTCCGGTGGAATTTCAGGCGGTCACTAAATTGGTTGCTTTATATCGACCAATTACAACTTGATGGACTGAGGGTCAATCTGACCAGGAAAAAAATCCGGAAAGAGGATATCCCCTCAGATTCCCCGATTAACATTGAACAGCTTCCTGAAATACATCTGCCTCTTGGTATTGTTGTTGGCCGGTTTGATCTCACAAAGGTCAGCATTTCAATTGTTGATCAGCTGCAGCCGGCCACCCGGTATAAAATCGATCATATCAGTCTTGAGGAGATACGAATTGCGGAAAAGTTTTCCCTGACTAAAGGTCGCCTGGAACTCCCGGCTCAGGCATCTCTTCCTGCCATCAGCGCCGCCTGGCACAACTCGACAGACCTCTCCCCCCCCTATGCATCAAATTTCCAGTTACAGGTAGATACCGTGAAATGGCCTTTTTTGCCGGAAGACGGCAAACCGGAACAGGTGACGATCCGGAATCTGGTGATACGAGCAGACGGCGATCTGGAAAACTATCAGGTGAACCTTGATACCGAGGTAACAGGGCCGCAAATACCGCCAAGCATCTGGCAACTCGCCGGGAAAGGTGATCTGTCTCGCTTTGTCATTGAAGACCTTATCGGACACGTATTGGATGGACAGGTTCAGATAGCTGGAGAAATAACCTATGAACCCGAGATCAGCGCAGCAGTGAATATTGAAATTCGTCAGATAAATCCGAAAACATGGCAGCCACAATTTCCCGTGGAAAGCGATATTAACACAACATTGCAGGTGTGCTATCAGAAAGATGAAGTATCGATAAACCAGATGCGGTTAGATTTGCCGGAAAATCATGCTTCATTGAATTTGTCCGCTGTAATCTCTCAACTCAGTCAATCCCCCGAACTCAAACTGGATTTAACCTGGCACACACTCAAGTGGCCACTGGAAGAATCGAACGAAACCCAAGCTCTCGTCTTCTCCAGACAAGGGAATTTACGATTTAACGGAACAAGAGAGCACTTTGATGCAACAATCGATGCAGAACTCGACGGCAAGGATATTCCTGAGAGCAGTTGGCAAGGCCTACTCCAGGGGTCGGAGTACCGACTGGAGAGCTTTGAGCTTGCGGGACAGCTTTTGCAGGGGGACGTCCGGCTTACGGGGAATGCTGATTGGGCCTTGCGACCACAACACCTTGATTGGGAAGTCCGGGTAACCGGAGAAAATATAAATCCTGGTGTCAAATGGCCGAAAATACCTGGCAACGTTAATCTCAATATTCACCACAAGGGGGAACTTGAGGAGGAACAGCTTGATGCCCATGTGCTGGTAGAAGAAATCAGTGGGGAGATTCAAGGATATCCTCTGGCTATAAAAGCAGACCTCCTGAGTGATGGAAAAAATCACCGGATAAAACATCTCAGTTTCAGTTCAGGGCAGAATTCCGCCGAAGCGAAAATCAATATTGTGCAAGCCGGCGATGGCCAGACAGTGGATGGGGCATGGTCCATTGATGCGCCCCTGTTGTCCGCTCTGATCCCTGATGTTACGGGACAGCTAAACGGAGAAGGACGGCTGACCGGCAATCTGCTCCGGCCTGATATCGAAGCAAAATTAGATGGTAGAGGGCTGATGTTTAATGAGTGGGCACTTGAATCGTTCTCTGCCGATATAAACCTGGGCCTGAGCAGCGGCAATGTGCTTGATGTTAATTTTAACCTGTTGAATTTTCAACAGGACAGCAATCCTTTGCTTTCATCGCTTCAGTTGAAATCAAAGGGGGACCTGAAGCAACATGATATCGCACTTTCCCTGAATACGTATGAGAACAACCTTCAGATAAAACTTGCAGGGAGCCTGGACAGAGACAACTTGCTTTGGGAAGGGCAATTGGACAATTTGCTCGTATACTCGCCCCAAGCGGGGAACTGGCAATCAAAGCAACCCTCCCGGCTTTCAGTATCGTCTTCGCGGATCACCCTGGCTTCAAGCTGCCTGGTACAACCTCAGCAATCCGGGCAATTGTGTGCCGGCGTAACATGGCTGGCCGGCAAAACGACCGATTTGAATTTAGAAATCAATGACTTAAGTTTGGGTCAGGTGCTTGAAAATAAATTACCGGAAGAAAAGAGCCTCAGCGGCGCTGTTTTAAACAGTCAGCTGCATGCAAGGATCAGCCACGGGCAGGATTTTCCAATGGATGTCAGCTGTGATGTCAAGGTATCCCCTGGAACCCTGTACAGCATCATAGAGGGCCGGCAATATGAGTTGCCGTTTACCGGTGGCGAACTTGCACTGAAAATTGACGAGTCCGGGCTCAAAGCCGACCTGCAGGGAAAACTGTTTGATAAAAGCATGTTTGAAGGTTCCATTCAGCTGGCTGATTTCAATCAACTGCCATTGCCCACGGAACAGCCGATTTCGGCTCGATTGAAAGCGAACTTTCTCGATATGGAGATATTGCCGACTCTGGTTTCGACAATAAAAAATACAAGCGGTCAGATCTCTGTCGATGTCGAGGCAAAAGGAACAACAAAAAGCCCGCAGCTACAGGGCCTAATCAAGGCGCGTGCGGATGCCGACATCCCTGGCCTGGGGCTTGAATTGCGCAATATTGAAGCATCTGTTGCTGCCGACAGCAAGCGGAATCAAATCAACCTTTATGCGATAATGCATTCCGGCCATGGGATTAACCGGATCAAAGGCACGGTGGATGTTCCAACTCTCGATACTTGGGGTGCCCACATGGACATCAAAGGGCAGGACTTTGAGGCCATGAAGACGAATGATATCCAGGTATGGATCAGCCCGGACATGACTCTGGATATTTCTTCAGGGCAGGTCAGTGTTGAAGGAAAAGTGAATATTCCAAAGGCAAGGATCTCCCCTGACATCTCCGTTCAGGCAGATAGTTCTAAAGTGGCGTCTTCTGCTGATGTCGTGATTGTCAACAAGGAGGAAGGCGGGGAAAAAGAAGCCGCCGCCGCCGCCCCCCCCTGGCAAATTGACGGAAGCCTCCATATTACCATGGGCAAAGAGGTCCGCGTGGAGGTAGTTGATTTTAAGAGCAGGCTGGAGGGTGACGTTACTATGAATTTTGTACCTGGCCAGACCATTCCAATGGCCCTTGGAGAACTGAGGATTGAAGAGGGGAACTACAAGGCATATGGACAGGATCTTGAGGTATCTTTGGGACGCATTCTATTCCAGGGTGGACCCATGGATAATCCCGGCCTCAATATCCAGGCTATTCGGCGCATCAGATCAAAAACTGCATTCAAAAAAGTCGATGTTGCCGGCATGAGAATACGGGGAACCGCGAAATCACCTCAGATATCCTTTTTTTCGGAGCCACAGGTCGAAGATGCCCAGATTCTCTCCTATATCTTAACAGGCTCATCACTGGGCGGTGATGTAGAGAGGAGTGAATTATCTCTGGGCACCTATATAAAACCAAGTTTCTATGTCAGCTTTGGCTACGATCTGTTTGATAACAGCAAGGCCTTCAACCTGCGTTACGATATCAGTGACAAGTGGGGTATTGAAGGCATTGTCGGTGATCGGGACAACGGCCTTGATTTTTCATACACCCTGGGTCGCTGACTTCGCAATATTCCCACCAGATTTCCTCTGATCCCATGAAGAGGAATACGGTTTCAAGGCTGTCGGAATAGAGTCCATTTCCGGCAGACTATTCAATTACCCATTGCCGGATGTAATATGTGAGTATTTTTTATAGTCTCACAACGCCGTCAGGGGGTGTTGGATTTATTTTGAGATGGCTTGTCGTCAAACACCCATTGCTGGTTAACTCCGTCGCCGCAGGTGCCGATTTGTACGACTGCTCCACTTTTGTTCATATCCTCGGGTGCTGTCTGCAGACAGGTATTTTCCTGGGTTTTCAACTGACCGTTGACATAATTCCAAACCTGGACGGGAGTGTCATTGCAGTCCCAGATCTCCACACCAGTTCCAGGCTTTTTAGCATCGCCGGAAACCTGCAGACATTTCCCATTGGCCAGTTTTATTTTGGTCCCTTCTTGCATCCATTTCCCATTGGCCAGTTTTATTTTGATCTCTTCTTGCATCCATTTCTGATTAGCGCCGATACCACAATCTCCAATCTGGACATGCCCTCCATTGGCTTTGACTTCCTCACGTTTTACTTCCAGACACTTTCCCTCCTTAAGATGGATCTGCTTGTAGTTGGACATTGCCGCTTCTGCACTGGCCTTAAGGGCTTTTAATTTATCGTTGGCAGGTAGCTCTGCCTGCGCCTGCGAAACAAAAATCAATGGTATGATTAAAAAAACAAGTTTTTTGAAAGCCATAGGCTTCCTCCTTTTTAAAAAAGCGTCGTAGAAGAGACCATAAATAAAGCTAATGCTCATTAGTAACCCTAGTGCTGTCCTAATGATAGTGATAAATAATACCATATCTGATGAGATAATTAAATAATCATTTAGGGAGAAATATAGAGTAGATAATGCTTGTTGAGTTCCGGGATTGATGAAAATGACTCTTCTGAAAACGTAAAAAAAACGAAGGATTCCGAAATCGGGCGCCGGGAGATAGCCTTTCCGTCAGGGTTAAAAGGCAATCTCCTGGTAACGCCAAATCCGGAACCCTCCGGTTTTCCCAAAGGATAAAATACAATCACTCCCCGGAAGGAATGGATGTCAACAACGGCAGCCCGCCAGCCACATAAAGCACCTGCCCGGTAATAAAGGATGACATCCCGGATGCGAGAAAAAGGGCGGCGTTGGCGATATCCTCCGGCATACCGATTCGCTGCAGGGGCACTTTTTTCCCGATGGCATTGAAGAAATCGTCTTTTTCGCCGTCCGTCATCGTTTTCGTATACCGGTTGTAGAATTCGGTCCGGACCGGCCCGGGCAATATCGTGTTTACGTTAATGCCGAAACCCGCCAGACTGCTCGCCAGATCCAGGGTAAACCCGATCATCGCCGACTTTGCCGAATTGTAATGGGCGACATGGTGTGGGGGTTGAACCGCACCGATGGACGACAGGTTGATAATCTTTCCATACTTCCGCTTCTTCATCACCGGAACGACATATTTTGAAAAGAAAAATCCGCTTTTCAGATTCAGCTGGTACGCCTGATCCCACTCCTGCTCGGTGATATCCTCCACGGGCGGCGTTTCGCTCATGGCACCCACATTGTTCATCAGAATGTCGACTTTCCCACATCGATCGATCACCTGGTCAACAGTGGTTTTCACCTGATCGATATCCGTCACGTCACATTTCAGGGCAAACCCTTTTGTTCCGAGTCCGGCGGTTTCTTCCGCGGTTGCTTCAGCCGCCTCCAGGTTGATGTCTACAATGGCAACCTCGCACCCCTCCTCGGCGAATTTCAAGGCGGTCCCCTTTCCCATGCCAACCGCGGCCCCGGTAACAATCGCAACCCTGTCTTTCAATAGCATAGCGCCTCCTCTAGTTAATGATTCAAAGCGACATATTCCTTAATCTATACAACCAAGAGTTGAATCAGTTCCGTCAGATTGTTTTCCGCTTCCAGGTGTTGAATACGAGAAAAAACCTTTTCCGCCCGATTAATGGGAATCATCCGGGAATAACCGACATTTCTTATGTATTTTTCATGGAATTCTTCCTCGCTTAAAGGATTGTCAATAAAATCGCCTTTATTATCATCAATCCAATGCGCCGACAGTTCAGTACCGTCGTTCATAAGAACCTTGATATCAATTCCGGGAAGCTGGTCCGGGCTGGACGGATTCAAGGTTACTTTCCTTGCAAATTCCACAAGGGCCGGATTATTCAGTGCCTCGGGGCTGTAATGCTCAGGGGTGACACATTTGTTCATCAATGCAACTGCAACGGTATATTGATAGCTGAATGCCGCGTCGGCATGGGGAAACGGGCCGAATGTCAACGGTTTCCCGCAAAAATTGTCCAGCATCGGGGCCGCCATGAACAATTTCACCTCCCGAATATCCGCCACTTCAAATTCGTGTTTTTCGGTGAAAGAGATCGCGGCGCCGATGGGAGCGTGGGTCGCCCGACACCCCGGGTATGGTTTGATGGCCCGATCCGCGTAATAGATGTTGCCGAGGTCTTTGGTCAAAACTTCTTTGTTCGCGGGTCCATTGGTGTAAAGGGCGTAATAACCGTTCGGGCTGAACAGGGGATCATTCGGGCCCGTCCAGCCCGCCTTGGCGAGTTGAGCCGAAAATACGCCGTTTTCAGCCGCCCCCCCCTGGGGAAGTCTGAAAGCGGGGGTCCCGTCCCAGATATTCTGCATGGAACCGGCCATCTGGTTCAGAACCAGTCCGAACGCATTTCTGAGCTGGGAATGGGTCAACCCCAGCAATCTTCCGGCTATGGCAGTGGCGCCGAAGGCGTTGGCGGTCCCGTTCCCGTCCCAGCCGAGGTTCAGATCGAACCCTGAAACGGCCAGGACCCGGGCGGTCATATCGTCACCAACCAGCATGCTGGTTATCAACTCTTTTCCCGACGCCCCCAGATGTTCGGAAAGCGTGAGAGCGGTCATTACATTGGTGCCGCTGATATGCGCCGGCACCATTTTTCCGTCCACTACCGGGCTGACGGGTTCGAAGTCGAAGGATCGACACAGGATACAATTCAACATGGCGGCAAAGCCAGCCGGCAGCTTATGACCGTATATCAGAACCGTCGACTCCGGAGTTCCCCCCCGCCTCCGGACGAGATCCACCAGTTCCCGGTTTCCCGGATCGGTCGCGCCACCGATCAGGCATCCGGTTGTATCAATAATCCTGAGCTTTGCCTGTTCGATAACGGATGGGTCGATATCCTCATACTCCGTGTTCAGGACATTATCCACTACTCTGTCAATCGGGCGCTCTTTCGGCGTTTTCATTTCCATTCCTCTATTCGGAGTCGGCATCGTTTGCCAGGTAAATACCCGCCGTGACTAATCATGGGTCAGAGGTTCGTGTAAGCCGGGCCGCTGCCGCCTTCCGGGCAGGTCCAGGTAATATTGCCAAAGGGATCCTTAATGTCACAGGTTTTACAATGGAGACAATTCGAATGATTTACGATGAGTCTGGGGGTGCCCTCCATTTCATCCACCTCGATCTCGTACACGTTGGCGGGACAAAAACGGGTACAGGGACATCGATACCGGGTGTAACACAGACCTTCGCAAATCCTAATGTCATGAATGATCAGGTGTGCCGGCTGGTCTTCCCGGTGTTTGGTTTTTGCCAGGTAGACACCTGTCAGTTTATCGAGATAGAGCTTGCCATCGCATGAAATATCTCCCTGTTTCTTCGGTTCGTGTGAAGATATCTCCTTCAGTGCGGCGAGATCCGGCTCGATTTTCATGGGGTCGGATATATCCCGCCCGTTCGACAGGTACTGGAGTCCGATATGAAAAAACTTACCGGGTCCTTTCTTCGAAACCGCGCCGAAAAAGTTTCGACCGTAAAACATGTCGGCTTTCACCCAACTGCCATCGAACAGCGTCTGATATAGCCCGAGTCCTTTCTTTGAGAAATCCGATTTCGAGAACGCGTCGAGAATCGCTTCGGCGGCAAGCATGCCGGTTTTCATCGAGGGGTGTATTCCTTTTAATTGATGGGGATTCTGAATCCCGGCGCACGCGCCGATAATGATCCCTCCGTCAACTACCATCTCCGGCAAGGCATAATATCCGCCGTTTGTTACTGTTCGTGCCCCCTGCTCGATGACTTCACCGTTTTCAATAATATCCGCGACCAGTGGATGGTGCTTATACGCCAGGAAATTCTCATAGGGATCCATGTAAGGGTCTTCGTAGTTCAAGGCGGTCAGAAAACCGATGCCGATCATATTGTCTGCCAATTCATATATAAATCCGCCCCCCGCGGGGTTCAGCCCGACAGGATAGCCCAAGGTATGAATGACGCTGCGTTGGCCGAGCCTGAAAGAACTGTCCGGCGACAATCGGATCACTTCCTTAATGCCGACTTCATAGGTCTGGGGAATGCCCTTTGGGGACAGTCCCAGCTCCCGGTCAAGCTGTCTGAACAGGCTCCCCCTGGCGCCCTCGCCGAACACCGTGACTTTTGCCCGAATATCGGGTCCGGGCTCATAAAGCGACGTAGCGCTTCCGTCCTTGCCCAACCCCTTATCCCCGATTCTCACCCCTGCAACCCCTCGCTGGTCCGAAGAGAACAGGATTTCACTGCCGCAGAACTCGGGTAATATCATGATTCCCAGCTCCTCGGCGATTTGGCCCAGCCATCTCGAAAACCCGGACAGGCTGATGATCGGGTACGCCTTGTTGTGCAAATACCCGGGTATGAAAGGGACCCGGAAAGCCCTTTTGTGAGTGAGATAGTAGAATTCTTCCCCGCAAACCATATTGGATATGGGGCATCCAAGCGCCTTATAATCCGGCAACAGCTCTTCCAGGGCGACAGGATTCATTACGGCGCCGCTGATACAGTGATTTCCGACTCCTGCACCTTTTTCGATGATGGCTATCTTGAGTTCAACGCCCTTTTCACGGCATAATTGCGCCAGCCGGATCGCACCAGCCAAAGAAGCGGGACCTGCGCCGATAAACAAGACATCGATTTCTATAATCTCACGATCGGTATCCGACATTTCAATATAACAGGTGAAGATTCTCTATTGTTTCAATGCGGCATAAAAATGGTCGAACTAAAATGTTTGCAAAAACAATACCAGCAAAAAAATAAGTATGGCACTGTCAATTAAAGCCAGTAAAAATGGCCTGACAAGGTAGTTTCTTTTCTAAGAGTGCTGTTTCAGGGGGATCTGTCGATGATATTAATCACGAAATATCGCAATACGGAAATATCGCAAAATTCTTGACGGCACCAATAAATTGTTTTACTCAGTTGAGGAACCCCGGTTCAGCCCGGCACAAAGAACCACATTTGAAACCGACAGGCTTTCCCCTCTTGGAGTGGTTGGAATAAGAATCACCGTGGAAATACAAGCAACAGATATCGATTCGGACATGGATCCAACCCGCACGGCGCCTCTCATGGAATTGGCGTCGATGTTCGAGGGTCCGTTTTCGCTGGACTGGCTTGTCGAACTGACCGATTTGAAAGTCTCCACCATCTTGTCAGTCCTGGAAAATCAGGTTCAGGCCGGCACGTTGACAACGATCAAACCCGCCATTTATGAGTTTGACGAACAACAACGGAAACTCTGGCGGGCGCGGATATCTCCCGACCGAAAAAAACGCTTTCACAGCCATATCGCTTCGATACTGATTCGCGAGCTGACCGAAGACGAGACAAAGCCGATAAAGATATCAGGACATCTTCTGAAAACCGATGTGGATGCGAACGGATGCCGGTGGCTGATGAAAGCCGGCCGATTCTACGCCAGGGCCTACCGCGCCAAAGAGGCAATCGCCTGTTTTTATCACATATTGACCCAGTTGTCGGAACAATACGGCGAGGAGGAAGACCTGCTGTTCATCAAAGCGGCAATGGCCCATGACAACCATTTTGCCGGCCGCACCGACCTGGCGCTTTTCAGGGGGTTTATGGAAAATGCCTGGAGGAGAGCGAAAAATAGAAATTGGGAAGCGTACGGCATCGTGCTCGAAATGCACATCGCCCGGTACGATAGACTGAGTTCGGCGTTCAACCAGGCCTTTACCAGGTTCAATCGGGCATACGCCAGAGCCCGCTCCATTAGAGATCCGGATCTGAGATCGGTCGTTTCGGTTACACAAAGCTACTTTTTGTTCTGGCAGGGACGTTTCCAGGAAACCATCACCTACTTCGAAAAAACGGTTCCGGATGTGCATAAGGCCCCATTTGGATTTTTCCCGCTGCTGGCAAGCGTCATGGTCGGTCACTGTTACACCCTCACCGGCCAGGTATCCCAGGGGTTGGGAATGCTGGACGACCTGCGCGATCTGAGCCTGAAAAAGGATGACAGGTACCTGCTCTCCCACGTCACTTCAACCATCGCCATGGTATTGCTCTCCATCAACCGGTTGGATGACGCCATCTATTATTTGAAGCTGGCACTCAAAGAAGCGAATGAAAGCAAAAACATCTGGGCCGGTTCCCTGGCGACCATCATGATCGCATCGGCTTTTCACCGGAAAGGCCTTTCTAAAAAGGCGTTGTTCTACCTCCGAAAATTTTCCACTTACGGCCCTGCGATCAAGAGAAGCAATTTATTGCTGTTCCCCTATCTGGTGGAAATTTGCTGGGCCATGGAAAACGGCGAGTTGAAACCCCTGAACGGGTTTTCGTTAACGGACGAAATCGATTACCTCCTTGGCCTGAACAATTACTTTATGAAGGGCCTTGCATACCGCTATAAAGCGCTTCAAAATGCAGGCCGGAATCGAAGCGTATCCGAAGTAATTCGGGCGTTTTCTCTTTCCGAGAAATGGCTGAAAAAATCAGGCAATCGGATTGAGTTGGCCCAGACGTACCTTTTTATGATCCGTTATTATCTGGGAAAGGGGAACCGCCCGAAAGCGCTGTCGACTCTGAACAATGCAGCGGATATTCTGGTGGCCAACGAATACAACCTGATTCCGGATGACTTGCGGCCACTGATAAAAAGCAACGATCGCCAGGAAACCCTGTTGTCGGAAATCCTGAAAACAGCCGACCACATGGACAGCCGGGACGGCAACAACAGGTTCCTGCAGGACATTATCGCCACAACAAATCGAATTACCGGAGCTGAAAGGGGCGCCCTGCTGCTTCTGGACGCCGGAGAGAAGCCCTCGGGGCTCAGTTTACGCGCGTCAAAAAATATCACGATGGAACAGATCTCGAGCCCGTTTTTCGCGCCTTCAATGGATTGTATCCAGGAGTCCATCAGGACCGGGGAAGGACGGATATTTCAGGCGGATCAATCCGGCGGAAATACAGCCGGGCCAGAGGCGGCTATCCGTTCCTGCATCTGTGTCCCCCTTATCCTGGAAAAGAAAACGATCGGCGTTTTGTACCATGACAATCGGGTCCTTGAGAACGTGTTCAGCGAATTTGACGGAAAATTACTGAAATACCTCGCCGCCGTCGTTGTTCTGGACCTCGACCGGGAGAATAAACGCCGGCAACTGGAACAGTCCGCGAAGCAATCCGGACCGGACAAAGGCTATGGATCCGGATCAGACATCACGATCCGCCCGACCGGCGGCATGGTCGGTAAAAGCGCTGCCTTCAAACGGACACTCTCCCAGGTGAATCGCATCGCCGACTCGAATATCGCCGTTCTAATCACCGGAGAGACCGGTGTCGGAAAAAATGTGCTGGCTAAAGCGATTCACGACCTGAGCCCGAGGAAAGATGGTCCGTTTGTAACGGTCCAATGCAGCGCTTTGACTGAAGGACTGATTACCAGCGAGCTGTTCGGCCATGAAAAAGGCGCTTTTACTGGTGCCGTCAGCAAACGGATCGGAAGGTTTGAACTGGCAAACGAAGGCACGCTGTTCCTGGATGAAATCGGTGATCTCACACTGGAGGTTCAGTCCCGATTACTGCGCGTGCTTCAGAGCAAGGAGTTTGAAAGGGTCGGCGGCGGCAAAGACATTTTAAAATCGGATTTCAGGTTGATCGCCGCCACCAACAAAGACCTGGAATCGGAAATCAAGGCGAAACGATTCAGGAAAGACCTGTTTTTTCGAATCAGTGTGTTCCCCATCCACATTCCGCCGTTAAGAGAGAGGAAAGAGGATATCCCCCTTTTAATAGAGCATTTCACGAAGTCGTTTGATCCCAAATTGAAGCGGCGGAACAGCAAACTGTCTTTGGAGGCCATAAAAAGGCTGCTGGCGCATGGCTGGCCCGGAAATATACGGGAACTTGAAAACGTAGTACAAAGAGAACTGATTAACGGGAATGAAACCGGCGCCATCCTCAGGAAAGACGCCCCCGCCCCCGCGACGCCTTCCAATGCATCCGGCTTTTTATCCCTGGATGAGAACGAGCGCCGGCATATCATCGCGACACTCTCTCATACGCGAGGAAAAGTCCACGGCCCCGGCGGGGCGGCCGAACTGTTGAAGATCAATCCCTCGACCCTCACCTCGCGAATAAAAAAAATGGGGATCGACAAAAAATCGTATCAAAGGAAATAATTCGGCCCAGTATAATTGCGATATATCGTAATTTTCAGCCAAATATGGCAATATATTATCGGCGCAATTATGCAATAAGTGCTCCCCTCTTTTTCCTTTTACCTAATAGATTCAAAAAACAATTGTCGCGCGCGGAGACGCGGAGACGCAAAGAAAAACCGATAGAAGATGGAAGACCGCTCCGCTCGGACGAGGGAAGGCATAGATGTTTCGCCTTCTTCCATCATCCCTCTTCAATCTTCCTTCGCCGTTTAGTCTTTAGGCTGTTCTCTGCCTCCTTGCGTCTCTGCGCGAGAAATAGGTATTTTTAATAGGAACATATTCCGGCCGGTTACCATGCCTGTGAGAACAATCGGGTGGCATTTAATTTGCAGATTAACAATGAGATGGTTTTTTATCCAGCCAATTTCAAAACGCTTCATATTGTCCGGCCTCTGCGGTGGCCGACTCCCTTTACGCCTGATTTCGCGCATAACGGGAAAACGTTTTGAAAATGGCTCTATCTGCTTCCCCTTTTTGGAAAAAAGTATGACCGACACCTTAAGCGAGATGCTACAGCGTTAACCGTTGTTAACGGCTTGCACAAACAGGGGCGCCAATGATCAAAATAATCGTTTGTTTAAAGCTCATCCTCGATCCCGAGATCCCTTTATCCCTATTTAAAATAGACACTGTGACCCAAAAACCGGTACCGCCGGCCGGGATTCCTCCCGTATTCAGCCCTTTCGATTTAAACGCACTGGAGGCGGCATTACGGTTGAAAGATCAAAATGACGGACAGTGCACGGTAACAATGCTTTGTCTCGGTGAAAATATCCCCAAGGCGATAATCCAAAAGGCGCTGGCCATGGGGGCCGATGAGGCGGTGATTCTCGACGACGCCGCATTTGATGACCTCGATCCCTATTCAACCGCACACTGTCTCGCCGCCGGGATCAGAAAAATCGGTCGATTTGATTTAATCTGTACCGGGCGGCAGGCCGCTGATTGGGACAACGGCATTGTCTGGGCGGGAATTGCACATCATCTGGATCTCCCCTGCGTGAGCATCGCCAGGAAAGCCAAAATTGCAGATGATAAACTCATCGTTGAACGTTGTGTGTCTGACGGTATAGAGATTCTGGAAACCGACCTGCCGGCATTGGCTACTTTCAGCAGCGAGGTCGGTGAACCTCGATTCGCCTCCTTAAAAGCGATGATGGCGGCGAAAAAGAAACCGATTACCAAGTGGAACGCCGCCGATATCAATTTCCAATCCACCGAATGCCCGGACCCCGTAGGTTTGACGCCCCCCCCTTCCATCGACATTGACTGCTGTTTCATAGAAGGATCAAGTGATGAGGAGAAAGGGCAAAAGTTGGCCCAGCTGCTCCGAACCTTCGAAGAAGCGAACATGCCGGGCACGGGAATATGAGGTGAATAATGGATTGGAACAACATGGTTCTGATAATTGGAGAAGAAGAGGAAGATCGGTTATCGACCGCTACCCGGGAACTGTTGAACTTGGGAAAGCGAATAGCGACAAATACGGGGAACGCGCTTGGTTTGGTTCTGCTGGGCAAAAACATATCATCCATCGCGCAACAGGGGTTTGAATACGGCGCGGACAGAATTTTTTCAGCCGATAGTCCGGTCTTCAACCCATACTTGGCGGATATCTTCCTCCCCTCCCTGGTGCCCGAAATTCAAACACATGGACCGGCTCTTATTTTACTGCCCCACAGCGACAGGGGAATGGATCTTGCTCCCCGGCTCGCCTTCCGGCTGGAAACGAAACTGGTGACGGACTGCGAAGATATTCGGATAAACAAACAAAACGGCAGTTTGACATTCATCAAGCCGGTATTCGGGGGGAAAACCCTCGGCAACTTTCGATTACAGGATCATAAACCACAAATCGTTACGATGCGTGAAGGCGCCGTCGATTCCGCCCCTTCAGCTCCCGGAAGAAAAGGGGAAGTAGAAACACTCAATACGTCCGGTCAGAACATCAAAGCGCGGGTTCGATTCATAAGGAAAGAAGTTGACAAAAGCCTGGTCCGGGTAAACAGGCTGAAAACCGCTAATCTGGTGATAGGCGCGGGTCGGGGTGTAAAAAGCCCGGAAGGCGTAACCCTGGTCGAACAGGTCGCGGAACTTCTGGACGGCGCCGTAGCGGCCAGCAGGCCGGTGGTGGACAGCGACTGGCTGCCATACTCGCTTCAAATCGGTCTGACGGGAAAAAAAGTCCATCCCCGAACCTATATCGCCGTGGGCATTTCAGGCGCCGTTCAGCATATGGCGGGCTGTTTGAAATCAGGAAAAATCGTCGCCATCAACTCCGATGAATCCGCCCCCATTTTCAGGATGTCGCACTATGGTATCGTGGGGGACTGCAGAGCGGTTTTAAATGGGTTCCTGGACGAGTTTAGAAAAACAGCGCCGGCTCCCGGCTGAAGGAGAATTGATATGAGTGTACCGGAACTGAAAAAAATCGTCGGCAAAGAGCGTGTTCTGGATACGCCCGAAGTATTGGAAAAATATACCGCGGACGAAAGCTTTGCTTCTCCCGAACGGCCGGTCTGTGTCGTTCAGCCTCGGAATATCGATGAATTGAAACGCATCGTCCAATGGGCCAATCAAAAAGGGGCGCCGCTGGTTCCCGTCAGTTCGGGAGAACCGCATTTCAGGGGCGACACCGTGCCGGGAGTGAAAAGGGCGGTTATCGTTGACCTGCGATCGATGAACAGAATCATTCGAATCAACGCCCCCAACCGTGTCGCCCTGGTTGAACCGGGGGTTACTTTTGACCACCTGCAGGCCGAACTGGCCAGGGAAGGCCTGAGCGCCTATCTGCCGCTGATGCCGCGAAGTGGGAAATCCGTTTTGACCAGCGCTCTGGAAAAAGATCCCATCACCATGCCGTGTGTGCATTTCGACAGTACCGATCCGATGCTGTGTGCCGAGATCGTTTTCGGCACCGGCGACAGCATGAGAACGGGCGAGGCGGCGGGACCGGATCCATTGGAAAAGCAGTGGGAAATCGGAAAAGCCCAGATCAGCCCCTTCGGGCCGACGCAGATGGATCCCCAGCGGCTTGTTCAGGGCGCCCAGGGCACCATCGGCGTTGTCACCTGGATATCGGTCAAGTGCCGGTTTCTGTCCGAAAATAGTCGCGCCTTTTTCGTTGCCGGCCCGACACTGGAATCGCTTATTGAACTCAGCTACAAACTGACGAAAATTCGCTTCACCGGGAACATATTCATCCTGAACGGGCTCAATTGCGCCTGTCTGCTCCGCCGATCGCCCGAAGAGATCACGGGAACGGCCGGCGCGGCGCCCGAATGGATGCTGTTTGTCAGTTGTGAGGGGTACGGCCCCCTTCCCCGGGAAAAAGTCGATTATCTGGAGGCGGATCTGAGAGAGATAGCGGACTCCCTCAATCTGAAAATTGAAACTTCCGTTGGCGGGATGGAAGCGGAAGAGCTGGCCGGGCTGCTGGCGTCTTCTTCGCCGGAGCCCTACTGGAAGCAGCGATTGAAAAAGGGCTGTGCCGAAGTACTCTTCCTTACAACCCAGGGCAGGATTCCCGTGTTCACCCGTTTGCTGTCCGAAGTTCTTCATCAGTACGAATATCCGCCTGAAAATATCGGCGCCTATATACAGCCGGTAGTCATGGGAACGAGCTGCCATTGCGAATTCGATTTTTACTATAACCCGGACGATCCGATCGAGGCTGAAAAGACGAAAGAGATCGTCATGGCGGTTGCCGATAAAATGGAAGCCGGCGGTGCTTTTTTCTCCCGTCCTTTCAAACCGTGGTCGGAGATCGCTTACAGGCGCAGCTCAGATACCATTGAAATGCAGAAAAAAGTGAAGCAAATTTTTGACCCAAACGGTATTTTGAATCCCGGACATTTGTGCTTTCAATAAGGATGGAATATTTGACCTCAACAGTATTTAAACTCCGGACAATTATGCTATCAACAAGGGTGGGATATTTGGCTCCAACAGTATTTTGAGCCCCGGGCAATTGTGCTTTCAACAAGGGGATACGGAGAAGAGTAATGACCTGGGAAAAATACGAACACGATATGCAACGCTGTAGTCGTTGTTCCTACTGTAAATACATCCCATGGCGATATGCCGGAAACCTCGATTTCATCGAGGGATGCCCTTCCGCGGCCAGATACCATTGGCACGCATTTGCCGCGGGAGGGAAATTCAACCTGGGCCTCTCCCTGATGCGGGGAGAAATCGAGATCGATGACACGTTTCTGGACGTTTTGTACAAATGCAACATGGACGGCAGTTGCGACATCTCCTGCAAGGTCGGGCAGGATATCGAACCGTTGCAGCATATTCAGGAACTTCGCATCAAATGCGTGCAGGAAGGTCATCTGATTCCGGAACATATGCTGGTCATCGAAGGGCTCCGGAAACAGGATAACATGATGATGGCGGATAGGGCTGATCGGGGAAAATGGGCGGACGGTCTGGACGTCAAGGATCTCTCGCGTGAGAAAGCCGACGTACTGTTTCACGCCGGATGCCGATATTCGTTCGACGAGGAATTATGGCCCATCGCCCGGTCGGGAATCAGAATCCTGCAAAAAGCCGGTGTGGATGTCGGCATCATGGGCGCGGAAGAATCCTGCTGTGCGGGTCGGGCTTACGAACTGGGGTATGCGGGGGAACTGGTCAAATACTGTGAACACCAGAGGGATGTGTGGCGAAACACCGGGGTTAAAACGGTGGTCACGCCATGTGCCGACTGTTACGCGTCGTTTGCCGTCCTCTACGATAAAATCGGTCAAAAACCGGAGGTCGAGATCCTGCACATCACCCAGTATCTGGACCGGCTGATTCAGGAAGGGAAAATCCAACCCAAAAATTCGGTGCCGGCAAAAGTCACCTACCACGACCCTTGCCATCTGGGGCGTCTCGCGGAACCGTGGATCCATTGGAACGGAAAAGAATACAAGCCCGGGACCATGCCGATCGTTCTGCATGACCCGCCTAAAAAGTATCGAAGGGGAACTTTCGGCATATACGATCCGCCCCGAAGTATACTGAACACTGTTCCGGGGCTTACTTTTGTCGAAATGTACCGAATCCGGGAGTATGGCTGGTGCTGCGGCGCCGGGGGCGGCGTTATTGATGCCTATCCGGATTTCGCGGAATGGACGGGGGCGGAAAGGCTTCGGGAAGCCCGGGCAGTCGGTGCTGAAGCGATTGTGAGTGCCTGCCCCTGGTGCAAACGGGTTTTCATGGATGCGGCGGAAAACACCGGTGATGCCATCCAAATCCTGGATATCGTCGAACTGATTGAACAGACGCTTTAAATCGGGGGAGTAAAAATGGCTCTGACCAATGATGAATTCAAGGCGTTGGAAGATATTGTCGGAACGGAATATATCACCCGTGAACCCGTCATCATGGAAAGCTACAACCAGGTCTGGGGAAACAAGCTGGCTTTCGGTCATAAGCGGCACAATCCGCCGGCGGCCATACTTCTTCCGGGGACCGTCGAAGAAATCCAGCGGATTATCAGATACTGCAATGAAACAGGCATCCTTTTCAAACCGTTCGCCCGGGCCTTTGAAAACGTGGCGACCAAGCTGAGCAATGACCGCGGCATTCTTCTGGAGCTGAAACGATTCAACCGCATTCTGGAACTGGATGAGAAGAATATGCACGCGGTGGTCGAACCCTTTGTGACGGTATATCAACTGCAGGACGCGGCGGCGAAGGTGGGGCTCTATACAGGGAAACCGGGCGTGGGCTACACCGCCTCCGTTATCTCCCTGGCGTGCTGTCACCAGGGGATGACGATTTCCCAGCTATACACCAGCGGCTACGGCCGCAATGTGCTGGGCGCCGAGTGGGTCCTTCCCACCGGAGACATCCTCAACCTGGGTGCTGCGGGAAGAGAAGGCGGCTGGTTCTGTGGAGACGGCCCGGGATTCAGCCTGCGGGGAATTCTCCGTGGCCGGGCCGGGGCCAACGGCGGCAACGGCGTCATCACCAAATGTTCGGTGAAGCTCTCCCCCTGGTACGCCGGTCCGCCGACATCATACGACATGGAAAGGGAGCCGGGGAAAGCGTTGTCCGCCGGGCGCCTGAAAGAGGTGCCCGGGAACTACCACGCGGTTGTCCTCAGCTTTCCCACTACCGAACAGATGATGAAGGCATCGACTGAAATCGGCCAGGCCGAACTGGCATGCATCGTCGCCCCCAGCTATCTCTATACGGGATTTATGGAGGAGGGTAACGACGAATTCTGGGCAAAAATGCAAGCCGAATCGGAAAAAGACCCCACCCGGATCAGCAGGTCTGTTTTAATAATACTCAACGGTCATTCGGATCGGGAACTGGCATATCGCAAGCGGGCGGTTGAATCCGTCAGGGCGAAATGGGAGGGCTATCTGGACGAGGAATACAATGATCCCCAAATGCTCGCCATGATGTTCCAATACCAGATGTGGTCCACCGGTATCGGCGGATTGAGAAGAACCGGCGATTTCATGGTGTCAATCCAGGGCGCCGACGGATCGACCGAGATGCACCTCAATTACAGGCCCGTCGAGTTTGAAGCGTTCAAACCTTTCAGGGAACGGGGCAATATCGTACAGCCCGATATGGGAATGTCGTATCGTCCCATGGAACACTTTTCCCTTGGTTCCTCGGGGGGAATCGCCACGGGTTACGATCCCTGGGATCCCGAATCCCTGGTAGCCGCCAGGGAGTATATGAACATGGTTTACGACTCGGAAAGTCCGTTCAGACGCTTCAGCTATACCAACCGCGGGGCCATGATGCAGGTGGAGGAGATCGAGCACGTCCACCAAAGATGGGGGCCCATTTACGACAACGCGGATATCTGGCTTCAGAAAGTGAGAAATATGCTGGACCCCAACCGGGTGGCCGACTGGTCCGGTTATATTCCGCCGGAATATAATACAGATGGAAAATAAGCGCTACCAGAACACTATTATGGAGGAGACATATGCCTGAACATGAACATTATCAACCCTGGACATGGAAGCCCCCCGAAGGTTTTAAACCTCTCGGCTACAATGATTCACGACAGGACGCCCACGACAGAGTATCGGGTCAGGCGGTTTTCACCAGGGACGTTTCCCTTCCCGGCATGCTGTACGCCAAGATACTGACGTCGCCCTATGCCCATGCCAAAATTGTGAGCATGGATACCGGTAAAGCCGAAGCGTTGACCGGTGTCCGGGACATAATAAGGTTCGACGACCCCGACATCGAGTTTGAAAACACCACGGGCGGATATTGCTCCACCAATTACAATATCCTGACACTTCCCGGTACAAGCGAATTCTATCAGCACCCAATGGGTGTTGTGGTGGTGGCGGACAGCGAAGAGATATGTGATCGTGCGCTCCGGCTGATAGAAATCGAGTGGGAAGAGAAGCCCTTCCTCCTTGATCCGGAAGAATCCCTGAAGCCGGAGGCGCCCAAGATCATGCCCGAGGTTGTGCGGATGAATAAAACAGCGAAGGACCCCAATACCGTTCTGACCGATGAGATTGAGATCGGGGATATCAAGAAAGGATTCGAAGAGGCGGACAAAGTCATCGAATATTCATTCACCCGAGGGCCCAACACGCCGGCGGGTGTCGAGGGGATGGCCTGTGTCGCCCGATGGAGAGACGATTTTCTGGATATCTGGCCCCACCATGCGGCCCATATCGAACCGATGCTGAGCAATCCGGGCGTCCCGACCATCGGGCTCTCCTTTGTTTCGTTCGGTTATGGAAGGGTACCGGTTGAGGTGAACTCCCCGCCGAAGAGCAGAAAAGATCCCCTGCTTCCGATTTGCGAGTCCAACAAAATAAAGATCACCACACCGTACCAGGGCGCCTGGTACGGCGGTATTTCGTGGCTCGGGTACTCGACGGCGTTTATCCGCATGGCCGCAATCGTCGCAAGACGCGCGAAAAACCGGCCGGTAGTACTGCTTTACGACGAGAGCCACTTTTATGCCACCGGGGACGATGCCGCCATTTATCGCTGCAAGATAGGCGCTAAAAAGGACGGCACCATCACGGCCATGGACTGGCATGTCGTGGGACCCGCCGGGGAGCATCATATCGATAAGACCCATATGGCCACGAAAATCCCCAACATACGAAATACCCAGGAGTGGGGCCTGATCAATATTGGCCCGCATATATGCTTTCGACACGGCTCCCAGTGCTGCGTGCCGCATAACGTCATGTTTGACCGGGTTGCCGCCGAGTTCGGTATGGATCCGACGGAAGTCGCCCTCAAGAATGACGGCTGCAACGGACACGATTGGGATTGGGTGACAAAGTACCAGAAGGAAAACGGGTTTCCCCAGCGGCAGAGCCTCAAGGAGGTGATCGAACTGGGGAAAGAGGCGATCCAATGGGATAAAAAGTGGCATGCGCCGGGTACGAAAAAACTTAAAAACGGAAGAATGCACGGGCTCGGATTCGTCCATATCAACGAGTGGGGCTGGCGGACGGGGCGGCATTTTGCCTGTTTGATATTGAAGAACGGAAAACTGACGATCGTAGGAATGCGCGCGAATTTCGGCGTGGATACGGAGTCGGCGTTCCGTTACAGTGTCGCCGCGGAAGCGGGGTTGAAATATGATGATGTTCTGCTTCAGGACCAGGAGTCGGATGCCAACACCTACCGTTTCTGGGTGCCGGGCGGCGCCATGGGAATCGGCAACAACACGCCTCAACTGATCTATGCTGCCAGGGAAATGAAACAAAAGATTATCGAATATGCCGTGCGTCCGGCCGCCGGCCCGATGATGCCGCCGAGGCCGGGAATGGGCGCCCCGCCCGCTCCGCGGTCTGCCTTTCCGGGCAAAAAGGCTGAAGATCTCGATGTCAAAGACGGGTTCATTTTTGAAAAAGACAATCCGAATAACAGGAAAAGTGTGGATGAAGTGGCGACCTCCTTCTGGGGAGATGATCCCTCTATCGTCCATCCGGTGGTTCCGGGAGTATCCGGACTGACCCTGGACGGAAAGCCGCACCGGACCATGTATGCCATGAGCAGACAGGCCCACTTCATGGAAGTGGAAGTGGATGTGGAGACCGGAGAAGTGATTGTCACCAACCTGGTGTGCGTCAACGATGTCGGGCATCTGTTCAATCGTCGGGGCGCCGAAGCCCAGCAGTACGGCGGGGCGATCATGGGGTTGGGAAGAAGTGCGACCGAAGAGAAAATACTCTGCCCGAAAACCGGTGTCGGACTGAATTTCGACAATATCGGCTACCATATCGGGTCGATGAATGATTACCCGGAAATCAAATGCATCATCAACGAAAGCCATCTGGGCTATTCGTCCTATGGCGCCTGCGGTCTTGGAGAAGCCACCGGCGCTTCTCTCTCCGGGATTACCGCCGGGGCGGTGTTCAACGCTACCGGGAAGTGGGTTGAGGAATATCCAGTAACACCCGACAGGGTTCTGAAGGCGTTGGGAAAAATATAAACAAGGGGGTAGGATGTCGAAAAAAGACAATAGACCTGAAGAAAAGAAAAGAAAAGAAAAAAAGGATTGGGACATTTATCCCGAAGGGAATTCCTGAAAGACGCCGGCCTGGTCATCGGCGGCACCACCATGGGGTCGGTCGCTCTCGCGGCGGGAAAGGAGCCGCCAGAGCAGACCGAAGGGAGCACTCCCGCGGAGGGTACAGGCACACAGACACCAGCGGACACAGACGCGATAGAACTGACGGTCAATGGCGGGAAATACCGCTTTCACGTCGAACCGAACTGGAGCCTTCGGCAGCTCCTGCGGGATGAGATAGGGCTTACGTCGCCCAAAGACTGGTGCGGCGGGCAGGGCGCCTGCGGCTCCTGCACGGTTATCATGGACGGAAGACCGGTTCTTTCCTGTATGACCCTGGCCTGTGAATGCGACGGCGCCGTGATTGAAACGTCCGAAGGCATTGCCAAAGCGGAGCATCCGATTATCGATGCCTATATCAAGCATAATGCGTTTCAATGCGGGTATTGTACGCCAGGATTCGTGAATTCATCCAAAGCGCTGCTGGACAGAAACCCGAATCCCACCGAGGCGGATGTCCGGGATGCCCTTGCGGGCAACCTGTGTCGCTGTGGTACTTACCAGCAGCATCCGCCGGCCGTATTGGAAGCCGCGGAAGCGCTGAAGAAAGCTTAAACCCGGAAGAGGTTATAAATATGAAGACATGGAAAAGATTCAACCACGTGAATGCCAAATCAGTCGATGAAGCCGCTTCTATCCTGAAAGACGGGAACGCACGGGTCATCGCCGGCGGAACGGATATCCTGGGGGCCATGAGATTTGAAATATTGCCGGACTATCCCGAAGTCCTGGTCAATCTCAAAAGCGTTTCCGGTCTGGAATATATCCGGGAAGAGGCGGGTATGCTTAAAATCGGCGCGTTGACAAGGCTGGAAGACATCGCGAAAAGCGATGTGGTCCGGGAGAGGTATACAGCACTCGCGGAGGCGGCGCATAAAACGGCCTCTCCGCACATACGCGAGATGGGGACGATCGGCGGCAATATCTGCCAGTTTACGAGATGCTGGTATTTCCGTCTGCCCGACAACCGGTTCAATTGTCTCCGCAAAGGCGGCAGGAAATGCTACGCCATGATGGGGGACAACCGCTACCATTCGATATTCGGCGCTGCCAAAGGGTGCATCGCGGTGAATCCGAGTGATACGGCGCCGGCCCTGGTGGCGCTCGATGCAAAGATAAAAACGAACCGAAGAGTGATCGAGGCGGAAAAATTCTGGGAGGTTTCCAAGCCGGGATCCACCATATTGGACGCGGGTGAAATCGTTACGGAAATTCAGGTGCCGACACCGGCAAAGAGAGTGAAGAGCGCATTCATCAAGTTTACTATCCGGAAATCCATAGACTTCCCCATCGTCAATTGTGCGGCGATGGTTGGAAAGGAAGACGCGCGGATATGCCTCAATGCAGTATACAACACGCCCTGGCGAGCACTTGCGTCGGAAGCGTTGATCAAGGGAAAACCCATCAATGAAAAAAGGGCGGACGCCGCCGGCGCCGCTGCTATCGAAAAAGCCAAAGTACTTCCGGGAGAAAGAAACAAGTGGAAGATACAGTTGGCGCGAACCATGGTCAAGAGGGCCATACTGAACTGTGGTTGACCCGGCAAAGTTGGAAAACCGAAATCAAAATTTGTTTCAATAAGGAGTGGGTGATGAGAAGTCGATTTGTTTTTTCAGTTTTATTGATGTCTCTATTTTTTAGCGTTACCTCCCTGTCCGCCGCGGAAACCGGTCTGATCACCGTGATGAATCCACGCGGCATCCAGCCCGAGATACGCAAGATCCCCATGGCGTCGCGGCCGGCCACACTGGATAAAAAAACGGTTTATATCGTTGACACCAAATATCCCAATACCAGACCCTTTGTTAATGAACTCTACACTGCCTTAAAATCCGAATACCCTGAAACCACCTGGATCCTGAAGGATAAATTCGGCGGCTACATGGATGATGACCCCGAACTGTGGAAGGAGATCAAAGCAAAAGGAGATGGCGCCATTGTCCTGGTGGGCCATTGAAGTAGTTGTGCGCCGGCGGTCGTCGGCCATGCAGTGACCCTTGAAAGAATGGGAGTACCCGCGATTCCAATGATTACGTCGCGTTTTGAGAAGCTGGTGACCACCACTGCCTTTAAAAAGGGCATTCCCAACATGCGGATTGTCTATACCCCCCATCCCATTACGGACAGGCCCGCTGAACTGTGCCGGGAATATGTTGCGGGCAATGACCCCGTCGCCGATAAGCCCATGCTTGACCATATTTATTCAGGCCTGACCCGGTCCCTCTCCGCGACGGACGCCAAAGCCGGATTCCTCGAGAGAGACCCCAGGCCAAGGGTGTTCCCTCCTGATACGCCGGAGAACCTGATAGAGTTCTTCCATACCCAGGGGTACACCGATGGAAACCCGATCATCCTTCCGACCGAAGAAAAAGTCATGGAAATGCTCAACGCCACAAGCCATGATCCGGATGAATGGGTGGGCCAGATGCGTCCATCGCCGCCCCACGAAGCATGGTACTACACGGTTGAAATGGTTGCCGTTAATGCCGTAATGGCAGGCGCCAAACCCGAATACTTTCCAGTTATACTGGCAATCGCCTCAAAGGGCGTCACCTCCATGTTCAGTTCAACCTCATCTTTCGCGAGGATGGTAGTAGTAAACGGGCCCATTGTAAACGAGATAGGGATGAACACGGGGATAGGCGCCCTGGGCCCCGTCAATCGTGCCAATTCGTCCATCGGCAGATGCTGGTCGCTTATTTCCAGAAACCTGGGTGGCTCCGGGAAACCGGGTGAGACATATCTGGGGAGCCAGGGGAATCAGCTCAACTATAACAATATCTGTTTTCCTGAAAACGAGGAGGGGTTACCTGACGGATGGAAGCCGCTGCACGTACAAAAAGGGTTTAATAAATCCGACAGCGTCGTCAGTATATTCAGCGGATGGAGCATGAATGACATCGCGTGGTACTCCCCGCTTCCCATACATGAGGTCATCAGGGGATGGCTTGAACATTTCTTCTCCTTCGGCACGACTCAGGCCACGCTTATTCTCGATCCGATAGTGGCGGATGATGTGGCCTCGAACGGCTACACAACGAAAAAAGCGTTTGCCAAGTATCTTGCCAAAAATACGGGAACGCCCGGATGGTTGTATTGGTCCGAGCACAGGGACAACCTGAAAAAGGCCAAAGAGGGTGTAGCGCCTTTTGCCGAATGGCTTGAACGGGGAAAAGATGCGGTGGTGCCCGTATCACGCTATATGGGAAGAAGGCCGGGCGGTTCGAGCCTTCTCGCGACAACCGAAAACAATGAATCGATAACCTCCATACACGTCGTTGTTACAGGCGGTGGGACAAATACGTTCTGGTCCGGCGGGGATTTCGGTTATGTGGGAAGTACATCCGTGGATTTCTGGAGATAGGAGGATAACATGCGAAAAGGTCTTTCACCCATCATTTATTTCGGTATATTGCTGTGTCTGGCACTATCGCCGGGAAATGCCCTCGCGCAATACAATTCATCAAAAAACCCCGCCTCCGTGGGATCACCGGTCAAATCAATGGTTGAGCTTGGATCCGTATACTCGAGCATATACGATATTACCGTTACGGTCCTCGAAACGGTCAGGGGAAAAGATGCCATGAAGCGCCTTAAAAAGGCCGACACCGACAATCCCAAGCCGCCGGAAGGATTTGAGTATGTTCTGGCCAGGGTCAAATTCGAGATGAAAGCAAGGGCCATATCCGACAAGTTGACCCTTGATCTCGGTGACTCACCGCTTCAATGGACAGCCCTATCATCGGATCTGATCGAATATCCCCGGGTTTCGGTAACTGTCCCCCCACCACCGCTCAAGGGAACGCTAACACCGGGAGCATCCGCTGAAGGATGGATCGCATTTGTTGTAGACATCGGCGACGGCAGACCGGTAATGGTATTCGATCCCGATTCGGGAGGCGCAACCGGTAGAGGGAAAACCCTGTTCTTTAAAATGTTCAGGGATTAATAATAGGCAGGGATTGAATCCCTAAACAGAATAAAGGAGATTACCATGAGCAGATTTTTTCTATCACTTTCCATCGGGCTTCTCGCCGTCATGACGGTCGGAAGCCTGTCCATGGCCCAGGGAGCAGGAGGTTCCGGATCGAAAACACCGGACGTCCGGTATGAAGTTCTCAGCCCCTGGGCGGATGTCGACCCCATTCCGCTTCGCGGGATTAGCCCGAGGCTTACGAGTTTCAATGGAAAGAAAATAGGATTGTTCGTCAACACCAAACGGGCGGCCATGCCGATTGCAAAAACGGTCGAAAAGAAGCTGAAGGACCTCTACCCCGATATCGATACGGTCCTGTTTCACTCCGTCGACCCAAATGTCAACGAGATCGAAACGAAGAATAAAGAGAAGTTCACTGCCTGGGTAAACGATATCGACGGGGCCATCGCCGTCGTTGGCGATTGAGGGTCCTGCACAAAGTTCCTCGTCTACAACGGAATAGCAGTCGAGGACCTTGGCAAGCCAGTCGTGCTACTGGCTAACAAAGGTTTTGTGAATGACGCCCATTCGGCGGCATCGAGTAAGGGAATGCCCGGAATCAGGATTGTCGGAGAATCCGTGGCCTGTGAATCCACCGTCGCATCCGAGATAGAAGACGGCATATCGGCCGCTATGGACGATGTGATCGAGGCGTTGAGCAGTCCGCTAAGCGCCGAAGAAAAATCGCCGAAACAGCAGACGGGAAAAACCCCGAGGGTTGCCTTCAAAGGAACGCTTCAGGAGGTGAACCAGTTCTACTACCGTAAGGGGTGGGGCGACGGTCTGCCCATCATCCCGCCGACGGAAGAAGCCGTGGCGGAGATGCTCACCGGGACGGACCTGCCGCCCGATCACATCGTGACGAAAATCATACCGAGAAAAGGCAAAGCCACCATCGAAAAAATCGCGGTCAACGCGGTTATGGCGGGGGCACTGCCCGTCCACATGCCGGTATTGATTGCAACCGTGCAGGCGTTATCGGATCCGAAATCCAGGTTCGATACCTTCGAGGTGAGTACGGGGTCATGGGCGCCCTCTCTTACCATCAACGGCCGGATACGGAGAGACATCAACGTCAATTGCAGCTCCGGCTCCCTGAGCCCCGGAAATATCGCCAATTCGGCCATCGGCCGTGCCGTCGGACTGATCGTCAAGAACATCGGCGGTGCAAGGAAAGGGGTCGAAGACATGGGAGTCGTCGGCAACCCGGGCAAATACAGCCTTGTAATCGGCGAGAATGAAGAGGAGAGCCCCTGGGAACCGCTCAGTGTCGAGCGCGGGTTCACGAAGGAAGACAACACCGTGACCGTATTCTTCCCCAATAATTTTATTCAGTCGGTCCCGATGGGGACGGACGCAAAAGGGATTCTGAATACACTCGCAACCATGGGCACCAACAGCATGTCCAGCGTCATCCTCATTCCCGCATGGGCCAAGATTTTATCGGCCGCGGGTTACACGAAGCAGGACGTCAAGGATTACATAGCGACACACAGCAGTACCGGCGGCGGCATCGCCGGTTTTATAGACGACGAAAATCCGGGAAAGATGAATACCGACAACCTGATGATTCTGGTTGCCGGGGGGCCGGGCTCGTTTATCGGCCTGCTGAGGGGGGTTGGCCCCGGATTTTTCGGGAATGCCCAGATTACCAGAGAAATCGAGCTGCCGAAAAACTGGGACAAGCTGGTCTCAAAATACAAGGTTCTGATTCCGAATTACGAGCGGTATTGAAAGCAGGCGCCATGAATTCCAGGAGCCCGATTCCTGGAATTCATGGCCTTGCAGTTGACTATCAGTTGTCTGAAATAGAGGTCCCTCCCCGCCTTCGGGGAACACGGAAGCCGTGTATTGATCACATGCGAGATCTTTTCAACCTCTCTATCCGCCCTCCAGTTGATCCGTACGGCGGCGTCCTGTTCCCCAATAATTTTTCCCCGCTTGATTCTAATGGCTTACAGATGTAGCCAATTTCAAAACGCCAGAGAAACAAAGCTTTTTCCTCCTTCCCTGTCGCTTATGGTCATGCTTATTTCCGCGTCACTCCCGGAGAAACCGACAATTATCCTCCCGCCAATGTTCATCGCCTCATCCGCAGACAATCCAATCTTCTTATAATAGTCACGGTAATGGTTTAATACCGTTTCCTTGGAAGCGGGAACCACCTGCAGCAGCGTCGCACCTTTACCATCAATAGCCGATTGCTCGATTGTTCCACCCGGGTAAAGAGGAAGAAGATCCAGCGGAAATCCCTCCGGCACTTCGCCGAAATATATCCCCTCGCTTGCGGCCATTGCCTTCAAAGCGTCCTTTACGGAAGAGGCGCCCGCAATTGTCTGTTTTTGCACGCCGGCATATTCATCTTCGGCTGCTTCATGGATTTTATCCCCGGGCGCTTTCTCCTGTGCTTTCGTGGCGACGGTCTCTTCACCACCATCCATATCACCGGTTTCTCCACATGCCGTGCAAAAAATAATCATTAAACACGTCGCCAGGACAACAAACAGGTATTCCATACTTTTACGCATTGAATTTCTCCTTATCTATGGGACAACAGGCATTTAAACAGGGACGATGATGCTTCCGCGACAAAAACATATTCATCCCCTTTTTGCAAGAATGAATCATTTGCAGAATCAAGGAAGACAAAACAAGAGCGGGAGAAGGATAACCTGCCAAATCCCCTTCTATCAACGATGGAGCGAAGCGATCCCTACATTCAATGTTGGACATCGGGCGTTCGATGTTCGACGTTCATTTTCAGATCGGAAACGACAAGATCGTACCGCGTGGGGGATTTCTTGAAAACTTCCAGTGCAGGTGCACTTCCCACCACGCCCGTCACATCATATCCCAGCTTCTCCAACATCACCGAGCCGATGGAAACCAGGTCTTTTTCATCATCCACCAGAAGCATCTTTTCGTTGCCGCCCGGAACAGGGGTGAGAATATGCTCCTGCATACGGCTGACGGGAAACCGTCTTTAGAATCGGAATCCGCCGCCCGCTTCGGGGTGCTAATATCCGTTCGGTGGAATCGATCTCTTCCCCACGATCAAGCACCGGGCATTCGCAAATCCACCAGCACGAGATCGATCACATCGGGACTGAATTTTTCGACCCCGATCCGTTCGTTCTCGGCGGTAATAACCCAAAAATCGAGATCTTCCAGGTAGTCGGCAATACTCAGTCGAACCGCATCGTCATCATCGATTACAAGAATAGTAACCTGATCGGATGCCGTCATCTCAAACTCCTTCTGTTTCGATTTTTTCGATAAGCCGCAGAAGCTCGCTTTCCAGTTCGCCCATAGTCTCATGACTTGTCGTATTTGATTAAAAGTTACCATTATTTATAACATAATCAGTGGCAATTATGCGGAAAAATAAACATACGGGTCTTAAGTGCCTGCGGGTGCGGCTTTAAACTGCCTTGAAAGGGGACGATGATTGAATGCCGGCATTGAGAAAAGTGTCGGGCATCAGGACTGGGATGTTTTACTTTTTTGTCGCAAAAAAAGCCCCGGAGATAATTTAACCTCCGGGGCTCTATTTCAAACCCATTCAAAAAAATAGTGTGATGCCGGCTTCAGGCATCGTGCCGTTCTATGTTGGTCTATAGCAAATCCGCGACCGTTTTTCCCTCTGCGACAATCGTGTCGTTTTCATCCGTGGACGCGTCCATGATATTGGAATCGATTTCGAAAACGGCCTGGACGGTGTGAGATGCATTGATGTTCTCAAAGGAAAGGGCATCGATCGGTCCGACCGAGTTTCCGTCGACGATAATGTCGGCAACATGATAATTCGTTTCCGCATTGATTACGAAGGACGCGCGTTCCCCTTCAAGGACGGTCAGGGCGCCTGCCGGAGAGATACTCCCCTGACCGTTTGAAGAAGCGGTTAAAGAATACGTGGCGGGTGCGCCTGATTCAGCGAGAACGGATGATACAAACAACGGAGAAAAAACAAGCAAGGCGATTGCCGACACAAAAAGGAGATTAATTTTTTGGCTAAATGCAAAAATTGATGAAAACCGATGACTCATAGACACACCCCATATATATTGTTAAAAACACTGAAAAAATCCGGTCATATTCCGTCCGCCGCCCTGTGCCAGGGCGAGTAAGACTTACAGGCCGAAATCCCCAGTGGACCCCATTATGTTGTTTTATGGGGAAAGTCAACAAGGATTTTACGGGAGGGGCGTCCTGAAATAACCGTCATTTCACGCGGGGCATCCGACCTCGATCATTTCGACAACCGCCTCCACCCGGGTGCGGATCCTTTCGTTATCGCCGTCCGAATAATCCGATTCGATCTTGAGAAAAGGCACGTTGTGGACGGCGGTGACATGGTTCTCCACCCTGTGGGATTCCACGTTATAGGCATGACAGGCTTGAAGGATAAAATCCACTACCAGATGGGGCTGGAACTTGTTGATCATTTCGGAAAGCATCGTAAGACGCCGCTGATTGGGGGTCATGCAGGAACAGGGAATCTCGAGATAGCGGCGGGCAATGGCTCTGACCGGATCTTCCGTGTTCTCTTCCATCTCCCCCATGAATATTTTCATCCCCGAACAGGCCTCCAGAGCGACAATCACGGCGCCGGTCTCTTCGATAATTCGATATATTTTTTCGGCATCACCGCCCACCGGGCAGCCTGAAACCAGGACCCGGGGGGTTTCGGGTGTCCCGAAACCGATGCCGGCGGCAACCCGTTTCTCCAGTTTCTCCAGAACCGACTCCAGAACCGGCGCCACATCCTGCCCTGGCAGCAGCGCGGCAAAAGACAACAGTTCGTTCATCTCCCGCCTGGAGACGGCCGGGGGCAATTCAGCCGCGAAATCGAAAATCTTCCGCATCAGCCGGTTCTTCCGGTTACTCCAGACGATACTGTTTTCAATATCCGCATCGGAGGCTTTCCGGCCGGTTTCCCGTTCAAGAAACCCCTGGAGCTTTCGTATCATGGCGGTCCAGTTTTCGAGAGCTTCGGGTTCATCGGCCAGTTGAGGAAGGTCCATCACGTGGGTGGGTTTGATCTCCGAAATCAGCTCGAACATCTTCTTCTTCCCGTCGCAGGTGGTTTCCGCAATCACCACGTCGGACATGGAATAGAATGGACAGGTGCCTTCCTGGATAAAACCGAAACTCGATTTGATAAGGGGGCAAAGATTGACCGGCAGTACTGCTTCGGCGGCCGGAATGGGAACCTGGGAAAAGGCACAGAGCCCCACGGGTGTTATTCCCATGGCGTACATCAACTCCATGGGGGCATAGGCGCAATAGATCCCGGCCATGGGAAACCCCTCTTTTTTGCGGGTCTGGACATAGTGCAGTATGCGCTTCGCCGGCAGTTGGTTTTCAAATTCGTCGTCCAGCAGAGAGGGGATGGGAGCATTCATATGATTCACCTTCATCATTTTATCAACAGGAACTTGTATAATTGAGAAAAATTATATGTCAGAATTTCGATATGTTGTCAAGGTTCAATCGATCAGCATCATCAATTGTGCACAGATAATCACACCATTATGTTGTCAAAGTTCAATCGACCAGCATCATCAATTGTGCACAGATAATCGCACCATAAGTTCCCAGGGCATACCCCATCACTGCCAGCAGTACGCCCACCGGCGCCAGAGCGGTGCTGAAAGCCGATGCCACAACGGGAGCCGATGCAGCCCCTCCCACGTTGGCCTGGCTACCGACGGCGACAAAGAAAAACGGCGCCCGGATCATTTTGGCGACAGACAATAACAGTGTAACATGAACCGACATCCAGATCAGCCCGATAACAAAATAGTGCAAGTTTTGAAATGCCTCCAGCAGATTCATCTTCATACCGATGGTGGCCACCAGAATGTAGATAAAAACACTTCCGAATTTGGAAGCCCCCGCCCCTTCGTATTGTTTACAGCGGGTAAACGACAAGGCCAGGCCAAGCGTTGTGGCCAGCACAATCAACCAGAAAAAACGGGAAGCCAGCGAGTTGAGGTTGTATTTTTGCAGTACCGCCATTCTGCTTTCCATGAATGGAAAAATGATATCCGCTCCGAAATGAGCAACGGCCGTTGCGCCAAAAGCAATGGCGAGAATCATAAAAATATCCGTCGTTGACGGTATCCTGGCGATGCTTGCCCGGTAATGCTCTATTCGCTTTTTCAAATCTTCAATGGCCGAATTATCGGCTTTCATTTTCCTGTCTATTTCGTGATAGCGTCCGGCGCCGTATAGCAAAAAGCCCATCCAGATATTGGCGACCACCACGTCGATAATAATCATGGTTGAAAACAGGCCTTCCTTGCACTCATAAATTTCTTTCATGGCGGTCTGATTGGCGCCGCCGCCTATCCAGCTTCCGGCGATGGTGGACAGTCCTCTCCAGATTTCATCTCCCGCGGGTGCGTGGGATATCTCCGGGAACAACATGCCCGATATCCACAAGGCGACAGGACCCCCGATAACGATTCCGGCGGTTGCCGTAAAAAACATGATCAATGCTTTCGGCCCGAGACTCAATATCCCTTTCAAGTCGATGCTGATGCAGAACAGCACAAGGCTGGCGGGCAATAGATACCGCGAGGATACAAAATATAAATTTGATGCCTCACCGGAAATAAGTCCCAGAGGCCAGTTGAACAATCCCGGGATAAAATAGCAGAGCAGCAGTGGCGGAACATAGGTGTAAAATTTTTTCAAATATGGCTTCGAACTCGATGAGGTGGCAAAAATCAGGGCCAGGATACTAATCAGCAGACCTAGAACAATCGCATCATTTTTTATCAGGGGTTCCATAAATCACCTCACGTTTGGAATACGAACCACATATGCAAGCCCCCACATGGAACGGTCGGCAAAAAAATCGGCCGTAAGCGCCAGCCGAAACCCCTGGGGTGCCGGCTGGTCGTTAATGGTTGTGGCGATAATCATCCCCTTGCCGTCATCGGTTTCAAAGATTTCCCTTCCGGAAAAAAGGCAGCGATAGCCGTCACAGGCCGCAAAGAGAAAAAAATCCGATTTGCCGGCACCCGGGAAATTGGCGGTTAAAAAGGATCGAAGGTCATAACCGGCGACACTGGCGACATCTTCAAATCCATGCCCGTGACCGATTCTTACCCAATGATCGATCTTTGCCGCGGCGACATTGTTGAAATCAGCGGTTCTGGATTCCCGGTTTTCGATACACAGGATCGACTCGCCCGTGCACTTTTTCCCCTTGGTTCGGGCCGGCAACAGATCATCCGGCACCGGCAACGTCGTGTAGGTCACAGTTGCAACATTATCGAGATAGCGGGCGGTGTCCGGTTCCCCGGGACAGATGACCTTGAGTCCCGAAAGATTGTCCCTGAAAAGATTGAAGGTATAATTTTCCCGCACCGCTTCCGTTGTGGGCAGCACTTCTTTCCGCATATAGGCAAGTGTTACCGGGCGGCTGTCATCCGTCATCAGCAGTTCATTCAGGCTGAAATGCACTTTCTCACCGGATATGGAGGTAAACGTCGCCATGATATCCATCGGCTGGTTAAAAACGGCGCCGTCCGGTTTCCGGGGGGAAATACCTTCAAGAATATTGTAAACCGGAATACCCAGATAGGCATAAGCACCCAGGAACTTTCCGTCCGGTGAAAACTCACACGTCCGGGTACGGGTTGTGGCAAAACCGTTCAGGGCGGATCCTGAAAAAACATATTCCTTTTTCACGAGCCCATTCACGGTAAGTGAAAACGTTTCCGGAACTTTTTCCGCCACCGCCAGCGGCGTGGCGCCCGACACAATCAGAAGATCGTAATAATTTTCATTCTGTTGCCGAGCATACAAAAACACGGCAACGCCCGCAACCAGGAGAATAAAAACGATTCTCCTGATATTCAAATGGTTCTGGAATATTGAATTCAAACTTGCCTCCTCCGAAAAACGTCAAAAACCGCCACAATGAGCTCTTCTCTTCAGCAATGAGTAACCAATCTCCGGTATAACCCACATAATGTAAACAGGCCAGCCAATTTCAAAACGTCTCTTTGGGGCCGATCCACGGAAGGGCGATCCGCTTTGGGCTTGATCACGCTTGTGACGTGAAAACGTTTTGAAAATGGCCCAGGTTACCATCCATTTATTCCGGCATCAAATCCATGTCAAGGCGGTAATCACATTTGCATGATGCCGGAGTTTTTGTTGAAAAGGGGCCGATTGCGGGATACTGTTTGCATAAAGCGCTATTATGGGTTATCGAAACCAGCTTGGCTTCAACTCGTTTATTCAATCTCTATCTTTAAAGGAGTAATGGTTTTTTGAAGGATTTAAAAGCAACACCGCCCGTCTCTATCTGGAACCGCAATTTCATATGCATATTATTGATATCCATTCTGCACTCCACCGCGCATTTTTCGATAAACCCCCTTGTCGCATCCTATGCCATTCACCTGGGCGCCAGCGCTTATATCATGGGGCTGTTGATCGGTCTGTTTTTTGGTGTGGCGCTCTCGATGCGGCCGATCGCAGGCCCGGTCGTCACAAAATTTGACAAGCGAAAACTGATGATTCTGGTATTTATTATCGGGGCCGTTGCTAATTTTGGTTATGCACTCTTCGATAATATATCATCCTTCGTTGGTTTCAGGTTACTTCACGGGCTTCAATACGCCCTGGTTGGAACGCTTACAATGACGCTGGCGGGGGATAACCTGCCCAAAGAAAAAATGGCCTCCGGAATGGGAATTTACGGCCTCAGCAATTCAATCGCCATGGCGATAGGACCGACGATAGGAATATCCGTTCTGAATTTCGGAACTCAAATAAAAGATGAAAGCTTCGGCTTCACCTGTGTGTTTCTTTTTACAATGATGGTTATTTTGCTGGGACTCATTCCGAGTTATATCCTTTCCCCGGATAAAAAAACCAAAGAAGATATCGTAAGCGCCGGCCCATGGTATCGGAATATCGCTTCCGTGCATGCGGCGCCAATGGCAATAGTTATGTTTTTTACTTTTACAGGATGGTCCCTGTATAATGTATACATTGTAGAGTTTGCAAATGAATTGGGAGTCTCGGGAATAAGCTCATTTTTCACTGTTCTGGCACTGGTTCTTTTAATATCGAGACCGGCAAGCGGATGGTTGACGGACAAATTCGGATTGGCCAGGATCTTGTCCCCCGCCCTGATACTGTTCGCTGTTTCATTCATTATAGTCGGATCCGGCAAATCGATCGGTACAATACTTGTGGGAGCTGCGGTTGCGGCGATCGGATTCGGTTCATTCCAGCCGGCGCTCAACTCCATGTGCATCCTGTCTGAAACGGCGCTCAAGCGCGGCGTTGCAAGTAATACACTTTTTATCGGTATGGACTTCGGCTTGTTTATAGGGCCGACTCTGGGCAGCATTGTATATGAAATGTATAACTACTCCATCATGTTCAAGTCCGCCTCATTGATGATCTTTATGGCTTTTATCGTTTTCGTTATATCCCTGCCGGCCTACTATCGGAGGCGTGGTGTGTTGGAGGCGATGGAGGCAAAGTAAAAATCCAGGTCCAAAGGGCCCGGCGTTGGGTTGCCCCTGGAAAGAGACAATTGTCGGATGTCGACACTGGCAAAGGTGTCAGGTGTCAGGTGTCAGGTGTCAGAACTGATATAAAGTCGACTCACCACCAAGATAACGAAGGGAAAAGCAAATGGAGGAAAACCTGGGTGGGTTGAAACCGAATAATAGGCAGGTGCGGAGGGAAGTTCCTCCGCACCTGCCTATTATTTAAAAATGGTAAACAAACCTCGCCGTAAACCGTTCCCCCTCCGGTCTCATCTCAGCATCCCGTTCGAAAAACATATTCAGAAAAAGATGGGCGTCTTTATTGAATGAATAGAGCAGGCCCGGTCCGATCGCGAAGACTTTCTCTTCCGAACCGTTTTGTTCAACCCCGTCATATTCAGTCTCTGTCAGCTGTTTCAAATAATACCCGTTGATGCCGACTCGCAACTGGTTGGGGATTAACTCATAGGAGGAAGCATAATTCAGATGAATCGCCTGGCCGGCCTGTACGTCATCGATTCCCACGGAAGCAAGCGCGGAATTGGGATCATCGTTTTTATCATTCCACAGATAGTGTATCCTTGTCGACACCGTCCATTTGGGCGTTATAAAATAGGTGGCGGCCCAGTAAGGATTGAAAGAGAAATAATTACTGCCTGCATTGATGGCTTTGTCCTCTTCGTAACTTCCGACCGGAAATATGAAGCCGAGGGAAAACCGATGCATGAATTTCGGGCCATTGGCACCCATAATCGGGTCCCATTGCAGATATGGGCCGACCCAGATATCGCCGAGTCCGGAATTTTCCTTGGGGAACCCGTCCATATAAGTATCGTAGCTCATATCGAGACCTACCACGGGGACAATAATATCGAGCCCCCATTTTGCGCCAAGCATCAGTTCGGTATTTGACTGGTAGGTCATCTGATTGAGATTGATCCACGCTTCCAGTTCTTCTCCGGCAAACGGGGGCAAAAGTGCGTTGCCGTTGCTATCTTTGAATTCATCCGATTTCCAGTATTGCACATACTCCTGTATATACAGTCCCGGGCCCGAGGGCGGTGCGCCATCCATAAAACTGGTAAAGCCGAGGTTGACGGACGGCAGGTCATATGCGGACGACGACATCGGAAGCATACCAATCGAAAACAGACAAAGAATCAATATAAATGCACTTTTTATTTTCAACGCGTTTCCCTCCTTGAAGATTAATGGCCACATTTATTGGAATTGGACCAAGCATATATTTAAATTGCGCCGGGTTGTCAAGGTAACAGCATGCCATAATACAACTGTTGCTGAAAGGCAATTTTATCTGTATTATCGGAATCTCCGACATGTCCATAAAATATGAATCCCGGAGCTTGCTATGAGAAACAGATTATTAGCGGTATTATTTCTGCTGTCAGTTGGCTTGTTGCTCCCCGGTTGCCAGGGAACGGATACGCCTTTGCAACAGGCAACGGGCTCAGTTCCATCCGAGGACGGCTCCCGGCTGTGGCTGCGTTATGCCCCCCCCGGAAGCATTTGTGATGAGTACCGCGACGCAATTCAACAGATCGTCGTACCCGGCGATTCGGAAACGTCCCGGGTCATTGGCCGGGAACTATGCACGGCGGTGAATGCGATGGTCGGTTCTTCCTTATCCACGGGCGATACATGGTCCCGGAAGCCCGCCCTGATTGTCGGGACGCCTTCAAACTCGGCGTTGATCCGCAAACTTGGATGGGAAGCGGATCTGTCTGAAGCCGGGCCCGAAGGGTTTGTCATCAAATCAACCCAAATCAATAAGCAGCCAGTGATTGCCATTGCATCCGAAAGTGAAATCGGAGCACTCTACGGCACATTCCATTTCCTTCGATTGCTGCAAACGGGCCAGTCGGTACGGGGACTGTCTGTCGTCGAACGCCCCGGTGTGCAGCTTCGCCTGCTGAATCACTGGGACAATCTCGACGGATCGGTGGAACGCGGCTATGCCGGCCATTCTCTCTGGCAGTGGGATGAACTGCCCGATAAAATCGATACTCGGTATATCGACTACGCCCGAATCAATGCGTCCGTGGGCATCAACGGTGCGGTGATCAATAATGTCAATGCGAATCCCCGGATTCTCACTGAAGAATATCTGAAGAAAGTGGCGGTTTTGGCAAATCTGTGGCGGCCCTACGGTGTCCGTGTCTATCTGTCGGCGAACTTTGCCGCACCGATGCGCCTCGGGGGACTTTCGACCGCGGATCCGCTGAATCCGGGCGTAGCGGACTGGTGGCGAAAAAAGTCGGCCCGGATCTACGAACTCATCCCCGACTTCGGGGGATTTCTGGTAAAGGCCAACTCCGAAGGCCAGCCCGGCCCGAAGGATTATGGTCGTACCCACGCCGAGGGTGCAAACGTACTCGCCGATGCGCTGGCGCCCCACGGCGGCGTCGTGATCTGGCGGGCGTTCGTGTATGACGAAGAGGTCGACCCGGATCGCGTCAAGCGCGCGTATATCGAGTTTACAAAACTCGACGGCCGGTTTCGTCCGAATGTTGTCGTCCAGGTGAAAAACGGCCCGATCGATTTCCAGCCCAGGGAACCGTTCCACCCGCTTTTTGGCGGAATGAAGCAGACACCGGTGTTTGCCGAACTCCAGGCGACACAGGAGTATCTCGGCCAGGCGAAACACCTTGTCTATCACGGTACAATGTGGAAGGAATTCCTTGACTCGGATACATATGCGAAGGGAACCGGTTCGACCGTCGGCAGGGTCCTCGCCGGGGAGGTTCATCCCTACCACATTACGGGCATTGTCTCTGTAACCAATCCCGGCATGGACACGAACTGGTGCGGTCACCACTTTTCCCAGGCGAACTGGTATGCCTTCGGGCGTCTGGCGTGGAACCATGAGCTCTCCGCCGAGCAGATCGCCGGGGAGTGGGTGCGAATGACCTTTACCAATGACGCCGGCACCGTGAATACGATCCTCGGCATGATGCTCTCCTCCTGGGAGACTTACATCGACTACACCATGCCCCTGGGACTCCATCACCTGATCGGCGGGGACCACTACGCGCCGATGCCTGAGAATTCTCAGGCACCCCGGAGCGACTGGACGGCGGTTTACTACCATCGCGCCGCCGAAAACGGCATCGGGGTTGACCGGACCAGCAGCGGCAACAAAGCGGTCGAACAGTATTTCCCGCCCGTCCGTGATCTGTTTAACGACCCTGCGACCTGCCCGGAAAAATTTCTCCTCTGGTTCCATCGCTGTGCCTGGGATTACAAGATGAAATCCGGCCAAACACTTTGGATGGAACTCTGTAAAAAGTACTACGCGGGTGCGAAGAAAGCAGCGGCCCTACAATCCACCTGGCAATCGCTTGAAGACAAGATCGACCCCGGGCGACACAGGGAGGTGGCCGACAGGCTGTCGATCCAGGTTAAGGACGCCGCCAAATGGCGTGATCACATCCTCCAGTATTTCCAGGGTTACAGCAAAATGCCGATCAAGGCATCATTGGATGCGTCTGGAACCGAAAACTGGACGACCCGGGACGACCATCAGAACATGATGATGCAGCTGGGAATTCGGGAACTTCGCCCGGGGCCAAGCGGAAACGAGAACGATCCGAACCATGCCAACTACGACGAGTCCCTTGCAAATCCGTTCCCGAACCTGCCCGAAGTCCTGATGCTGAACAATGGCGAAGAGGTCACTTCCCCGGAGATGTGGTGGCAGCAGCGGCGGCCGGAAATTGTCGAGGATTTTGGAAGAGAGGTCCTGGGACGGGTTCCCCCGGACGTCCCTGATGTCGCCTGGGAAGTTACCCAAACAAGTGAAGCGACGGTCGGGGATTTTCCCGTCATCGGGAAGCAATTGGTCGGGCACGTGGACAACTCTGCGTTCCCGGCACTCAACGTCGACATAGAGATGATACTGGTCACCCCCGCGAATGCAACAGGACCGGTACCGGTCATGATGATGCTCGGTTTCGGGATCCTGCCGGGTGCGCCTGTTCCCCCGGAATATGAAAGGTTCATCTTCGATCCGCCGCCCGGAAGCGACCCGCCGGCAACGGAACAACTGCTGGCGGATGGGTGGGGCTATGCCGTTCTCAATCCGTACACCGTTCAGGCTGATAACGGTGAAGGTTTGACCAGGGGCATCATCGGCCTGGTAAACAAAGGACAGCCCCGGCAGCCGGACGACTGGGGGGCTCTGCGTGCCTGGGCGTGGGGCGCATCCCGAGGCCTGGATTATCTCGAAACAGACAAAGCAGTCGATGCTGCAAAGGTCGGCATCGAAGGTGTCTCACGCTTCGGAAAGGCCGCTTTGATTACCATGGCGTTCGATACCCGGTTTGCCGTTGTCCTCGTCGGCTCTTCCGGCGAAGGCGGGGCCAAACTTCACCGCCGGAATTTCGGCGAGGCGGTTGAGAACCTGACGGGTCCTGAAGAGTATCACTGGATGGCCGGCAATTTTCTGAAGTATGGCGCTTCCGAAGCGGATTTCGGCAGTATGACCCCCGGCGATATCCCCGTAGACGCCCATGAACTGATCGCGTTGTGTGCACCTCGCCCGACATTTATCAGCTATGGTATCCCCGAAAAAGGCGACGCGAAATGGCTCGACCAGCAGGGCAGTTACATGGCCGCCGTTGCCGCGGGTCCGGTCTTCCGGCTTCTCGGTGCCGGGGACCTCGGGACCAGTGACGACTATAACACCGAAAAAATGCCACCGGTCAATGTCGGTCTTTTAGAAGGCGAACTGGCCTGGCGTCAGCACGACGGAGGACATACCGACAGACCCAACTGGAAGTATTTTATTCCCTGGGCGGACCGGTTTCTGAAGCACAGGCCCGCAGGGCAGATCTCTATCGTCCGGCCTGTTCCCCGGACAGACCCGAATTCCCTGACCGCGCACGCACAGTTGAAGGAAAAGGCGAAGCAGGGCGTCATCGATGTCTATTTCGAGGGAGATTCCATCACACGCCGTTGGGGCGCCACGGATTATCCCAAGCTGCTGGCCAACTGGAACGAGAACTTCTTCGGCTGGAACGCCGCCAATTTTGGATGGGGCGCCGATTCCGTGCAGAATATTCTATGGCGCCTCGACGACGGAGAGTTGGATGGCGTGCATCCAAAAGTCATCGTGCTTCTGGCCGGCACCAACGATATTATTGATTATGGCGGGTCCGCTGATTTTGATATCAGCACCAGGATTCAGGATGTTACAATGGGTATAAAAACTGTTCTCGAGGTCATGCGAAAAAAAGCGCCGGAAGCAACGATTATCCTCATGGGGATCTTTCCCCGCAATGACAATACCATTGTCCTTCCCGCGATAAAGAAGATAAATCAAAATTTATCAAAACTGACCGACGGCAAAACCATACGATACTTGAACATCAACGACCGACTGGCAAATGCCGACGGCATTTTGTATGAAGGAATGATGGACCCGGACGGACTGCATCCCGCCATCAAGGGCTACCAGGTGTGGGCGGATGCCCTGAAGCCCGTATTTTATGAAATAATCGGCCCACCGGCAAAAAAGAACCGTGCACCGCCCCCGACCGGGAATCCCGCTATAGGTGCACCATAAATATAGAAAAAGAGGTATAATTTATAAACCCGAATTTCGTGCTTCAAATTTCGAATGTCCGCCTTTGGCGGCTTGGGAGGTTCAAATGAGATTTTTGCTTCGATCATCAGTTCTCTTGTCAATTCTGTCACTTCTGTCTGTATTCATCGGATGTAACAATTCTGCACCACCGGAAAGTAAAGGAAATAAGGAAATGAATATTCTTAAGGAGCCTTTCGGCGAATTCGAGGGAAAAAAGGTAGATCTCTATACATTGAAAAACGCGAATGGTATAGAGGTGAAAATCACTAATTACGGCGGTATTGTGACATCTGTCAAGGTGCCGGATAAAAACGGTGAACCGGGCGACATCGCCCTTGGCTATGACAATCTCCAGGATTATATCGATAACAATCCCTATTTCGGGGCACTTATCGGACGATACGGCAACCGGATCGGAAACGCGGCGTTTGTCCTTAACGGAAAGAAGTTCACCCTGGCGAAAAATGACGGGGACAACAGCCTGCATGGGGGCGTAAAAGGGTTTGATAAGGTCCTGTGGGATGCGGCGCCCGTCAGTGACGAAGAGAATCAATCCCTGAAGCTGACTTATAAGAGCAGGGACGGAGAAGAGGGGTTTCCCGGGAACCTGGATGTAACCGTCGTTTATACCCTTACAAACGACAATTCATTCAGGATCGATTACACGGCGGCAACGGACAAGCCCACCGTCGTAAACCTGACCAATCACACCTACTGGAACTTGGCGGGGGAAGGCTCCGGGGATGTTCTCAGGCACCAGTTGATGCTGAACGCCAGTGCCTTTACACCTGTAGGCCCCGGGCTGATAACAACAGGGGAATTCTGGTCCGTTGAAAACACACCGATGGATTTCACGAAGCCCGTTGCCATCGGCGAAAGAATCGAAGCGGATTACGAGCAGCTGAAACTGGGGGGCGGCTATGACCACAACTGGGTACTGAACGTATATAACCAGGAGGAACCGGTACTTGCCGCCACGGTTTACGAACCGGAAAGCGGAAGATTCATGGAAATCCATACCACAGAGCCCGGCATTCAGTTCTACAGCGGTAATTTCCTGGACGGGAGCATCACGGGAAAGAGCGGCAGGGCCTATGGCGCACGCAGTGCTTTCTGCCTTGAAACGCAGCACTACCCCGATTCACCGAATCGGCCCGAATTCCCTTCGGTTGTTCTGAATCCGGGGGAGACGTATAAGACGACGACTATCCACAAATTTTCAGTGAAATAGGCCGATTTCAGGGATGTAAAATATGAATATTCTAGTTATTGGCGGAGCCGGCTATATCGGCTCTCACATGTGCAAATACCTGTCGCAAAAAGGCCATAGACCAGTTGTTCTGGACAACCTGATCTATGGTCACCGTGAGGCAGTCAAATGGGGGCCTTTTATAGAAGGCGCAATGGAGAACAGAGATATTCTCGACGGTGTTTTCACGGAATATGAAATACATGCAGTCATGCATTTCGCGGCTTTTGCTTATGTCGGTGAATCCGTCACCGATCCCGGTAAATATTATACCAACAACGTGGCCGCAACGGTTTCACTCCTGGAATCGATGAGGAAGCATAATGTCCTGAAGTTCATTTTCTCCTCCACCTGTGCGACATATGGAGAACCCGTCGAAATTCCCATGACGGAAACACATCCCCAGAACCCCATCAATCCCTACGGCAGAAGCAAGCTGATGGTGGAACAGATTCTCGACGACTACGAAAGTGCTTATGGGCTGAAATCCGTTTCCCTGAGATATTTCAATGCCGCGGGGGCGGACCCCGATGGTGAGATCGGTGAAGACCATGATCCGGAGACCCACCTGATTCCCCTGACGCTTCAAACCGCTCTCGGGAAAAGAAAGAAAATGGTTATTTTCGGCGATGACTACCCGACCGGGGACGGCACCTGCGTCAGGGACTACATCCACATTATGGATCTGGCCCAGGCGCATCTTCTCGCCCTGGAGAAATTGATGAACGGTTCACCGGGCGAAAAGTATAACCTGGGGAACGGCAACGGTATCTCGGTGAAAGAGGTCATCAATACGGCCCGGGAGATAACCGGGGAGAAAATTCCTGTAAGAATGGCCGAAAGAAGACCGGGAGATCCGGCGGTATTGGTAGGTTCAGCCGATAAAGCGATTACGGAACTGGGCTGGAAACCGCAGTTCGCTGATTTGAAGAGCATTCTGGAAAGCGCATGGCGGTGGCATAAAAACAACCCGGAGGGCTTCAGGTAGAAGCTTCTTTTCAATCTCACCACGAGGCACAAAGGGCACAAAAAAAACAATTCTCGCGCTGAGGCGCCGAGACGCAGAGAAAAACCGAAGGAAGATGGAAGACCGCTCCACTCGGAAGAGTGAAGGTCAAGCGATTTCACTTTCTTCCATCATCCCTCTTCCTTCTTCTTTCGCCGTTTGACTTTTATGGTTTTTCTCTGCGTCACTGCGTCTCTGCGCGAGAAATAAATGCTTTTATAGCGGTTTTGCAGGGATAAATATCTCGACGATGTGCTTCCCCTCGGGATGCTCCCTGGGATCGTTCAGGTAAGATTCAAAGCATAGGCCATCGCCCGGCTGATATCCGCTTTCGGGGAACCATCCGCCGCACATGGTATCCCATGCCGCCTGGAATTCATCGGGACCGATTTCAAACTTCCCCTTTGCGTATTTCCCTTTCGGGATGGTCATTTTGCCGACTTCACCGCCCACTTCCGTCTCTTTCGGCACCGTGATGCAAACACTCGTTCGGAGCTTGTCTACATCCGTTATTTCAGGATCGTCATGATAAACGGATAGAACCTTAAAGTCCGATCTACTCAGCAACCCCCGTGGACCCGCCCACGTGAATATTTTTTGAAACAGACCTTCAAACAGGCTGCTGTCACCCTTATAGGGCCCGATATGCCGAACATAGGCCACATGCATTTCATCCATCTCTTCAACCGCGATTTCGGCTTCAACCCTTTTTAATCCTGCTTTCTTGTATCCATCTTCCATTTTTATCCTCCATATCTGTTGGTTACTGGTTTCGTCCCCAACATAATAGGAAGATACATCGAAAGCTTTCCCGATCTTGCCAATCGTTTTACAATCCTTGCCATCCGTTTTACGATTCTTGCTTTCCGGCCATCCCCGGTTACGCCAATCGGTAGCACTCATGTTGAAAAGGGCCTTAAACGACCGGGCAAAAGGAGCCGACCCTGAAAATCCGCAGTCGAATGCGATTTCCGTAATGGATTTTTTCGGATTGTTCAGGAGCATGGCAGCGGCCTTTTCCACCCGAATCCGGATAATGAACTGATTCAGGGGCTCCCCCACCATGGCCCGGAAAATCCGGTGAAAATGATACCTCGAAAAACCCGCCACATCGGCGAGTTCATCAAGTGTCATCGCTTTCATATAATGATTCTCAATATAATCGATGACCCGGTTAATCCTTGAAACGTACTCTTCCCGAAGATATTTTTGCCGGTTATTATCTGTCATGTTGTGAAGTATTTATTCAGGTGCGTTATCATACCCATCACAAGCGGCGGCCAAACAGTCGCTGACACCGTTAATACCAGATGTCATCAGGGATACCAGAACAGTACCGATCACTTCTTCCCTGGTGGCACCCGCTTTCTTGGCGAAACCGGCATGAGCCGCCACGGAACCGACACCTCCCCGGTGCGCCTGAATCCCCATATAAACGAGCTGAAACGTTTTCTCATCCAGTCCGCACTTATTCTGGATCTGACCCGCAAAATCCATAAAAGCCTTCATTGTCTTCGGAGATTCCTTGCCCCACACCTCAAAAAAATTTGTTTCCGCCATGGTATGCTTCCTCCTGTATCTTATTGATCTTCCTGATGCAGTCAGTTTTTTCCGGCTGCATCACGTATTGGAAAAGGGATGCTAAATGCAATGAATCATTCGACAGGAACTTGTTATTCGCAAAAGCAACATATGCCAGGGTACGATACGTTGTCAAATTAAATAGGGTAAGGGCTGCGGTAACTTTTCTTTTTATTCCTCATCCAACATAAAAAGTTCCTCTACAGTTACATCGAGTACGTTTGCCAACTTTAATGCCAGCACAGTCGACGGTACGAATTTTCTCTTCTCAACGGTATTGATTGTTTTTCGTGTAACACTGACGAGATCCGCGAGTTGCTCCTGGGTCAGGTCTTTTTTGGCTCGTTGTACCTTGATCGTATTTTTGAGCTTTGCTTTTTCCACGCTACGCCTCACGATCCAGAATCCAAAATACAATGTGGGGTGTGGCGAATACAGCAACCATTATGATTTTCATTGCGTCTTCCGCTGATAGAGAGAAAAAATCTCTGCATATTAAGAGCAAGAGTATTACCGCGCATAAAACGCCATATGAAATTTTAAAAGATTTCAATAAAAGGTGCTGCCGATATTCATCATTCAGCACTTCCAGCTGTTCCGGTTTCTGTTTCATTTTTTGCTCTATGTAATACAAACGGAAGAGGCACAACAATAGAAGGACAACACCAATGTTATAGATGGGAATGGTAGAAATAGCCCCTATTCTGTTCAAAATATCCGAACAGACCATCATAGCACCCGCTATGATTAAACACGTCCAGGCCCTTCTATAACTACGCCTTAATTTTTCCAGTTCTGCGCTCATTTTCAACACCCTCGGTCTTTCTTTTTGAGATGTATTTTACTCTTAATTTAACCTTTGCAACTCTTTATGTAACCCTAAGGTTACTTTTAGTCAACTGTTTTTTGATATCGGCGATCCATCAATTTAAGAATTGGTAAAAGGACTTACAGACAGGGCGGATGGGAGACAGGAAAAACATCTTGACAAACTAGTCTGGTCTGGTCAGACTATATCTATCGTAGGAGGTTACTATCATGCAAATGGCCAATATTTCAGAGGCAAAAGCCCAATTATCCGCACTTATTGAAAAAGTTCAAGCCGGGGAAGAAGTTATTATTGGAAAAGCCGGTAAACCTGTTGCCAGGCTTGTAAAGTATGACAACAACCGCTCACCGCGCCAACCAGGAGCATTAAAGGGGAAAATTAATATATCGAAAAATTTTGATTCGTTACCTGATGATTTAGCAATAGCGTTCGGAATGAAGAAAGAATGAACTTCCTTCTTGATACCCATGTTCTCTTATGGTGGTTGAATGACAGCACGGAGTTATCCGAAGCAGGTCGGATCGCCATTTCAGATCCGGACAATCTGATTGTTTTGAGCTCCGTCGTAATTTGGGAAATACGGATCAAGCAGGCCCTGGGCAAACTGGAGATCGATCCTGATTTTAATACGGTAATAAAAAATCAGAGATTCGATAGTTTGCCGATAACAAGTGATCATGCCTACGAGGTGGGCAATCTTCCGATGCATCATAAAGATCCTTTCGACAGGATGATCATTGCCCAGGCCAACCTTGAAGGCCTTAGTGTTATAACCCACGACAGTATATTTAAAAAATATGGCATCCCGGTTCTGGAAATTTGAACAGCATGTCTACACTTTTCAATTTAGAAAAACATAACAGTACGGTCAAACGCGAGATTATTGCCGGCGTAACGACGTTCATGACCATGGCTTATATTCTTGCCGTCAATCCCGACATATTGAGCGCGACCGGAATGGATAAGGGATCGGTATTTTCCGCTACCGTTCTGGCATCCGTGATCGGAATGCTGGTCATGGCATTTGTCGCGAACCTTCCATTTGCCATGGCGCCCGGAATGGGACTGAATGCTTACTTTGCCTATACCGTTGTTCTTGGTATGGGATATAGCTGGCAAACGGCTTTGACGGCCGTACTTTTGGAAGGCATTATATTTTTAATTCTTACCGGGCTGAATGTCCGGGAGGCCATCGTCAACTCCATTCCGGCATGTCTGAAACATGCGATTTCCGTCGGAATCGGATTGTTTATCGCCATGATCGGCCTTCAAAACGCCGGCATTATTATAAGCGATCAAAATACGCTGGTCACGCTTGGAAACCTTGACAATCCTGCCGTGTGGTTATCGCTGTCAGGCATCATATTGATCGGCGTGTTACTCATTTTGCGTGTCAAAGGGGCCATACTGCTGGGTATTTTCACCATCACCCTTATCGGTATACCGTTTCATATCACTCACCTTCCCCGGGAAGGCATCGCCGGTATGCCGCCATCGATCAGCCCCACATTCATGCAATTTGATCTGAAATCCGTTTTCAATCCCGATATACTTATTGTCCTGTTCACTTTTCTGTTTGTCGATATGTTCGATACGGTCGGCACGCTTGTCGGTGTCAGCAGCAAAACGAATATGCTCGATCAAAAAGGACGCGTTCTCCGGGCCAGGCAGGCGCTGTTTGCCGATGCAATCGGAACAACTGTCGGCGCCCTCGTGGGCACAAGTACGGTAACCACCTATGTGGAAAGTGCCGCCGGGGTGGCTGAAGGCGGAAGAACCGGACTCACCGCACTCGTTGTTGCCGTGCTGTTTTTATTGTCCCTGTTTTTCGCTCCCATATTTTTGATGATTCCGGGTGCGGCAACAGCCCCCGCTCTTGTTATCATCGGCATATTCATGTTCTCTCCGGTATTGAAAATCGATCTCGAGAATTACCTCGATGCTATTCCTGCTTTCCTCACCATAATTATGATGCCGTTGGCTTACAGCATCAGTGAAGGAATCGTGTTCGGGATTCTGAGTTATGCACTCATCAGGATATTCAGCGGAAAAATAAAAGATCTCTCACCCGTTATCATCATACTTTCCATTCTGTTTGTTTTAAAACTTGTTCTCTCCTGATTTTACAAAATGTTCCTTGACAACCTATCGAAATATTGACATTTATTCACTTTGGAAACAACAGAGATTATCATAGACCGCATGGCACGGAAAGGAGAATGAGGAGTGAAAATCGGATTGATAGGCGGATCAGGGTTGGACAACCCGGATATACTGGAGGGAATGCAGAAGCAGGAACTGACGACACCGTATGGTGACATCACCGTTACGACCGGACGCCTGCAAGGGGTTGATGTGGCGTTTGTACCACGCCATGGCGACAGCCATCAGTTCAGCCCGACGCACGTCAACTATCGCGGAAATATTGCGGCTCTGAAAGAGTCAGGGGTCACCCATCTCCTTGCCACGAATGCCTGCGGCAGTCTGAAGGAAGAGATCGACCGGGGACATTTCATCATACCGAATCAATTTATCGATTTTTCAAAGCACCGCATCAACACGTTTCACGACGATTTCAGCAACGGGATGCATCACGAGGTGCTGGCCGATCCATTCGATAAAGAACTCAGCGACCTGCTGTACAACGTAACCAGGGAACAGGGGTTTGCCGTTCATCGGGACAAGACACTGGTGACCATCGAGGGGCCGCGTTTTTCCACCCGTGCCGAATCGAGGATGTTCATCATGTGGGGCGCGGACATTATCAATATGACCGTGGCCACCGAAGCGGCCCTGGCCAGGGAGGCGGGGATACGCTATGCAGTCATTGCCATGTCGACGGATTATGACTGCTGGAAGGAAGACGAGGAGATGCCCGAATGGCAGGAAATTCTGGCTGTCTTTGAAAAAAATATCGATAATGTCAAAAAAATCCTACTGGAAGTCGTTAACAAACTGGCAAATTCATAAGGAGTCGAGATGACATCAACGGGTTATCAGGACAAGTGCGAATATATTAAAAGCAAAACAAGAACGGTGCCCAACTGGCCTATCGACGGGGTCATGTTCAGAGACATTACGACCATCCTCTCCGATACAAAGGCATTCCGGGAAACCTGCGATATTTTTTATGAGCGGTATATAAACGAGAATATCGACAAGATCGTTGGCATCGATGCCCGGGGATTCCTTTTCGGCGCTGTATTGGCATACAAGATGGGGATCGGCCTTGTACCGGTCCGCAAGAAAGGAAAGCTTCCATATAACACCATCGAGGAATCCTATTCACTGGAATATGGGGAGGCAACCATCGCCATCCATGAAGATGCCATTGAAAAGGGCGAACGGGTCGTGATCGTAGACGACCTGATAGCCACCGGCGGCACGATCAGCGCAGCCGTCAACCTGGTTGAAAAGCTGGGCGGTGAAATCGTTGAATGCGCATTCGTTATTGAACTGCCGGACCTCAAAGGCCGGGAAAAGCTGGGCAACCACAAAGTTTTCGCGATAATGGAATTTGAAGGGGATTAAATAGTAACCACCCGGAGGAAGTCGTTTCCGGGTGGACACTATCAGCTATCGGCTTTTAACCGTCATCCGTCGCCTGCGCAGCCCAACGGTTCCGTAAACCGGGCCATCACCCAGCCGCGCCGATTTCCAGGCAGGTCTACATAATACCACCCCGGAGAACTGTCACATATCGAAAGAACCGTACCATAGGGAAGTTGTTGCATAAGGGGGGCATTGAGACTCGGTCCCGTACGAACATTGAGCAACTGCGCAGTAACCGTGATTGAACCGGTTCCGGCAGCCGGCGCATACGAACTCGGCGGAGCAACCGGTACATATGTCCGGTCCACCACACGATATTCGTGAACCGGCGGATTGGCGGCACTGTCTATCAGGCTGTAAGTAATCCCGGCGATAATACCGGTGGCCAGAAGCGCCGGCAGAAAATCCGAGTCATGAAATACCCGAACATGGTGCGATTTGTGATGGTGCCGTGGATAGTGATATCGTCTGTCGCGAGAAAAAGCGGGAGATGCGATCAGTGTTGACACAAAACAGAATGCCGCCACCAGTGCGGCAACTCGAACATTTTTTTTAAATAGCTGAGTCATTTTAGCCTCCTTTGCCAACAACCAAAATTCGAAAAATTTCCATAGTATCATATTGATATAATTTTATATTTAATATAATAGCCAAAAAAGAGCATTTCACTTTCAAAGAGAGAAAGTATATAATTTAGACGTCGACTTCATAAAAAAGGTTGCACATTTTTTTATCTGGACAATCTTTGCGTATGGCCATGTTATACATACCGATTAAGGCATATCTGCTTGGTGCATGAAATCGGGACGGAAAAAGGGAGGAAAAATGTATCGAACCAGAGCAGATATTGAAAAAAACCGGTTGTATATTATCCTCAAAGGCCGCATTGCCGCAAAAGAGTCCAAAAAAGCGGCAAGCCAGGTAATCGCCGACCTGAAAAAATTGAAACCAGGTTTCGATGTGGTTACGGATATCTCGGAATTCGAGCCCGTTACTCAAAAAGAGATCGAAATACTGGCACAGGTGCATAAAGCCCTGATCGAAAACGGTGTCAACCGAATCGCCCGTGTAATTGGCAGTGAACTTAAGGCTACCGTAGGAAAAATTCAGTTTGAACGCGCATCGAAACAAACAAAGGTTGTCGCTAAAAACTTCGATCTGGTGGAAGATGCCGACCTCTATCTGGACGACTGATAAACCGATGGAAGATGGAGGACCGCTTCGCTGGGACGATGGACGAAAAGACAAAGGGCACAGTCAGATTCGCCTTTTCGTCCCTCATCCCTCGTCCATCGTCCTTCAGTTTTTTCCGACTTCAGACCTCCGACCTCTGACCTCCTGCACCTTATTTCCCATTGACCTTCCACCTGCAATATCCTATAAAACCTATTCTTAACCGTTCAATCGTTTTTTATAAACCATTTTAATAGGTTGACTCCGGCAACCCGCTTCAGCGGCATCTCCGGATCAACCATTTGCAATTATTAGGAGTACATTATGGGAAAAACGTATAAAATCGCGGTCATCCCCGGAGACGGTACCGGCCCGGAAGTTGTTGCCGAAGGCAAAAAGTCGCTGAAAGCGGCATCGGATAAATTTGGCTTTAAACTGGATATGACCGATTTCGACTTTGGCGGCGACCGCTATTTGAAAACCGGAGAGGTCTTGCCCGAAACCGCTACGGAAGAGCTGAAAACCTTCGACGCCATCTATCTCGGGGCCATTGGTCATCCGAAAGTCAAACCGGGCGTTCTCGAAAAGGGGATCCTGTTAAAAGTCCGGTTCGATCTGGATCAGTATATCAACCTTCGGCCGGTCAAACTCTATCCGGGTGTCGAAACACCGCTGAAAGACAAAACCCCCGAACATATCGACTATGTGGTCATTCGGGAAAACACCGGCGGCATTTACACCGGTACGGGCGGCATTTCACAGAAAGGGACGCCTCACGAAGTCGCCGTGCAGAGCATGGTCTACAACCGTTTCCAGGTGGAACGCTGTCTCCGCTATGCCTTTGAGTATACCCGGAAATACGGCAAAAAGTCCCAGGGCAAAGGGGAGCATAACACCCTGGCCCTGGTGGGCAAAACCAACGTACTCACCTATGTGTTCGATCTGTGGGAACGGGCTTTTCATGAGATCGGGGAAAAGGATTATCCGGATGTGCGCCGGGACTACTACCATGTGGATGCCACCTGCATGTGGATGGTAAAAAGTCCGGAGTGGTTCGACGTATTGGTCACCAGCAATATGTTCGGGGATATCATCACGGACCTTGGCGCCGAAACCCAGGGCGGCATGGGAATCGCCGCGGGCGGAAACATCAATCCCGACGGGGTAAGCATGTTCGAACCCATCGGCGGATCCGCCCCGAAGTACACCGGACAGAATATCATCAATCCCCTGGCGGCCATTTGCGCCGGCGCCATGATGCTTGAAACCCTCGGGGAAACCCAGGCTGCCACAGCCGTCGAAAATGCGGTGAAAGAGATAACCCGGACAAAAATCAAAAGCCTCGGCGCGGGGAAAATGGGTTATTCCACCACGGAGGTGGGAGATATGGTGGCAAAATTAGTTTAGCTCTCAATATCATCGGCTCAAGTTGATAAGGCTGTTATTTACCGCCCGCTTGCCTTGGCTGCGCTTGAGACGCAGAGAGCGCAGAGAAGCTTTATTTTTGTTTTTCGGTGAGAGGCCGAAAAACAAGAAACGTCGATCTCTTCAAGAAAAAAAGGTGCTATATTCGATTGTGGTTCTTTCCGACAGGAATGCTATGCATTGTTTCCCAGCGTTCCTGCCCCGTGGCATACTGAACGGGGTCAGCGGGTAACAATTCTTTTGTATCCTCTGTGCCCTCTGCGTCTTAAGCGTAGCGGGCGGTGAGTAAAAATATACAAACAGAAAGATAAGCTAATTGCATCGATTTGGCACCTATTAATAAATCGTTGATGATTCGAAAAAAAGTACTACTGATTCACCCGCCGGTGGTCAGACCCTGCGAACCTCCGCCGGGTCTGGCCAAACTTTCCGGAGCGCTGAAAAGCGGCGGTGTTGATTGCGAGGTTGTCGACACCAACTTGGAGGGGTTGCACTTTCTGTGTACAATCAAACCCGACGCTTCGGATACATGGACTCGAAGAGCCTCCACCAAAGTGGCGCAGAACCTCTCCCAACTGACCCATCCTGGAATCTATAACGCCCCGGACCGCTACCGGCGGGCGGTTTACGATATCAACCGCGTGCTTGCCATGAATGGCCGCAAATCGGGTCTCCATATCGGCCTTGCTGATTATCAGGATCAAGCCCTCTCCCCCACCGGGAGCCGGAGTCTTGCCGACGCCTTCGACTCTCCTGAAAAAAATCCCTTTTATCCCTATTTCTCGAAACGACTCCATGAAACTCTGTTTGAGAATACCCCCCTGTTAGTGGGTATTTCCCTCAATTTCCTCAGCCAGGCGTTGTGCAGTTTTGCCATTGCCGGATATATCAAGCGCCTGGCGCCGGATCTGCCCCTGGTACTCGGCGGCGGCTTGATTACATCCTGGATGAAACAGCCGGGGTGGCGCAATCCGTTCGAGGGAATGATTGATCATGTTATCGCCGGCCCCGGAGAAAAACCGCTTCTCACTCTATTGGGAAAACACCCTCCGGATGAGCAGGTCATGCCCGACTTCGACCCCTTTTCCGATCTTCCCTATCTGTCTCCCGGATTTGTCCTGCCCTACAGCAGTTCGAGCGGCTGCTACTGGCGCAGGTGCGCCTTCTGCCCCGAGCAGGCCGAGGGAAATCCGTACCGGCCAATCCCGACGCCTCGCGTCGTCGCTCAACTCAAGACCCTGAAAGAAAACTATCGGCCCGTTCTCATCCACCTGGCCGATAACGCCCTGAGCCCGGCGCTTCTCAAAGCCCTTGCACTGGATCCTCCCGGAGCACCGTGGTACGGCTTCACAAGAATAACCCGCCACCTGGCGGATCCGGATTTCTGCATGGCGCTCAAGCAGTCCGGATGCATCATGCTGCAGCTCGGTCTGGAATCGGGATCCCAGAAAGTCCTCGATGCATTCGGAAAAGGGATCGACCTGACAGTGGCAGCGAAGGCGCTTGCCGGGCTCAAGCAGGCACAAATCGCCACATACGTCTATCTGCTTTTTGGAACGCCCTGGGAGAAAGAAGAGGATGCGCACCTGACACTTGAATATACGGCACGCCATTGTGAAGAGATCACTTTTCTGAACCTGGCTGTTTTCAACCTGCCCGCCCACGGCACGGCATCGGATACCCTGACCACCGACGTTTTTTATAAAGGGGACCTTTCCCTGTATCGGGCCTTTACCCATCCCGCCGGCTGGCAGCGCCGGAATGTCAGGCAGTTTCTCGACAAAAAGTTCAAACGCCACCCCGCCATAGCCGCCATTGTAAGAAAAGATCCCCCGGTTTTTACTTCAAGCCATGCACCGTTTTTTGCCATGGATTAGCACCCTAATTATCAGCATCCCCGTCAGCGCCATTCCCGGTATACTGTACCCCGACCCTATACGCACCAGCCCTCTTTTCACACCACCGGACCTCCGCGGTAACCGCTTCACCCGATTTACATAAAAAAGGTTCGACGGAACTTTCTTCCGACAGGATCCATATTTTGGCTCCGGGCGACACCGAAGGCGTCGATTGGAAGCAAATACCGTCGGAACTGTGATTGAGCATGGTGGCTTCGAAAAATTTATCGGAACTTTCGTAGACATACACGATCGGCCGCAGAAACTGCACACGCTCGTTCAGCCTTCGATTTTCATCTTTCGTCATTACGTCCTCATCCTTTCCTTACCTTTCAGGTAAGAATCAAGCCGGCGGTTGATACGCCGAAAGCACCATACGGACAAATCAACATAACGAAGGTGCTGCTGCAAGTCGTAAGTTCGGAAGATCAATAAACACTATGCGAAAAAAAGAAAGCAACGGTGAAAGGAAACTTTTCGAGACAACCGGTCAATCTGCTACGGAAAATATACTCTTTTCCGAAAACACTTGTCAATAAAAATGGTGTAAAGCTTCTATGGTTGGGAGTTTACAAGGTTCGTAATGATAAAAATAGAATGAACGTCCAACATCCAACATTGAACTTAAACGTCGAATAAGGCATTCCGCCGATTTTGTTTGTTTTTAAACCCTGCTTCACAAAAACGTCAATAAATGACTGCCAATGCCACTATCAATGTTGGAGCAAAGCGATTTCCGCATTCGATGTTGGATGTTGGACGTTGGACGTTCGATGTTCATTTTATAAAACCACTATAGAAAGAACCTTATAGTAATCCAAATGCGGTTATCCTGCGTAAATCGGCCTTGGTGACAGGGCTGTAATTTTATGTTGATACAAAAAAGAGCCGCAAGCAATACATTTGCGTATCACCTGCGGCTATCCTGTCGGAATAAAATATGCGGATGTGCTTCTATCCGATCACACAGAGAGTAGCACCCTTCGCCACCGAATCCCCCTGTTTGCACTGAATCGCCTGGATGGTACCGTCGACCGGCGCCGGAAGTGAATTTTCCATTTTCATGGCTTCAAGCACGACCACCGTATCGCCTTTTTTTACCGCATCCCCCACGTTCTTCTCGATGCTCACGATCATGCCGGGCATGGGGGCCGTCATGGGGGTTCCATCCGCGGAAGCAGCCGCCGTGGGCGCCGGGGTTGCCGGGGCAGCTGCGACGGGTTTGGCCGGTGCCGGAGGCGGAGTAGGCGGAGCCGCCGCGGGCGCGGGAGCCGCGGGCGCGGGAGCAGCAGGGGCCGAAGGTACACCGGCGGGTGCCGCGGCCTGTGCGGGCGCTGCCTGTACATAACTCACCATAGGAGCGCCATCCAGCGATTCAACCGCCACTTCATAGTAGTCATCTTCCACAAAAACATTAAAGGTGCGAATATTTTCGCCCTTTTCCGGAATCTCTTTTTCCGGTTTTTCAAAAAGCTCGCCGGCCCTGGCTTTTTTCACCAGTTCATCTTCTTTTGCCACATCCTCGAGAGTTCTGGGCAACACCTCCGGCGGGGGGGTTTCCTTGCCGTACTTCCATTTCAGGAACCGCTTGCCGGTAACCGGATAGATGGCGTAGAGAATCTCGTCGTCGATATCCACAGCTAAGCCCGCCACATCTTCCTTGGCTTTTGGAAGCTCGGGTTCGAGCACTTCCGCCGGCCTGCAACTGATGGGCTCTTCTCCCCTCGGATATCCCTTGAGCGCTTTTTTCTGAACCTCGGGATCGATGGAATGGCAGTCTTTCCGTACAGGCCGAAGCACAAGTCCTTGACCTGACCGGTGATCATCTTGTAGCGCTCCTCATCGGTATCGAACAGCACGTTGTTGACGGTCTGGGTACCGACAATCTGGCTCGTGGGCGTTACCAGCGGCACCTGGCCAAGTTCTTTTCTGACCCGTGGAAGCTCCCGGTACACGTCGTCGATCTTGTCCAGGGCGTCCATCTCCTTGAGCTGGTTGACCAGGTTCGAAAGCATACCGCCGGGTGTCTGGTGGAGCAGCACATTGATATCGATGATCGACACCTTGGAGTCGTCCAGGAGGTGCTTGTATTTCGGCATTACATCTTTTTCAAACACGGCATTTATCTTGGCAAGCAATTGGATATCAAAACCGGTATCCCGGGTGGTACCCAGCAGCGTCATCACCAGCGGCTCGATGGCGGCATGGGAGGTGCGGTAAGCGTAAGGCGTCATACAGGTGTCGATAATGTCCACACCGGCTTCAATTGCCTTCAGATGCGTCATGGGCGACATACCGGACGTGAAATGGCTATGCAGATGAATGGGCGCTTTCACGTTCGCCTTGAGCGCCTTGACCAGCTCATAGGCGTCATAGGGCGCAAGCAGGCCGGCCATATCTTTTACGCAGATACTGTCGGCACCCATCGCCTCCAGGGCTTTGGCCCTTTCAACGAAATAGTCGATATTGTAGACATCTCCGCCCATACGCGGCTCGGTCATGGTGTAGCACATGCACCCCTGGAAATGTTTTCCCGCCGCTTTGATGGCCGGTACCACGGTTTCGAAATTGCGGTAGTCGTTCAGGGCATCGAAGGTCCTGAAAATATCCATGCCGTTTTCCGCCGCCCGCTCCACGAACGCCTTGGCGACATCGTCGGCATAATTCCGGTACCCCACAAGGTTCTGACCGCGAAGCAGCATTGAAAACGGCGTCTTCTTGAAATACCGCTTCAATGTCCGAATCCGCTCCCACGGATCTTCATTCAGAAAACGGTGCATAGTATCGAAGGTTGCACCGCCCCAGGTTTCAACAGCCCAGAAACCGACCTCGTCCATCATTTCCGCAACGGGAATCATATCCTCGGTCCGGCCCCTGGTGGCGAACAGGGACTGGTGTCCGTCACGCAGGCTCAGGTCTTCAACCTTGACTGGATTTTTTGCTTTTGGCCGGTCTTTGCCGTAATCCATTTTTGTCATTTTAACTTGGGTATGGTCACTCATCTTTGGCATCTCCTGTTTCGTATTCTTCATCTTAACCGATGAAATGCTTTGAGCTGCATCATGTTTCGCATTTGCATCTGTGCCTGACGCCCACTCACTCCCCAAAATCGCGCGGGGGGCGGCGGGGACAGCGCCGTTCGATTATATTCCTGGGCGGCGGCCTGCATCGCAGCGGCTGCCGCCTCTTCTTCGAGGTAACTCATGACAGCCGAAATAGCGGCCGTTATTTTCTTTTTTTCGCTCATTTAATCACCAATCAAGTGGTTGGAAAAGTCTGCATTGAAAAGAAGCCGGATCACATCGGAATGTTTCCGTGCTTCTTCGGCGGCCTGAGTTCTCTTTTACTGCACATGATCTCCAGTGCATCGATCAAACGGATCCGCGTTTCCCTGGGCCGGATCACCGCATCGACATACCCCCGGCTGGCCGCTTGATAGGGGTTGGAAAAAAGTTCCTGATATTCCGCTACCTTTTCCTCCCGCTTTTCCGCGGGATCGTCGGCGGAATTGATCTCTTTCCGGTGAATAATATTGCACGCGCCTGCCGCGCCCATAACCGCGATCTCCGCCGAAGGCCATGCAAATGCCATATCCGCCCCCAAGTGCTTGGAACTCATGGCGATATATGCCCCGCCGTAATCCTTTCGGGTTATCAGTAGCAGCTTCGGCACCGTGGCCTCGGAGTAACACCAGAGCAGCTTTGCCCCGTGACGGATAATACCGCCCCACTCCTGCTGGCTTCCGGGGAGGTATCCGGGGACATCCGCAATGGTCAGAATCGGGATATTGAACGCATCACAGAACCGAATAAACCGGGTGGCTTTGTCCGATGCATCGATATCGAGACATCCGGCCAGAACAGCGGGCTGGTTGGCAATGATGCCGATGGTCCGGCCATTCAACCGGGCAAAACAGATAACGATATTGGTGGCGAAATATTCATGGGGCTCGAAGAATTCACCGTTGTCAACAATACCGGCAATCACCTTCTTTATATCATAGGGCTGATTGGGATTGTCCGGTACCAGTGTGTCGAGTTCAGGCGCCTGCCGGGCCGGATCGTCACCGGTATTGATCAGGGGCGGTTCATCCATGTTGTTTGACGGCAGATAGGAGAGAAGCTTCTTTATCTGGGAGATGGCATCCGCGTCGCTTTCACAGGCAAAATGGGCGACCCCGCTCTTTTCATTGTGGGTCATGGCGCCGCCAAGGTCCTCAAAGGAGACCTCTTCCCCGGTAACGGCCTTGATCACATCCGGACCGGTAATAAACATGTGGGACGTATTTTTAACCATGAAGACAAAGTCGGTCATGGCCGGGGAATAGACCGCCCCACCGGCCGTGGGGCCCATAATGGCTGAGATCTGGGGAATCACGCCGGAGCCGAGAGAGTTCCTGAAGAAAATCTCACCATACCCGAACAGGGCGTCCACCCCCTCCTGAATCCGGGCGCCACCGGAATCGTTCATGCCCACCAGCGGTACACCGGCCTTCAGGGCCATATCCATGACCTTGGTAATTTTCTTGGCATGCATCTCACCGAGACTGCCGGCCCTGGATGTAAAATCCTGGGCAAAAGCGAATACCGGCCGCCCTTCAACCATGCCGTGACCGGTAACGACACCGTCCGAAGGGATATCGACCTTGTCCATACCGAAGTTAGTACACCTGTGGCGCACGAACATGTCGATCTCCCGAAATGTGCCCGGATCAAACAGCAGGTTCAGTCGCTCACGGGCCGTCAATACGCCCTTTTCCTTACGTTTGGCCAGCGCTTTTTCGCCACCCATCTTGCGAAGCGTATCTTCCCGCTTTTTCAATTCTTTTATTTTATCTGCACCACTTGCCATGATTCAATTCCTTTCTTCCGACCGGTTCCCCCGCTATCCCGTTAAAGAGACCGCCGGCCAACCCGTCACACACAACACGCAGAACTGCATAAATTATCAGATTTTCAAAACCAATTTCAAAACACTCTATTTC
>CAXXKH010000020.1:0-12898 GCA_963677545.2 Desulfobacterales bacterium | reverse complement strand
CACCTCACACTGGGTGTCCTCAAACATATGATTGAATCCGGGGAGAAGACCCCCGAGCATTTTGAACTCGAAACCCTTTGCATGCCAAGCTGGAATCCCGTTCAGGATGCACTTGAAAAAGGGACTGTGGCGGGCGCCTTTATTCTGGCGCCGGCGGCCATGGATCTTTTCAGCTACGGAGTGCCCATCAAACTGGTGCTGTTCGCACACCGTAACGGCAGCATCATGGTCCGGAACAAGGCCGGTAAATATGCCAAGCCATATCAGCAGTTTTTCAAGCATAAGAGTTTTTTCATTCCTCACAAAATGTCCATACACAATATGCTCGCACATATGTATTTCACCCAGATGGGCCTGAGGCCCGGCGTGGCGGGCAATGAGGCAGTCAATGTATTGTTTGACGTGGTGCCCCCTGTCCAGATGCCCAATTTCCTGGGGGACAACATAAACGCCTGCGGATTCATGGTGGCCGAGCCCATCGGCTCCCGTGCCATCGCCGGTGGCATCGCCGAGAGACAAACCCTTTCCAGCGAGCTGTGGGACAACCATCCCTGTTGTGTTGTGGTGTTCAGGGAAGAGTTTGTCCGGGACCATGAAGATGCGGTTCAGGAGTTTGTGAAGCATATCATTGAAGCAGGCATGCTGATCCGAAACGATGTGGATAAAGCGGCACAGATAGCGGTATCGTTTCTCGATCCCAAAAAAGAGCTTGGATTGAAAAAGAACCTGCTCAAAAATGTGCTTTCGGACCCCAAAGGTATCCGGACCGACGATTTGTATCCGGTCATTGAGGACCTCGATGCCATCCAGGAATATATGGTCGATAAAATGGACATCGGGCGCAGGATAGACTTGGAAAAATTCGTGACGTGCCAATTTGCGGATGCGGCCGCGGCGGAGGGGCTGGGGCGGGCGGCTGAACGTACCAAGGTGAGTGCCGCCGCCGCTGCCCTTGCTGACACGAAATCCAAGCGCGTGAGAGAGGGGAAATATCTGATTTTCAACCTGGGTGAAGAGCGCTACGGTATCGGTATCCTGGATGTTCGGGAAATTATCGGATTGATGTCCATCACAAAAATGCCCCGGATGCCCCAAGCATTTAAGGGGGTTATCAACCTTCGCGGAAAGGTTATTCCCGTCATGGACATGCGTGTGAAATTCGGTATGGAGGAATTAGAATATACACCCCGTACCTGTATCGTGATATCTGAGGTGTCCGGTCTGTCGGGTTCAACACTGGTGGGGGGAATTGTTGATTCCGTTGCGGAAGTATTTCAAATCAAGGAAGAGGATATTGAGGACTCCCCCAATTTCGGTGGGGATTTCAGTGGAGACTATATTCTCGGTATGGCCAAGACGGAAAAAGGGGTGATTATTCTTCTGGAAATCGACCGCATTCTGCATGCTCAGGAGGTGGTTCAACTGGCCCGGGCGGTGTGAGCCAGTAAAAAAATCGAATTTTGGATAAAAATAGATTGATTTTTATAAATGAGAGTGATAAAAGGCACCGATGTTTTGTGCAGTGTCTGTTTGTAAACTAAAAATACGAAAAAGTGAACCGCACAATCTTCCAAATGAAGGCTGTGCGTTTTTTTTAGGGGGGGCAGGCTGCCGGCCGAATTTTTCGGCCATTTTATTTATTTGTAGCCCCGTCAAGGGGCGGAACAAAGGAGTTATGATGACAGAAGGTATAGTAAAATGGTTTAACGAGTCCAAGGGTTTTGGTTTTATCGAGCAAGATGGTGGCGGAGACGTTTTCGTCCATTATTCAGCTATTCAGACCCAGGGATTTAAAACGCTTCCAGAAGGTGCCAGGGTTAGTTTTGATGTGGTTGAGGGAAAAAAAGGTCCCGCCGCGGAAAACGTTACACAGATCTAAGCGTTGTATATGAGGCCACCCGGAGCTTCGTACTTCCGGGTGGCTATAGGATGAACTTAGATTATTCTGCTCTCCTCCCTTGTTCTTGTCCGTGGACAACTCAAAGAAGGTAACGGAATAATTGCCCCTGAATACCGACGGGCGGTTCCGTTTCGTTGTTGTATCCTTTCATCTCCCCAATCCGGCAAAGCCGGAATCTCAAATTTGAGATTTCAATTTTCAAATTCAAACCGCAGGGCTTGAAAGAAACAAAACCTTTCGTAAATATGCACGCTTTTGCTTAGATATTTATGGTAAAGGGACTAATAGGAAACCATGACATTTTTTTCCGAACTTGGTGTCCGGGAGGACATTCAAAACAGTCTTACATCATTGGGTTATATAACTCCGACGCCCATTCAGGAACAGGCCATTCCACTGGCGCTGGCCGGTAACCGCGATCTTGTGGCGCTGGCCCAGACGGGCACCGGGAAAACAGCCGCTTTCGGTATTCCGCTTGTTCAAATGACGGATCCGGAGTGCAACCGGGTTCAGGCTCTGGTGCTTTGCCCCACCAGAGAACTCTGCGTTCAGGTCGCCGGCGATATGGCCGGCTATGCAAAGGAAACAAGGCATCTGAATATTACTCCCGTATATGGCGGTGCAAATATCCAGACGCAGATAAATGCGCTTCGGCGGGGTACTCACATCGTGGTGGCAACACCCGGGCGGCTGAATGATATGATTCGACGAAACAAGGTGGATCTTTCCGGGATCCGCTCATTGGTACTCGACGAAGCGGACGAAATGCTTCAAATGGGGTTCAAGGAAGAGCTGGATGCCATTTTAGCCAAAACCCCGTCAACGAAAAATGTATTTCTTTTTTCCGCAACCATGCCTTCGGAGCTTGCCCGCATCGCGGGGAGTTATTTGAAAGACCCTTCGGATATCACCGTGGGGCGACGAAATGCAGGCGCAGAAAATATCCGGCATATCTGCTATCTGGTTCAGGCGAAGCACCGGTACGCGACCTTGAAGCGGATCGCCGACTATTATCCCGATATGTATGCCATCATTTTTTGCCGGACGCGTCTGGAAACCAAGGAGGTGGCCGAAAAACTGACGCGCGACGGCTATAACGCGGATGCACTTCACGGCGATCTCTCCCAAAGCCAGAGGGATTGGGTTATGGGCCGTTTCCGGAGACGGAATCTTCAGCTGCTGGTGGCCACGGATGTGGCGGCCCGTGGTCTGGACGTGGATGATTTGACCCATGTGATCAATTTTACGTTACCGGATGAAGGCGCTGCCTACACCCACCGCAGCGGCCGTACGGGCCGGGCCGGGAAGGCCGGGATTTCCATCGCCATTATCAATATGCGGGAGAAGTATAAAGTAAGAGAGATTGAAAAAAAACTCGGCAAAACCTTTGAAAAGGGGCGGGTGCCAACCGGCGAGGAAATTTATAAACAACAGGTATTCCGTCAACTCGATACTATCGCCCGCGTGGATGTGGGGCATGAGCAGTTCGAGTCGTTGATGCCTGAAATGCTGAGGAGATTTGAATCCATGGACCGGGAAGAGCTTATCAAACGCTTCGTGTCCGTGGAGTTGAACCGATTCATAGACTATTATAAAAGTGCGCCTGATTTAAATGTTTCAGATAAAAAGAAACCGAAGGAGGAATCAAAACCTCTAAAGGCAAACGGCAAAAAGAAATCGATTCCCGGAAAAACCCGTCCTTCTCGGTTTACCCGCTTTTTTATAAATGTCGGGAAAAAAGATGGTGTAAATGCCGGTCGTTTAATTGGCCGGATCAATGAAGCCTCCGGCCGGGCCGACATCAAAATCGGAAAAATCCAAATCATGAACACCTCCAGCCTGCTGGAAGCGGACGGCAGGTTTTCCAGGGAGGTGCTGGATGCCTTCTCTTATCTGATGATTAACGGGAAGCCCGTATCCGCGGAGATCGCAGGCGACCAAAAAGAGAAAAAAAATCCTGCCGGTAGCCGAAAGAACCGGCGTGCGTCTATCCGTCGGCGTTCATTTGCGAGATAATCGCTTCAAGGATACTGTCGGCATCGTCTACGGGGACCTGGCAGATGCCGGCCCGTTTGTGCCCGCCGTCGCCGTACTTCAGCATCAGGGAGCCGATGTCGGTTCGGGCGGTTCTGTTGATGATACTCTTTTTATCGGGTTGTCTGTGTGGTATAGCGTGGCTCCCACCGGCGCAAACGACAGCAGGAGGATATTGGCGATCGGGACGAGAAACGGCAGGCCGAAGCCCAGGTGAAAGAGAAATTTTCTCACGAGCCAGGAAAATCGTTTTGAAAAGGGCATCATCCGTCTGGCCGGAACCAAGTCTGTATTGTCCCAGGCGAGAAAAACAACCGCCAGGCCGGCTGCAAGAATCGAGAGAATCGGCGCGAGGGGTGTGAGCCAGCCCAATACCGTCAATAGAAGAATACAGAGTATCGGCAGAGTGGCTCTCGGGATTTCCTGCCGGATGAGGAAAAAGAGCTGTGCGAAGAGGGGCATTTGGGGTGACTCAGATACCTCTCCCGTGGTTAACTGCTCCGTTATCCGGCTCATTGCCTCCATGATGACGACGCTGAAAAAGATCTGGGAGACAAGATAAGCCAGGACTGAAGAGATCCCCACCATCAGCAATGCTATCAGCCAGGAGGCAAGATACCACAGCCAGATAATCCAGCGGCTCTCCGGTTTGAGCCAGACGAGGCCCAGGACCTGATCGTAATAGGAGAGAACAATCGCGGCACCGATGCCGGCGAAAAGGAGAAGGACTGCAAACCGGCTGATGCCGAGCATCAGCAGGCGGGGTGTTTTGAGGCCAAGCCACAGACCTCGAAGATTGTAGCGGATGCCGGTAAATAAGTTCATGGATGTTCTTCGACCTGGTTGCTGCTGTGAACTGTTGTGACCTGCTTTAAAATCTTTTTCGCATGTATCCGTGGTGGTGTCAACCAGGGGAGATATCCCAAAATAGCTACATATCCCACGGGTGTCGATTTTAAAAGACGAACGTCCAACGTCGAATAAGGCATTCTGCCGATTTCAACCGCTTTTATGCCCTGCTTCACAGAAACGGCAATCAATAACTGCTAATACCTTCTTTAACGACGGAGCGAAGCGATTTCCACATTCAATGTTGGACGTTCATTTGTGTTGTACACTGACGGCATCCAATGTATGCTGTATATACATTTCTTGCTTATAAATATTTAATCCGGAGGGTCACACAATGCCGGCAAAAAGACGGTTACGTTCCGAGGAACGGGCGTTCTTTGCACTTGTCAACAGAGCGGCTTTCACAAATCCGTTCAGTGATGAACGGGTGGCGCTCGACACGGAAATCAGTGACATGCCTGTTGATAAATCCCGGGAAAGACGGATCAAGGGCGTCATGGAAACACTTTCCAGGAAGATACATCGCCTGGATCAAGAAGGGCCCGTGAAGCTGGGAGATTTTGTCGAAACGGACGGTGAGACCCTGGAGTATTCGTTTCTCTTTTATACATATCACCAGTTTTTCGAAAAATTTGACCAATTCATCGAGATGCAGGTTTCAAACGGAGTCGCTTCTGAACGGGTCCCCTTTTCGGAAGATTTTTTGTCCAGCCTCAGAAAAAGGGGGTTCCGGCCCGATCGGGCCCATCGCTATTTTGAGCTGTGCTATCAAATCAGGCGCGCTTTTTTCTTTATCGACAAGAATATAGTCGGCAGAAGTCCCAGTATGAAGAAACTCCGGAGAGATCTCTGGAACAATGTCTTTACCCATGACATCAGCATGTATGAAAAATACCTGTGGAACCGTATGGAAGATTTTTCAACGCTGGTTTTGGGCGAAACAGGCACGGGGAAGGGAACGGCCGCCACCGCCATCGGCCGTTCCGGTTTCATTCCCTTTGATGAGAAGAAACACTGTTTCAAGGAGAGTTTTACAAAAACGTTTTTACCGATCAACTTGTCACAATATTCCGAATCACTGATCGAATCAGAGCTTTTCGGTCATAAAAAAGGCGCCTTTACCGGCGCCACGGAAGATCATAAAGGTATTTTTGAAATCTGCAGCCCCAACGGCGCTATTCTTCTGGATGAAATCGGAGAAATCTCAATCCCGATCCAGATAAAACTCCTCCAGGTTCTCCAGGACAGGGTATTTTATTCCGTCGGCAGTCACCAGGCGAAACGTTTCAAGGGCAGGGTCATTGCCGCCACCAACCGACCGATGGATGACATCCGCGCCAAGGGGATTTTTCGGGACGATTTTTACTACCGATTATGCTCGGATGTTATCAGTATGCCGCCGCTTCGCGACAGGATTCAGGAGGACCCGAGGGAACTGGACGATCTCGTGTCCCACACGGTGATGCGAATGGTCGGAAAAGCGTATCCAAAGCTCGTGGATATGGTTCTGGACGCCATTGCCAAAAACCAGGGGAAAACATATCAGTGGCCGGGTAATGTCCGGGAACTCGAGCAATGCGTGCGGAGTGTACTTATAAAGCGGAAATATGAGGGCAGCTATTGTGCAACAAAAACCGATTTGGACCAGCGTCTTAAAGAGGGGATGTGCGAGGGGAGCCTGGATGCGCAGACATTGATTCGCGGCTATTGCCGCCTTCTGTATCAACGTCGCGGTACGTATGAAGCAGTCGCGCGTATCACGGGGCTTGACAGGCGTACGGTGAAAAAACATATCACTGAATGGCCCGGGTAGTGGAGAGCTGATATGATTCGACTCGCTGTTTTACTTTCGGCGGCTGTTTTAATAAATGGGTGCTGCTTACAAACAGGATTGAAAGATTTTACTTCCGATGGCTGTACCCCATATTACGAAAAGCAAACCGCATCCCCATCGGCATCCCGCCATGCGGCAAAATTGTTCCGGTATTCCCTTATCAGGTCATACGTCAACCTTGTTGTGTGAAGACACGGGGTGTCCGCCTGCTGGAAAAGGACATTTCCCATGGGATCGATGATAGACGAATCACCGCTGTACGCAAGACCATTACCATCTTCCCCGACCCGGTTCACACCAATGACATAGCACTGGTTCTCAACGGCCCTTGCCGGCATTAGAATCTTCCAGTGGGGCGCACGCCTTTCGGGCCAGTTGGCAATATAGATTGCCATGTCGTACTGATTGTCGATATTCCGAGTCCAGATGGGGAATCGCATATCGTAGCAGATGAAGGGTCGCAGCTTCCAGCCCTTGATGGCGACGGTGAGAAACCGGCTGCCCGGGGTGAAGACCTCATGCTCGCCGGTCATCCGGAAGAGATGCTTTTTGTCATAGGTTAAAAGTGTGCCATCGGGTTGTGCCCATAAAAGCCGGTTGTAATACTTCCCGTTTTCCTCAATAATGACGCTGCCCGTGATGTTGACATTTTTGGCTTCGGATTTGGAGCGGATCCACGACACCGCCGGGCCGTTCATGGGTTCGGCGAGCTTCGAGGCATTCATACTGAAACCCGTGGTAAACATCTCCGGCAGGATAATGAGATCCGTTTTTTCAGCGATCCCGTCGATTTTCTTGTCGAATGCTGCCAGATTGGCCGGAATGTCTTCCCAGAACAGCTCGGTCTGGATCAGGGTTACAGTCAGATCCTGCATGGTTTCACCGTTGCTTTTTAAAAAAGTGTACTCATATTTTTGGCAAAACTGAACTGAAGCGCAGAAAATCGTTACATATTCCCGAAGCACTTGTCAACTTGGCCAACCGGGTATCGTACTTGGAGGGTGTCACGCCACAATCGCGCATACTTTGATTGAAGCATCATACATTTGCCTTTTTGATCCAATAGTGATTAATGGTAGAGGTACAATGGCATGAACTTAGACTGAAAAACAAATTTTAATTTCTCTGCGTTCTCCGCGCCTTGAGCGAAGCGGGCGGTGAGATATCATGATGTTATAAACAGGGGATCAAGACGAAAGTCTATAGTGATAAAAAAAGAAAGGACCGTCATGAAAAAATCATTCGGAGCCAAAACGCTGATTTATCCCACCCCTGTCTGGTGCGTGGGGACGTATGATGCGGACAGAAGACCCAATGTCGCGACCATCGCCTGGGGCGGCATCTGCTGCTCCAAGCCGCCCTGTGTGACCATATCGCTTCGGAAGGCGACGTATACATACGGAAATCTTATGGCGCGAAAGGCGTTTACGTTGAGTGTGCCGTCAGAGACGCATGTGAAAGAAGCCGATTATTTCGGCATGGTTTCCGGCCGGGATAAAAACAAGTTTGACGAAACGGGCTTAACGCCGGTCGGGTCGACGCTTGTGGAGGCTCCTTATGTGGCGGAGTTTCCCATGATCCTGGAATGCCGGGTGGTCCATCACCATGAGATCGGACTGCATACCCACTTCATCGGGGAAATTATTGATGTCAAACAGGAGTTTCAGAGATAAGCTGCAACGGAGCCCCCAAACCCTCGCCAGGAGGGGTTTTATCGGTCGGATTGTTGTAAGACCCCACCGACGTCTATGCGGTAGCCGAACGCCGATAGGACTTCGGCCTGGGTCTTACTGGGCGTTTCAAGGCGCCGGGCAGGCTTTCGTTCCCCTTTCTTCAGACTCAATACCTGATGCAGCCTTTGCATGTCCTCCATAATATCGGCGGCCGTTCGGTTTATGCCCGAGGCCGCAAGCTTTAGCTCGATCCGGCGCAAATATGTCATAGCCACGACGCAGGTAAACAGGTGACACCTTATTTTGCTGTCCGTCCAGTGGCGGACAGGGCTTACCCCCACCAAATCGTCGTCCTTGCTTAGACGAAATCGATCCTCAACCTGCCAACGGTCCTGATTTGCCTGAACAATGTCATTCGTTGTCCAATCCGTGTTATCCGTAATGATGATACTCTTTCCGAACATGGTCTGCTTTCGGCCGACCAGATAGGCGTTTTTTCGGAAATTCATGGAGAGGCCGCCCTCCGAATGCACGAAGGTGAGTTCGTAGAGTTCGTGCGGCATGTGCATTCTCACGCAAAGCCGCAAATAGCGTTGCTTGACGGCCTCCTCATTTCTCCAATGGGGCGCCTTGTCTCTTACCTTTGCCCGTATGGAAAGCAGTTCCTCTCGGATCACCTCCAACTTGGCATTGAAGGTGTAATCCTGCTTGCGGTGGCTGGATGGATTATAGGTGAGGATCACCGCCCGCTCCTTTCCCCAGTATTCTCCTCTGGTCCGGTAGGCCAAAAGGCATTCGGCTTGCTTTCCCTGCGCCATGAACTGCCTGTTTCCCGGCGTATCCACCGGCTCGAACTGCTCCAGGGGCGTCGCGGCGAGATCCTGGGCAAAATAGGTGGAATAGGTGGTGATGAAATGAATACGCGAGTGCTCGTCGATCCAGGCGTAATTGTCCTCTGCGTTCATCCCCTTGTCGATCACCACCGTAAGACGCTCTTTTGTCTTGTTCAAGCCGCACGCGACCCCGAACATCTCATCCATGATTGCCTTAAAATGCTTGCTGTCATGGATATTGCCCGGATAGACGCTGTAATATAGCGGCAGTCGCGAATCCTTTGCCACCAGAAGCCCCAGGCCGATTTGCCTCAAGTGGTGGCGACCCGCCTTGTTTTTCCCCCGCATAGCAAGCTCCGATTCGGTATGACTGGCCATGAAAGTGTAATAATTGGTGGTGTCGAACAAAAGACAGTCTGCCGACGGCGCTTCCAAGCGCCAGATGCGCTCGAAGAACGTTTTCGCGATTTTGTGCAAATCTTCCTCGGATACCCGGTCCCATTTTTCCCAATAGCGCTGGCTTGTGAGCTCATCAAGGTCAACGGGCCGAATATGTTGAATAGCGGTGCTCCGATACCAGGATGCCAGCTTGTTCTTGCTGACGGCTTGCACCATCCGGTTAAGGACGCAGTACAGAAAATACTCGCCGATGGAAGGTCCCGTCTCTCGGTCCGCACGCGGAACAATTTCGTCGATAAGGCCGCAAAGGTCTATGTCCCTACCGATCTCACAGGAAAGCCACAGCGCCCCGAACTCCTCCACCTTCAGAGTCACTGCGTCCTCAGCCTGTCCCCGAACCAAGCCGGCGACCTTTTCCGGAGACCCGATGTAAGTCTGGGAAATGACCTTGGGCTTGCCATCGACCCGTGCGATCTCCCGGACATAGAGGTAGGGTCTTCCCTTCTTGGTCTTTACGTGGAAGTGAGCCATGAAGACAGCATATATAGTAGGGTCTTACATGTCAAGTAAAAAATAGCGCGATGGCTTATTTTTCAAGGGTTGTTGGATGGAAAAACGGTAAGGGCTGATGGGTCTTACGGTATGGTGTGGCGTAAAGTGCCGATATTAAAGGGCATAGACGCGGCTGGATGGATTATCTCTTAAACTCCTGTCAAAGTGGAGGACACGATGCTGGCCGATGACGGGAGCCCGGATATCGAAAGAATACGGCCGTTTCTTTTCAGCCCCGAAGTGGGGGGCTATCATGGTGTGGGGAGTTTTATCGGGAAGGCATTCGATGTCGGTAGAAGACCGTAGATCCCCACGCCGGCGAAATTCGAAATCCGATATTTCTTACGCGCAGAGAACTACTTGATACAACAGAAAAAAAGCCGTGTCTAAAGAGGCTTATTTTCTAAGGTACGATTCGTATCATCCACTAAAGGGTCAATGTCATAAAGTTAACGGCAAGGCTTGTAATTCATGTAGTGCTCACGTTTACTAACTTTGTGTTTCCGTTTGAATTTTCGTCCTGGCCGAACGGGTTCGGTTGCCGCTGAAAATAATTCATGAAGGCCTTGGATTATTTTTACTACAATTTTGCGGGGCCTTTCAAAAAGCAAAAAGAGCGTATCTTTGGATTTTGAAAACACCTGCGTCATGTTTAATTGATATTCATACTTTTTTTCTTTGCTTTCGCACTCTACTGACACCTGTGCTGGAGAAGAGAGAACAACAGCAAGATTTTTTGCAAGCACCTTTGAATGAAAATCCTGATAAACGGACAACTCGGATTGGCCCGAGAAATTGCCGATTTCGACACGCTCTTTCATGAAAAGGTAATCAACTTCTACCGGCCAACGCTTGTGATATAGGTCTTTGAAAATTTCTTTTGGATATTTCTTTTTGTCGGTAAGCGAAGTGATTAGAACTTCAATTTCACCTGAATCGAGTTCAACCCGTATTAAGCGCAAGTGTAGTGGCGCAACACCCAAGCCCATCTCATTGCATTCTTTGATGGATTGATATGATGCATCAATATCAACAAAATCTTGATCAAGGCCGGATTCGATGAAGGTTTGAACAATCTTCCATTTATTGGAGATTCTGGCACAAAAATTACCGCCTTGAGATATAATGAGGTTGAAAACCCAGTAAGCCGGATAACCACGGTCCAATAAAAGAAGGTCGTTTGGGAGCAAGTTGAGCATATGATCTCGCAATAGTTCTCTTTCGCCGACATTGTATGGCTTTATGAATGCCTCGATTGTGACTTTATTCAAAACATCAAATAATTGTGAAACACGAGCCATTGGGCATGCAGGTCCGTTCTTGGGTTTCATTACGCCAAAATGTTCTCGTATTTCTTGGTATTTAAAAAGTTTTAAAGTTGATCCATCTATTGCCAGTAAATTAAATCCATGCCATTTTTTGACGGTTTTGTAGTTGTTATAGAAAAACTCAAGCAAGTGGCGGTTGAACTCTATAAATGCGGAATACTTGAGTTTCCTGCGTGCCAGTGAAAGAGCCATTTTGGTAACCAAAGCGACAGGGACATCTAATCGGAATGAAGCTTTAAAAAAGTGATCCAATTCGTCTTGGTATGATCCTTTAATGAAGTTTATGAAAAAGAGGAAAAGTGTTTGAAACGGCAGAGTTCGGTTTCGTGTAAAATCTTTTTCAGATTTTTTGTGCCGATTGACAAAGTCTTTTGAGTGAAGAATCTTCTTGAGATAATCAACAGTTTTGGCACATATCTTGGAAAGCAGGCTCCGTGCCAACATTGCTTTGCTTTTGAAGCGTTTCGGACATTTATTTCTCCTTTCGAAATGAATAATACACGGTTAAAACTAGTGTCAGTATAGCATAATAAGCTAAAATATCAATAAAATTTAACTACTGCCGTTAACTTTATGACATTGACTAAAGGGTTGTTCTAATACATTACCATGGTAATAAAGCACCCACCTTCCCCTCCGCCTCCGTCACTCGGAACGGAGGTATCTGAGGTGTCGATGACGGGATCCGACTGAAGAATGACTCCATTTGTTCCAACTGCTATAAAGGTATCATCGCCATAGCCAATAAAGATATTATCGGTTATTTAAATGACATTGGATAACTGAAAGCAAAAACTTCATCGCATTCAGCCCCGATTTGCGGGGTAGGCTTTTGCTGAAGGTTTTAGTAACTATGCTATATTGCTATGAGCGGTTCAGTCGAAAAACCGGGATTTCGGGGGGGCAGGCCACCCGCATGGGCGGGCCCCAGGTACCCACTCCGCTGGTAATATAGATCTGAAAGTCGCCGTCCCTGTGCAGACCATAGTCATATCCCTTAAAGATATAGCGTGTAAGAAGCGTGAAAGGGAAAAGTTGTCCCCGGTGGGTGTGGCCGGAGAGCTGGAGATCGACCCCTGCATTTTTGACAAAGCGCATACTGGTGTCGGGTCGCCAATAGGTGTTCGTCTGCTGATTTTCACGGTCGGAAAATTGTTCTCCGATATTTGTGGGGGTGTGGTACATGAGAATGCTTGGTTTCGCGGCGGAATAGGTGGCCGAATCTTCAAAAACGTTCCGGGCATTGTTTTTCCGGTTGTGTTCCGGAAACGGTATGCCGATGATCTGAAGGCCGTTTATATCGGCAACCTCATTGTCAAGAACCGTTATTTTGGTACGGGTAAGAATATTCAGGGGGGCTTTCAACCCCAGATACCCTTCATGATTTCCCGTGGCGAAAAAGATACCCCGGGCGGATTCGAGACGGTTCAGCGGCTCGATGAAATCGGCCAGATTCCCGCCACTGACGCCGTCGAAAAGGTCACCGGTTATAA
>CAXXKH010000019.1:0-12238 GCA_963677545.2 Desulfobacterales bacterium | reverse complement strand
TGCAGGGTGATGGTGGAACCGCCCTGCTGAATGCCCCCGGCTTTCAGATTGACCCAGAATGCACGCAAATAGCCTTTCAGGACGAACCCGTGGTGTTCGTAAAAATCATGATCTTCCACTGCCAGGACGGCATGGACGACATAGGGGGGGAGTTTCCGGACGGAAAGAAGCTGCCGCCGTTCCCGGTCCGGTCCGTAGTAGAGCATCAGCTCTTCGGGTTCCAGTTCAAGAAGCGGGAGGCGTGCCCCCGTTTCGGGATTCGTGATGGCTTCCACCCGATCTCCCTGAAGGTCGATTTGGACCGGCATCTCTTTCTGATTATAGATGGGGGTGTGAAAGCTGTGCAGATAAAGTGCGATACGGCTGGATGTAAGCTGCATTTCGCCCTGTCGCCCGGGGGGGTGGGATGTTTCCCGGTATCCGAGCCTGCCGAGTTTTTCAACCAGAAGGGCGCGGTTGATCCGTTGGCCCGTATACAGGAGCGTGGTGTCGGAATAGACCCTGGAGGGGATATCCCAGCGGCGGCCGGAAAACCGTTTGTCGATGGCACGCGACAGAAAAACCAGATAGATAGCTGTTGCCGCAATGGCAAGCGCTGTAATTGATACTAATATATAAAACAGATAGTTAAGCCACCGTTTGGGCGTTTTGTTCTTTTTCCGCCGCTTTTTCATGTCACTTACGCACTCCTGGGTCATTGCGCCGGGAAGGCTGAAGACCGGATCGATTTCCCGTGTCCTGTGCCTCTTATCCTGAATCGTTGAGTGGTGCAAGTGGTGATTGGTTATTGGCGAGAGGTGAGGGGCAATGGGCAAAGGGCGAAGGGTTCACGGCGAACGGCTTAAGGCCAAAAACATGGAGCTTGCTTGCTATGAAAAACAAGCTGCATGTCAATGGGGCTATCTCGTTACAGTTGCCGGTGCTTGTGTCATGGGGACGGGTGTGGTAGCAGGTGAGACCGGAGGTTTGAGGCCAGAGGTCATTGGTCAAGAAGCAAAGGGCGAACGGCAAAGGGCAAAGGGCAAAGGGCGAACGGCAAAGGGCGAACGGCAAATGGTGAACGGCGAACGGCAAAGGGCGAACGGCAAGGGGTGATGGCGAAGGATTTTTGGCGATATTGCGAACATCTAATATGCTAGGATGGTCAAATGATTGATATAATAAAGCGTTTTTTTTCAGGTAGTGGAGAAGCGGATAGTTCGGCGGCGGAAGGTGCAAGTGAACACAACCTTCAGGTGGCGGTCTGTGCGCTATTTCTCGAAATAGGCCGCATTGATGAAACTTTCACCCGGGAGGAGATGGATACGCTTCTGTCGATTCTGAAGGAAAGATACGGACTCTTCCAGGAGCATGCCGATGCGTTGATTCAGGAGGCGGACAGGGAACTGGAAGAGAGTGTCGACTACTGGCAATTCACCCATTTGATCAACGAGAATTATTCCATAGAGGAAAAGATCGAAATCGTCGAGATCCTGTGGCGGATTGTGTTTGTAGACGGAAAAAATGGACCGGTATGAGCATTACCTGATGAACAAGGTTGGAAATCTTCTCCGCCTGACCCATACCCAGCTTATGGACGCCAAGATGAGGGTGCTGCATCCCAATGGACGGTAGCCAATAACCTGACCAATAACCAATGACTAATGACCTGTGTTTTCTGACCTCCGACCTCTGGTACTTACATGATCATTCCCTTTGACAAACTAAGCCCCGAAGCACTCAGAAATCTCATCGAGGAATTCGTTTCCAGGGAGGGGACGGACTCGGGATATATCAGAGGATCTCTGGAGGAGAGTGTCGCCCGGGTTAACGAACAACTGACAAAAAAGCAGGCATTTATTGTCTATGATGAGAAGATGGAGACGTGCAATATTGTTTCAGCGGAATTCCTGAAAAAACATCCTTAAAGTTAAAAAACATGTTTAACGTGAACTCCCGGGCAGGCCGAAACCTGCCACGGAAGATTTTTATTCCATATGTTGCATATCAGTACATCTCTTCACCCATGCCGTCGGGCATGGCGGACGCTTTTTTCTTCTCCGGCTTTTCGGCGATCATGGCTTCGGTCGTGAGCATGAGACCTGAAACCGAAGCGGCATTCTGAAGTGCAAACCGGACCACTTTGGTGGGATCGATCACGCCGGCTGAAAGAAGATTTTCATAGGTTTCACTGTTGGCATTGAATCCGTAGTCATCCTTTCCTTCAAGCACTTTGTTCAGTACAACGGAACCATCATGTCCCGCGTTTTTGGCAATTTGCCGGAGAGGAGCGGAAATCGCCCGTTTCAGAATGGCCACACCGCTTTTCTCTTCTCCAGGGGCTTTCACCTTTTCCAGCGCTTCGAGGCAACGCACCAGCGCCACACCACCGCCGGGAACGATCCCCTCCTCCACGGCCGCCCGGGTGGCATTCAGGGCGTCTTCCACCCGTGCCTTCTTCTCTTTCATTTCGGTTTCGGTGGCCGCACCAATCTTGATTACAGCCACACCACCGACGATCTTGGCTAGCCGTTCCTGGAGCTTTTCGCGGTCGTAATCCGAGGTGGTTTCCTCTATCTGGGAGCGAATTTGTCTGACACGCCCCTCGATATTCGATTTCTTTCCGGCACCGTCAATGATGGTGGTGTTGTCTTTGTCGATCTTCACGGATTTGCAGGTTCCCAGATCGTTTAGAGTGATATTCTCCAGCTTCACGCCGAGGTCTTCGCTGATTACCTGGCCACCGGTAAGAATGGCGATGTCTTCCAGCATGGCCTTGCGGCGGTCACCGAACCCCGGCGCTTTCACCGCGGCAACCTTCAAAGTGCCCCTCAGCTTGTTGACGATGAGGGTAGCCAGAGCCTCGCCTTCGATGTCTTCGGCGATGATAAGGAGCGGTTTGCCGGATTTGGCCACCTGTTCCAGAAGCGGCAACAGATCCTTCATGGCAGCGATCTTCTTTTCGTGAATAAGGATACAGGGCTCCTCCAGAACTGCTTCCATCTTATCTGGATTGGTGATGAAGTAGGGAGACACATATCCACGATCGAACTGCATGCCCTCCACTACTTCCAGGGCAGTCTCCATACTCTTGGCCTCTTCCACCGTGATAACGCCTTCCTTGCCCACCTTTCCCATGGCCTCGGAAATAAGTGTTCCGATGGTCTCGTCGCTGTTGGCGGAAATGGTGCCCACCTGTTGAATTTCCTTTTTGTCCTTGGTGGGTTTGGATATTTTTTGGAGTTCCGTCACGACCGCCTCAACCCCTTTGTCGATACCCCGCTTGAGGGCCATGGGGCTGATGCCGGAGGCCACGAGCTTCTGGCCTTCGTTATAAATGGCCTGGGCCAGAACCGTTGCCGTGGTGGTGCCGTCGCCGGCTGTATCGCTTGTTTTGCTGGCAACTTCCTTCACCATCTGCGCGCCCATGTTCTGAAACTTGTCTTTCAGTTCGAGTTCCTTGGCTACCGTGACACCATCCTTGGTAACATTAGGTGACCCCCAGGCTTTGTCCAGAACCACATTGTTACCCCTGGGGCCCAGTGTTGTCTTTACAGCATTGGCAAGAGTGTTGACACCCTGAAGCATGGCTTCCCGGGCTTTCGAACCGTATATTATCATTTTTGCAGCCATTGCAAGATCCTCCCTTTGTCTATTTAAGGATTCCTAATATATCGTCTTCTTTCATGAAAATGTGTTCCTCGCCGTCAATTTTTATTTCCGTACCTGCCCATTTGGAAAAAAGTATATGGTCGCCTTCCTTGACTTCCAGGGCAACACGTTTGCCGGTGTCGTCCAGTTTCCCGGGACCCGCGGCGATCACCTTCCCCTCCTGGGGTTTTTCCTTGGCGGTATCGGGAATGATGATCCCACCAGCCGATTTTTTCTCTTCTTCCACACGTTTTACAATCACTCTGTCGTTCAATGGTCTGATTTTCATTCCATCGTCTCCTTTCATATCTCTGAATTGTTATGTGAATTTGTTGCTGCTGTTTTATAATTAATTGCTGTATTAACAGTAGGTTATGATGAAATATAGCATAATTGCACCGGCTTTGAATTTATCAATTTCATTTTCGGCGATGAAAATGTAATGCATCAATTACTGATTGCAAGGGGGAGATATTAAAATTTATGAAGGTGTAAAAAAAAATAAAGAAATTTTTACTTCAAATGGTTTCGAAATAATCATGTGGTACGCAATATGCTTACTTATATAGAACCATGGATGCTGAAACGTGGGACTTGAAACGCCACATAAAAGGAGGAAAAATGTCAAAACATAAAAACCTGTATTTTTTTATTGTTGCAACGATGTTTACCGTACTGCTTTTTTTCAGCGATGGGATTCTTGCCGATGATACGGCGATAATTGGTGAAGATGATAGCCAATATCAAATCATTGGTACCGACGATGAAGCCTATCCAGATTATGACACGGAATCGCTTTCTGGTAACGAACCCGTTCCTGACGAGGAACTGCTCCCTTATGATGAATACAATCCTGACGAAGAATCAGATCCAGACGAAGAGTACGATTCAGAAGAGGAACCCGATTCAGAAGAGGAACCCGATTATGATGAGGAATATATGAGCTAACCAGAAACTGGTGGGATGCGCCGGGGAAAAAGAGGACGCTTTTTCCCCTTGCACTCCTGTGCTTTCCAATATTGCACACAGGCCGGGTCAGATAAAGTGCAGAGCCTTCCGGGAAGCCATCCTTTCATATCTTTCTCCCTGCAATTTACACTTGAAAGCATATACCACGGTACCGGTTTTTTTATGTAACGGTTAGGTCAGATTTGAGACATCTGATGTCCAGTTCGCGAATAAAACCAGACAGGAAACGTCTGCTATATGGATCATAGAGGGGCTACCCACTTTACGGAATTAAAGACATGTTCCTTAGCCAGGAGCTATCTGACATATTTCTCGATTCTTTTATAAACGCCAATGATGTGCCTGTTTAAATTTTTAAACAATGGAATCGACCTCTTTTTACATCCGATGAAGGACCGCTGCTGCGAAACTCAGAACGAAAAAGAATCCGCACATATCGGTGACAGTCGTCAGAAGCGGGCTGGACACCAGGGCGGGATCGAGTTTTATCCGCCGAAGCAGAAGCGGCAGCATGCCGCCAAGGGTGACGGAAAGCAGTGTGTTGGCAGCCAGTGCGCCTCCGATAACAATGCCAAGCCACGGATTACCTTTCCAGAAAAAGGCAACGCCACCAAGCAGCAGCCCAAGCACGAGACCGTTGATGATACCGACACTGGCTTCCTTAGCAATCACCCATAACAGTTCACCAGGCCGGACCCGTCCTAAAGAGAGTTCCCGCATGGACACGGCAGCCGCCTGGTTGCCGGAACACCCGCTCATATCGCTGACCATTGGCAAAAATACCGCCAAGGTAATGACCGCCGCCAGGGTATCCTGATAGATGGCGATTACGCTGGCGGCGATGATGTTGAGTACAATATTGATACTCAGCCAGGAGAGGCGGCGGCCGGAACGGGAAAGCAGCGGCATGGTCCTGAATTCATCCCCGCCGACAATACCGCTCAGGAGAAGAAAGGTTTTGGTCTTTCGCTCGTTCAACGCTTCCTCGACGGCTTCGGGGAGTACCACGCCCACCAGCCGTCCGGCATTGTCCACTACTGGAACACCAAACAGATGATGCTGGTTGAAAAAGTTCTGGAGGTCCCTTAGGGAGGCCTTGTCCGGAACACTGTGGGGAGATGGAATCATGATCCTGGAGAGCGCAGTGCCCCGGGCTGGAAATAACAGATCGTGGATGCGCAGAACTCCGGCCAGTTTCATATCATCTTCCACCACATAGAAGTACTGAACATGGTAGCCGGCATATTTCTCCCGATTGGCCTGAAAATCATCCAGTATATCCTGGATCGTCTGGTCGGTCCGGAAGGCAAGGAACTCGGAAATCATGAGACCACCGGCACAATCCGGCGCATAGGCCAGAAGCATCCGTGCCTCTTCAGCATCTTCCGGGAGCATTTTGTCCAGAATGGCTCGGCTTGCATTTTCGTCCATCTCTCCAAGCACATCGACCAGGTGGTCGCTGTTGAGTTCCTCCATAATTGCTGCCGCCTGCTCGGCCGACATCTCTTCCACCAGATCCGCCGCCTCGGTCTCCGGGATACCCTCAATGACATCCGCGGCATCTTCGGGGCTCAGCAGGCCGAGCAGATGGAGCCGCTGCTGTTCGGGAAGACGGGACACGGTCCGTGCCGTTTCGGATGGGCTGAGTGTATCGATGTACCGCGCCAGTTCGGGCCTGTTTTCCGATGTGATCAGTTTTTCGAGTATTTCCCAGGATGTGGTTGAATGTTCCATAATATGACTTTCATTAGCTGTTCCGGCAGTTGTCATTGTTCTACCGCATGTTTAACCGAATGAACGCTGTATATGCGGCAGAGCAACACCGACTTATGAGGGAGCAAAACTCGCGCCACATAACGTGATACCACTCTTTTTTAATACGTTTAGAAAAAATCGTTATTTCAGTCTGCCGTTTTGCGGCTCGCAGGACGTTTTGTGTCCGGTATTCGTTTCCGATAAGACATCCGGTGTCCATTCCCGGGAGAATACCTGCAGGATATAGATACGCTTTTATGCAACAATATGGACGGCGACCGGCCTTGTGGAGTGAATCAGACCCCCTGTATGAGATTGGTTTCAAATCAGGCATGTGATTTGCTGATGAGATGAGTGCCCCTCAATGATTAAAGGGCTGGAAAGTGATATTATGAATAAGCAAACTCCATTTTCAATACATGGCGTCGTTATCGCAGCTGCCTGGACGCCACAGGGAGACATTAAAGAAATCGACATTGCCGGCTATGACGAGAAACGATACCGCGTCGTTGAAGATCACATTGGTGGAAAGTTGCGGAATTATATAAAAAAGAGCGTGGTCGTCGAAGGTTTTGTGAAGAGCCGGGATGGCGGACTGGTGATAACCGTCAAGCGGTTTCATATTGACGAGCCGGGCGTGTCTAGATCAAATACAACCAAAACCGCCCCCCTTCCCCGTTAGAGTTCGAAGATGGACTTTTCCCATCCAATATTTTCGATTATCAATTGACATGAAAAGCGCTTTTGTAATATAGGGCGAAAAGTTGTCAAATCTTCGGTTTTTATCACTGAAGTATTGGTCCTGAACCTGTATTCCCGCTGAATATAACGATGCAAAACATACCCCTTAACAAGCGACAATACCAAGAAGAAAGTCAAACCGGGGAAAATTCCAAAGACACCTTCTGGGAATCGGAATGGCTGGACGTCGTGGTGACCAAGAACACGGATATGGGCCGGGTTTTCGAAAAGATTCGGAGAGTTTCATCCACCATTGCAACTGTTTTACTCCTGGGTGAAACCGGAACCGGTAAAGGCTTGATAACCAAACTGATTCATCAGCACAGCCATCGCTGCAATGGCCCTTTTGTGACCGTGCATTGCGGCGCTATTCCCGATACGCTCATTGAAAGTGAGTTGTTCGGACATGAAAAGGGGGCTTTTACGGGGGCGGATAGAAGAAAGGCGGGCAAATTCGAAATGGCCGTAGATGGAACGATGTTCCTGGACGAAATCGGCACCATCACTTCCGCCACCCAGATCAAGCTCCTGCAGGTGCTACAGGACGGAACATTCAGCCGGGTTGGTGGCACCGAGCAGCTGCACACCAATGCCCGGATCATTGCCGCGACCAATGCCGACCTTCAGTTAATGGTCGAGTCCGGCGCCTTCCGCGGAGATCTCTATTACCGTCTCAATGTTTTTCCGATTGAACTGCCGCCGTTGAGGGAGCGAAAGGAAGACATCCCTCATCTTTTAAACCTGTTTTTGACAAACCTGAACAGGAAATATGGGAAGGATATTCACCGGCTGCAAGAGGGGCTTGTAGAGGCATTGTCTGAATATCCATGGCCCGGGAATTTGCGTGAGCTTGAGAACATTCTCGAAAGAGCCTATATCATCGAGACCGGTGATGTTCTCAGCCCTGAAAGCTTTCCCGAAACGATAATGATGAGTTCGAGAATCGCCCAATCGATCGGGAATCCCGGAATGTTGACTCTGGCCGAAGCCAGACAGGTGGCCGTTGATGAATTCGAGCGCACCTATTTGCTGCAACTGCTCTTAAAACATAACGGAAGAATCAATCCCTCCGCCGAAGAAGCCGGCGTTTCCACGAGGCAACTGAGCCGGTTGATCTCCAGACACGGTTTGGACAAAAAGAACTTCAAGGATTGACATCGTGATGTCGAAGCCGTGTTTCCCTTCAATGATCTGAACCGGACATCGGACGTCCCCATTTTTTAACATATCGAGAACAGTCTTCTTGCGGTAGACAATCTATCCGATTCCACCCATATTTTTCACCCGCATATAAAAATATAACCATTTGAAAACATAAGGTGTTTTATATCAATCCCAAGGGGGAGCTTTGTCTCAAAAATAAAATGAATTTTGGCACATGTGTTGCTGTGGAAAGGGGCTGTTAAACAGCTCATGAGCTTCAAAAGGAGAGTGGCAAGACCACACTGATTTTTCAAAGGAATAAAAAGCATCATTGAGCGCTCATATGGCAGTTTCATGCGTAGTTTCACATTGCCCGAAAACGTGGATGAAACCAAAATAGCGGCCTCTTTCAAGGATGGGATGCTCAGTCTCCAGATACCAAAGACCGAAGCCTCGAAACCCAAAGCGATTGATGTGAAAATCAGTTGAAGCGGGGAAGAAAACGAACTGGTGGGAGTGGATATTGATTATTTTGGTTTATCGAAAAATCCGCTCCCACAAGAATTAAAAAGGAGAAAAAAGAATGCAGGCAAGCCGCCACTACGGCAAACAGTTGTTGCGAAGTTCGTCCCAGGTACTCGAAGAGGCGGATGACGACCCTCCCGACTCTGATCGCCAGGAAGATGTCGAACCTCCGTCCGGATCGTGCGCCGTCACCGCACGATCTCTTTCCGCTCCGGAGCCCGCCGGACGAATCGTCCGGGTTCCGGCCCATCGCGCCAAATTTTTAAACCCCGCGGTCAGGAATTTTCGAAAGCGCTACTACCCGAATGTCACTACCCGTCAGTGGAACGACTGGCAGTGGCAGGTGAGCAACCGAATCCGTACGCTTTCACAGTTGGAGTCCATGCTGGTCCTTTCAAAAAAAGAACGGGCGGCCTTTGGCGCCACGGGGACGCATTTGCCTCTGGGGATTACCCCTTACTACATGAGCCTGATCAGCCCTGTCGATTGGTGTCAGCCTCTTCGTCGGACCGTCGTTCCGGTAGCTGACGAAATGTTTCGCTCTCCGGGAGAAGCCGATGATCCATTGGGAGAAGAAAGTCAGAGCCCGGTTCCGGGCCTGGTGCATCGATATCCGGACCGGGTACTTCTGCTTCTTACGGACTTCTGTTCCACCTTCTGCCGTTACTGCACCCGCTCCCGGGTGGTTGGTCACGGCGGGATCAATCCGAGTCGAAACCGATTGGAGCAGGCGTTTGCTTACATCGAACGGACGCCGTCGATTCGGGATGTCCTTCTTTCCGGTGGTGACCCGCTGATGCTCGGGGAGGAAAAACTTTCCTGGATTCTTTCGCGCCTGCGCGCCATCAGCCATGTGGAGATTATCCGAATCGGCACCAAGGTCCCGGCCGTGCTGCCCCAGCGAATCACACCGAGTCTGGTGCGTATACTGCGGCGTCATCATCCCCTGTGGATGAGCCTGCACTTCACCCATCCGGACGAGTGCACCCCAGAAGCATACCGGGCCTGCGCCATGCTGGCGGATGCAGGGATTCCCCTCGGGTCCCAGACGGTGCTGCTGAAGGGTGTCAACGACAACGTGGAGACCATGCGCAGCCTGGTGCACCAGCTTCTGAAGATGCGGGTGCGTCCCTACTACCTGTACCAGTGCGATCCCATTACCGGTTCCGCCCATTTCCGTACGCCGGTGGAAAAGGGGATCGAGATTATCCGGGGCCTTCGGGGATTTACATCCGGTTACGGCGTTCCGACGTATGTGATCGATGCCCCGGAGGGCGGCGGCAAAATTCCTCTGATGCCCGAGTACGTGGTGGGCCGGGAAGAGAATGCCCTGGTGCTGCGCAACTACGAGAATAGACTATTCAGGTATCCTGAAACCGCATCAGGGCCTATTCTATAACTACTTTTCAAATTAGATACCACCGGGCAGGGGATGTCTCGGTGTCGTGCGTTTTATGAGGAGATGTGAATAGAAAATGACAATGATTATCGGCCTGACATATGACCTTCGTTCGGCATACCTTGCCGAAGGGTACACGGAAGACGAAACCGCGGAATTCGACCGGGACGACACCGTGGACGCTATCGAAGCAACCCTGCAAGCCCTCGGCCACCATACCGAACGCATCGGCCACGGCAGACAACTGACAGCCGCGCTCTGCGCCGGGAAACGATGGGATCTGGTTTTCAACATTGCCGAGGGAATGCACGGCATCGGCCGGGAGGCCCAGGTCCCGGCCCTTCTGGACATGTACCGGATTCCCTATACCTTCTCGGATCCCCTCGTGATGAGTCTGACCCTGCACAAAGGCATGACCAAGCGGGTGATTCGCGATGCCGGGGTGCCTACAACGGATTTCCACCTAGTGGAGACGCCGGATGATGCCGACGGGATTGCCTTTGCACCGCCCTGGTTTGTCAAGCCGGTGGCCGAGGGCACCGGCAAGGGCATATCGGAAGATGCCATCGTTCGGCTGAGGGAAAAGCTCAAGCCTGCCTGTCGGCGGCTGTTGGAGACCTACCATCAGCCGGTGATTGTAGAGCCATATCTTCCCGGGCGTGAATTTACTACCGGTATCATCGGCTCCGGGCGGGCCGCCGGTGTTCTCGGTACCATGGAAGTTCACCTGACGGCATCGGCTGAACAGGGCGTCTACTCCTATAGCAACAAGGAGGAGTGCGAGTCGCGGGTCGAATATCGACTGGTGCGTCCCGAGGAGGATCCCGTGGCCGCCGAAGCCGAAGCTGTGGCCTTGTCTGCCTGGCGGGTTCTCGGATGCCGGGATGCCGGCCGAATCGATCTTCGATGCGACACCCAGGGGCGTCCCATGTTCATGGAGGTCAACCCCCTGGCGGGCATTCATCCAGAGCATTCGGATCTCCCCATTATCTGTAATCTGTCGGGGATTTCCTACCGGAGTCTGATCGAGCGTATTGTTCTGTCGGCCGTGGAAAGAACCCGAAAGGAGTCTCCATGCATATCGCCGTCGTACATGACCGCATAAGCGGCAACGACGCTCCTGATGCCGTGGATGTTCTTGCCCAGGCCGATGCCGTTGAAAGCGCACTTGCAGTACTGGGCCATACATCCATCCGATTGAGTTGCGGTCTCGATCTGGCGGATCTGCAGCGCCGTCTGGAAGCGTCACAAGCATTCATGGTACTGAATCTTGTGGAGTCCATCGATGGAAAGGGGCGGCTTATTCACCTGTTTCCCTCTCTTCTGGATGCCATGGGATTTACTTATACCGGTGCAAGCGCGGAAGCCATGATGCTTACCTCCAACAAGGTACTGGCGAAAAAATGGATGACATCATTCCGCATTCCGACGCCGCGCTGGTTTACTCTAAACAGCCCTTCCGGTTCGTCCAATAGCACTTCGGCGGTCTGGATCATCAAATCTGTCTGGGAGCATGCCTCGATCGGCCTGGATGAAAACAGCATTATCAAGGATTCGAACGAAGCAGAAATAAACGCCGCTCTGAAGATACGTTCCGAAATGTCAGGAGGGGAGTGGTTCGCCGAAACATTCCTGGAGGGCCGCGAATTCAACCTGTCGGTACTGGCCGGAAAGGACGGACCGGAAGTGCTTCCCCCCGCCGAAATTATTTTCGAAGGCTACACTCCGGAAATGCCGAAAATAGTAGATTACCGGGCCAAATGGGATGAGACGGCATATGCTTTTCATCACACGCCCCGACGTTTCGATTTTGCTTCCGATGATTTTTCACTGCTGGAATCATTGAAGAAACTTGCCCTTGCGTGCTGGAAGTGTTTCGACCTGTCGGGTTACGCCCGGGTGGATTTCCGGGTGGATGGTGAAGGCATGCCCTGGGTTCTGGAGGTGAACGCCAATCCGTGCCTCTCGCCGGATGCCGGATTCGCGGCCGCTCTGGAGCAGTCCGGAGTTTCGTTTGAAGCCGCGCTGGGAAGAATAATCGATGACGCAAAAATAAATAATTGATTCTGCGATCAT